>NZ_WKKH01000055.1 GCF_009674725.1 Pedobacter petrophilus | reverse complement strand
TGAGGTTTATCTGCATGTTTCGGCAAGCTTTTCAGTGCAGTAAACCGTTTGCGCTCTTTTTAACGAGTGCAAAATATCTTGACGATTGTATCGTATTTACTATTGCATACCACTTGTGCCGGCTTTAACAATTATCAATTAATGAATTTACTAAATAGCACTTCAGGATAATGAATTTTTATTAGAGGATTACAAATCCCGACCAGTGAGCTGTTAGTCCGGAAATTTTTTCCGGACTGTATTATCTTTGGATTTTTAATCCACTTTACTTAATAGATAACTTTTAAATTCATCGAAATTTGCCTGAGGTTTATCTGCATGTTTCGGCAAGCTTTTCAGTGCAGTAAACCGTTTGCGCTCTTTTTAACGAGTGCAAAATATCTTGACGATTGTATCGTATTTACTATTGCATACCACTTGTGCCGGCTTTAACAATTATCAATTAATTGAATTTACTCAGCAGTGCTCTAGGATATTGAATTTTTATTAGAGGATTAAAAATCCTCAGTTAGATAAGTCGGGATTACAAAATCCCGACTAGCGAGTAACTTCCTGGCTGTTAGTCCGGAAATTTTTTCCGGACTGTATTATCTTTGGATTTTTAATCCACCTTACTTAATAAGTAACTTTTAAATTCATCGAAATTTGCCTCAAGTTTATCGGCATGTTTCGGCAGGCTTTCCAATGCAGTAACCTGTGCAGGGATATCAATTTTTGCGGCAATGTCTGCAGGGAAAATATCCGGGAATTTACAGGCATGTGCTGTTGATAGGAATACAGCTGTGCTTTCATCGGTCGGGTTTTCTTCTCTATATTTTTCTACAGCCAGATAGGCAATTGCAGTATGTGGACAAGCAACATAATTCAATTTCTCATCCAGATCTTTAATACCTTCAAGTGTTTCTTCATCGTTAAAGCGATAAGAAGTAACTACTTCCTTTAGTTTCTCAACATCCTGATCAAATAAATCCATGATGCGAATCCAGTTGCTTGGCGCGCCAACATCCATGGCATTAGAATAAGTTTGCGAAGACGGCCGTGTTTGATAGATACCGCTTTCCAGAAAACGCGGAACAGTATCATTAATATTGGTTGCGGCAATAAATTGCTTTACTGGTAAGCCCAGTTTGTAGGCCAGTAAACCTGCACCAATATTGCCGAAATTTCCACTTGGAACCGAAAAAATCACCTCATTTAAACCTTGTTTTTTTAGCTGGGCATACGTGTTGAAATAATAGAAAGTTTGCGGAATTAACCTCGAAATGTTAATCGAATTTGCGGATGTCAGACGGAATTTTGCATTTAATTCCTCATCAGCAAAAGCTTGTTTCACCAAAGCCTGGCAATCATCAAAAGTCCCTTTTACTTCAATGGCCCTGATGTTGCATCCGTTTGTGGTTAGCTGTAGTTCCTGGATCGGACTTACTTTTCCTTCAGGATAAAGAATCGTTACCCTCGTATTAGGTACACCCAAAAAGCCCAATGCTACTGCACCACCAGTATCACCGGAAGTAGCTACCAGTACATCTAATAATTGTTCGCCGTCTTTTAGAAAATAAGCCATCACGCGGCTCATAAAACGGGCACCGAAATCTTTGAAAGCTAATGACGGTCCGTGGAAAAGTTCCAGTACGAATGTTTTGTCATCAAGCTTTACTGCAGGAGCATCAAAATTGATGGCATCATCAATTAGTGCTTTCAAATCAGCAGCAGGAATTTCATCTTTAAGGAGCGTGGAAGCTACTTTGTAAGCGATCTCTGGTAAAGCGTATTGCTCAATATTCTGAATAAAATCAGCATCCAGTTCTGGAATCTCGACAGGCATATATAAGCCTTTATCCAGCGGCATGCTGTTAAAAACGGCTTCTTTAAAAGAAACACGTAAGTTTTTATTATTGGTTGAATATAGTTTCATTTGATGGATTAAGGTTTTAGGGTATAAGGTTTAGGGTTTAGGCGCTTTAATCTTACACCTTTTGCCTTAAACCATATACCTTTTTTAAATTACTCTTGGTCCTTCTGCATTAACCGAAGAAACGTAGGCTTTACTGTTAATATTAATTTTATGCAGATGTTGTTGCTGGGCTTTGGTGATCTTTTTTGCTGTTCCTTCATCTTTAGTCAATGCAAATACAGATGGACCAGAACCTGAAATGCCGAAGCCTATCGCACCGTTTTCCATTGCAATGGCTCTCATTTCTTCAAAGCCTGGAATTAGAATTGAACGCGTGGGCTCTACCAGAACATCCTTCATGCTTCTTCCGATTAAATCGAAATCATTCATAAATAATCCACTAACTAAGCCTGCCACATTTCCCCATTGGGTAACGGCATCTTTAAGCAAAACTTTGCTGCGGATCATCTGCCTGGCATCTTTCGTTGGAACATCGACTTCCGGATAAACAATTGCGGCATACATTCCTGCAGGGGTTGGCAGAGAAATTACATCAAGTGGTTCATAACTTCTAACCAAAACGAATCCTCCTAAAATTGCTGGTGCTACATTATCTGCATGTCCATAACCACAGGCAAGTTCTTCCCCTTTCATGGCGAAAGGAACCAATTCTTTTGGGCTGAGTAAATCGCCCATTAGTTTATTAATGGCAAACAGGCCAGCAACCGTGCTTGCGGAACTGGATCCTAATCCACTACCAATGGGCATTTTTTTATGCAGTTCAATTTCTACGCCAACATCTAATCTATTAACATGTTGCAAATAATGTTGAACACTGGCGCTGACCGTATTTTTCGCTGCATCTAATGGCAAACGACCGTCATCACCTGTGATTCTTTTGATCACTACGCCTGGTGTATCGGTCAGGCGCATTTCAACTTCATCTCCTGGTTCGTTTACAGCGAAACCCAATACATCGAAACCGCAAACCACATTCGCAACGGTTGCTGGCGCGAATACACGGATTGCCCCTAGCTTTTCTGACTGAGACTTTGCCTTCTCGGGGTCAATGGCTAAATCATCGGCAAGGTTTAAATTGTTGTTTGACATTTTGTTATATTTTTATATCGCCCCGGGTTCCAATCTGGGGTATTGTTTATGTTTGCTATTATTGCCCAGGGTTGAAGCCCTGGGCTTGGATTTATATCGCTCCGGGTTTCAACCTGGGGATATGATTATTGCTCAGGGTTGGAAACCCAGAGCAATACGTTGTATAATCCTCCTTTAATGGACTAATGGGTTAACGTTCCAACATTAATAATATCGGCGAAAACACCAGCAGCGGTAACTTCTGCGCCTGCGCCAGGGCCTTTTACCACCAATGGACGGGATTTGTATCGATCTGTGGTAAACGAGATGATATTATCGCTTCCCGAAAGCATATAAAAAGGGTGGCTATCGTCGACCATTTGAAGGCTGATTTCTACATTGCCATCTTCCAGCTTCCCGATATAACGCAACACCTTGCCATCATGAGCTGCTCGGTTTTTTAAATCCTCAAAATAGGCCGAATTGGCTTGTAATTCATTATAAAAATCTTCTACAGATGTTGCATTTAAACAAGCTTCGGGTAAGATGTTGTCAATCTTCACATCAGCAGCTTCTAAAGGATAGCCTGCATCACGTGCCAGAATCAACATTTTACGCATAAAGTCTTTTCCATTCAAATCATCCCGTGGATCTGGTTCCGTATAACCCAATTCCTGTGCCTCTTTTACTGTTTCGTAAAATCCAGCTTCACCTTTAAAATTATTAAAAATGTATGAGATTGTTCCCGATAGGATTGCCTCGATGCAGGCAACTTTATCGCCACTCATCATCAATTCTTTCAGCGTACGGATGATAGGTAAACCCGCACCAACATTTGTTTCGTAATAAAAGTCTACGCCAAACTTACGTGCAGTATCTTTAAATGATTTGTATTGTGCATAATCTGCAGAGTTACCTTTTTTGTTGCAGGTAACTACAGAGATGCTGCTTTCAAAAACACCCTGATAAAATTCGATAGGCGCTTCCGCTGCCGTATTGTCTACAAAAACGCAGTTGGGTAAATTCATGGCCTTCATTTTAGCTACAAAGCCCGACAGATCTGCCTGCTCTCCATTTTCATTTAGATCATTTTCCCAATTTTCCAGTGATAAGCCATCAGCATTAAAAACCATTTTGCGCGTGTTGCAAATTCCAGTCACCTTTACCTGCAAATCATTATTTTCAGCAAGGAAAGGCATCTGTTCCTTTAACTGATTAAATAATGTTTTGCCGATGTTTCCGGTTCCAAGACAGAAGATATTCAGCGTTCTCTTTAAGTCAGTAAAGAAAGCATCGTGAACAGCGTTTACTGCTTTTGATAAATCATCTTTACTGATGATTACGGAGATGTTATATTCTGAAGAACCCTGAGCGATTGCCCTTACATTAATTCCGTTTCGACCCAGCGCACCAAACAAACGGCCGCTCATGCCCGGCGTACGTTTCATGTTTTCACCAACAATCGCCAATACGGCCAGGTTGTTTTCAACTTCTGGTAAAGCCAGTTTATTTGCATCAAGTTCAAGCTCAAACTCCTTTTTGATTAAGGCAATCGCCTGACCAGCATCTGTTGGTTTCACTGCGAAAGTGATGCTGTGTTCTGATGAAGATTGGGTAATCAGCACCACGTTGATTTGCTCCCGTGATAGTAAAGAGAACAACCTGCCACTAAAGCCAGCCTTTCCAACCATGCCGCTTCCGGTAAGGTTGATGATGCTGATATGATCAATAGATGAAATGCCTTTAATGGGTAGGCTGGATGTTTTTACATCACTTTTAATGTAAGTGCCACTAAAATCGGGTTGAAAAGTATTTTTAATTACAATCGGAATCTTCTTCATGAAAGCGGGGATCATCGTTGGCGGATAGATCACTTTTGCGCCGAAATAACTCAATTCCATTGCTTCGGTATAACTCAATTCAGGTAAAGAGAAGGCTTTTTTCACAATCCGTGGATCGGCAGTCATCATTCCGTTTACATCCGTCCAGATTTCTATTTCTTCTGTATTTAGCGCTGAACCCCAAACTGCCGCTGTATAATCAGAACCACCACGACCCAGTGTAGTTACTCTGCCTGCTGCGTTGCTGGCGATAAAACCGGTAACAAAAAGTACTTTATCTTTATTGGCCTGGTAAAAATTATTAATTAAAATCTCTGTTAAATCGGTATCTACTTTCGCTTGTCCGAAATTACTATCAGTTTTAATTAGCTCAGCGCCGTTTACGTATAATGCTTCTGAAAATTGTTGCGAAGCAATATGAGCAATCATAAAAGAAGCGCAACGTTCGCCATAGCTTAAAATCTGATCTTTGGTTTGTGCACTTAATTCGCGGAGATTAGTTACTGCCTGTAATAGATCTTCTAACTCATTAAAGAAAATCTTCAATCTTGTGAACACCGGATTTTGAGCCGCTGCGGGGAGCAGCGAGCGGATTACCGCGAAGTGTTTCGCTTCAATTTCTTTTAAAGATGCGTCGTAATCTTCTCCACGCTCGGCCCTTTCGGCCATATCTGTGAGGAGGTTGGTTACGCCACTCATTGCCGATAATACAACAACCGGATTGCTCTGTAATTTTTCTTTGGCTACTATGCTCAGTAGTGTTTTAATGTTCTCGGCCGAACCTACGGATGTGCCGCCGAATTTGAGTACTTTCATTAGTTCTGGTTTTAACGAAAACTGCACTGTTGCTTGTTAGTTATTTTGGTTGGTACAGTTTTTCAATGGTTTGGGTAAAAAAAAAGCGTCCCGACTTGGGTCGGGACGCTTTCTGTTTTTGTATGTTAATTCAATTTACAACAAATTAGCCCCGCTGGTTTATCCCGGTGGTAATAATAATCGTTGTAATAATTGAAGAGTTAATAATCATTTCTTCTGGTGTATTTTGTACACCGTAAAGTAGCATATTATTTTTCTTAATTGCAAACAATTTTAAATTTTATTTATAATTATTTTAATAAAACGTTTAAGTGGATGAAGTTAAAGCATTTTTTGAACTGGAAACCAGATTAGGTTTTAAATTAGTCTTTGTCAGTCTAAGTGCATTGAAGGCCTCATGTTTCGAAATTTCCTTCGACAAGCTCAGGATGACATTGCGTGCTTTAAATATCCAGTATAAAATAATTAGATAAGGCTTTTTAGAGGTTTCTTCCGTAACAGCAATCCTGCCATCTGCTACAATCTTTTATGTCTATATTGCCTGCTATAATCGTCATTAAAGAATAGAATGAGCGGTAATCTATTTCGTTCTGTGCAACAAAAAGCATTTCCGTGTCTGTCGTGTTTATTGAAATAGGGTTGAGGTGCTATTTTGATTGTTTTGATGTAAAAGATTATGGTTTTGATTAATTATGGCTTCATTAGCACTAAAAATTAAAATATCTAATTGCTGAAAACAAAAAACTAAACAAATCAAAATTGTTACGCTTAGAAATTTCTTCTTGTAAAATATTAAAATAAGTGCTAATCAAATAATTCTAAGAATTGTTTGGCACTAACTATTTGTAGATTTTTATTGGTCAGTTTTTGAAATGCAAGGTCACTGGAAATAACATAGCTAAGATTATATTTTGTAGCGGTGTAAAAGTGAATTGCATCTTCAATATCATTTATAGAAGAATGTAGTGCCTGTAAAACAATATCTTCATCAGCTTCAATAACATTTACAACTAATAATAATTCTAAAAGGAGGTCTTTCGCAATTTTACTTCCATAACTTTTTTCTAAATAAAAAGAAGTGGTTTGTAATATTGATATACTTACAAATGCCTCTACTTCTCTATCTTTAGCCAATATTAAAACGTTCTCTGCGGAAGCGAAATGATCTCTTTTTAAAAAGAAATCTAACAGGATATTAATGTCCAGAAATATATTAAAAACCATATTTATCTTTTCTGGCTTCGTAATATTCTTTTTTATAATCAAAATCTTCAGGGAGATTTGGTTTCTCTAATTTTTCAACCATTTTAAAAAGCTTAACCTCACGCTCTTTAGGTTCAGTTATTTTTCGGAAATAGCTTTCAACCAATTCCGAAACACTGCTTCCCATTTCTGAGGCATATTTCTTTGCTTTTTGAAGTATATCTTCCTCAATTGTTAAATTAACCCGTGCTTTCATAATATCAAATATACACATAAAATTTTATCATGCGCATTTGCCATGGGTTTTCAGATTTCGTAAGCAAGTCTTTTTTCCACTCGTTGAAAATTTACCTCACTCCAATATAAATCTCCACTTCTGAATCTGCTCCGCGTTGAGATTTCTCTCCATAAACTTCAAAATCTGCGTTGTAGGTACGGTATAGTGCTATGTTGTTCGCCCAGATCTCTTGCCAGGTTGCTAATACTGCGTTGGGCATTTCGCCTTTGGCAATATACCTCAACAACTTTTCATTGATAATTTCTTTACCGACGAGTCCGTCGGGAATAACGGCTAATGAAGTAACCCGATGTCCGATAATGGTGGTGTATTTTCCGGTAAAATCACTTTCATAATCTGTATAGACGGCATAAACCTCTTCACTTTCTTTATTTGCAATCTGATCAGAAATTTGCTCGTTGTAGAACCTTCCCCATAACTGGCCTAAATCTGTAGCTGCCTGGTTATTTTGATTGCTGGTTGCTATTGAGATGCCGATAATTTTAAAGTTTTCCATGGAATAGATTTTAGCGAAGATATTGTTTGTAATACAAATTTTGAATTTCTGTTTTCCACAAAATATAATACGAGGTGAGTCAACTTTAGGAGTGGCAGGGGCAGGATTTCGTTTCCTGCACAATCTTTTGTTTCTAAACCTAATGGTAACGAACACGACGCCCGATTTTTTATCGGGAGGAGTAAAGTGAACAGCAGGACTAACAATCAGATGAAATACAGGTTTAGCTTTCCAAATTATTCAATAGCTAATTGCAAAACAATCACGGCAATCATCTTAAATCAGTGAAATCATATTCTTACCTTTGTGGGAATATATGCAAGGTTTAGTTATAAAATCTACGGGAAGCTGGTATAGCGTGTTGGCCGATGGTGGCGAGCGCTACGACTGCCGGATTGTGGGCAAATTTAGGATGAAAGGGATTAAAACGACTAACCCAATCGCTGTGGGCGACCGGGTAAAGTTTGATCTTGAGCCTGGCAGCAATCAGGGAATCATCAACGAATTGCTACAGCGGAAAAACTACATTATCCGTAAGTCTATTAACCTGAGTAAGCAGGCGCAAATTTTGGCAGCGAACCTGGATATGGCGATTTTGGTGGTTACCCTTGCTTCGCCAAAAACATCTTTAGGGTTTATAGACCGTTTTTTGGTGACTGCTGAAGCGTATGACGTGCCTGCTGTGCTTGTGTTTAACAAGCTTGATTTGTTTAGTAAAGAGGGATTGGAAATTTTACAGGAGTTTAAAGATATTTACGAAAATATCGGCTATGCTACTTATGAAGTTTCTGCATTAAAAGGAATCAATATTCCGGTTATTCAAGCGCTTATTACAGCTAAAATTACCTTAATTTCTGGTCACTCAGGGGTCGGAAAATCCAGTTTAATTAATGCGTTGCTGCCAGACCGGGATTTGCGTACAGGTGAAGTATCTGATTGGAGTGATAAGGGGCAGCATACAACAACGTTTGCCGAAATGTTCGAATTGCCGCAGGGTGGTTTCATTGTAGATACACCGGGTATCAGAGAACTTGGGGTCATTGATATTGAAAAAGAGGAGCTGGGGCATTTCTTCAGGGAAATTTTTAAGACCTCTCATCAATGCCGTTTCAACAATTGCAGACATGTGAACGAGCCTGGTTGTGCCGTGATTGAAGCGGTGAATAATGATGAAATTGCCATATCAAGATATGAAAGTTACCTGAGTATTTATCACGGTAATGATACGCGGCATTAAATGCATGGCTGAAAAAAGATAATAAGTTGTTTTAAACTATAGAAAGTCAAAAGTCCCTTTAGGGGGGCAGGGGTAATTATGAAATTCAAACTAGGAGATTTTGTTCGTTTTGTTGATGAAAAACGTGAGGGTTATGTAACGAAAATTATCGATGCGCAAACATTGGGTGTAACCGATGAAGATGGTTTCGAAATACCGGTTGCCATTAGTAATTTAACCTCTGTGCATGGCCATGGTGTTGCTGCTGAAGAGCAAGATGCGCCAAAGCCGGTTCATGTGAATGTACCTGCCATTAGTAAAATTGAAAACGGAATTTATATTGCCGTAGCTACGGATAATAAGGCCGGTAATGTTGTTCACTTTCACTTATTAAATCAATCGCCAAGTGTACTTTTAGTAAGTTTAACCACCGGGAAAAAGGAGAAGTACGCGGGTGTTTTTCATGGTGTGATAGAAAGTTACCAGTCGGGTTTGGTTTATTCGGCTTCTTTGGCTGATTTAGACCTTTGGCCTGAATTCACTTTTCAAATTTTAATTGCCGGTAAAACCGAGGTAAAACCTGTAGACCCGCTGGTGATCAGCAAAAAGTTCAGGGCAAAGGATTTCGCTTCAGAGCTGAAAGAATTGCCACAAGCAAAAAAAGGCTGGTTAATCCGTTTGGATGATCTAGTGCCAATTACCATCGATGCTCAAAAATTAAAAGAAAGTTTCTTTAAATCACCGGCAGAAAAGAAAACAGTAGATGCGCCTGCAAAGGAAATCGATCTGCACATTGAAAAACTAAGGGATGATCATCATTTCCTCGAGGCTGATGAGATTTTACAGATTCAGCTAAACTCTTTTCAAAATGCACTCGATGCGGCTATTGTTCATCATTTCGATAAAATGATCTTTATCCACGGTTCCGGAAACGGAACACTAAGAGATAAAATTCATAAGCTGATCAGTAAAAACCCGAATATCAAAACGTATATGGATGCCAGGAAAGAAAAATTTGGCTATGGGGCAACTGAAGTGGTGTTTAAATAAGTTGGTTCAATAGCTTATTGGTTTCAATGTTTCATTGGTAAAGTGGGTTAATTTGCCTAGCAGTGCAAACTGTCAATTGTAAAGTGCCAAATGTAAATAAATATATTAACCAAAAACTTCATCTCCATAATCAGGATTTGCACCATGTTGTGAAGCTACGAAAGCACCAACCTTGCAAGCCCTATCGAGAACAGTATCGATGGGGTAGCCGTTTAAATAACTGGAAATAAAAGTAGCCAGGAAAGAGTCGCCGGCACCAACGGTATCTGCAACTTCTACTTGGTAGCCTTTATGGTGATATAAGTAGCCGTTTTGTAATACATAAGCACCTTTCTCTCCCACGGTTAAACAAATGATTTCGATCTTAAAATTATGGCTGATTTGCTTTAATAACTGTTCATCTGTGTTGCCTGTTAATCCTAACTCCTCTTTTAAATAAACCAATTCGTGTTCATTAACCTTCAGGATATCTGCTTCTGTTAATAGCGTTTTTAAGGTTTCTATAGTATAAAACGGCGGACGAAGATTAATGTCGAATATTTTAAGTTTTGCGTGTTTCAATAAAGTAAGAATGGTGTTTTTACTTTCTTCATTTCTGCAAGTTAAACTGCAATAAACAAAAGCATCAGCTTGTTTAACGGCTTCAATTATCTTGTCATTTTGTGCTATTGCATCCCAGGCAACCGGTTCTACAATGGTATATGTTGCCTGGTGTTGCCCATCAAGTTTTACCTCAACAGTACTGGTGGGTAAGGTGGTATGGGTTTGAATTAAATCGATAGGATAGCCTTTAGAAGAAAGGAAGAGTAACAGTTCTTTACCATTTTCATCATTGCCTACGGCACTAATAAACTGGCTCTTAATATTTTGCTTATGAAGGTTTAAAGCTACATTCATTGATGATCCCCCTGCTTTTTTCCCATCTGGAAAAACATCCCACAATATTTCGCCAATGGCAATAACTGATTTTTTCATAGTTGATTTTTTGATTTAGCAATGTAGCAAATTTGCGAAATAACCGATTGCCAATTGGCTGACCAATTTGAAATATTATTTCAGATCAATATTTTATTATACCATATAGTCTTGATAATTTTCAAATGCTTTTATTATTTTAGTAGCGTTTTCAACTGCTAAACCTGTTAATAAACCCTAATCACATGATTAAATCCCTATTCGTCTTTCTTTTCTGCTGCTTCAGCATTTGTGCTATAGCGCAAACACCTGCAGATAAACAATCTATTCTAAAAGTGCTGGAAACCCAGCGGCTGGCCTGGAATAAGGGCGATTTAGAAACTTTTATGCAGGGTTATATAAAAAGCGATAGCCTCCTCTTTGTCGGGAGTAGTGGTCCGACTTATGGCTGGCAAAAAACACTGGATAATTATAAGAAGACCTACCAGGGAGCCGCCGGAATGGGACAACTCACCTTCGGAATTAAAAAAGTAGATTTTTTAAACAATGACGTAGCATTTGTTTTAGGAAGCTGGCATTTGAAGAGAGAAAAAGATGAGCCACAAGGGTATTTCACCTTGTTGTTTAAAAAACTAAAAGGTGAATGGAAAATTTTTGTCGATCATAGTAGTTAAAACCCATGCACAATTAGCGTTGCAAATTTAAATGGCTTTTCATGACTTCAATGGAAAGGGCAACGCTTACACAACCAACTTAAAATCCTTATAATAATAATCCTTGTCTTCATCTGTAAGGTGGCGGATTACCCTGCAAGGGTTTCCGGCCGCAAAAACGTTATCGGGGATATCCCTGGTTACAATGCTTCCTGATCCAATTACCACGTTTGACCCGATTTTAACACCAGGATTTATCACCACGTTACCGCCAATCCATACACTATCTCCGATGGTAATCTCTTGGGCCCATTCAAATTCCTGATCGCGCAAATGCGAATGAATAGGATGGCCTGCCGTATAGATAGAGACATTTGGAGCAATGAATACACTGTTTCCGATGGATACCTTGGCGCAATCTAAAATGACTAAATTGAAGTTTGCGTAGAAGTTATCGCCAATTTCTATATTGTAACCATAATCGCAACGGAATGGCGGTTCAACGTAAAACATTTTCTCTGTTTTACCGAAAAGTCTTTTGAGTAGTTCCTTACGTTGTTTAATAAACTTTGGCGCCAGGTTATTAAACTCAAAAGTGATTTCGCGGGCTTTTAATCTTTCTTTCGATAAGATAGCGTCTCCAGCCTGGTAAGCTTTGCCCGCAAGCATTTTTTCTTTTTCAGTTAATATTGTTTCCATTATCTCGTTATTGGTGTGATCATTTTAAAGGTAGTAATAGTATTCAAATGATCAATATCTACCTGATGCAAATGACTGATTATAGGCTTTGAAAAGTTATCTATAAAAAAAAGCGGGACCTCCGTGAAGAAGCCCCGCTTTAATATGAATTTACAAAATATTAAGGTTTACCTTTAGCTAAAGCACGTTCAGCAATTTTTACAGCTTTTTTCTCTCTCCAGTGTGCATATTTTTCTTTGAAAGTCATTTTAATTAAACTGTCAACAGCACCATGGGTAAATAAGCTCCAAACGCTGGCTACTTTTCTGGTAATGGATTGATCCCAGGCCCGTAAGCTTAATGAGAACGAACCATCGAGATATTTCATCCAGTGCCACATTCCGGTTGGCATAAATAAGGTATCGCCATGCTCTAAGAAAACTTCATAACCTTCAACACCTTTTAAGGCAGGGAATTTTTCAAAATCAGGATTGTCTACCTGATAGTCTTCTAAGGCATAAGTTGCATTGGGCAGGCAATACAAACGGTCTTTCCATTTATTATCAAACAGTACAATATGCTTTCTGCCACCAAAATGGGTGTGGAATATATGGGGTAAATCGATGTCGTAATGTAGAAAAGTAACGGAGTTCGATCCTCCAAAAAACATTGCGGGCATACTTTCAATAAAGCCGCCCATTAAATCTTTCGGGATTTTTATATCGTTAATTAAACTTGGAACTTTCTTAAATAAATTAAAGAAGAAGATCCTTAATTCTGTTGGCTCACGCTTAATTAAATCGAGATAATCGCCAAATTTCATGTGAGCGGTTGCCGCATTAATTGGTTTAGACGGATCAGCTTTGGAGTTATCATATAATGGAACTTCCAGCTCGCCGCCAATCTCTTTCAAATATGCTGTAGTCCATTTTTCTCTTGCCGGCCAATCTTTGGTAAGGCCCTTAATGACAAGCGGACGTTTCGTTTTCAAATAATTTTTTTTGAAATCCTCTGGAGTAATGCTCTCAACGATATCAACAGGTTTTAGAATGAAACTCATGGGTTTAAAATCGGTTATTTGTGCCGAGCAACAAAAATGTAAATTTTATTTTACAAAAAGTATATTGTGCATTAAATGTGACTAAATTCACGTAATCTACGCTTAACAGGCACTTAACAATTTATTGTTTTAAGCCAAGATCTTGTTTCTAACAATCTCAGCATAGGCCGCATCCCATAAATCGATCCGTTTCTGCAGTGCTTTTTTCGCTGTGTCTTCAGCTTCAAGCCAGAAAGAAGCCTCATTTTCACAAAGCTTTTCTGTCATAGACAAGGCCAGGTGACTATGATGATCGCCATCTACTTCAATATGCCGTTCAAGGTAATATTTGAAAATTGAAACCTGTTCAGGGTTTGCGCTATTTAAATCGTTAACCATACTGAAAAACATATTTGGAATCAAATCTTCACGACCAAACGTAAAGCTGGCTGCCTGAAGATGGGGTTTTTCGCTATTAATCGTTTCAAAAGTCGCATTAACAAAGTCTCTGGCCGCCTGAGGAACTTCGGCCAACTCAAAGGCCATATCAAAATCTCTGCCCTTCTTTAAGGAGGTTAAGAAATTATTAACCGGTTCTACGTTAGCGCCGCATTGCGTCATCGCATCAAGATATAATTCGAAGTGACTTTTAATATTTCCATTCGCATCAACATCACTTTCTTCTCCCGCAACAATTTCATTGACCAGCTGGCGCGTAACCGCATCACCCACAGGAAACCACGGTAGGGTAGTACAGGTTAAATTAATCTGCAGCGATTTCAGGAGTGACATAAAATCCCATACCGCATAGATATGATGCTCCATAAAGACCTGCAAATCTTCCAGCTCACTAATTGCCGAGTATACTTTATGATTGATAATCTGTTGCCTTAGCGGGGCAATATTTTCCTGGATTTTTAAAATATTGGGGTGCATGTATATTATAGCGTTATCTACTGTGATGTTGATTTGCCAAAACTAAGCAGTAAATCTTGAGTAAGATGCAAAAATCAAAAACCTGAAAAACAGGTGACAAACCAACACAATTACGATTGAGAAGTAAAAACTAAACGCCCTCACTGGTAAGCAAGGACGTTAGTTAAATCAGTTGGGGACATGATATATCTTCTTCATATGGATGATTTCCGTATTTCAAGCTCAAATACGGACAAAAATGTTATTGGATTGCCGCCAGAAAACAAATTAATAAAAATGCATTTGCCTAAGCAAATGCATTTTGTAATTCAATTGGAAACTATGTTTAATTAGGCATTAAAACGCTATCAATAACATGGATAATGCCATTTTTCTGGTTAACATTAGCAATAGTAACTGTGCTTGTTCCACCTTTTTCGTCTTTCAAGATTAGTTTCTTTCCTTCCATAGAAGCCCAAAGTTTGCCGCCTTCTACTGTTGTTAATTCTAATTTACCACCACCAGCTTTTATTGCTTTAGCGATTGCTTTGCTATCTAATTTACCTGCAACAACGTGGTAAGTTAAGATTTTTGTTAATGTAGCTTTGTTTTCAGGTTTCACTAAATTATCAACCGTTCCTGCCGGAAGTTTATCAAACGCTGCATTTGTTGGTGCAAAAACTGTAAACGGACCAGCACCTTTCAATATTTCCACTAATCCAGCTGCTTTAACCGCGGCAACCAGTGTAGTGTGATCTTTAGAGTTTACTGCATTATCAACAATATCTTTTGTTGAATACATTTCAGCACCACCAACCATTGGGTTTTTTTGAGCATAAACCTGGGTAGTAACAGCCATTGTGAATACGGCAAATGCCGATAAGATTAACTTTTTCATTTTTCTAATTTTTAGGTGTTCGTTATTTGCTTTCATTTACGATGCCTTACCAATGCTTGGTTTTTTAGAAATTGTGAAATAGATTTAATATATTGATAATTAGATATTTAAAATGATTTTTTGTTTTCTGGTGAGGCGATCTTGTCAGCCATCACGGTGTTTTGATCATTATGTAAAGCCAAATTTTCTCCTATAAAAGCAGAAACCCTATGCTTTTTTTAAAAGGCATAGGGTTCATTCAAACTGTTGAAATTATTAAATCATAAAGCAGAACACCAGACTATATTACTTTCGCTGTCTTAATTTTTTTTGAAAAGTAATCAGGGAAAAATCGTTTCAGAAAAATGGCTTTGGTTTCTTTTCCGCCAATGTAAACTTCTTCTTTTTTGCTGTTTACGGCTTTGGTAATTTGTTTGGCGCATTCGGTGGCTGTCATGGCTTTTTCATGTGCATCGCCCATCACATTAAGTTTGTTTCCATTACCTGTTAGTGCATTATAAGTTACGTTAGTTTTAATAAACCCCGGACAAATAATAGTGATGGTAATGTTTTTATCATATACCTCAGAGCGGAGCGAATCAAAATATCCATGTAATGCATGTTTAGATGCCGCATATGCAGAACGGAGCTTGGTGCCAAATTTACCTACTAAACTGCTGATGATTACAATCTGTCCGTCGCCATTAGCAATCATTAGTGGTAATACTGCTTTACTTAATATTACGGTACCCCAGAAATTGGTATTCATAATTTGTTGCTCGGTATGCAACTCCGTAACTAATGCAAGTTCCCGTTGGCTTACACCACCACTATTAATAAGCAGATCAACTTTGCCAAAAATACGGATCGCAGTTGCGGCTTTATCTTCAAGCGTATCAACCTCATTTAAATCCAATGGCAACACATGCACATGGAAAGAATTTTCGCAGTTGCTTTTTACCCTGAAGAGTTCATCTCTGTTCCGGGCTGAAATGATCAGTTTATCTCCGGCTTTAAAATGTTCGTAAACCAGGGCCTCACCAATGCCAGATGATGCGCCTGTAATCCATACAATTTTCGACATATATCTTTAATTAATTTTTGAATGATTGAGTTTTGAATGAGTGAATGTTGTTTTAATTCGTAAATTCAATCATTCTTTAATTCAGTCATTCTCTAATTCAATCATTTTCAATCCTTCACTCATTTCCGACTATAAACAATTCTGAAGCGATGTGATCGGCAAACAGTTTACCGCTTTCGCTCAGTTTAATTTGATCATTTTGAATAATCAACCAGTCTTTATCTTCAAATGCCTTCAAATTATGATTGGTTTCTTCTAAAAAATCTGATCCAAAATCAGATTTTATTTTCTTTAAATCAGTTCCCCACATTGTTCTTAATGATGTCATTATATATTCATTAAACCTATCGTTCAATGATAATTCTTCTACAATCTCCGGAAGTTTATTTTGAGCCAATACTTCCATGTATTGTGCATTATTTGCAGGATTCATATACCTGTTTTGTCCGTCGAAGCCATGTGCAGACGGGCCGATTCCTACATAATCTACACCACGCCAATAATTGGTGTTATGCACTGCATAACAGCCAGGCTTGGCCAGGTTTGAGATTTCATAATGCTCAAAGCCAGCAGCCACAAGGTGATCCATCAGGATTACAAACTGTGCTGCACTCTGACTATCACTCACCGGTGCCTGCTTCTTATTTCTGATCGCATGCGCCAGTGCCGTCTTAGGTTCTACCGTAAGTGCATAAGCTGAAACATGCGGCACTTCCAGTTCAATTGTTTTTTGAATATTACTTAACCACTTCGAATCACTTAATAGGGGATAACCATAAATCAGATCAAGGCTTAAATTTTCAAAACCAGCATCCTGACTTCTTTTAATGCAGTTTTCTGCTTCTTCTGCCTGGTGTGCCCTGTTCATCCAGATTAAATCTTCATCAAAAAATGATTGGATTCCTACACTAAACCTGTTTACCGGAAGTTGTTTCAGTTCCTTCAATTTTGAAACAGTCAAATCATCAGGATTGGTTTCGATAGTAATTTCTGCGTTTGAATCAACAGAAAAGGTATGATTAACGGTATCGAAAATCTTTTCTAATGCCTTTTGAGATAAAATAGAAGGTGTACCGCCGCCTAAATAAATACTTCCAATTTGGCCAGAAATCCTGTCTTGTTTCATTTTAATTTCCTTACAAATCGCATCAACCATTTCATTTTCATACTTCAGCGAGGTGCTGAAATGAAAATCACAATAGTGACAGGCTTTTTTGCAAAATGGAATATGGATATAGATACCGGACATCTGACAAAGATAATGAAGTTAAATTTTATTGGTGTCATAAAACCGGTTACGGTCAGAGCGCCTCTGGACATAATCAGACACAGGTGTTTAGTGTTTTTCAACATGCCTTCTCAGTTAAAGCCGCGATTCATGATTGGCACAGACGACTTCTATATTAAGGAAATCTCAATCCGGTCATAGCTGTTTTAAATCAGACAACTACGTCGCGGTTGGCAAATGCTTGCTTATGCGTAGTTTTAAACTTTATTTTCTTTAGGTAAACAATGATTATTCAGCTACTTTTGCAACTATAAGCTTTGATTTATAGCATGCCGAAATTTATTTTTACTTTTTTCACCATTATATGGCTAGCAAATTTTGCTTCGGCACAAGAAACTCCTGCTGTTATTGATAGTGTAAAAGTAGTAAATCCATATAAATTTAGGCGCTACCGGCTAGATTCGGCATCGTTAGCAAGGCAAAAAAAAGTTACAGATTCTATCATTAGCCACACCTGGGTATTGCCAGATAGCATGATTAATAAAAATGCGCTGATGGACAGCGTAGAGAAGGAGTTTCTTTTTCCTCGTCTGGATTTATTTGGCTGGCAAAAACAATATTCACAATTCAGGAAAAAAGTTAATCCTTACCAGTTGGGTAAGCAAATCCCGAAAGGAAATGTTGGTTTACTGGGTTTCATTTTTGCCATGCTGGTCATCTTCGCCGTTCTGAAAAATGCTTTTTCGAAACAGCTGTCTGCAATTGTAGAATCTTTTTTCAGTAACCGGGTTTTAAATAATATCAATAAAGAAGATAATCTGTTTAGTTCCTGGCCCTTTCTGCTGTTATTTATTCAATTTGGGTTTATTTTAGGAATGTTCTTCTTCCTGGTGGCACAATATTATGATATGTACCAGGCTAAGCATGGGTTTAAGTTTTTCTTTACAATTTCAATCACAATTATCGTATTTTATGCATTGAAACTCGTTATCTTAAGATTTATCGGCTACCTGTTTAATGTTCAAAAGCCAGTAGGCGAATATATCTCCATTTTATATTTAAGTTACTTTAATGCGTCATTACTTTTTATTCCGCTGGTGGTAGCGTTTGCATTATCACCGTTAAAATATGGCGTAATATATATTGCATTGGCTTACTTGCTATTAGGCGTAATATTTGCTTTCCAGCTGCTTAGGGCAGGGATCACTATACTTTCTAATAATAAGTTTTCTAAAATGCATTTAATTTTGTACTTTTGCGCCCTCGAAATATGTCCTATTTTGATACTAATTAAAACGATAGGATTGTAGTAGGAAAAAGGAAAATGCAAGAAAAGAACGACTCTAGAATTCGCAAGGTAAAAAGTATGTTGGTTACTTTACCAAAACCTGAGACAGAAAAATCTCCTTATTACGATTTGGCGAAAAAACATAATTTAAAGGTTGATTTCAGATCTTTTATCCACGTGGAAGGCGTACCAGCAAGAGATTTCAGAAAGGATAAGATTAACCTTGCAGATTTTACTGCGGTAATTTTTACCAGCCGTAATGCTGCGGATCATTTCTTTAGAATTTGTGAAGAAATGCGTTATGACGTGCCGGTAGATTTAAAATATTTCTGTCTTTCTGAAACCATCGCATTATATCTTCAAAAATACATTCAATATAGAAAAAGAAAAATATTCTTTGGAAAGCAGACCGCTGCAGACCTTGCAGAGGTTTTAAAAAAGCATGCCAATGAAAAGTTTTTGTACCCATGTTCTGATATGGCTACAGAAGATACCATGAAATTTCTCGAAAAAAGTGGTTACGATTTCACCCCTGCGGTACTTTTTAAAACTGTTGTAAGTGACTTGTCTGATCTGGCAGAAGTTTTTTACGACGTAATTGCATTTTTTAGTCCTTCCAGTATCCAGTCTTTATTTAAAAATTTCCCTGATTTCAAACAAAACAATACCCGTATCGCTGCTTTTGGTACAAATACCAGTAAAGCCTGTGTAGATATGGATCTCATCGTTGATATTGCAGCACCTACCCCGGGTGTTCCATCAATGACTATGGCTATTGAGAACTATATTAAAGTATCTAATAAATAAGACCATCCATATTTTTTATAAGTCAACATAAAAAAGGCGTAACTTTTTTGTAATCAGAGCGTTACGTCTTTAATCTGCTTGTGGTTAGATGGGCAATACTTCTAAAAAGAGTATCACTTGCCTAAGAGTAAACTATTTAAGTCAAAATATTTGCATTTGTTGATAATTGTATTGATTTTTGATAAGATTGCTCCTAACTGTGCTGTGCAAACACTATAAATAATATGAAGAAAATCTACCTTCTAGCCATTATGGGTATAAGTGTATTGCTATCTAGTTGTGGCCATGGGGGCCAGGGCGAGTTAGTGGGGGCTTATAACCGGAAATTCAAAAATAACCGTATCCCATTGGGAATGGTTTATATCCCACCTGGGCATACGCCTTTGGGAGGGTCTGATGAGGATATTACATTTTCTCAAAACGGGCCAAGCAGAATGACTACCATTAGTGCATTCTTTATGGATCAAACTGAAATTTCTAACGCAGAATACCGCCAGTTTACGAATTGGGTAAGAGATTCTATTGCGATTTCGATGATGGGCAATCCCCAGCAATTTATGATGAATCCAAAGGGTAAAAATGCTGACGCACTTGGTGGCGAAAAATACATTAATTGGAAAGCTGTTGGAACCAATGGCGCAAATATCTGGCGCAATAAAGGTAAAGGCGGCGCAGGCGCTCAGGCTGCTCAGCTAGATGGAATGTATTATTCTGGTTTAGATGCCTTACCTGGCAGAAAAGAATTCGATGTTCGTAAATTTGAATATAACTATGCCGAGTTGAATATGGATAAGGCTGCTTTAGGGCATAAAAATCCAAATAGCAAGCGTCAGGATTATATTGATCGTTATAACATCGCCATCTACCCGGATACCATGGTTTGGAAAACGGATTATTCTTATTCTCAAAACGATCCGATGGTTCGCGGTTATTACAATCATCCTTCATATGATGATTATCCCGTAGTTGGTGTTAGCTGGGAACAAGCTAAAGCATTTTCTCACTGGAGAACAAGATTATATGACGGCGTTGCGCAAGCGAGGAAAATGCCAACCGGATCCAGATCTGATTACAGATTACCTGCAGAAACCGAGTTTGAGTACGCGGCCAGAGGTGGAAATACAAAGACGAAATATCCCTGGGGCGGGCCATACATCAGAAATACCAAAGGTTGCTTACAGGCTAATTTTAAACCGGGCCGTGGAGATTATTCAAGCGATGGAGGAATTTATACTGTTGGCGTAAGGTCTTATTTCCCGAATGATTATGGCCTTTACAATATGTCTGGTAATGTTTCTGAATGGACATTAACAGCCTACAATAAAGGTGCATCACCGTTGCTTCATGATTTAAATCCGAACTTTACCTATGTTGCGGGGCCGAATGACAGCAAATACCTAAAAAGAAAAGTTGTAAAAGGAGGTTCCTGGAAAGATACAGGCTATTTTCTTCAAAATGCCGTATCTACTTACGAGTATCAGGATACACAAAGATCATATATCGGTTTCAGGTGCGTATCATCTTATCCCGGTACTGACTTAAGAAACTAAACCAAACAAACTAAACTTAAAGAAAACATCAAATTTTATGGCAGCAAAAAAACAACCAGGCTGGTTACACGTAGCGATTTCATGGGGAGCAAGTATTGTAATCGTTGGAGCACTATTCAAGATTCTGCATATTGGTGGAATTTACGGTAGTTACATGATTGGAGTAGGACTCGGGATAGAAGCAATTTTATTCTTTTTAACTGGATTCTTTCCACCAGAACCAGAGCCTGCATGGGACAGGGTTTATCCGGAACTTAGAGCAGATTTTACCGGAGAACTACCGAAAGCATCTGCCAGACCTGTTGCTACAGTAGCAGCACCAGGAAATACAGCGGCGTTAGATAAAATGTTAAGTGATGCCAAAGTTGGTCCGGAGTTGATTGAAAGCTTAGGAACAGGATTACGCACATTTGGCGATAAGGTTGCCGCAATTTCAAATGTTGTAGATGCTTCTACAGCTACAAACGAATTTACCAGTAAAGTAAAAACAGCTTCTGCCGGTTTTGATAATTTAAGCGCATCTTTCGAAAAAGCAACAGCCAACCTGAAAGCCATGGGCGATAGCAAAGTAGATTCTCAGGCTTACCATGACCAGGTAAATAATTTATCTAAAAATTTATCGGCTTTAAATGCTGTTTATGAATTAGAGTTACAAGATTCAAGCGCTCATTTAAAATCTATGAATAAATTTTATTCAAGCTTGTCGCTAACCATGCAAAACTTTAACGAATCTATGGAAGATTCGAAACAGTTTAAAGAAGAAGTGAACAAGCTGGCTAAAAACTTGTCATCATTAAATGCAATATACGGCAATATGCTATCGGCTATGAATGGCCCACGTCTATAATTTGTTTAAGTTTTAATTTAAAGAAAAAGCTACATAAACATGGCAGGCGGAAAAGAAACAACAAGGCAGCGGATGATCAATATCATGTATTTGGTATTGTTGGCTATGCTGGCCTTAAACGTATCAGATACTGTTTTAGATGCATTCAAAAATATCAATGATAGTTTGGATACGTCAAAAAACAATGTAAACTCCAGTATCAATCAACTTTTTTCGGCTTTTGAAAATTCGAAACTGAAAGAAGAACCAGCTCGTGCACAACCTATATATGAAAAGGCGCAACAAGCTAAAGCCGCTGCTGATGAGTTGAATAATTATATTGATAATATTAAAAAACAATTTACTGTAGCTGGTGATGGTATAAATCCCGAAACCGGAGACCTTGTTAACCGAGATAATCTTGACATTGCTCAGGATATTATGATCAACAAAGGTGAAGCAGATAAATTGAAGGCAAAAATTAATGCCACTCGTGAGAAATTAATTTCTTTACTTGATCCTGCAGACAGGGCTAACGTTGCTTTTTCTTTGGAAGCGAAAGATCCTGAACGTAAAAGAAAAGGCAACTGGCAGGCAACTTACTTCGGTGAGGGTACGCCATTAACTGCTGCCATGACTGTTTTAACTAAACTTCAGGCGGATACAAAAAATGCAGAAGCAGAAGTGGTGAAGAAATTGTTTGGAAACCTGGATAAGGCTCAGGTTAATCTTGATCAGTTTGCTGCGGTAGCAGTTGCGCCGACATCATACGTCATTCAAGGTCAACCTTACACTGCAGAAGTATTTTTAACGGCCAGTGATTCAAGATCAACTCCTGATATTACTGTAAACGGAAATAAACTATCTATCAAAGAGGGAAAAGGAACTTACACTGGTAGAACAGGCAGCGTTGGCGAGTTTACCTGGGTAGGTACGGTTAGGGTTCGTCAAACTGATGGTCAGGTGAAAGAGTACAAAACTCAGCCACAAAAATATCAGGTTGCAAAACCGTCAGCCACCGTATCATCTACTAAAATGAATGTGATTTATGCTGGTATTCCGAATCCATTTACCGTTTCGGCAGCAGGATTTCCATTAGAAAGTATCAAAGCTTCTATTTCATCCGGATCAATGTCAGGCTCAAATGGAAACTACAACGTAAGTCTTGCTGGTAGCCAGGTTGGTCAGGAAGTTTCTATTAATGTTAGTGCATCTAATGCAGGTAAAACGGTTAGTCTTGGTTCACAGAAATTTAGGGTTAAAGCCATTCCAAAACCAATTGCTAAAGTTGGCGGCAGATCTGGCGGAGACGTAGCATCTGTACAATTAAAAAGCGAAAGTGAAATTGAAGCAGATCTTGATGATTTTCCATTTGATGTAAAATTTAAGATTCAGCGTTATAAATTAACGATCATTAAACCACGTTCTGATGCCATTACAATTTCAGGTAGTGGTGGAAGTTTCGCTGGTCAGGTGAGAGCGGCAATCAACTCCATCACTCCCGGAACAAGGGTCTTTTTTGAAGATATTGTTTCTGTTGGTCCAGATGGGCGTCAGAACGTATTACCTTCATTAGCATTCACTGTTAAATAAGAATAAGATGAAAAGGATTTTAAGCATCGCTGTTTTAGCATTATTTACTACGCTTGCTTTTGCACAGAAAAAGCCAACGAAGTTAGCGCCAAAAAGAACTGTAGCTACTGCGCCTGCGGATACAGTGAAAGCACCTGTTAAAACAGCAAAGAAAAAACTAAAGGTTCCACCAAAGGATGGCTTTTATGCACGTAAAGACATAGATAGCACGGAGATGGTTCCCCTGGCAGATGTACGTGAAGAGGATGTTTTCTATGCTAAACGGATTTGGAGAGAAATTGATTTGCGTGATACGGTGAACTCTGCATTGAGGTCTCCGAAGTCTAGATTGATCGACGTATTGATTTCTGCCATAAAATCTGAAGAACTTAGTGCTTATTCTCCTTTTGATAGCTTAAATAACGAAGATGATGCTTTTACAAACCCAATGACTGCAGATTCTGCAATGATGCAGGCGGCTGGAACAGTTGAAGTTACGGATTCGAAAGCAGGTACGGTCAGAACTGTTGCCAACGATCTTAATCCAGAATCATTTTTAAAATTCAGAATTAAAGAAGATTGGATTTTCGATGTAAAACGTTCTATTTTTGAGCCTCGTATTGTTGGTATTGCGCCGATGAAATTTATCGAGTCTTCAAAACAGTGGCAACCGGTATTTTGGGTTTACTATCCCGAAGCAAGGGAAATCTTAACTAAAAAACGTTTGGTAAATACCAATAATGATGCTTCTACCTTAAGTTTCGATGATTTCTTCATCCGTCGTTTATTTAGCAGCTACATTGTTAAAGAATCTAATCCGGGCGATAATAAGCTAAGAGATATTATAGCCGATCCTAAACAAAGGTTATATGAATCTGAAAGAATTAAAAAATCAGTTCTTGATTACGAACAAGGACTTTGGGAATACTAAGAAAAAGGCTTCGAAATTTCGAGGGCACTGAAAAAGTCCACCCATAAAATTGTTTAAAAAAGGGAGTTAGAAACTATGTTTTCTGCTCCCTTTTTTG
>NZ_WKKH01000054.1 GCF_009674725.1 Pedobacter petrophilus | reverse complement strand
GGACTCTGTTTGGGCTCCGACTCACGCTGTCTCCATTTACTCAGAAGGCTATCGTTTATTCCAAGCTCATCTGCAACCTCTTTCACCGATCCTCGGCTATTAGATAAATCTATAGCCATTTTTTTGAAGGAATCATCAAATACTCGTTTGCTCATATAATCAAATTTAAAAGTTTCTAGTTAAATCTGACAACTAAATTCCTCCAGTCAAATGTAGCAACTCCAGAAGGTTTGCCTCAGGAGAATCAGCAAGGAAGAATTAAGGAAAGAAAAGATGTCCTTATGTCTTCATAATCTTTTTCACTACACAAGCACTAAAACGGCCTTTCAGGGCCATTTCTTTAAACCTAATATCAGGATAAAATGAAAGGATTCAAAAGCAGTATTGAAAGCGAAACGCTTGAAAATACAAACTTTAGAAAAGTAATTTATACAGGCAAGCACCTTCAGGTTGTGCTGATGAATTTGCCTCCAGGAACGGATATCGGTGAAGAGGTTCATTGAGTTCAAAGCTTTTGCATTTAAAAAATAAAGATGAGTTTTTGGTGCCTTAAGGCATAAATAGAGCTAGATTAAACTGATTTACAAACACATAAACCGAAAGGTTCGACTGCCTTCGGTTCTATCGAGAATATGGTTACTAGATTGTATAACCAGTAGCCAAGTGTGTTGCTATTAACATCGTTGATTAAGTCTACTTTTAATTATAAAATTTCTATCTTTATTGAATAGCATTTGCAGTTAAGAAAGTACAGGTGAGTGATTCGGTGAGTCAATTATCAAAAGTGTTTTTTAAATCATATAGAGCGAGATTTAAAGACTGGGTTCAGTTCCTCCCACTCTCCGCATAAGGAGAATGACTTCTCATACTCATAGGGTTGCTCGATTTCGAGCAACCCTATTTGCTTTATTAACAGTTTGTTACAATTTAAGTTTCGATTAATAGAAGGTGTTCTAAACATCCCATTCTTAAATGTGAGACCATCTTTGAACACCTCTCTAATCATTGCATGTTTCTGCCCAGGCGGCGCCCAGCCCTTGACAAGATTATAATCCTACCTTCGGCTTGCCGGACAAGCTTGCTCCATAAGAATTCTATTTTTTTTAAACATTCTTTAGGCTTTCATCATGCCAAAAATCTTCATAGCCATTTCTGTCCACCACAAAACGGAAACCGACATCAATGCAAGATATTTTTGGACAATGGGTTCAGGAGCAAACAAGTAGCAGGGTGAAATCGCTAAATTATAAGGGATGTAAAAAGCTAAATCCTGGCTTTACACTTAGTTAATATAGGTTCCGTATCTTTATTACACAACTTTATTCTTCTTCTCTCATGATCTTTTTGAATTTTTTATTTTATGACAATAAACAGCCAACTTAATAGTGAAGCTAATCTATCAAAATTATGCCCTTGCGGAAAAGGCGATAGCTCAGATCTTGAAAGGATTCCGCGGACTATGTTTATGAAAATAATTTTATTTTGGTTGCCTATAAAACGCTATCGATGCTACGGCTGCATGCGTAACCGATGGATTGTAATGAAACCTGCAAAATAACTTAGCAAGTGTTTTAGTAAGCTTTTCTAATTTCTGACCTCATTTAAATAAAAAATGGGGATTACCGCTCTGGCTCCCCATTTATACACAAACTGAATTAATCTTATTGAAAATACTGAGATAAATCCGTCAACTCTCCAGACAGGGCAGTGCCTCTTGGCGTAGTGGTTATTAAATTGTTTTTATCTCTTATGATGAACAATTTAGATTTACCTGCCTCAAAATTAAGTATTCCAAAACGACCGTTATTCGCAACAAAAGGAAATCCGGAAGTAATTAATGGTGTAGTTAAACTAGAGTATGGTACTGTATTGGTGCCTTTTTCAAAGATATCAAAACTGTATATATAATTAGGGCCTGGCAAAGGAGGAAGTTCGATTTTGTTAAAACTACCGTCTTTAGATAGTGTAAATCTGATTTCAGGTGTAATTTTTGTAACTACCTTTGTGGTTTGATTGTTGGCATAGAAAACAATATCCACATCAACATTTTTAAATTGTGCAGGGTATTTGGTTTCAAATTTGGCACTAATCATCATATTTGCCGGGTTTGCAGGTGGATCGAGCTTTACATTATCGGCTATCTTTGTACCATCAAAAAAGAACTGGATATTTTGCTGTGGGTTGCCTGGTTCTATTTTTTTTGTAAATAAAACAACCGTTTCGCCTTTTTTTCTAATCTGAATTTCTCTTGTAGTACCGTTATTGATTAAAACAGAAGATCGGTTATCTACCGCTCCGCTTTTAGAAAGGATGATATTTCCATCCAATAAAAATTCAAGCTCTCCGGTTAAGGCATAACCCTTAATTAGTAAAGAAATGGCCTGATCATATACTTTGGTACCATCATAATAAATGATGATGTTTTGATTGAAAGGAGCAGGCATAACTGCCTTGCTCAAAACAATTTCTGTACTTCCTTTTTTTCTGACCTGCAGTACGGCATTCTGATCATTTACCGAAAGTAGCGTTTTTACATTAATTTCACCGGTACCGGCTTTTGTTGTGGCAATAATACTATCTCTGTAAAGGTATTCTAAATCAACCGTGGTGCTGCCTGTTACTGTAAACTGAATAACTTTAGGTTGTTCTGGCTCAAGAAGTTCTGGCTTGCGACAGGATAAGCCTAGCAAAATAATAGCAGAAAGAAATGATAAGGTAAAAATTTTTAGTTTCATATTGTGGATAATTGTCATTAAGGCAGCATTGTGCTGTTTGATCATAAAGAGACTATACCCTTAGGTATAGCCTCCTTCATTAAGAGAGAAAAAAATTAGAATACAAGTTTTGTCCAGCTATTCGCCCAGCTTGGCAGCGTAACTGTAGATGGAGAACCTGGTGTGTTGTACCATGGCTGACTAACTCCAAATGAATCTGCATTTGAGGCATTAACAGTAAATGAATTGCCACCACCATCACTAAAGCTACCTGATGCAACAGTTACTGAATTAGCGAAACCATGAACAGAAGTGTTTGTAATTATTGAAGGACCAGCAGGAGCATCTGCATCAAATGCGATGCCTGTATTGTAACCAGATACGATTACATTTGCCAATTCAACTTCAGAACCTCTGCGCTCACGGATACCATTACGGTAACCTAAACCTGCTATGCTGCTGGTGTTTTCAGTTCCGAAAATGCTTACGTTAACTAAAACAGGATGGGTTTTTGGAGTTAAGCTAAAAGAAGCATCTTCTGCAGGGGCATTGTTATCAGATTCGATACCATTTGAATCGCTATTGCCACCACTGGTGCTATGCGTAGAATTTTTATCAGCAATTGCTACTGCATCTGCCAATACGCCTGTAAAACCGTTGTCAAAATCAAACTGATCATCATCAGATGCTAAAGCAACTAAATTACTCGGGCTAACTGTTCCGCCAAAGAATTCAAATCCATCGTCAAGGCCATAAGAAACCTGAACGTGATCGATTGTAGTGCCATTACCTACACCACCTAAAGTTAAACCATTAACCTCAACGTTTGGTGCCAATTGGAAACCAGCATATTCAATACGTACATACTGAAAAGTACCACGGTTATCACCATCATTTGTTCCCCCATAGTGAAATTGAGGCTGATCAGCTAAACCTTCAATCAGTTTATCACCAACATTTATTCTTGCATTACCTAAAATAATTACACCACCAAAATCGCCAGGAGTTCCTGTTGTGCTTGCGTTGCCATCTAATAAGTTGCGACTAGTAAATACTATAGGATTTGATTCGGTACCTACAGCGTTAATATTGCCATCTTTTGCAATAACCAATACACCATTTTGTACACCTGCTATATTTACACTCGATTTAATATAAGTACCTGCTTCAATGGTTAAAGTTGCACCATTTCTAACGGTTACCACACCACTCAATTCATAAACATTTCCTGCTGTCCAGGTAACAGAGCCGGTAATGTCTCCGCTAACGCCAACTACTGGCAATGATGATTGTGAATAATCTGCTGCTGAAGTGCTGCGGTTATTAAATGAGGCTGAACCACCTTCATTTTTTTTACAAGCTGTAAAGGAAACAGCAACAACGGATAAAAGACCGATTAATTTCTTAAAATTTTTCATGGTTTTTAATTTTTTTCAACGTTGATGAAGCAACCATGATTTGTTTATCTCATTTAATGATAAAGGAATAATCATGATGGTTTCGTTTTTCATAGGACCTATTTTAGGATCCACGTTTTAGGATGATTTTTTACAATCATTTAGATGTACAGGCAATTTTTCTTTTTTTTATAGAAAATAAAAGCGTGTTTATATCCAAATGGGATGATTTTTTTTATCTTAGCATTTCATGTCGAATTAACTAAGAACAGCCTGTTAATGCCCCTTGGGTTTTAACAGTATGATCAGATAGATTTCAGGGTTATTCCTGGATTGCACCGACTTCCACAAGAAATTATCGGTATAAACGGAAGGTTCTAGTACAACCTTTCGTTTTTTTGTCCTTTAGGAAACAATTGCTCCTCCTTTCCTTTTAAAATGTTTAACCATATTTACTATTCGCATTAATTTAAAAATTATAGGTAATAGAGGTACTATAGGTGCGGCCAAATTTTTGTTTAAATATGATCTGGTCTCCTTCATCGTAGTTATTACTAAAACCTGGTTTTAACCGCATAAAATCACTTTCATCACTTTTTCCAGCCACATATTCTGGATTAGCTTCATAGCTGGCAGTATTACGGTAAAAAACTGAAGCCCTGTTTAACAGGTTGGCCGCGTTAAATTTTATTTCAAGTTTGTTTTTCAAAAATCTATAGGCAAGCTGGGCATCTATCTGGTCGCGTGGTTTCTCGTATTCAATATCAACAGGTTTATCACTTACGATATAGGTTTTAAAAGCAGATTTATTGTATGCAATATTAAAACTGAAGTGGTTGTCGGTATATTGAAGACCTGCATTAAGCTGGTAAGGTGCCTGTCCATACATCGCACGTTTTTGATTGATAGGTGCCTGGATATTCGGGCCAGATGGATTTAAAGGATCTGCGATTAAGTAAGTGCTTCTTACCTCAGATTTTTGTAGGGTTATGTTCCCATATGCCACAAACCTGTTTGCAACCGCTATATCGCTAATAAAGCCGAGATTTTTACGTAATTCGAATTCTAATCCATAAACTTTAGCCCAATCAGCGCTTTTAGTGTAATAGGTAAAATTACCACTGGTTGTATTTACCGTAATTTCAGCGGGTTTATCAAAATATTTATAATATCCACCTATCGAAATAATTTCTCCAAGGCCAGGAAACCACTCTGTTTTAAAATCATAGCTATCAATACGTGTACTATATAATCCTTGATTGCCAAACTGTCCGTCTAAATAGGGACTGTATCTAAAAAAACGACTGTTATCCAGCAATTCTGGACGGATTACACTGCTTGATATTGCAGCCCTGATATTAATTGAGTTAACCGGACTATAGGTAAGATTGGCAGAAGGTAACCATTGCCATTTACGGTCGGGTTTTAGATCGAAAACAGTTTGCGACTGAGCATTGCTATAGCCGTTTTTAATTTCTTTATACAGGTAATATTCTGCACGCAGCCCCCATACCAAACGCAAGTTATCCCGTAAACGGTTGTCTAACATAATGTATCCGGCATGTGTATTGCTTTTGCCTTCGTAATTATCTAAAAAGTACGGATTAACAGAATAGAAGTATTTATCGAAGCCAATGTTTGCGGGATTTATCATTTCGCCAACGGGAATATACTTTAAACTGTCTGCAAGCCTGTTGCTGCCTGAAAAAGAGGCGATCTGCCAATTGAAGTCGGCCTTTTTACGGTTGCCGAAATATCCTGTTTTTAGACTGTTACGTATTTCTTTAAATTTAAAAGGGATTGTAGCCGATAGGTTCCAGGAATAATGCCCTTCTTCATTTTGATAATGGTGCCGCGACATGGGCATCACTTCTATTTGAGTAGAAAGATTGTAACCATAAAAATATTGGTATTCATTCCCAATAAGTTTTGGAAAACTAGAAGCAATTACCAGATCTTTTTCTTCCCTGTTGATATTGGTACGGGCAATATCCCATTCTAGTTTTATTGTTCCTAACTGATGTTGTCCACTCAATTTATTTTGGAGCAGGTTGGTGTATGTTGGATCTTCTGTTTCCTGGATACGGTTTGGTGGAAGTTTGAAATTGCTTTCGTCCTTATTAAAGCCAGTAATCCTTACCATACTATTGTCGTACAGGTGAGTATAAGTATTGCGGAAGCTAAACCTGTTTTTACCCAATTGTAAACCGAAATTCAAGATTCCTCCTAGTGTGGTGTTAAAGTTGTACGACGCTCCATTGTTATTAGGATATGCCAGATTCCAATCACTTCTGTTCTGATTTTCGATGATATTGATATTTTGTGTATTGCGGTAACTCAGCGAGCCGGTAAAACCGAATTTATTACTTTTAGCGGTATCTAAACTTATTGAACGCCCTATCGTGAACTGATAATTTTGCGACGGAGCAGTTTTATATTTATAAACGCTCACATTATCCTGCGTAAATCTCTTGCTCTGATCAGTTACTTTTTTTTCATAATCTGCCTCAGTAAGTGTGTTGTTGGGAGCAACGGTTTTAACGGTATGTTCTAAACCTTCTGGATAATCCCTTCTGCCATCATCAAAGCCTAAATAATCATATTTGCCTCTCTTGTGGCTTAAAAAATCCTTACCTGTACTTTGGTCGTTGTAAGCAGTACCTGCGGTAAAACTGATGAAGTTCTCAGTGGGTATATCTTTGGTATTGATCTGGATCAACCCACCACCAAAACTTGTATTCATATCTGGAGTAACCGTTTTACTTACGACCACATTATCAACGAGATTGGAAGGAATTAGATCGAAAGAGAAGTTACGGGTCTGTGCTTCGGTACTTGGGAGGGTCACACCATCTAATTGAGCCGAATTGTAACGTTCGCCGATTCCGCGCACAATGACAAACTTATTGTCAATAGTGCTCACCCCACTAATGCGTTTTAAACTTTCGCCAATGTTTCGGTCTGGTGTTCTCGAAATTTGTTCGGCACTGATTCCATTACTAATCTCCGATGCATTTTTTTGTCGGGTTAATAAACCTTCAACTGATGCTTTTTTATAGCTGGCGGTTACCACAACTTCTTGTAAACCCTTCGTGTCAGGTTTTAAGGAAATGTTCAGCGGCGTGTTTTGATCGGCCTTTACAATGACTTCGCTAATGCGTTGGGTAGCAAAAGAAATGTAACTGATTTCTAAGGTATAACTTCCTGGTGCTGCACTTAAACTATAACTTCCGTCGCTTGCTGTTTGGGTAGCTTTACCCGTTTCAATAATCTTAACCGAAGCACCCGGAAGGGTCTCTCCTTTTTCATCGGATATTTTTCCGGATATCTGGCCAGGCTTTACCGGATCCGGAAGTTTATAAAGCAATATGGTATTGGCATCTGCAAAGCGGTAAGCTGTTCTTGTACCCGAAAGTATTTTTTTAAGGATAGGCTCGAAGGGCATGTTTTTTACCTCGAGGTTTATTTTAGCGTTCTGGCCAAAGATTGACTTATTGTAATTGATCGAAAAGCCAGATTTTTTTTCCAGTACGTTAAGCGCTTCCGGAATACTTGATTCGGTTATTTTAAGACTTAAATTGCCTGCTGCTGCTGCTGTCTGAGTTAAATTTTTTGCCGTTACCTGGTTAAATACAAAGGTAAAGAGCAGTAGCGTAGCGAATCCTTGCCGGTAATTCAGATTGATAAAATACTTTTTTATATTTTCGTAAAATCCTATTTGAATAGGTTCAAGATGTTTTTTAATTCTCACGGGTTAAAAACTTTTGTTGAGGAGCTGGGTTGTTCGAGCAATCCGGCTCCTTGTTTATGTTAAGGGATTTAATTTTGTTTTCATAGGTATCATCCGGTCATGTTTGCGCATTTTTTGTTGCGCCATAAAGTAGCTAACCCATCATTGGCATTCCTCCCCCCATACGGTAATTTTTTTAGTAACAGTGTCTATTTTATATTGAATGTGTTTTCCACTCATAATGTGAATTTCTTCCATTACATGGTTAATGCTTTTGTTAGAAAAAGTAGCATTGAACCTGCATTGTGAAAGTTTGTTGCTCTTTAATTCAATATTTACATTATAATATCGCTCTAAGGATAGCAGTATATTCGGGAGGGTGGCATCTTTAAAAACAAAACTGTTTTTAACCCATGCATTTACATCGGCAATGCCTGCAGTACCCACACTATAATTTTGCTCTTTTAAATGGTATAAGAGTTTCATACCAGGGGTAAGCAGCGAGAGTTGTTTTAATTTCCCTTTGCTGTTTGCAGATACCTTTACTTTTCCGGTTCGTACCGCTACGCTAAAGGTATGGTCTTTAGGGTAGGCATAAATATTAAAAGAGGTGCCCAAAACCTGCGTCTGCATGGTTCCGCTGTGTACAATAAAAGGACTGGAGGGATCACGTTTTACTTCGAAAAAAGCTTCTCCTTCCAGTTTGATATTCCTTAAGCTCCCCTTAATAAAATGAGAAGGCCAAACCAGCTTACTTCCGGCGCTGAGGTATACCACCGAACTATCAGGTAATACCAGTTTAACTTTTTCACCCTTTAAGGTCATTTTTGTTAAAAGAGTGATGGCGTTTCGTGCCGGCTTTTGTGCCTTTTGGTAGGTATACCAACCCAATGTAGCAGAAATGATTACCGCAATGGCAGCAGCATATTTTAATATAGGAGATAGCCAACTGCTTCTTTTCTGTTGTGCTTCAATTTTATCCCAGATTTTGGCCAGCCCTTGATTAGCTTCTGTAGAATAATCGGTTTTTTCAGCTTGTTTTTTCCATGCATTTTCCATCACCGCATGAAATTCGCTGTCTTCATTTGCATCATCTGCCAGGTAATCCATCAGGATTTTTTCTTCCTGCTGAGTTGTTTTACCTGTTAGATAGCGCTCAAATAATATTTTAATGTTTTCTTGTTTCACTTTTAATCGTAGTTCTTAATGCGGTGCACTATGGTATATATGCCCGAAACTTTAGATACAGCTATACCGAATTGAATTTATTTTGAAATAAAATGCAAACAGCTGTTTATCAGTGTTTTATTTTTATCTCCTGATTTAATATGGAATGCTTACCAGATATTTAATATTGTAAAACAAAAATGCCCTTAAAGGGCATTACATCTCTAGTAAATGGCTAAAGCAAGGATTAGCAACAAATAAGTGCGATTAATGATAATATGGTTTCCGGAGAATAGGTTCTAAAATATTTGCGCATAACGCCCAGCGATTTTTTGAGGTGATTGTTGACGGTGTTTTTTGAAATCCCCATCAGCTGTGCTATTTCTTCGTGTGTATGGTGGTCATGTCTGCTCATCAGGTATATTTTTTTTACCTGTGGAGAGAAGGTTTCGATCGCATCTTTTGCAAGGCGTTCAGATTCTTTGGCATTCAGTTCATCTTCAATGGCATTAAAAGACTGCTCTTGTTTTAAATTTTCATGGCTGTAAGCTTTTTCTCTTGCTTTTTTACGTAGCGTTGTAAGGAAATTATTGCGAATAAGGGTATAAAGAAAAGCATCGAAATTTCTTTCCGGATCTATTTTAGCCCTGTTTTCCCAAAGCCTTACAAAAGTATCCTGCGTAAGTTCTTCAGCCGCTTCTCTGCATCGGGTAAAGTGATGCGCATAACCATATATTTTTTGACGGTATTTGTGGTAGATTTCATTAAAAGCAACTGAATCGCCATTTCTGACATCATTCAGGAGTTTTACATTTTTAAAGCTTTCCAACTTTTCCATGAGTAGCGGTTATGAGGGCAAGTTAGCTGTCGTGTTTAAAGTTAATGTTAACACAATGAAACCTTTTTCTTTATCTTACTGATGTGTAATAACCGTGCTGTTTTGGGTTGCCTGCATGCGGGAATCCATTAAAATATTTCCAGGCTGAAAACCTCCGGAAAGGACTTTATTTATGCCAATACTGGTTTTACCGGCTTTTCCTGTAATTTTTGAAATGGCTATTTTCACCAAAGGATCTTCCGGATCGCCCATTGGCAATAATGGTAAAGTGCTCAGTTCATTCACCACCACATCAGGGCTAATCCCTGTGCTGTATGCTCCATTTCCCTGTGCATTAAATAACTTATAAACAATGGGGTGCATTTCCCAATTAACCTGTTTAGGATTCCTCGCATCAAATATTCTGAATGAAGCTTCGTCTTTACCCCTTGTTTTTTCACCAACCTGGATCACTTGAATAAAAGGTTTGAGGTTATTAATCATGACTTCGGCAGCCGATGCTGTAGCTGCTGTTGATAGTACATAGACCCGGTTGAGACCAAGGTTTTGTTGAAGGAGCGTATTAAAATTTGCCGTGCGATCAAAAGTAGCGGCAATGCCGATAGATTCTGTTTTGGTTGCACCATTTTTATTGCCTTTATAAACAATAAAAGGTTGATTGTAAGATACGTTTTGAGGGATCATTGTGCAAATTCCTGCCGCTTCTGCTACCTGCCCTCCTGCATTATAACGGAGATCGAGGATCAGATCGGAGATACCCTGTGCTTTAAAATTGCTAAAAACCGGGAGAAGGGAGCTTGCGAGACCGACATTAAAATCTATAAAATACAGGTAACCGATTTTTTTTCCATCGCTTGCTATCACCCTGCTAATTTCTTTTTGATCGACGATTATACCTTTAGCAATTTCAATGGTGCGTGTATCTGTCCAGATATTATTCTTCAGTTCTGCCAGGCCCATCGAAAAGCTGTCACTGTTTAATATTTCATCTTGTAAAGCCTGGCTATTGGTCAATGTTAACGTTTTGCCGTTTATTTTGCTGATGTAATCTCCGCGCGTTAAACCCGCCCTCGAAGCTGGGGAATCTTTTAAAACCATTTTTATAATTCCAATAACTTTGGTGCTGTTCTGGTCGCTTACAGTTGTATAATCAAACCCGAAATTTCTGTTGCTTGGTGTGGTAGTGGTGGCATCGCCAGGCAAATTGAGGGAAGAGAACCGATCAGATGGATTACGAAGGGAAGTAAAAAAATCTTTTGGTGAAACACTGATATTCGGATTGGAAGGTAACTGTTCATTCCAGTAATAATAACGCTTAAGGCTATCAAGTATCCAGGTGTTGATATTTTCATTACTTCCTACAGGGTAATCGGGCTTTCTCTCAGCTTTTTTGCAGGAAGGAAGTATAAAAAACAGCGTAATCACACAGATGCAGTAATAAACGGATCTTTTTAAAGGGTTTGAGCGTTTTGACATTATCTTTCTGAATTTAGTATCAAAACTAAGACTGCTATTGTTAACTCATGATTAAATATCAATCCGTTATTGTTCTTTTATGGTTAAGAATTGTTTATTCCGGGAATACCTCGTGGCTAATCCTGTTTCCTTTTGATTGGTGGGCAAACCCCGTTTAAAGGGCAATTACAAGGGTCGCTCCTCCCCGTTCCAGGCAGTCAGAAGATGAATGAATATTTAAAAGAGGTTGCTTGCTGTGCGGAATAAAAAAGAAACTGACCTCGCATGTTTCCCCGCCACACCTTTGCCACTACCGTTACGCTGTTGAATGGTGTACCAATTGAAAGTGTTTCCAAAATATCCGGTCATACCAATACTGGAACCTAAATACCGCGTGCCGTTCGTTAAATATTTTGAGGGCCATAAATACGAAGAGATCGTCCGGGAAATGAACATTCCGATCGGTACGGTCTAAACACGCATCCGTATCGCAAGACAAATCCTCCCAAAATAGCTCAAAGCGTATAAAAGATAGCCGTTTTAACATTGGTTAGGTACATACAAGACGCTTTATTTAGCCAAGGGAAGGCTGAACGAGAATTTCGATCCCACGCCTAAAGCACTTTTAAGATCGATTTTAGTTCCATGGAGGCGCAAGATTTCCGAAACAAGATATAGGCCGATGCCAAAACCGGATACCGATTGGGAAAATTCATGTTCAACCCGGTAATACCTATCGAATAAATGCACTTGATCCTTCTCACTGATGCCGATCCCGTTATCTGCCACTTCTACACTTAGTGAGCATCCTGCGATTTCACACCGGACTGAAACCGAACTATCTTTAGGAGAATACTTTACTGCATTGGTAATCAGATTGCTCAACACCTGCCCTATCTTCTCGCGGTCTGCAAGAACGTTGACATTTCCGCACGAGCTATACGTGATATGATGTTTGGGAGATAAAACCACCATTTCATCTACAATCTCATTTGCCAGCCCATCAAATGAAAAGACCGTTTTCGATAGTCCCAGATTACCTGCTTCTAGTCTGTCAACGCTCAGGAAGTCATGCACAATGGTTGCCATCCGTTTGGCCTGAGATTCTGTCTTGCTTAGCGCCGAAATATCAAACACATTGCCTGCTGACCTCGCCCTGGAGAGCATTAGCTGTACAAATCCCAAAATTGAGGTCAGTGGTGTTTTAAGCTCATGACTCACAAAACTAACAAACGCACTTTTTCGTTTTTCCTCCTGTTTTTTTTCGGTAATATCCCTAACGATTTTTGAAAGGCCAATGAGTTCCCCGCTTTTATCCCTGATAGGAGAAATAGACAAGGAAACGTCCAGGGTCCTCCTATCCTTAGTTACCCGCTGGGTCTCAAAATGTTGCACAACTTCTCCCGCCCTCAACCTGTTATATATTTCCTGCTCTTCGTCCAGTCGGTCAACAGGCAATAGAATAGCCAGGGGCTTTCCGTTCATTTCTTCTGCAGTATAGCCAAACGTCCTTTCAGCCGAGCGGTTCCAACTTGTGACAATGTTGTTCAGATCCTTGCTGATGATCGCATCGTAAGAGGAAGCAATAATGTCCCTGGACATCTTCAACTTTTCCTCGCTTTCCTCCAGGCGCCGCAAAAGTTCTTCCTTTCGCTGTGCCTCATGCACCATATCAGAAATATCACGCGTAAAACAGCGGGTATGAATGAACTCATTGTCCTTTCTGAATACATTTGAATTGATCAGCACATGTTTTATCGAGCCATCCTTGCATTTGAGTCTCGCCTGGTAATTCACTAGCGTTTCATTATTGGTCAATCGGGCGAGGATATCATTGATGACAGGCTCATCAGCATGGAAGTTGCTGATCGGCAAACCCACGTATTCTTCCTGGACATAGCCCAAGGCATCAAGCTCTGCCTGATTCGCCCATATAATAATTCCATTTTTATCCACCCAGTGCAAGGGAATAGAGGCGTTCTCCACGAAATCCACTAATTCCTCAACCGGAAGCTGCAGCCTATTTCTAAAATTTGTAGTTGCCATTAGCGTTAATAATATCGTAACGATTTTTTTTAATAAATAAAGGTATCATTTTAAGCTGGCTCTCGTTGTATCTACCAGCCACCTTCGCCAAATTACATTTATCTGTTACCGATCCACCAAATGGCAATTTTTCTTTAAAATAAATTAATTTCTAAAGTGTTTCAGATCATCTCCATATACTAATAGTACCTTTTTAAAATTTTCTTGATACGCCGGTAATCGTTTGAATTCTTCATTTTATTCTAGATAATTGATTATTTTCTGATCTATCATGATTTCAATTATTTATTCTTCTGAAAAACTTCCAATATAAACCAGATTATGTTTATTTTCTTCAAATTTAAGGTATTGACTAACTATCAAATCCAGCATCAGATTCGTAGTTGAATTGACACCTAACTCATCTACCTTTAATATCATTTGTTCGGCAATATTATAATCCTCTACTTGGGTCATTATTATTTCATCAACGTTTTCTTTATTTTCAGTATAGTAGAAGTTAACCTCTTTGATAATCTGTCTGTCAATACCTAAAATTTCGGCGATTTTATCTTTTGACAATTGTTTGTCGTCGTTTAAAGATTCGAGAATTGATGATGATGTTTCATCTTTTCCTAACCATAGGTAATGTGTGTTTAGATTTGCTTTATCATCATTATCCGACAAGCCCGGTATTGCTCCGAGGTATATTAGTTTTTCGGTTTTAGATGCTGATTCTTGATTTAAATCATGGTTTTCATAAGCAATTAAAACATTAATACTATCGATACTGTTCTCCTCATATAATTTTAAAAACGCTGATGTATTTCCCGGCACATCATTTAATACATCATTGATCTGCTGGCGCTTATGGTAATATTTCAGCACAATAAAATCTTCATCGTAAGTGTCTATACCTATTTCTTTACAAAATTGACACCTGATTTCTGGATCAGGCTCTTGATCATCCTCTTCTTTTCCCGTTGGCGGTTCATTATCATAAATTGACCAAGCTTTCAAATAGGATACTTGATCAAAATATTTCTCAAAAGCTTCTTCTGATTCAAAATTTGCTACCCAAATATGTAATTCCGCCATTTCATTTTATACATTAAAGACAAGCAAAAAATTTCATACATCTCCTACATTTTTCAAAAACCTAGATACCATACTTTCCTTTGATAGCTGAGTTAGACATTACTTATACTCTCTTATCTGCTAAGTTTTTTAATCTTACCTCAAGAAAATTTCCGCATCAGCTTTTAATAAATTCATCCATTCTGTACTTTTTGATATAAAAATAAAATGATGCGTGTACATTAAATAAATAGCTTCAGAGCGGGCTCTTCTAATTCTCCTTTCAATACCAAGATGTATTTTTCAAAAAACTCCCCTAATGAATTAGCCAATGTGACCGTATCTTCATATTCTGGTTCGTTTCCTGTAACTATTTGACCTTTATGTTCTCCGTTTAGAACAATTGCAACAAATGCATAATCGCTCTTAACAGACATCATGAACGGTAAATGGTCGTTCCAAAATTTGATTACATCTTCTTTCTCCTGCCCATCTGAATATTCGAGGCTTTGTAATTCAAATTCATTCCATGAAAGCCCCTCTCCAATATTATCTTTAAAATAATCTTTTATTGAAATAAACCATATATTATCTTCAGCATTGGCAAGGAGATCAAAATACTCTACAAATTCAAGAAATGACCTAGGAGTTTTAGACAGTCTTTCCTTTACAGTATCTTGAGCTGTAGCAGTATTTATCTTCACTTGACTTTCTTCAAATCGCCAATTACACGCTATAAGGATATTAGTAAATTTTATATGATTCATGACAATTGGCATTTGAAAAAATAATTTTTTATTATATGGCGATACCTTGTATACTAAAATTAATTCTTTCTATGATATTATAAACAGTCTAATTGATATTTAGCTGATAACTTCCTGTATTGTTATTATTCAAAGTATAATCAAATTGTTTTTGATCAAGTAATTCTAATCTTAGGCCTTCGATCGAACATCAAAAGTATTTATAAGGATATTTCAAATAGAAATCATCACTAATCTTTTCTAAACTACTAACGAATAATTCTTGAATCTCTATTGGCAAATTATCCTCATGATCATCTAGTTGTTCTTCAAGCTCCCGAAACAAAAAAGCGGCCTGAAGAAATACGAGAAAATCAATATTAAAATCTAGAAATTCGTCAATAGACTCATATTCTCCATTATTGTGATCGTAAAACAAAATAGTTGATTTTTCTATATTAATAAACCATTCATCTCCCTGTCCACTTCGTCCAATTATCCAAATCTTATCGTATAGTTCTGGATAATTTTTCTCAATATATTTATTTTCATTGAGAACATCTTCATAGCCAAATATTTCTATGTCAGGTGTGATTTCCAGCCCTTTGTATTCTGATAAAAATTTTAAATATATCGGGTCTGATACAGGCACCTTATTTAGATCTTTGATTTTATTTATCCTACTATCAAATTCTTCAAAAATTAAAACTGAATTCTTTTTTTCGAACATAATATTAATTTAAATGCATTTTCCTTTAACAGCGTTTGCGTTATATTTACTTATTCTCTCTTTTCTAGCTAGCTCTCTTAATCTGCCTTCGAGAAAGATTTTAGCCTCAGGTTTTGACAAATTCATTTGTTCTGTGCTTTTTAAAATACCATCCCATGTTTTATTCCAATTTTGACCAGTTCTTGAGCTATTAGTATGTATCCCTGGCTTTTTGGTGTGACTTTCTTTTGGAAGATTATAATAATATTTTGGATTATTTACATCAATGTCACCAATTTCTTTAAACTTATCTGCAAATTCTTCGGGAAAACCATGATGTATGTCAGGATTGATGTGTTTAGAACCTACATGATTTAACCAATTCTTCTGTAATGTTCTGGTTGGTGTTTTTGATAAACCAAAAACATCAAGTAATCTATTTGTATCACCCACATAACCATAGAGTGCAGATCCACCTTCTAATCCAATCGGATCTTTACTCACATAATTCCCACTTTCAGGATCATAATACCTAAAACGGTTATAATACAGCCCCGTTTCTACATCCTCATATTGTCCCTGATACCTAAATGGCACAAAATCCCGATCACCGCTAAGTTTACGTATTTTTCCATAAATATCAAGCTCAGCATCCCAAACTTTTTTACCGGCATGATCAAAAGCCTGTACAGGTGTACCCAAGTAATCGCTAATGATAGAATAATATTGGCCATTAACGATTTTGGCACTTGGGGTAAACTTATTTTGATCATATACCCAGGTAATTAAATCTTCGTTTAAAGGTTCTGGCTTATCATAACGGAGCAGGCCATCTTCGTTAACCACCAGGTTAGGCCTTTCACTTAACGGATAATACCATTCATGAAGCAGCAAATTACCATCCCATACATAACGATAAATCCTGTCCTTAACAATTTTAGCCTTTCTTCTGCCCAGGGCATCATATTCAAAATAAATAATTTCGCCATGTGGGTTTTTAACCGCTTTCATCATGCCGTTGGCTGCCCAGGCATAGGCCCAGTCGCCAGTTTTCCATTCCGGTAAATCGGGCGCAGCATCTGGCAATATATCAAGCGCTTGCGCTTTAGGCATATCGGGATTGGCCATTTCCCAGTTCAGTTTTTTATCAAAAAGTCCGGGGTTTTCTATTTCTACGGTTTCGGCCTTTGCCAAACCGATAATGTTTCTTTTACTTTTTTGAACCAGGTTACCTTTGCTATCATAACGGTAATACCATTGGTCATCTTTAAGCAACTTGCCTCCCTTATCATAACGCCTGTCGCTTCGGTCGGCTGTTTTATACAGGTTCCCGGTAGCATCCGGATTTTTATAAATCGTTTGCCCGTCATCGCTATAAGTGGCTGATGATAAGCTGCCAAAGGCATCGTAGCGGTAATTTATGTTACCTCCGGTAATGCTGTTCAGGCAGTTATTCAGCTTATCATTTGGGCCCCAGGCATATTGCTTAAATGCCGTAATGGAACGGCTGGCTTCTACCTTCTGGCTAATGGGCTGCCCTTCATGGTCATAATCGAAAGTGGCCTTAACGCCACCGCTTAAACTGCGGCTAGTTTCCTGTCCGTTTTTATTTCGGCCAATGGCTGCTGTCCATGCTTCACCAACATTACCTTTGGCACTAATGCCATTGAGATAGCCATCTGCATTGTAATCATAATCAATCTGTGCACCCAAGCTGCTTTTTAACCCAATAAGGTTATTAAAGGCATCGTACTGATAGTTGATGTGGTACCCGTCCTGTGTTTCACGAGTTACCAGTCCCAAAGGGTTCCGGTTAAAATTAACTGATGAAAGTTCATTTTCTGCAGCAATCAGCAAACCTTGTTTGTTGTACTGAAAGGCTTCGTAGGTACCATCTTCATACCTGCTGTAAACCAGCCTGCCACTTAAATCATAATTATGGTAAATGGCCTTTCCATCGGCTTGTATGGTTTTAATCACCTGCCCATCCTGATTGCGAATGTATTCTTGTTCCTGCCCATCAAAGCCAATTTCCTTCACTACGTCATCATTGGCATCTCTTAAAAAAATATATTGCTCACCTTTTTCATTGGTAATGGCTTTTAAATTTTCCCATCTGTCATACGTAAAATGAAGCGTCTGAATATTTTTTCCGGATGGATAGCTACTTCTGGTCTGGGTTTTAAGACTACCCATTGGCGTGTAGTCCATGCGCCATTCTTCATTCCCATCAGTTGCATACACGGGCAAATCGTAGGCATCGTATTTGAAGCTTAGCGCTTCTTCACCAAAGTCTTTTACCGCTACAATTCTCCCCATATCATCTCTTTCCCAGATAGTACGCTGATAGGTATCAGGGCTAAAACTTATAATTCTCCCATAATCATCATACTGCCAGGTTCTGCTGGTGCCTTCGCCCGAAACAGATTCAACCAGCTGGTTGAGGTCATTGTAGGTCCAACGGATTTCATAGCCTTCATGATCAATGCAGTATGCAGGTAATTTCTGCCCATCGTTATAAAAGAAATCAACAATCCTGTCATCTTTCTGCACATGTTTAAGCAACTGATTTTCGTTATTGTATAACCAGGTTTCATTTAAACCTGCAGGGTCACTGCGAAGAATGAGGTTATTGTTTTCATCGTATTTATAATGGTACTGCTCACCATCTGGGGTATGGTAGGTCGTAATATTTCCCTGTTCATCGTGTGCATAGCCTACTACCTTTCCCTCAGGGCTGGCTACCATGGTTTCTTCATTGTAGCGGTTGTGCTCGTACCAGGTTTCGCCACCTAAGGCATCTACTTTTTTGTAAACCAGGTCGTTTTCATCGTAATAATAACGTTCTATTTTACCATCGCGATAATACACTTCATTATAACCTTCTTCAGGGAAATAATTTACAGATCCACTCATAAGACCGTCTTTACCCTCGGTATGAATCACACGCCCTGTTGTATCATATTGCCAAAAATAGGCCATTCCATTTCGGTTAACCCTTTTGACCACACGGTTGTTCGTATCGTACTCAAAGCTGATGGCCTTACCTGCCTGATCATAGACTTTAACCATATTTCCACGGTCGTCATATTCATAGCTGACCAAAAGATCGCTAATATTTTTATAATGATAATAAACTGCGGTAATGGCCGTGCCTGCTTCGTTGTGCTGCATTTCGAGCACCCGACCGGAATTTTCTACTACACGCAGGAGTAATTGCTTTTGATATTGAAAAGATAGAATGTTGCCGCTATGGTAATCAATCCGCATTACCCGGTAAAAATCGCCATCTGCCCCATCTGCAAAAAGTTTGTACGTGTAAATGTCCTGATTGATGGTCAACAACCAGGTTTGTTCATCAGGCCGCTCCATCCAGATTTGTTGTGCACGGTCATAATGCCTGCCTGAGTAAGCTTCAATGTAAGGTAAAGGCATGACCAGATTTTCATCAGGGTGACTAAAACCTACAATTCCAGCATCCGGATCAGGATAAATATAAAGGTCGTAATTGTTGTAAACCTGATTGCCTAACATGCCCGCGTAAGGTTTATCACTCCGCCATACGTTGTTCCATGCCAATGTTTGGCCACCTGGTAATTCAAAATCGGTCCATTCAAAAAACATGGCACCAGTAACAAAGTTAACAGGCTCCAAACCCCAGTGGCAAAGTTTTTTTGAGATTGGATTGTTTTTAAAAAGTTTACCAAGTAATTTATTAACGCCCCTCAAGGCAGCTTTGGATAAAGCACCGCCTAGTTTAGTTAAGCCCCGCATGATGCCGATTGCAGCAAAGCGCATTATATATTCTGCTAAAGTATAATTATGGGGCGCAAATTCACCGCCTACTAATACAGGTTTACCCGTATTAATCTGCACATACATGCTTAGCAAATCACTGTAAAAGGCAAAGTAAGCCAGTGGGTTTTTCTTTAGTTTTCCTGGTACGGTAGGCAAAGGTTTCAAGCCCATTGGCGGGCACCAGCAGGTAAGTACCTGGCCTGGGTTAGAGCCACTCATTTCTGAACCCTGACCTTTAACGGTAGTGGAGCCCCAATATACTTCACCTTCATGTGGAGAGCCGGCTATGTTTACAATAAAATAAACCGGTAAAGAAGTAATATGCCTGAATGGAAGCAAAACACCCATTACACTGGTGGTTGTAGTGGCTTTATGCCTGCCATGTACAAAAATTGAACCGCCCATTGGTATACTGGCCATACCAATTAAACCCTGTGCAAATTTTGGTACGGGAATATTAAAACGAAGGTAATCCATCGGATCGAACACCATTCCAATAAAAGGGTGTGGTAAAGGCAAGGGAATGATCCCGAAAGAAGGCGGAATGGGGATGGTTGTCCAGTGAAAATCGATGGCCAACACCACATCAAAATGTTTACTTACATGCTGTACGGCCGTATTTACCATGGCTGGTTTTTTTGCCTTTAAAAGCTTTAACGGACTTTTTACAGCAGGTGGGTTACTCCCGGCAGCAACACTGCCACCGCCGCCAACTGCTTTTGGCTCTGCTTTGGTGATACTTGCAGACAGGCTAAGTGACCTATCGGTAGACATATTCGGCTTACTTGCTTTTATTTTTTTCATCCGTCAATTTTTGTTTCTCTGGTGATGGCTTAATCTTCTTTTTAAGTACGATCGTTTCAACGCAGCAGTATTTACGACAATGGGTTGGCATGGTTCTTTGGTATGTCTGCGGCAGTCTTCCAGTCCGCACCAAAATCATCCTGCATTTCCAGATCCAGTTTTCTGCCCTCAGGACTTTCTTCCCCATATTTTTTCAGCATGATCAATGCTGTATATGCCATTGAACTTTGCCGCCTTTTCTCTAAAGGCATTTTTTTTGCAATGGCCAGGCATTTCAAGTAATATTCCATTGCTTTAGCGGAACCTGATAATTTATTCTCAGAAAGCTGCCCCAATAAACGCGTACATTCCATTGCAATAAAATCGTTTGGAATGATTTCCGCAATTTTAACTGCTTTTTCAAAATATTTTTTGGCTTCATCCTTTCCAGAATGTGCCAACAAAAAGCTTCCATAGCTCATGTGGATATGGGCACTCAGCAAAGTATTTTCTCCTGCCTGTGCTAATGCCAGCTCATATTGCTGCCTGGCTTCATTTTTTTTATTTTTAACGGCTAAACTCTGGGCCAGCATAATCCTGGCAGCCACCACTGCCTCATGTAGTCCTTGCTTTTGTGCAATCATAATGGCCCGTTCCAAAACCGCATTTGCCTGTTCGTGTTTGCCTTTGCTTAAATAATTACTGGCCACTAATATCTGTTGCTGGTAATCGGACTCAGGATCACTTTTGTCGCGGTTACTATGTGCCGCAGCATTCTGCATTAGCTGGCTTACATCAATATTGAGTCTAAATTCTGTTCCCTGCTTTAATTTTTTTAATGTACGGTGCACATGATGATCGGTATAAACCAGCTTGATATTATCTTGCTGCAGAGCAGTAATGCAACTGCTACATTCGTTAATCCACTGAGACAGTGCTTCTATATTATGAATGGTTGTTGGTGCCAGTTGTATATAAATTTTTTTAAACTTTAACTCCGGATAGAGCTTGCACAATTGCGCCAAAGCCGTAATGGGGAGGTAAGCGTCAGTATCATATTTTTTTAAACGATCAGCCTGATCCACATCCCATATCATGCCTGCACCAGTATCTTTCTGCCATAGTTGAAAGATCTCTTGCCATTCTTTAACTAAACTTTTGCCGTAATCATCTGGACTTTTAAATTCCTGGTAATGGAGCAAAAACATATCATTCGTCTTACTCTCTTCGGTTAACTGGTACTTAAAGTATGCTTCGAAAAGGTTCACTTCATGCCGCTCACCAAGTCCAATAAAAAGATTCTCCGATGAATGTTTTCTGATTACCTGTTGCCATTGTTTGTCTATTTTAAAAAGTTCGAGTTGTATCGGGTTCATTTTAGCGGTAAATGGAAATTAGTTTAGATTAATTGTACCACTGCTGATATTGGTTACATTTTTGCCGCTCACATTAACTTTTTCTGATGTAAGGTTGGCTTCCGTTTCACCACTCATGGAAAGAGTTGTAGTGCCAATATCCAAAGTCAGCGATTCAATCGCAATACCTGATGTAGGGGTTCCATCTTCTGGCCCAACACCTATGCCTATACTGGTAGAAGCTGAATTGCCGATATTTTCTCCGATGGTAAGAATGTCTTTTCCTTTAATAATGATCTTTCCGGTTTTGTCCATAAAAATGCTGCTTTCACCACATTTTATATGGATAGATTCCTTGGTTTCAAAAACGGCCTTACCAGCGCCATCAAGTTCAATGAAATTACTGTCTTTATCTTTCATGATCATACCTGCCCCGTCATCCATCGTTAAAGTATGCCCGCTTTTAGAGGTTAAGCTTTTGCTGTTGTTGCTTGCACTTCCACCAGATCCGTTTTTGCCATGGAAAACGGAACCCAGCACAATTGGCCGGGCAATATTTCCTTCTTCAAAACTAATGGCTACCTGGTCGCCAATTTCCGGGATAAATACAAAGCCCCTGTTCTTGCTTACTTTATCGCTGCTCCCGGCATCTGGTGTAATCACCCTTAGCCATTCGGTAACATCATTGGTTTTGCATTCCCACTTAAATTTCACTTTGATGCGGCCATTTCCCTGCGGATCGGCATTGTCGATCACGTCGGCCAGTTGCATATCTGGATTGGGCTTCTCATAATTTTTAACCAGAATCCGTTCGGTATTAGCCACCACACCTTCGAAAGTGTTGTGGTATTTCCCCGTTCCATCGAGGTTGTGGGTAATGCTGGTAATTAAAAAACGACCAAGGCTTTCGGTGGCAAAGGCAACCTCCTGCCTGATGCTCATGGTAATTTCCGCCAGGGTGCCAATGCCGAGCTCACAATTATCGCCACTGGCATTTACTTTTAAAAGTTCACTGATATGTGCTTTCTCTTCGTTGTCTACATGGCTTTTGATATCACCACTATTATCGACCCTGATGAGCGAAGGCTGATTAAAAGTTTTGCTATACATCAGGTTCGACGCATTTATGGCATGGGCCAGGTCAGGGTTGCCATCTGCCTTGCCGCTGCTTTCACTTTGCAGCATTTCATCCTGCTTGGGGTTATAGGCAAAACGTTTATTTTTAATAGGCGAAACCTCCATGGCATATTGCAGGTTGTGTACATCCCTGCCATAAAACAGCGCGATATCTTTTTGCTGATCGGGCTTTCCGAAATTGAGTTGCTGACCATCATAATAAAGCCATTCGTGGTATTCGCCCGATAAACGGTTCAAAAATTCCCAATCGCTTTCCTTGTACTGAATAAGGTAATCAATGTTTGAAGTCCGGCTGGCATTCGCAACAATTTTTAAATCGTTAGCCGGGGTTTCATTAGTAGCCAGTTTTACGATCGTATTTAAATCTTTATCCAGGTAAGAACCCAGGTCTTCGCCACGGTCTATTAAAATGGTTGGACTATAGCCACTCACGATTAATACGCCATGATAGCCATGGCTTTGTGCCAGCTCAACCCTAGTTACCAAACCCATAAAATTTTGAAGCTGCTCTTGCGAATAGCCAAATGATGCGGTTAAGGTTTTCCCTACAAAACCGCGACTTTCATCCAGGTTAATTAAACCCGGTGCCCCCATTTGATCGTGGTTAAACCGCAATTCGAAATAATGGTGACTGTTAAAGGCCTGCTGCAGGCTGAAGCTGGCGAAGTGAAGGATTGCCTTATCTTCTATGTTGATTTCGGTGATGAGTTTATTTTCCATATTTGTTTCAAGCTTGGTTGCAGCTATGATGAGGAAACCTCAATCTCAATGCTGTGCCATCTACCCATGTAAAATGAAATGCAAGTCATTTCGCTTTGCAAGTGAGATTCTATATAAAATCCAATATCTAACTGATGACAGTTGAAAAAAAAGTGTAATAGGGATGCAATATCTGGTTAACAGGGACATGAGAAGCGTGTTAATTTAGACTTACATGATTGATAAACGGATAGATTATAAATGCTAAAAGTGACTGGTTATACCAGTCACTTTTAGCATATCATATTTTGAAAATTAAGCTTTTGGCCAATCATTTTCATGTTCGGCATTACCCAGTTTCAGTTTTCTTGCTGAAACTACGAAAGTAAGCGTCATTGGGGTATTGTCATTTACAGCAATCCCTTCGCTATATTGAACAATGTAACCGTCTTCGAAGGTTAATTCTTTCATTTTAGCATCTTCTTCGCCTTTTTTGAAGGTAATTGTTCCGCCTTGTGGTTTATACTGGTTATTTACCATCGATTCGATTACCGAAGTGTCTTCTGTAGATTCGATTTCAATGTTAATGGTTCCACCATATACACCCGAAGATGGACGACCTTTTGCATCTACATCTCTGTTTAATGAAAAGCTGCACTGTAATACATCAAATTCCTTTGAACCTAATGTTAATCTGGTTTTAAATGCCATTGTTGTAAGTTTTAATTGAAAGATAAATAATTTTGAAACGTTGGGTTTTGCGGTTGGCGTGGGGCGAAGAGCATGGTGATCAGATTAGCCATTAATGACCCAACCCTTCTACCATCAACCTTTCTACCCTCTACCTGAGATTACGCTTTAGGCCAATCGTTTAGATGCTCCGCATTTCCGAGTTTCAGCTTTCTGGCCGAAATCTGGAATTTAAGCGTCATCGGGTGATCACCAACAATGTTGATTCCTTCAGAATACTTTACAATGTAGCCATCTTCAAAATCGACTTCTTTCATTTTGGCATCTTCCTCAGATTTCTTAATTAAAAGGGTTCCGGTAATGGGTTTGTACTGGTTATTTACCATCGCTTCGATAATTGAGGTGTC
>NZ_WKKH01000053.1 GCF_009674725.1 Pedobacter petrophilus | reverse complement strand
CATCCTGAACTTCTTTATCAACAGGGCGACAAATGCATCGGCAGAGTCTTTCAATGCAAAGGTCAAGGCATTCAGGGCTACTTCCAGAGGGGTACGTGATGTGAAATTCTTCCTGTTCAGGCTCTCAAAGATATATGCTTAAAATTATCCCCCCCAAGAATTCCGCTTGATCCGCATTCAGGGCTACTTCCAGAGGGGTACGTGATGTGAAATTCTTTCTGTTCAGACTCTCAAAGATATATGCTTAAAATTATTCCCCCCAAGAATTCCGCTTGATCCCATAAAATCCAATGGTTCCGCTTGATCCGGGTTGTGCCCGGAGTCGAACCATAAAACAAAAAGCCCTGATTTTCATCAAGGCTTTCATTTCGATTTTTTTTTGAAGTACTCGGGGCGGGAATCGAACCCGCACGCCTTTGAAAGCACAGGATTTTAAGTCCTGCGTGTCTACCAGTTCCACCACCCGAGCAGGCGATTAACCTTTAAAAATAAATGCCTTCTGGTAGGAAGACATTTAGAGCGAAAGACGAGATTCGAACTCGCGACCCCGACCTTGGCAAGGTCGTGCTCTACCAACTGAGCTACTTTCGCATGAACAAAACCGATATGCTGTTTCGTTTTGGTGATGCAAATATAGACAGATTTCTATTTCTGTCAAGGGATTTTTTATTAAAAATTTAATATTTAATTTAAATTGCTGGCTTTCAGTGCAAGTAAAATTAAATCACTTTCAAAACCACGGCCCTGAAGATAGGTCATGAGCTTCATTTTTCTTTTTAAAGGGTTAGATTCAGCAATAGTATTTGCTTTTTTAATAACCAGACTTTCCAAAGTCTGCATATAATCGTTGTCATCTAAACTGTACAAAGCCTTTTGCAGAATCCTGTCAGGAACCCCTTTTAACTTTAACCCCTGTTTAATTTTTACGCGTCCCCATTTTTTAATATTGAATTTACCTGAAGCATAAGATTTTGCAAACCGCTCTTCATTCAGAAAATTGTTTACAATCAGCTCTGACAGAATTTCTTCCAATTCATCTCCACGCATTCCCCATTCCACTAATTTGTATCGAACTTCCTTTTGTGAGCGTTCCTGGTAAACACAAAAACTTTCTGCTTTGGCTAGCGCCTGTTTTTTGTCTAATATTGCCGTCTCTTGTTTGCCGCTTTTCATAATTAATTGATGAAATTCGTAAAAATAATAGCGATTGAAGTATTTTTTTGAATATAATTATAATGCAAAACCCGATTTACACCATTTCCACCATCGCTAAAATTCTTCAGGCTGATGTTAAATTAGCCAATGAACAAACCATCATTCAATACCTGATTGTTGATAGCCGTTCGGTGCTGGTGCCTGAAAATTCTTTGTTTTTTGCCTTATCTTCTCATCGGAATGGGCATGAATTTATCGGAGATGCTTACCATAAGCAAATCCGGAATTTTGTGATAACCGAAGAGAAATACATTGCATTATATCCCGATTGCAATTTTATTCTTGTTGAAGATTCACTAAATGCATTGCAAAAGCTCGCCACCGAGCATCAGCAGCGATTTAATTTGCAAAAAATCGCAATAACAGGAAGTAATGGGAAAACTATGGTAAAAGAATGGCTGTATCAGCTTCTGGCTGCAGATTTCAATATTATTCGGAGTCCGAAGAGTTATAATTCTCAGATTGGTGTACCCCTTTCTGTCTGGCAAATCAATGCGGATCATACTTTAGGTATCTTTGAAGCGGGTATTTCCGCCGCAGGAGAGATGGATACACTTGCTGAGGTTATCCAGCCTCAGATTGGAATTTTAACTAACATCGGAGAAGCACATGCAGAAGGCTTTGCTTCCAAAGATGAAAAATTAGTGGAAAAGCTTAAGCTTTTTAAGGAAAGTGAATTATTTATTTATTCTCCTGATTACGTTTATGGACAGGATCTTTCAGCACTGCCCGGGCAAAAGAAATTTACCTGGAGCAGTACACAGGGTGCTGATCTTCGGATTATTGCAATAGCGCCTGTTGATGGCAACTGCCATTTGCAGGCCATCTATCAAAATCAGGAAATCGATTGTCTGTTGCCATTCAAAGATAAGGCGTCCATCGAAAATGGAATTATCTGCTGGGCGACTTTGCTGGCATTAGGCTATTCGGCTGCGGAAGCCGGCCTACGCCTGGGGCGGTTAAGCCAGGTGAGTATGCGTCTTGAACTGAAAAATGGCATTAACCAGTGTTCCATCATTGATGATTCTTATAGCGCCGACATTTCTTCCCTCGCTATTGCACTCGATTTTTTGAATCAGCAAAATCAGCATCCTAAAAAAACTGTTATTCTTTCCGAGTTGTTTGAAACCGGTAAAGATGACCAGGTTTTATACACCGAAATTGCTGATTTACTGGCGCAGAAAAAAGTAAGCCGTTTGATTGGAATTGGTGCCCATCTAGCCCAATACGCTGCTCTTTTTAAATGTGAAACGCTATTTTTCGAAGATACAGATGCTTTTATTAGCGATTTTGCAAACCTGCAATTTAGCCATGAAACAATTTTGGTAAAAGGGGCAAGGCGTTTTGAATTTGGGAGAATCAGCAAAATGCTGACTCAAAAAATACACGATACCGTATTGGAAATTGATTTGAATGCCATGGTGAGTAACCTGCAGTTTTACCGTTCGAAGATTAAACCCGGCATTAAAATTATGGCAATGGTGAAAGCGTTTTCTTATGGAAGCGGAAGCTTCGAAATTGCCAACTTACTTCAGTTTCACAAGGTTGATTATCTTGCGGTAGCTTATGCTGATGAAGGAATTGCATTACGTAAAGCCGGAATCACCTTGCCCATTATGGTGATGAGCCCCGAAGAATCTGCTTTCGAAGCCCTCATCAAACATCATTTGGAGCCGGAAATTTATAGCCTGGAGATTCTGAATAGCTTTTTAAAGGCACTTCCGGAAGGCACTTCAAATTATCCGGTTCATTTAAAAATTGATAGTGGAATGCACCGTTTAGGTTTTGATGATGCTGAAATTGCTAACCTTTCTTCGGTGTTAAAAAATAATCACCAGATTAATGTTCAAAGTGTTTTCTCTCATCTGGTGGCGAGTGCAGAAGCAGAACATGATGGTTTTACGCGGCACCAGATTGATACTTTTAAAGTGGCTGCCGAAAAACTGATCGATGGTTTAGGATATAAGCCCTTATTGCATATTGCAAATACGTCTGGCATAAGCCGCTGGCCGGATAGTCAAATGGATATGGTTCGTTTGGGGATTGGATTATATGGCTTCGATGCCGGCTTGAACCATAATCAAGGTTTACAAACGGTGATCGTTTTAAAAACTACCATTACGCAGGTGAAAACAGTAGGAGTAGGCGAAAGCGTGGGTTATAGCAGAAAAGGTGTAATGCCAAATGGCGGTAAAATTGCAACCGTAAAAATCGGCTATGCTGATGGTTATGGACGTGCATTCGGAAACGGAACCGGTAAAATGTTAGTGAACGGACAGTTGGTGCCTACAATAGGTTCCATTTGTATGGATATGACGATGCTTGATGTTACGGGTTTGGAGGTAAGTGCTGGTGATGAGGCCATTGTATTCAATAAAGAACATACCATTATGCAGCTGGCAGAAGATATCAACACCATTCCTTATGAAATTTTAACAAACATTTCTCAACGGGTAAAACGGATTTACTTTTATGAATAAATGGTTCATTGGTTATTTGATTAGAACATGGGCAGAATAGCGCGCTATTATTATTTAGCTGATGGCCTATTAAACAAATGAACCATTGAACGGGCAACAAATGAACAATTTTTGCATAAGTTTGCAGCATGAATAAAGTAGGGAAAGGCATTTTAAACTATTTAATCAAAGGTTTATTAATCGTTGTACCCATTGCTGTGAGTATTTTTATCGTGGTTTGGGCGGTTACAACGGTAGATAGCTGGTTAAACGTAAATAATATACTTGGGGTAAATCCCCGTACAGGCGAAAGCAGAAACATTCCAGGCTTAGGGCTTCTTACCGTTCTAACCATCATTCTGCTCGCCGGAATCTTTGTGACCAATTTGGTTACGGAACCGATGTATAACTGGTTTCAGCGGATGATGCAACGGTTACCGCTCCTCAATTTTATTTATTCCTCTATTAAAGATCTTACAGAGGCTTTTGTAGGCGATGAAAAGAAATTTAATCACCCGGTATTGGTTGAAGTGGAAGGAGGATTAAGAAAAATTGGTTTCCTAACGCAAAACGATTTGCATAAACTGGAGTTGCCAGATGATGTAGCCGTTTATTTTCCCTTATCATATTCTTTTGCGGGTCAGCTTTGTATTGTTAAACGAGATAAGGTTACCGATTTAAATATGAGTGCTGCCGATGCCATGAAGTTAGTAGTGAGTGGCGGCGTGAGCGGACTTTAATATACTCGGAATGATCCAGATTTATCACAACAACAGGTGTACAAAAAGCCGTCAGGCGCTGGCAGAACTGGAAAGTAGCGGGAAAGCTTTTGAGGTGATTTATTATCTGGAAACACCGCTAAATAAAATTCAGCTAAAAGGGCTGCTTTCTAAGCCTGGAATTGCGCCTTTTGATTTGATTCGTAAAGGCGAGAAGATTTTTATTGAAAACTATAAAGGTAAAATTTTAACAGATCCAGAATGGATTGATGCGATGGTTGAGCATCCGATTCTGATTGAAAGACCGATTGTGGTTTCTGGTAATAAGGCTGTTATTGCCAGACCAACAGAGAAAATTAACGAGATTTTGGTTTAGTGTTAAATATTTTCGATCATAAAATATCCCTGCTTCTTTTTTTCTGCCGCTAAATCTAAGCACCTTGCTGTTTTGCGTTAACGATGGAAGCGGCATCCTTTTTGGATTTTTCTTCTAAAAAGATATAGCGGACAGCGTGTTAAAACGCCATAAAACAAGCTAAAAAATACTTCTGCCAGTAGAAAGAACAACCATCAAGATAATGAAAAGGTAAAGGATTCGGGTGTAATATTCCCGGATAAAGAGCCCCGCCACAATCAAAAGATCATCTTCAATGTTGCTGTGAATGAGTCCGCCACCGGATGAGGAATTATAAATAACCTGCTTGTCTTTATGATTATTGACAGACCAACGGCTCAGCCAGCTATTCTGGTAACTCCAATCGAACTCTTCTCCAGACGTGCAAAAAATCTTTGCTTTAAAGCTGATCCAATCGTAACGGATGATGGCTAATACCTCATTTTTTTGATTGAATATTCTGGTTTCGGGATTTGAATAACCTTCACTTCGTAATAAGTAAATAGCCTCTTGTGTAGTGGCTATGGCAGAATTTTTGAAAGAACTGAAATTAATAGAGAACTTTAGGAACGCATGCTCCGATACCTGATAATTACTATCAAATAAACCTTTTCTCCAATGCAATATTTTCTCGATCACTTCCTGGGTTTCCTGTTAGACTGCCAAATAAACGAATCGTTACAGCAAATGTTGTAAATAAAAAAAGTGCCTGCAAAAACAAGCACTTTCTAATGATTAAATCCTGAATGATCCGGTTATTGGATGATTATTTCAGTCTTGTAACAGGCGTCTTTAATCCTGGTTTTAGAAGTTAGGTTTTAATACATATTTATCATAGAACCTAAAAATGTGCTCTGCAGCCTCCTCAGCGGTATCTACCAGTCTGAATAAGTTTAAATCTTCTTCGTGAATGTTATGCTCTTTCTGCAACATGGTGCCTTTAATCCAGTCGATTAAACCACTCCAGTAATCTTTACCTAACAATACAATCGGGAACCTGGCAATTTTACCCGTTTGAATTAAGGTAAGCGCCTCAAACAACTCATCCATGGTACCAAAACCACCTGGTAAAACCACAAAACCCTGGCTGTATTTCATGAACATTACTTTGCGGACGAAGAAATAATCGAATTCCAATAGTTTATTGTGATCGATGTATTTATTATGGAACTGCTCAAATGGCAACTCGATATTTAACCCTACTGATTTACCTCCGTTATTGTAGGCACCTTTGTTACCGGCTTCCATAATGCCCGGCCCGCCACCGGTAATTACACCATAACCACGATCGGTTAAAAGCTTGCCGCATTGCTCGGCCAATTGATAATATCTATTTGTTTCGGCGGTACGTGCTGATCCATAAATGGTTACGCATGGACCAATTTTCGCTAATTTTTCAAAGCCATCGACAAATTCGGCCATAATTTTGAAAATCTGCCAGGAATCCGTTACTTTAATTTCTTGCCAGTCTTTATTTTCAAAGGCACTTCTGATTTTTTCTTCACTCGTCATATATACTGTATGCTAAATATTAAAATCTGGTTTGCGCGTCAGTCTTTTTGCTGATGAAAAGCAAACCAATAAATGTGATTAAACCGTTAATTAAAATCAGTTCAACACTAAAAACGTAACCGCCCAGCAGGGTAGTTGAATACGTGGAAAGCAAGTAACATAAAAAAGGCGATAATATGCAAACTATCGGGACTAATTTATCGTGCAAACCACGTTTTTTTACAAATAATCCAAAACTATATAAACCCAAAAGCGGGCCGTAAGTGTAGGACGCAATAGTGAAAATTAAGCTTACTACCGATGAACTGTTTAAGGCATTAATTACAATAATCACCAGAAACATTAAGATCGAAAAAGCCACGTGAACGGTGTGGCGCTTTTTAACTGCATCTTTCGCATTGGCGTTTTCTGCTTTTGCCATGCCCAAAAAATCTACACAAAAAGAGGTGGTCAGCGCTGTTAAAGCCGAATCTGTTGTGGCAAAGGTTGCGGCCGTTAAGCCCAGCATAAAGATAATAGCGGGTATTGCTCCAAGATTATTTAAGGCAATTTCGGGGAATAATAAGTCTGTTCTCGGCTTTCCGCTAAAGTGATCCAAAGGAATATCGATGCCATTTTTAGCAGCGAAGATATAGAGTAGGGCACCAACGCTTAAGAAAAATACATTCAGAATTACGAATACACCAGTAAAGGTAAACATGTTTTTTTGCGCCTCCTTAATGGTACCCATACTCAGGTTTTTTTGCATCAGATCCTGATCTAAACCCGTCATGGCGATTGTTACGAAAATACCGCCTATAAACTGTTTGCTGAAGTAAAATTTGTTTGTTAAGAAATCATCTAAAAAGAAGATTTTTGAATAACTGCTGCTTTTGATCGTTTCGAAAGCTTGTGGAATATCAAAATTCAGACTGCTGCATATAAAATAGATGGTTAAAAAAACTGACAATACCAGGAAAAACGTTTGGAGGGTATCGGTAATGATGATGGTTTTTAAACCGCCTTTAAACGTATAAGACCAGATTAATGCCAGCGAAATGAGTACCGTGAGCCAAAACGGTATGCCATAATTATCAAAGATAAAGCGTTGTAAAACGATCACTACCAGGTACAACCTCGTTGCCGAGCCCAGGGTTCTGCTCAGCAAGAAAATAGATGCGGCAGTTTTATAGCTATAGTGCCCCAAACGCTGCTCGATATAGCTATAAATCGATGTCAGCTTCATTCTGTAATAGAGGGGAAGCAAAACCGTAGCGATGACAATAAAGCCAACCGCATTGCCTAAAACGAATTGAAAATACTGGAACTGGTTTCCGGCAGGGGCACCAACTTCTCCCGGAACGGAAATAAATGTTACGCCTGAGAGTGCCGTTCCAATCATTCCGAATGCCACCAAATACCATTTAGAGTTTCTGTTCGCTATAAAAAACGAAGAATTATCAGAAGCATCCTTAGAGGTAACAAATGAAATGATGATCAGAACGAGAAAATATCCAATCAGGAAACATAAGAGTATAGTTGGCGACATGGTTTTGTTTTAAGCTGCTAAATGTATGAAATTACAAATTAATTTGGTAGTTGTTGGGTTCAATAGTTCATTTGCTCAACGGGATATAGTTTTAGTTTAAAATGGTTTCTTAGCTTCTTTTATGAAATTAATACCCTTGATTAACCCGGGCGCCCGCTATAAATGAACCAATGATAAATGACAGATGAACTAATAAACATTTTCCATATTTTTGCGCTATGAATTTTTCATCCAAACTGCTTGAAGATGCGGTAAACGAATTCTCTAAATTACCTGGTGTAGGACAAAAAACGGCTTTGCGTTTGGTATTACATCTTTTAAATAAAGAACAGGAGGAAGTGAACCAGTTTGGCAATACTTTTATAAAGCTTAAACAACAAATTAAACATTGCAGCATTTGTCGTAATATTTCAGATTTTACCGTATGCGAAATTTGCACATCCTTAAAGCGAGACAAAGAAACCATTTGTGTGGTGGAAGATACGCGGGATGTGATGGCGATCGAAAATACCGGCCAGTATTTCGGCGTTTACCATGTTTTAGGTGGATTAATTTCGCCAATGGATGGCGTTGGTCCGACTGATCTGTTTATTGATGGGTTGGTTTCGAGAGTAGCAGCCGGCGGAATTAAAGAAATTATTTTAGCACTAAGCCCCAACATGGAAGGGGATACAACACTTTTCTATCTGTATAAAAGATTAAAAGAATTTCATATTCCGGTAACCACAATTGCACGCGGTATTGCCTTTGGAGGAGAGTTGGAATATACCGATGAAATTACGCTTGGCCGTTCGATCATCACGCGTGTGCCTTACGAAACCGCAATGATGAAGTAAATAGTCTGTAGTCGGAAGTCTAAGGTCGGAAGTCCGGATAAAGAAGAAAACAACATAAAAATATGCGCCAGTCTTGATACTAATAATTGCATATATACCCAATCTTGATACTTGATACTTGGTACTTGCTACTTGCTATTAACTACTTGCTACTAAATACCCCATACTAAAAAATGAATTTAAAAGATAAAGTAATCATCATCACTGGCGCATCCAGCGGAATTGGCAAAGCATGTGCGGAAGAGTTTGCAAAACGTGGAGCGAATCTGGTATTAGCTGCCCGTCAATATGTAACGCTTTGCGAAATTACTGCCGGTTTAGAGAAAAAATATAACATCAGAGCAGTTGCCGTTCAGGCCGATGTAAGTAACGAGGCGGATTGTGAATTGATTATCAAACAGACTTTAGTCTCATTCCAGAAAATCGATATTTTAGTGAACAACGCTGGTTTATCCATGCGTGCGCTTTTTAATGATGTCGACTTATCGGTGCTTAAAAACCTGATGGATGTCAATTTCTGGGGTACGGTTTATTGTACAAAATACGCGCTGCCGGAAATTTTAAAAACTAAAGGAACCGTTGTCGGCGTTTCATCCATTGCCGGTTACAGGGGCTTGCCTGGCAGAACAGGCTATTCAGCTTCGAAATTTGCCATGAATGGTTTTATAGAATCATTACGTACCGAATTATTAAATACCGGTGTGAACGTGTTGCTCGCTTGTCCTGGATTCACCGCATCGAATATTCGGGTCACTGCATTATCAAAAAATGGTGTCGCACATGGCGAAACGAGTATGGATGAAGGTAAAATGATGTCGTCAGAAGAAGTAGCAAGCCATATCGCGAACGGAATTGAACAGCGTAAGCGCACCCTAATCATGACTGGTCAAGGTAAATTGGCCGTGTGGATGAATAAATTATTTCCAGCGTTTGTAGACAAGAAAGTTTTTGATTTGTTTGCAAAAGAGAAGAATCCGTTGATTAAAAGCCGGTAGGGGAGCAGAAAGGTTAAAGAGCAGAAAGGTTAAAGCTGAAAGGTTAAAGCGGAAAGGTTAAAGAGCAGAAAGGTTAAAGAGCAGAAAGGTTAAAGCTGAAAGACTAAAGCGGAAAGCCTAAACTGAAGATTATAATATCTTCGTTTATTTGAGCACTTGCAAAAATAAATGCGCAATGGAATGGTCCATGGTTTTATGCACCCTGTCTTGATACCTGATACTCAATACTTGATACTTAATACTCAATACTTGATACTCAATACCAGCTACTACCTTCGCCACCTAAAAACCACAATCCTCAAAATTCCGTTTATTTACTTTTGATCGAAACTTCTCTGTATGCTTAAAAACCTGGTTCTGGTAATGCTCCTATTGCAAACGATAATAACCTCTGCTCAGGTTAAAGCGGTTAAAAATATTAACTACGCTGGCAATACCGAGGTTAAAAATACACTGAATATCTTTTATAAAAATGATGGCGTAAATGATAAACCCGTATTAATTTTTATTCATGGTGGATCATGGAGTAGTGGAAAAAAGGAAACGTATTGGTGGCTGGGAAGAAATTTTGCCAGAAAAGGAATCGTTACCGTAATTATCAATTATCCACTGGCTCCGGATGCTCAGTATGGCAAAATGGCCGAAGATTGTGCTTTAGCAGTCAAGTGGGTGCAAAATAATATCAACAATTACCAGGCAAGTGCTGAGAAAATTTTTGTGATGGGGCATTCGGCGGGTGCGCATTTAAGCGAACTGATTAACGCCGATCCGCAGTATTTTAAGAAAGTTGGCATAAAAAATCCGATTAAAGGTGTAATTCTGAATGATCCGTTTGGTCTTGATCTTTTTGAATACCTGACTACTGCTGAAAAAGATAATTTTTATTACGATTTCATCAGGACGTTTACCACAAAACCAGCGGTATGGAAACTTGCTTCACCGATGAACTATGCAGACAATATTAAAAATCCGCATCTACTCTTTTACGGAGGCAAAACTTATGGTTCCATTAAACTTCAAACGCCAGGGCTCTACGAAAAATTAAAAGCGAATAGTGTGCCTGCTGATATCAGAGAAGTGAGCGGGAAGAGCCATGTGCCCATGATTAGTCAGATGATCTTTGGTGGAAATGATTTGTATAAAGAGATTGTGGCGTTTATATTCAATGCTTCGTCCTTGCGAGGCAGGAAGCAATCTTAAAGCAATAGTTTTTACTGAGGATTAGAAATCCTCAGTTTGATCGGTCAGGAAAGAATTTCCTGACCAACGAGAGTAACTATAACTGGTTGAAGCATTACTACGATTTATGGTTTTTGTAAACTAATAATTAGAAGTCCTCAGTTTACCGGATTAGGAAAAAAATTCTGACCAGAGTTATTAAATATATCAGGTTTTAAAATCTCGCTATTAATTTAATAGTCCTGTGAAGATTCAACCAATTTTTCAATGTTATCAAACCTGCTGAAATCCAGAACCATTTTCCCTTCCTTATTGTGGTAGTGCATGAGTTCAAATTTCGAATCCCATTCAATGTCTTCATCCTGATAGCTGGTTCTGGTGTGAATGGTTTGTGCAAAAGTATCATCAAAAGCTTTTAGGATGAGTACAATCTCTACTTCGGCTATCCTTAATTCTTCCAGCGTTTTTTCAAATAATAAGCTGTCTTCCGTAATGGGATGAACAATTGTCCAGTTGAGTGTAAGTACGCTGATTTTATCTCTTTCCAGTTCCATTGGATAAAAACTACGCTTAAGTTTCCCGTCAACAGTTTCATTGTAAGTCATAAACATCTGTGCTTCAATATCTATTAGTGCATTTTTGCGAAGATTAACCAATCTGCACATCAAGCCTGTATGATTCTGATAAGGTGCAATTACCATCTTTTTACTAAAAGATATTTTAGAAGTAGGCCTGCTGAAGCGGCCGTAAAGTAAACCTGTTGCCAGTGCAAAGGCCAGCAAACCCAACATACTTTCGAAAGCCGCCAGCACACTGGTAATAAAGCCCTGCGGAGAAATATGTCCGTAACCTACTGTAGAAATGGTTTGTGCAGAAAAGAAAAAAGCATCAAAAAACTGATCCCGAAGGGTAATGCCTTTTGCACCGTTTAAATTTTCTATTCCAACGAGGTTATATGCAACAGCAAAAAGTGTGTTCACAATGAGGTAGGTAATCAAAATCACCAGGAAGAAACGTGGCCAGCCCATGGTAACTAATCGCGTATAGGTATCATCAAATTTAAACCAGGGCAAGCCTGTTCGCTCAATATTCGGTGTCCCGTCTGTGCTTAAAACGCGCTGATTTTTGATCACGGGAGTGGAGCCGAAACCTAAATCATCATTAAACTGTACTTTTCTGCGAAAGAAAGCCATATATTTTTAGAAAGATTTTGGAATTATAAAAAAGTATATCAATATTTGTTCTATACAAACATGATAATTAAAAACTTAAATAACAATTGGTGGTGGCATAACGAAATTCGTTAGGCAAATTCTATTGTTATATATTTTAAAATATTTTATACAAAACGAAGAGGATTGCCCAAAAAGCAATCCTTTTTTTATGCATTTTTTTTAACAGCAACTCCGGATTAACAATAGGAAAGACGGTAAATATAATTGAACACAAATTACGCAAAAGGAAAAATTAAATCTGTAGGTAATTGTGATTACAAAGACATTGACATGAAAAGGATATTAAACCATTTATTCGAAAATAAGAGTTTCAGTAGGGAAGAGGCAAAGAATATTCTCATTTCTATCACCCAGGGTGAATTTAACTCCGCTCAGATTGCCGCTTTTATTACGGCTTATGCCATGAGGAATATCACCGTTGATGAATTGCAGGGCTTTCGCGATGCCATGCTGGATTTAGGCATTAAAGTAGATTTCTCTGGTTATGAGCTTATCGATCTTTGTGGAACTGGGGGCGATGGGAAGGATACCTTCAACATTTCTACGCTTTCCTCATTTGTGGTGGCAGGGGCAGGATATCATGTGGCAAAGCATGGTAATTACGGCGTTTCTTCCGGTTGTGGATCATCTAATGTAATGGAACACCTGGGCTATTCTTTTACCAACGATCAGGATACGTTAAAGCGAAACCTGGATCAGGCTGGAATTTGTTTTCTCCATGCGCCATTGTTTAATCCGGCAATGAAAATTGTTGCACCAATTCGTAAAGATTTAGGTATTAAAACGTTCTTCAATATGTTGGGGCCGATGGTAAATCCGTCACAACCTAAATATCAAATGGTAGGCGTTTTCAGTCTGGAACTGGCTCGATTATACAATTACCTTTATCAGGACACGACTAAAAACTATACTATTGTACATGCGCTTGAAGGGTATGATGAAATTTCTTTAACCTGCGATGTGAAAACATTTAACAATAAGGGAGAGAGTATTTTAACTTTAACTGATATGGGCTTCGAAAAAGTTTCGGTAAATGACATTAAAGGAGGGGATACGGTAGAATCTTCAGCAAGGATTTTTATGGACGTTTTAAATGGAGAAGCAACAGACGTGCAAAATAACGTGGTGCTTTGTAATTCTGCCCTGGCGATTAGAACAATAAAACCGACGGCCAGTTTTGCCGATTGTTTTTACGAAGCTGAAGAATCTTTGACAAGCAAAAAAGCATTGGAAAGTTTTAAAAAGTTAGTGGCCTGATGAACAAATTGAAAATAAAAGTTTGTGGAATGAAGCTGGCAGCCAATATCGCTGCCATTGCGGCACTAAGACCAGATTATTTGGGTTTCATTTTCTATGAAAAATCGCCACGGTTTATTAGTGATGTTTCTGCCGAATTAATTAAATATATCCCATCGGAAATTAAAACGGTTGGTGTTTTTGTTGATGAGGATATAGAAGTTGTGAAGAAAAAAGTAAATCTATATCAACTTAAGGGTGTTCAGTTACATGGAAAGGAGTCGCCGAAGTGCTGTGCTGATTTAAAATCAGCATCCGGAAGCGTAGAAATTATCAAGGCTTTTGGTGTGGATGAGAATTTTGACTTTAGTATTTTGAATACTTATAAAGATGTAGTTGATTACTTTTTGTTCGATACTAAAACAACAGCACACGGTGGATCTGGCAAAACGTTTGATTGGAAAATCCTCGATAATTATACCCTGGATCAACCTTACTTTTTAAGTGGTGGGATTGATTTGGAACATGCAGCCGGAATTTCGAAGATTAATGATGAGCGATTGTATGCAGTAGATATCAATAGCCGGTTTGAAGTAGAGCCGGGTGTTAAAGATGTAGGCAAAGTTGCTGCATTTATTAAGGCGTTAAAATAGACGATTGTTTTTTGCTTATCAAACATAGTCCATGATTTAATCATGGGGAAATTCAATCACAGGGAAATTAGAAATTGTTCAGTGCTCCCGGTATATCGGGAGATTTTGATAAAAATATTATGAAATACAAAGTAAACGAAAAAGGATATTACGGAGATTTTGGTGGAGCATACATCCCGGAGATGCTTTATCCGAACGTAGAGGAATTGCGTCAAAACTATTTAAAAATTATTGATGATGCCGGTTTCCAAAAAGAATTTCATCAGTTATTAAAAGATTATGTAGGTCGCCCTTCGCCATTATATCTGGCTAAAAGGTATTCTGAAAAATATGGTGCAAACATCTTCTTAAAAAGAGAAGATCTAAACCATACCGGTGCCCATAAAATTAACAACACCATCGGGCAAATTCTCCTTGCTGAGAAACTAGGTAAAAAGAGGATCATTGCAGAAACAGGTGCTGGTCAGCATGGTGTGGCTACGGCTACGGTTTGTGCTTTGCGTAACCTGGAATGTGTAATTTACATGGGTGAGGTAGATATTGAGCGTCAGGCGCCAAATGTTGCGCGGATGAAAATGCTCGGTGCAAAGGTGGTTCCGGCAAGTTCCGGGAGTAAAACCCTGAAAGATGCAACCAACGAAGCCATGCGCGACTGGATTAATAACCCGGTTGACACACATTATATTATTGGTTCGGTTGTTGGTCCGCATCCTTACCCTGATATGGTGGCGTTATTTCAATCCGTTATTTCAGAAGAAACGAAAAGGCAATTATTAGAACAAACCGGAAATAATCAACCAGATTATGTTTTGGCCTGCGTAGGTGGCGGAAGTAACGCTATGGGCATGTTCTATCATTTTATGGATGATGAAAATGTGAAGCTCATTGCTGTTGAAGCTGCCGGAAAAGGCGTTTCAAGCGGATTTTCTGCTGCGACCACCTATTTGGGAAAAGAAGGTGTGTTGCACGGAAGCAGGAGTATCTTAATGCAAACGGAAGATGGGCAAGTGGTAGAACCGCACTCGGTTTCGGCAGGGTTGGATTATCCGGGCATAGGTCCTCAACATGCTCATTTATTTAAAACCGGCCGCGGTCAATATGTTTCCATTACCGATGAAGAGAGTCTGGATGCCGGATTGTTACTCACACAACTGGAAGGAATTATTCCTGCAATCGAAAGTGCTCATGCTTTGGCTTATCTGGAAAAAATGGAATTTAAAGGTGGAGAGAATGTGGTAATTTGCTTATCAGGAAGAGGAGACAAGGATTTAGATACTTACATTAAATATTTTAATTTATAAGAAAAGTCGTCATTGCGAGGAACGAAGCAATCTGTTTCGCAAACTCGTTAGAATTATCTGTGAGATTACTTATTCCCTCGCAATGATGAAAAGTTGAAATTATGAATAGAATTAAACAACTCTTCGAAACGAAGAAAAATATATTATCAATTTACTATACGGCTGGTTATCCTAACATCGGCGACACGATTCAAATTGCAGAGGCCTTAGAAAAATCTGGTGCAGATATGCTGGAAATTGGGTTTCCTTATTCAGATCCTGTTGCGGATGGTCCGGTAATCCAGGCCAGCAGCAAACAATCCCTGGATCAGGGAATGACTTTGAAACTGCTTTTCGAACAATTAAAAGATTTACGTAAGAATGTAACTATCCCCGTTTTATTAATGGGCTATGTAAATCCGGTTTTGCAGTTTGGCGTAGAAAATTTTTGTAAAGCCTGCGCCGAAGTTGGCGTAGATGGCTGTATCGTGCCTGATTTGCCAATGGTAGAGTATGAAGAATTCTATCAGGGTTGCTTTGAAGAACACCAGTTAAGCAATGTGTTTTTAATTACACCGCAAACGGCTGATGAACGGATCCATAAGATTGATGGCTTAACCAATGGGTTCATTTATTTGCTCTCATCGTCTGCAACAACCGGTAAAAATCTAGAGGTCGGTAACACTACAGAAACTTACTTTGGCAGAATTAAAGATATGAATTTGAAAAATCCAACAATGATCGGTTTCGGAATTAGTGATAAACAGACTTTCGATAAGGCTTGTGCTTATGCCAATGGCGCAATCATTGGTACTGCTTTCGTAAAAGCAATTGAGAACGGGAATATTGAAGAGAATGTAAGTAGTTTTATGAAGAAGTTTAAGTAGTTGATCTACTGTTAATTAAATAAAGTAAGACCTGTATCACTATCGTGAACACAAAGTGAATGGCGAAACGTTTTCGAAATTATCCTCATAAAACTTATTTATCGCTTACCGGTAATGAAATCAAAAACGCCTGGAAGGATAATACTTTTTGATTTTAAGTAGCAGATTTCGATCAATAAATTGGAAAGCAGAAGCATTAAATTCATAGATGCTGGCAATGAATTTTAAAACGGATAGTTTTGAAACGCTTTCAAAAATTTTAATTCACAACTGAATAAGTTCAACCTGAATGGCATCAAAAACAAGTTGCCAATATTATAGAACGGAAAGCACATCTTGATACGTAAATGAAGGAGAAGCCTGAACGTAGAAGAATTTATAATAACCAATTAATTCAAACTCCTATACTCATTTGGTGTGACACCGGTTTTTTGTTTAAACAACCGGGTTAAATGTTGCTGATATTTAAAGCCTAATGAAGTGGCCACATCATTTATTGATTTTGAATGATCGAAAATTTTAGTCTTTGCCTCATCAATTAATTTGGTTTGAATGTAGTCTAATGCCGTACTTCCAGTTTCTTTTTTAATAAGGTCGCCAAAATAATAGATGATAAATGCAATTCTTCAGCACAATATGCAACGGAAGGTAAACCTAAAGTAATGCCTTTATCTGATTTAAAATAATCATTCAGTAGATTCTCAAAACGTACTAATATATCTTTGTTTATATTACTTCTGGTGATAAACTGGCGGTCGTAATAACGTTGGCAATAATTAAGGAAAAGCTCAATATTAGAAACAATCAATGTTTTGCTGTGTTTATCTATATTTTGCTGAATTTCCTCTTCAATTTTTTTCAGACAGTCTATAATTGTTTGGCGTTCCTTTTTCGATAAATGCAAAGCTTCGTTCACTTCGTAAGAAAAGAAAGAATAGTCCTTAATGTTTCTATCCAGCGAAGTGCCTTTCAGTAAATCGGGATGAAAAACCAAAGCATATCCGGATGGTTTAGTGGCAATACCTTTGCTATCGATCCCATAAATCTGACCGGGAGAAACAAAAACCAAAGTACCATCATCGTAATCGTAAGGCTGGCATCCGTACATCATATCGCCACATTTTATATTTTTCAGGAAAACGGCATAAACGCCTAAATATCTCCTGAAATGCTGAATGGTAGCTACTTCATTAAAATTAATAACGCTCACCAATGGATGCAATGTATCTACGCCAGCATACTCATTGTATTGTTTTACCGTATCAATTCTATCAACCTGTTTCATCAATCAAATTTATTAAAACTATTTAAGCGATAACTACATCCCTACCACAATCAGTAAAAGTGGTAAAAAGAACCGTATTCTGTATAAAGCTTTCCAAGGCTTTAATAACCAAATTTGTATAATGAATTTTTGCAACATTCAATCAATAGAATTTACAACAAATGAAAAAAACAGATTTATTTGAGCGACTTCAAAATGGCGAAACCATTTCTGTAAACGACAGTGAGGCATACAAAATGCGTGATGCTTCGTTTGCTACAAAAAAACTGTTGGTTCAGCTGAACAATGCGATAAACCCGGCAGAAGTTACCGATTTGCTGAGTCAAATTACAGGAAGTAGAATTGATGAAAGCGTTATGGTTTTTACCCCATTTTATATCAACTACGGCAAGCATACCAAAATCGGGAAAAATGTTTTTATCAATTTCGATTGTGTTTTCCTTGATTTGGGAGGAATTACGATTGATGATCATGTGCTGATTGCACCCAAAGTGAGCTTGCTCTCCGAAGGTCATCCTATATCTCCGGAATATAGACATTCTTTAATTCCGAAACCCATCCATATCAAAAAAAATGCATGGATTGGTGCAAGTGCCACCATTTTGCAGGGCGTAACCATTGGTGAAAATGCTATCGTGGCAGCAGGGGCTGTAGTTTCAGAAGACGTTCCGGATAACGTGATTGTGGGCGGAATTCCGGCAAAAATTATTAAAGATATTTATAATTAAAAAGTTAATAAAACTTCCTGAAATGAAGAACTTTACAACAACGGCATTGGTATTATCCTTAAGTATATTGCTGATGGCCTGCAACCCTAAAAATCAAGAAAAAATGACAACAGAAAACAATAATGCACTTTTCGCTAAAGGTGAAAAACTGACCAATGGATACTTTACAGGTGATGCCTATCTGGAAACCCTGCTGCAGAAAGATAAGAACAATAATTTTGTAATGGGTGCGGTAACTTTTGAACCAGGTGCAAGAACCAACTGGCATACGCATCCTAAAGGTCAGGTGCTTATCGTAACCGAAGGTGAGGGATGGTATCAGGAAAAAGGCAAACCTGCAAAAACCATTAAAAAAGGCGATGTCATCAATATTCCTGAAAATGTAGAACACTGGCACGGTGCCACGGCCAACATCAAAATGGTGCATATTGCCATCACTAATTATGAAGGTGAAACGAATGCTGTCTGGCTAAAACCTGTTACTGATGAAGAATACCATGAAGCAAATAAATAATAAAAAGTATAAAAAATATAAAGTTCTGCAATGGGTCTTTCTATTGTCCATCACATTAAGCACAACAAAAATGAGCGCACAAACCAACAGCAATCAAGGTTTAAACAGTCATCAAACCAGTATGATCAGCATTGCGGCTTATACTTCTGTTGGCGATGTACCCAGCCTTAAAACAGAACTGAATACCGGATTGGACGCCGGGCTGAAAGTAGAAGAAATCAAAGAAGCCATGGTACAGTTGTATGCCTATTGTGGTTTTCCAAGAAGTTTGAGTGCCATTAATACGCTAATGACAGTTTTGGAAGAAAGAAAGGCAAAAGGGATAACTGATCAGCTGGCAAAATCAGTCGCAGTTGAAAACCATACCACTAACAGATATGAACAGGGTAGAAAAGTTTTGGAAGAATTAACAAAAACACCTCAGAAAAAACCCGCACCTGGTTTTGGTGAGTTTGCGCCACGCATTGATGCCTTTTTAAAAGAACATTTATTTGCTGATGTATTTAGTAACGAGGTATTAAACTATCGCCAACGGGAATTGGTCACGATTTCAGCATTGGCTTCAATGGCTGGTGTCGAAGCACAGTTGCAGTCTCACATTACGATGGGGAAGAATACAGGCATTACTGCTATTCAGCTAAAACAATTAGCAGCAATTATTGAAAGTAAAATCAATAGAACGCAAGCCAATACGGTAAGAAAGATTATTGGCGAACCCATACTTCCGGTTATGGAAAAAGACATGATGGTACGCATTTCTGAAATTGAAATTTTGCCGGAATATTTAGCGGAATACAATGCTATTTTAAAAGAAGAATCTAGTGCTTCGGTAAAAATTGAACCAGGTGTACTGGCTATTTTTCCAATGTTCCAAAAAGAAAGCCCGAACCAGATCAGGATCATTGAGATTTATGCAAACAAAGCGGCTTATCAATCACATTTAACAACCCCACATTTTAAGCAATATAAAACGGCTACTTTAAAAATGGTGAAAGATTTAAAACTAATTGATATGAATAGTTTGGATGAAGCATCGATGACAGAAATTTTTAAAAAATTGAAATAGTGGAAAAGAAGAAATCAGGAGATAGCAGGTTAGAGGTTTACACATTGGCTAACAGAAAATAGCTTTGATTGAACAAATCAAGAGTAAACTTCACAACAAAACAACCCCATTAAATTGTGTTTAGTTTTGCTATATCGAAATCACATTTTTCATTTTCATTTAAGAAGGAATTTGGTTTAATACCTACAGAAGTGGCACCAATAATTTATGCAGCTACAGCCAGTTAGGTCAAGGCTACATAATGTTTAAATAAAATGTCTGCTTGTCAGGTTTAAAAATTTGTTAAGCGAAATTTTTTAAAAAATAATATTGCTGAAATATTTTGCCAGGAGCGTTTAAAAGCACTTTTTTGCCTTCTAAATTTTATCTGACAATTTAATGATTGTCAATTTCCAAATTGGTTATACATTTGCTTAACGGTGTTAGATTATTTATCACCTCATATTCCAAATCATGGGAAGCAAAGAAAGAATACTCCGATTGAAAGATGAAACCAGAACGAAAATTCTGGATGCCGCCTTGAACATAGTTCAAACTGAAGGCTGGCAGGCATTGAGTATGCGTAAAATTGCCGATCAGATTGAGTATACCGCACCAATTATTTACGAATATTTTTCAAATAAAGAAGGCATCCTGCTGGAACTTACCAGAAGAGGTTATCAGATTTTAGGAAAAGATATTCGCGAAGCCAGAGATCATCACGAATCAGCGGAAGATAAAATGGAAGCCATGTGGGTTGCCTACTGGAACTTCGCTTTTGCAAACAAAGAATTTTATCAGCTGATGTATGGTGTAGATATGGTTTGCTGCAATATGAAAAATTCAATGGCTGAGGCAGAAACTGTAGGATCGATGCTTGGAGATGTTATTGAAGCATTATTCAAAAAGAAACCAGTAAGTGAAAATGATATTTGCACTAAATATTATACCTATTGGTCGATCATACACGGCTTAATTTCGATTAACCTGGTACGCCCGAATGGAAGAACAACCGACGAACTAAACCAACAAATATTAAAAGACGCCATTAAAGGAATTACCTTATCCATTAATAGCTAGTTTTTTTTACCCAACTACTTAACACTGTTAAATAGTTTATAAGCTTTAATCCATTATAATTTTTAATCATATGAATGCTATCCACCTGTTGTTTATTCAACTTAACACTGTTAAATCATTTAATAGTATTAAAACTCTGTTTTTTATTTCACTACTTTCCATTTCACTGGTGGCATGTAAATCTGCGCCAGATCAGTCTGCCGCTGCACCGCCACCACCAGTGCTGCCCGTTAGCCTGGTAAATGAAAGTGCACAAACTACGTACATCGACTATCCCGCGGCTATTCAGGGCGCTGTAGATATTGATGTTCGGCCGCAGGTAAGTGGTTACCTGCAAAGCGTTTTAGTTAACGAAGGTGCTTATGTAACTGCCGGACAAACGCTTTTCAAAATTAATGACAATCCATATCGCGAAGCCTTGAACAATGCAAAAGCCAGTCTCCATGTTGCTGAAGCAGCCATTTTAAACGCCCAGCTGGAGGTTGATAAATTAACACCATTGGTTCAAAACAAAGTGGTTTCTGATTTTCAGCTAAAAACAGCTAAAACTGGCTACAAAATAGCGCAGGCAAATGCTGAACAGGCACGGGCAAGTGTGGCAGCTGCTCAGATCAATATGGGTTATACCAATGTTAAAGCAACCGTTAGTGGTTATATCGGCCGGATTCCAAAAAAGCAAGGTAGTTTAGTTTCACCTTCGGATCAGGCTGCCTTAACTCAACTTTCTGATATTCATGAAGTACATGTTTATTTCTCGCTTGCCGAAAATGATTTTAACAATTTCAATTCAAATTATCCGGGTAAAACCCCTGCAGATCGCATCAGTCATTTACCTGCAGTAGAATTGCTTCTATCTGATAACAGCGCTTATCCGGTTAAAGGGAAAATTGATATGATTGATGGTCAGTTTGATAAAAACACCGGCGCAATCACGTTGAGGGCAACTTTCAAAAATGCCAATAGTATTTTACGCTCCGGGAATACGGGTAAAATTCGCCTGGGCTTACCGCATCCTGATGCCATCTTGATCCCGCAGGTTGCAACGATAGAAATGCAGGATAAAGTGTTTGTATTTACAGTTGGTAAAGGCAATAAAGTGACTAAAATGCCAATCACGGTAATTGGCAAAAGCGGTAGTAATTACCTCATTAAAGATGGTGTAAAATCCGGCGATCAGATTGTGATGAGTGGTTTAGACCGTTTGCAGGAAGGACAAGTAATTCAACCTGAAAAGGCATCAGACAAAGCTGCTCAATTGAAAGGAAGCTAAAAAGCCGAAAGGTTAAAGCTGAAAGGCTAAAGCTAAAAGCAGAAAGACAAAAGCTTAAAGCCGAAGGGATAAAACTTAAAGCACAGAAAAGAAAATAATAAAATAAAAAAATGTTCAAGATATTTATACAAAGGCCCGTACTGGCTACCGTGATCTCCATTTTGTTGGTGATACTTGGGGTACTTGGCCTTACCAAATTGCCCCTACAACAGTTTCCTGATATTGCGCCGCCATCGGTTTTGGTTACGGCTGTTTATCCGGGAGCCAACGCCGAAACGGTTTTACGTTCGGTTGCGCCATCACTGGAAGAATCGATCAATGGGGTAGAAAACATGACTTACATGAGCTCTACCGCCAGTAACGACGGAACTTTGGCCATTACAGTGTTTTTTAAACTCGGTACCAATGCAGATCAGGCAGCGGTGAATGTTCAAAACAGGGTAGCACAGGCTACCAGTCAGTTGCCGTCAGAGGTTGTACAACAAGGAGTAACCACAGCGAAACAACAGAACAGTTTCATCATGGCAATTGGCTTATACACGGAAGACGAAGCTAAATATGATCAGACTTTTGTAGCCAATTACGCACAAATCAATATCATTCCAGAAATTAAAAGGATTCCGGGAGTAGGTTCGGCCGCAATTTTTGGTGGTTCGAAAGATTATTCTATGCGTGTATGGTTAAATCCTACGCAGATGTCTACCTACAAAGTTTCGCCTAACGAGGTAATGAAAGCCATTCAGGATAAAAGTCTGGAGGCAGCGCCCGGTAAATTTGGTGAGAAAAGTAAAGAGGTTTTCGAATATGTAATTAAGTATAAAGGTAAGTTAACCAAACCAGAAGAGTATGAAAATATAGCTATACGCGCCAATGCCGATGGTTCTATTTTGCGTCTGAAAGACGTAGCGAGGGTAGAACTTGGGGCTTATTCTTATAATAGTATCACCCGTTTAAACGGTAAAAAGGGAATTGTAATCGGAATTATCCAGCTGGCTGGATCCAATTCGAATGATATCCAGGTATCGCTTAACAAGCTGATGGCAAAAGCTGAGAAAAGTTTTCCGGTAGGGATTAAAAAGAACATTTTTTATAGTACAAAAGTTGCTTTAGATCAATCTATTGAGCAGGTAGAACATACTTTAGTAGAAGCCTTCTTATTGGTTTTCATCGTAGTATTTATTTTCCTGCAAGATTTTAGATCAACGCTGATTCCGGCTATTGCAGTTCCGGTAGCCATTCTGGGTACATTTTTCTTCATGCAATTGTTCGGTTTTTCCATCAATCTGTTAACCTTATTCGCTTTAATTTTAGCAATCGGGATTGTAGTAGATGATGCGATTGTCGTCGTAGAAGCGGTGCATGCCAAGATGGAGCACAAACATCTGTCGCCAAAAGCGGCCACACATGAAGCCATGCATGAAATTACCGGTGCAATCATTTCCATTACTTTGGTTATGGCAGCAGTATTCCTTCCGGTAGGCTTTATGGAAGGCTCTACGGGGGTATTCTACCGTCAATTTGCTTTTACCATGGCAATTGCAATTGTAATCTCAGCCGTAAATGCATTAACATTGAGTCCGGCTTTGGCTGCTTTATTTTTGAAAGATAATCATGCTGCACATGCTGATCAGCCGGAAGTAAAAAAAGGATTTAAAGAAAAGTTCTTCAACGGATTTAACACCAGTTTCAACTCGCTCACTAACCGTTATGTTGGAGGCCTGAAGTTTTTGGTTCGCCATAAATGGTTAAGTATGGGCGGCCTGGCGCTAATTACTTTAATTACGGTTTTCATGGTTAAAACCACTCCGGCCGGATTTATCCCGACCGAAGATCAGGGTTTTATCGCCATTGCAGTAAACACCCCATCTGGAACGTCGTTGGATGGAACACAAAAAATAATGTCGGAAGCTGAAGCTGTATTAAGCAAACTGGATGCATCAAGAGATGTGACCGCAGTATCGGGTTTCAACTTATTAACCAACTCTACCAGTCCGTCATCAGCCGTTGTATTCGTGTTGTTAAAACCAAATGAAGACCGTGGTGCCGTGAAAAATATTGAAGAGATTATGAATCAGGTTCGTGGCAAATTAGGCGCAATATCTGGTGGAAGTTTCTTTGTATTCAGTTTTCCAACCGTTCCGGGATTCAGTAATGTGGAGGCTTTGGATATGGTTCTACAAGATAAAACGGGTGGCAAACTTGATAAATTTAGTGGCATCTCTCAGGCCTTTATCGGTGAGTTGATGAAACGTCCTGAAATTGCAGTAGCCTTTACCAGTTTTAAAGCTGATTATCCGCAACTGCAACTGGATATCAACGATGAAAAAGCAGATCAGCTGGGCGTTAATGTGAAAGATATTCTGCAAAGTATGCAAACTTATTTCGGTAGTGTGCAGGCTTCAGACTTCAACCGCTTCGGGAAGTATTACCGCGTGGTGGTTCAGGCAGATGTTCAGGACCGTGCAGACCCATCTTCAATAGACAGGGTGTTTGTAAAAAGCAATCGTGGTGAAATGGTTCCAATTAATACCCTGGTTAAACTTACCCGTATCTATGGTTCTGAAACGGCATCAAGATATAACCTGTTTAACTCAATTTCGATCAATGCGATTCCTAAACCTGGCTTCAGTTCTGGTGATGCGATTAAAGCGATTGAAGAAGTAGCTGAGCAGCAGTTGCCAGATGGTTACAGTTATGAATTTTCCGGACAAACGCGTGAAGAGATTTCTTCCGGTGGTCAGTCAACAGTGATTTTCCTGCTCTGTCTGGTATTTATTTACTTCCTGCTTTCTGCCCAATATGAAAGTTACATCTTACCATTTGCTGTGCTGTTATCTATCCCTGCCGGAATATTTGGTGTATTCGTAGCCATCGGCCTTACGGGAATTGTGAATAATATTTATGTGCAGGTGGCGCTGATTATGTTGATCGGTTTACTGGCGAAAAATGCGATTCTGATTGTCGAGTTCGCGGTTCAGCGGCGAAAAGCTGGTCAGCCTTTAGTTGCGGCAGCATTAGAAGCCGCTAAATTAAGACTGCGACCAATTATTATGACTTCCCTGGCTTTTGTGGTTGGTTTAATCCCAATGATGGGGGCAACTGGTCCATCGGCGCAAGGTAACCATTCGATTAGTATTGGAGCTGCCGGCGGGATGATATCTGGTGTAATATTAGGTTTGTTCATCATACCTGTGTTATTCGTGATTTTCCAGGCTTTACAAGAAAAAATGTCTAAATCAAATGAGGTTGTTCACCAAGAAGAACCTGTAAAAAATATAACTTATGAAACGGTTTAATATCCTAAGCATCCTGCTCTTCGCAATCATCTGGAGTGGATGTTCTATTTCACAAAACCTGGCTTTGCCAGATAGTTTGGCGCCTAAAATGTTTAGAAATGCTGCGCCAAAAGATTCTTCAAGTATCGGCGATTTACCGCTGAAGAATTTTATCAGCGACCTCACTGTACAGAATTTAATTGATACCGCGCTGGTTCGTAATTACGACATGCAAATTGCATTGAAAAATATCGATGCTGCCGAAGTGTTGTTTAAACAGTCAAAACTGGGTTATTTGCCAGAATTGAAATTACAGGTAACAGCAAGCTCCAGCCGTCCGTCTGATAATAGCCTGAACGGATTAAGTTTAAACCAATTTACAGGATCTACCCATATCGAAGATTACAATGCCAACCTTGGCGTATTTTGGGAGGCAGATATCTGGGGTAAAATCCGAAATCAAAAAGCTGGCGCTTTAGCCAGTTTTTTGCAAACCGGCGAAGCCAGAAAAGCGATTCAAACACGTTTGGTAGCAAATGTTGCCCAGGGTTATTATAATTTATTGATGCTTGATGCGCAGCTGGAAATCGCCCGTAAAAACTTAAAGCTGAATGATAGTACACTAAGAATTATTAATTTACAGTTCGATGCGGGTCAGGTTACTTCTTTAGCCATTCAACAGGCAGAAGCACAGCAATTAAATGCAGCGGGTTTAATACCGCGTTTAGAGCAGAACGTTGCTTTGCAAGAAAATGCTTTAAGTGTTTTAATCGGTACTATGCCTAAGTCGATTAACCGTTTAAGCCGTTTAGATCAAATGACTATTCCTCAAGATTTGAATGCTGGTTTTCCTTCATCATTGTTAAGCCGCAGACCAGATATTAAATCGGCAGAATTGGCTTTAAATGTTGCCAATGCAAGAGTTGGGGTAGCGAAAGCGAGCTTGTATCCTTCTTTGGTAATTACAGCAAGCGGTGGGATCAATTCTTTTAAAGCCAGTAACTGGTTCAGCATGCCTGCATCCTTGTTCGGAATGGTTTCTGGAGGGATTACTCAACCTATCTTTCAAAGAGGTCAGCTGAAATCTAATTTAGCATTAGCAAAAATCGACAGAGAGAAAAGTGTAATTCAGTTCCGTCAATCGGTAATTACCGCCGTAGGTGAAGTTTCTGATGAGTTAACGAAAGTTGAAAAATTAAAAACGCAATATAGCATCGCTGAAAAACGTGCACAGACTTTACAACAGGCTTCAAGAAATGCGAGTCTATTGTTTAAAAGTGGTATGGCAAATTATTTAGAGGTAATTACTGCACAAGGTAATTTATTACAAAGTGAGCTGGAGTTAACGTCGATTAAAACCGAACAGCTGAATGCTGTTGTTGGTTTGTATCGTTCTTTAGGTGGTGGCTGGAATTAAGTAACTGCTTGTAAAATTTATATTTAAACCTATAAGGTCTTCAAGATCTTATAGGTTTTTTTAGTTAAAATTATCTTGTGGTTGGTGGTTTAACAATGATTTAGCCATTTCGCTGGCTTTCTTCGGCTGGCCGCCGACGGGCTTTTGCTTTTTTGCTTGATCAAAGTAACAAAACCAGCTTTTCAGCGGTTCCGTGGCCAAATATAAATCGTACTTCGACAGGCTCAGTATGACAGCTGATTTTGTTCTTCGAATTGATGATTCTATAATTTGGCATTCTGGGAATGATAATTTTTTACAGATTCACTACATTCAAATACATGATTCTTCCGTGGTTTCAGCGGTTCCGTGGCGAAATATAATCGTACTTCGACAGGCTCAGTATGACAACTGATTCTGTTCTTCGAATTGACGATTCTATGATTCGACAGGCTGGGGATGATAATTTTTTACAGATTTACTGCATTCAAATACATGATTCTTCTGTGGTTTCAGCGGTTCCGTGGCAAAATACAATCGTACTTCAACAGGCTCAGTATGACAGCTGATTTTGTTCTTCGAATTGATGATTCTAT
>NZ_WKKH01000052.1 GCF_009674725.1 Pedobacter petrophilus | reverse complement strand
TTGCTCATATAATCAAATTTAAAAGTTTCTAGTTAAATCTGACAACTAAATTCCTCCAGTCAAATGTAGCAACTCCAAACCTCTTTCACCGATCCTCGGCTATTAGATAAATCTATAGCCATTTTTTTGAAGGAATCATCAAATACTCGTTTGCTCATATAATCAAATTTAAAAGTTTCTAGTTAAATCTGACAACTAAATTCCTCCAGTCAAATGTAGCAACTCCAGTATGATCAGGTGGAGATAAGTAAATAGGTTGGGAGTTGGGAGTTGGGAGTCGGGAGTTTTGAAATGGGAGTATGGAAATAGGAGTTGAGAGTTGAGAAACGGGAAATAGGGAAAGAATAGGAGTTGGAAACGGAAACGGACAACGGACAACGGACAACATAAAAATTAGACAAACAAGTTAGCAAAAATATACCATCCAGGCTTGATACTCGATACTAAATACTCGATACTGATTGTCTGATACTAAATACTTGATAAAAAACGCTATGATTAGAATAGAAAATCTGGAAAAAGTTTATAAAACAGAAGAAGTTGAAACTACGGCACTGAATGGCATTAATCTTCATGTCAAAGAAGGCGAGTTTGTCTCCATTATGGGGCCGTCTGGTTGCGGTAAATCAACTTTGTTAAACGTAATGGGGCTGCTTGACAAGCCGGAAAGCGGAAGTTATAAGTTTATTGACACCGAACTGCTGACTTTGAATGATAGAGAACGTTCTAATTTCCGCAAAAGAAATATGGGTTTCGTTTTCCAGAACTTTAATTTAATTGATGAGTTAACGGTTTTTGAAAACATAGAACTGCCTTTGATCTATAATAAGATTCCGGGAGAGGAACGCAAAAAACTGGTGAATGAAATCATCGAAAGGATGAATATCGTTAACCGAAGCGGGCACTTTCCGCAGCAATTATCTGGGGGACAACAACAGCGGGTTGCCGTAGCAAGGGCTTTGGTAACTAAACCTAAATTGGTTTTAGCCGATGAGCCTACCGGAAACCTGGATAGTTCTCATGGAAATGAAGTGATGGAATTGCTCTGTGAGTTAAATGAAACCGGAACCACCATTGTAATGGTAACCCACTCCAGTCATGATGCAAGTTTTTCGAACCGAATTATCAACCTGAAAGATGGCCATGTGATTTCTGAAAAAATAAATAAAAGCAGAAACGAGGAATTGATTTAAAACAAGCCGAAAGCCTAAAGGTGAAAGCACAAAGATTAATGTGCTTAGCCTGATTGATATAAGAATTTAGTTTAGTTAATGATAGCCGACCGAAATCTTCCCGGATGGGAGGATTCGGGATAGGCGTTAGTTAACTAAAAGATCAAAGCTTAAAGCACTTTGCAAGAAGCTTTAGTCTTTCTGCTTTTAGCTCTTGGCTGATGATACTTGATACCTGATACTCACTACTTGATACTAAAAAATGTTCAAACTCAACTTAAAAATCGCATTACGCAACCTCTGGAGAAATAAAGGATTTTCTCTGATAAACATCGGAGGGTTAGCCATTGGCTTGGCCAGTTGTATGGTATTACTGATTTATGTGGCCTACGAATGGAGTTACGACAAACAATTTAAGAATAGCAATAAAACATATGTTATTTATCAAAATGTAGTGGCTAATGGCAAAACTTTTAGCTGGCCCTGGACGCCCAATGTTATGGCTGGCGAGGTGCAGGAAAAATTACCGGGTGTTAAATATGCATCACATTCCACCTATCCAAGACCGAATTTAATAACCCTGGGCAATAATAAACAGAGCAGTAAGGTTGTTTTTGCCGATCCGTCTTTCCTTAAAATATTGGATTATAAGTTTATTAAAGGTAACCCTGAAAAGGTGTTACAGAATTTAAATTCTATCATCCTTACCAAATCATTTGCTAAAAAGCTATTTGGAAATGAAGATCCAATCAATAAAACGGTAAAGCTGGAGAATCAAGATGTTCTAAAAGTTGAAGCGATAATAGAGGATAGCCCAGCTAATAGCAGTATAATTTTTGAATGTATAATGCCGTGGGATTTATTTTTGAAGAGAGAAACGTGGGCAAGGGAAAATAACTGGGGTAATAACATGTGCCTTACAATGGTTCAGTTGCAAGACAATAAATTTTTTCCGGCGGCGAATGCTTACATACATGACATTTATAAACGAAACCAAAAAGAAAATCTGGCAGTTGCCTTATTGCATCCTTTAGACAGGTGGCACCTGTATGGCGATTTTGTGAACGGAAAGTCGGTAGGTGGAAAAATAGATCAGCTTAAGATATTTCTTTTACTGGCATTTTGCATATTATTGATTGCTTGTGTAAACTTCATGAATTTATCAACTGCCCGTTCCGAGCGCAGGGCAAAAGAAGTCGGGGTACGTAAGGCTATTGGGTCTTCAAGACAATCGTTAATCAGTCAATTTTTTTCAGAATCAATATTAATCACTTTTATCGCTACGGTTATCGCCTTCATATTAGTTGAAATTAGTATCCCTTATTTTAACAACTTATTAAATATAAAATTAGAAATAGATTATAGCGACTTCAAATTTTGGGCAGCACTTTTCATTTTAATGATTTTTACCGGTCTTACAGCGGGTAGTTATCCGGCACTTTATCTGTCTTCTTTCGAACCCATCAAAGTATTAAAAGGTTTAAAACTTAAAACGGATTCATCGGTATCTGTAAGGAAAGTTTTAGTGGTAGGGCAATTTGTTTTTGCTGCCTGCCTAATCGTTTGTACAACAATAATTTATCAGCAACTAAATTATATTAAAAATAAACCGATTGGTTATGATCAATCTAATTTGATTCAATTTCCTGCTGATAGCAGCAGTGTAATGTTGAACGAGGCAGCAGTTAAAATGATGGGTCTGAAAAAGCCGATTGGTGCTGTTATCACTTTTTGGGGTACAAAGTACACAAACGTTAGCGTTGTAAAAGATTTTGTTGTAGAAAGTGCTTATCAGAAGGTAGCACCGATGATTTTTCGGTTAAATACCAGCGAAGATATCAGCGTAATTATTGCACGGTTGAACCCAAATCAAAATATGAGTTCATCCCTGGCCGAAATTGATGAAGTGGTCAAAAACATCGAACCCAATTATCCTGTAAACCGAAAATTTGTAAACGAATCTTTTGAGGTTAAATTTCAGGATGAAAAAGTACTGGGTTCACTTTCAAACTGGTTTGGTGGCTTCGCCGTTTTTATATCCTGTTTGGGTTTACTCGGCCTGGCGCTTTTTATGGCAGAGCAGCGTAAAAAGGAGATTAGCATCCGCAAGGTTTTGGGTGCGAGCACCGCCAATATCCTCACGCTTTTAAATAAAGATTTTATTAAGCTAGTTGCTATAGCAAACTTAATTGCTTTTCCACTCGCTTATATTATCATCAATAAATGGCTCTCTGCTTTCGAATACCGGGTTTCGATATCGTCATTGCCTTTTGTGCTGGCAGGCTGTATATCAGTTATTATTGCGGTTTTAACGGTCAGCATTCAATCGGTTAAGGTGGCGAAGGCTAATCCGGTTGATGCACTTAAATATGAATAAAGCTGAAAGCTTAAAGACCAAAGCTTAAAGCGACTTACTTGTTGCTTTAGTCTTTCTGCTTTTCGCTTTCGGCTCTTGATACTTGATACTCAATACTACGAAAATGTTCAAACTCAACTTAAAAATCGCTTTGCGTAACCTGTGGAAGAACAAGGGGTTTTCCTTGATCAATATTGGTGGATTAGCTATTGGTTTATCCTGTTGTTTGCTGTTGTTATTGTACGTTGACTACGAGTGGAGCTACGATAAGCAATTTAAAAATATAGATAGGATATACTCGGTATACGATAATGATTTAATGAGCGATCAGATCATTACAAATCGTGCTTTTTGTACACCCAGCCAATTGGCCGCAACTGCATTGCAAACCATACCAGGAATTGAATATGCAAGTAGGCTGGGAGAAAGGGGCGGAGCGGTGAAAAGTGGAACGCATAATTTTATGAAAAGTATTATTTATGTCGATCCTAGTTTTTTTAAAATATTTGATTACAAGTTTATTAAAGGCAGTCCTTCAACAGCGTTGATAAATCCAAATTCCATAATTATTACAGCCAGAACAGCTAAAATTTTTTTTGGAAGTGAAGATCCCATCGGTAAAAGTTTAAAGTTTGATAACCGCAAGGATTTAACAGTTACTGCTGTAATTGATGATTTAGAGGAAAATCAAACCTACCATTTCGATGTAATTATGCCTTGGATGTTTTTGGAACAGGAAGAAGCTTTCTTAAAGGATATGGACTGGACAGACGGTGCATTGAGTACCATTATTCAACTTAAAAACAACAATGATTTTGCAGCTGCGGATGCCCAGATGCGAAAAATATTCAAACTGAACGACCCTGGTAATAATAGCATCGAATTTTTCCTTTTCCCATTTAAGAAAGCACACCTTTATGATCAGTTTGAAAACGGAAAACCTGCTGGCGGCAGAATAGATCAAATAAAATTATATCTGTTGCTGGCTCTATGTGTATTGTTTATCGCATGCATAAATTACATGAACCTTTCTACAGCCAGATCAGAAAAAAGAGCAAAAGAGGTAGGTGTGCGTAAAACACTCGGTTCAACTCGGCAATCATTAGCTTCCCAATTTTTACTGGAATCATTATTAATGTCTACAATCGCTATGATCATTGCATTTGTATTGGTAGAAATATCTCTGCCTTTTTTTAATGATCTCTTAGCTATTCAAATTGTTATCCAATATGGTGCATACCAAATCTGGGGAATACTTTTAGCCCTTGTTTTAGTTACAGGACTACTTGCCGGTAGTTATCCTTCATTCTATCTCTCATCATTTAAGCCTATTAAAGTTTTAAAAGGTTTTGCAGGTTCTGGTAAAATTGCGTTGCCTGTTCGGAAAATATTGGTAGTTGTGCAATTTGGATGTTCAGTTTGTATGATCATCTGTGCAACTGTAGTTTATAATCAGATTCAACACATGAAAAATAAGCCATTAGGGTTTGATAAAAACAATTTAGTACAATTAGTAAGAAACGGAGCATTAAAAGATGGGCAAAAGCTTAATCTTTTCAAAGCACAACTGATCAAATCCGGCACAATTTTATCAGCTACGGAAACAACCAATGGAATTACCAATGGATATGTAAGTACTGAAAAAATTAGATGGCCCCGGCAACAGCAGAATGAGCAAATCATGATGTCACTGCGCTTTTCTGGATATAACCTAAGTAAAACAATCGGCGCAGCAATGTTGCAAGGACGTGACTTTAGCGAAGAATTTACAGCAGATTCTAGTGCTGTTGTTCTAAATGAGGCAGCAGTAAAAGCAATGAATCTTAAAAATCCAATTGGTACACAGATCAGGAACGATGATTGGGGCCAAACATTTAAAATAATCGGGGTAATGAAAAACTATAGCGCAACTACGTTAGGTGGAAACGTGAACCCTACTTTATTTTTTTATGGGAAAGATAATCCAAATACAATTTTAGTGCGCTTAAATCCAACGGAGAATATTAGTAAATCAATAGATGAGATTAAAAGATTGAGCAAGCGCTTAAACCCAGATTACCCTTTAGAATTAGATTTCGTTAGCGATCGATTAACTGAAAAATTGAAGAGTGAAAGGTTATTAAGTGTGTTGTCTAACTTGTTTGGTGGTTTTGCCATCTTAATTTCCTGTTTAGGTTTACTTGGTCTGGCAATATACATGACCGAACAGCGGAAAAAAGAAATAGGCGTTCGAAAAGTTTTAGGCGCTAGTACAGCAAATATCATCACGCTGTTAAATAAAGACTTTATTAAACTGATAGCAATTGCAAATGGGCTGGCATTTCCTATGGCTTATATTCTTGCCAATAGATGGCTTTCGGAATATGAATATAGGATTTCGATAGCTGTTTGGCCTTTTGTGCTGGCGTTGGTATTGTCTTTATCGATTGCAGTGATCACGGTTAGCGTTCAATCTTTTAAAGTAGCAAAATCAAATGCAGTTGATGCATTGAAATATGAATAGAAATAAGTAATAAGTTATACGTTTTAAGTTGTAAGTCAGTACTTATAACTTAAAACTTACCACGTAAAACTCAACAATATGTTCAAACTCAACTTAAAAATCGCTTTGCGCAACCTTTGGAGAAACCGGGGAATAACGGCCATAAACGTTGGTGGTTTGGCTATAGCTTTGGCTGCTTTTGTTTTAGTCGCCATGTATTTCAGTTATGAAACCAGCTATGATCAAACGAATCCAAACTACAGCAACATTTATGTAGTAGGACGAATAGAACCTGATTTCAAGACAAATTATACATCTCCGCCGCTGGCAAAAGCGATTAAACAAAATTTTCCTGAGGTAGAAAATGCTGGAATAACCAAATTAAACCGGTCATGGGAGCTGGCTATTAAGCATGGTAAAAACGCGATTTTTACGAAGAACATTTTGCAGGCTGATTACAATGCGGCTAAAATTTTAAATATCAATCCAATTGGTGGTCTCTTGAAGCCATCTGGTGAAGTTGAACGATTGAGTTATTTGAGTGTCGAAAATATCCAGACGTTGTTTCCCGGTAAGAGAGATAACAAACCCGAAATGGTAAGCTATGGATCGACTAATTCGGGGATAACAGGAATAATTGCAGGCGCTATTGTTAATAATGTCCATTCAAATTTTAGCTTCGACGGGGTTTCTATTGGCAATGAAATTGGTAAAGGCGAAAGCTACGGCTATAATAATTACAATACCTATATCCAGGTGAAGCCAGGAACAGATGTAGCAAACCTTGAAGAGAAAATTACAAATTTATATAGAGCAGAGTTATTAAAAGGAGAAACTGACCAGAAAGCAATTGCAGAAATTAAAAGTGTATCTACTTTTTTAGACCCTTTGGCAAATCAGCATTTAAGGCCTAAGGCAGGCAATGATACACCCTATAAAATATTAGTTGCGCTGTCTGTTTTAGGCGTTTTAATATTGATAATTGCCTGTATCAATTTCACTAACCTCAGTATTGCGCAAGCTACCAAAAGAGCAAAAGAGGTAGGAATAAAAAAAGTAATGGGGGCTTATCGTCTTCAGCTAACTGTGCAATTTCTGACGGAAATATTTATCCAGTGTTTAATAGCCACCGTTGTAGCGCTGGTGTTCGCTGAATCCGCATTGCCGTATTTTAATAATTTATTTCAGGTTAAACTGGCAATCTGGCATGCCGGAAACGGTTTGTTTTGGCAATTGCCTTTGGTTTTGTGCCTTATTACTGTTGTTGCGGGGATTTATCCTGCATTAGTGCTTTCCGGATTTAAGCCTGCGCTGGTGCTAAAAGGGAACTTCTCAACAAGCAAACAAAGCTCGTGGTTGCGAAACGGACTCCTGGTATTTCAGTTTAGTATTGCCGTGATTTTTATTATTGGGTTAATCATGATTAATTCACAATTAAAATACATGCGGAGCGAAGATTTAGGCTTTTCGCCCAATCAGGTTATTTTTGTTAAAAATATTGCGGATTTCAACAAACCAGAGAAGTTCGAACCCTTAAGAAACAAGATGCTTAACATTCCGGGCGTAAAATCGGCAACTGTTGCTACCGATGTGCCCGATGGATCTGAAAGTGGCTCAAATAGTTATAGCTTCGAAGGTCAGCAGAAAAGCCTCGATTTTGTTGATGTAGATTTTGATTACTTCGAAACCTTAAACATCAAGCTGAAAGAAGGTCGTTTTTTTTCGAAAACTTTTACTGCTGATACCGCAAATGCCGCGGTAATTAATGAAAGCGCTGCCGCAAAATACGGGATGAAAAATCCTGTAGGTAAAATAATAAGAGGTTGTGGAATCGACTATAAAATTGTAGGCATTGCTCAAGACTTTAAAGCTCAGGGATTTGAAAGTGCCATTCAGCCTACAATTTATTCCATCAAAAACCCTTGTGGAAATGCAAAAACGCAGGTTATGCTCAAAATTGAGGAAGCGAAAATGACTGATGCTTTGGCTGCCTTAAAATCGCAGTGGCCAAAAATCAATGTTTTAGATGGAGAGGATTTTCGGTATGAATTTTTGGATGAACTTTATGGCAAGCTTTTTAAAAAACAAGAACAATTGCAATCTGTATTTTTTGCTGCAGCACTACTAACCATTTTCATCGCTATTCTGGGCTTGTTCGCTTTCGCAAAATACATCACCAATGGCAGAATTAAAGAAATCGCAGTGCGAAAAATTTTAGGTGCAAGCAATGTGCAAATTTTCAAATTGATAAATAGTTCATTTTTAGTAATGGTGCTGGTTGCCAATATTATTTCCGGGCCGATTGCCTATATACTCATAAAATTATGGCTGGACACATTTGCTTATAGAATTAGTTTATCTGCCCTGCCATTTATTGTGAGTGCTTTAATTACCATTTTATTAACCCTAATAACCGTAAGTATCCAGGCAAATAAAGCCGTAAAAGCTAATCCGGTTGATGCACTTAAATATGAATAAAAAAAGGTGGGAAGGCGGAAGGTAATAAGGTGAAAGGTTTAAATGCCCAAGCCCTCAACCCTTTACCTTTCAACCCTCAACCTTAAAAAATATGTTCAAATTAAACTTAAAAATCGCCTTGCGGAACCTTTGGAGAAATAAGGGCTTTACCTTAATTAATTTGGGTGGATTAGCTATTGGTATGGCTTGTTGTTTGATGCTGTTGTTGTACGTAAATTATGAGCGGAGTTACGACCAGCAGTTTAAAAAGTTAGATCAGATTTACCTTGCCAAGCTGAAATTAAAAGTAAATGGGGAGGTGATCACCACCGGTGCCGTTCCTTATAAACTGGCCAAAGCTGTTTTGGAAGAAATTCCGGGGATTAAAAATGCAGCCAGGTTATACTCGCTAAACGGGCAAAAATTATTCAGTCATAAACAAAATAAATTTAAGCTGAATTCCTATTTTGTAGATCCGTCTTTTATCAATATTTTAAATTATAAATTTCTTTATGGCAATTCAGCCAACGCACTCAATGAACCGGGCTCAGTTTTAATTACCTCCGCTACGGCCAAAAAACTATTTGGCAGTGAAAATGTTGTCGGGCAAAGCATCAAATGGGATAATCGCAAAGTGCTGAAAGTGTCGGCTGTAATTGAGGATTTGCCAAAAAATCAAACCATACAGTTCGATGTTCTGCAGCCCTGGGCTTTTTTAGAACAAATAAATCCTGAGATTCCTGCTACTGGTTGGGGAAGTATTGATTGTAGTACGATATTTCAATTAAAGGATAACGTGTTCCTTAAAGATGTGAATGACCGATTGAAAGATTTCATCGTTGCCAAAAATCCTGAGATCAAATCCTATGTATATGAACCATTCCTTTTCCCTTTAAGTAAAACACACCTTTGGGATGAATTCAAGAACGGTAAAGTTGTTGGTGGCAGAATCGATCAGGTGCGTCTATTTACATTTTTGGGTCTTTGTGTGTTACTTATCGCCTGCATCAACTACATGAATTTATCTACGGCCCGATCTGAAAAACGGGCAAGAGAAGTAGGCGTTAAGAAGGCATTGGGATCGGCAAGAAGTACACTTATGGGGCAGTTTCTTTTAGAATCGATTATCCTTGCCTTTGTGGCCGTGCTTGTTGCATTTGTATTACTGGAAGTATTTTTGCCCTATTTTAATAACCTGCTTGATATCAAAATATTTATAGATTATAGTTCCTATACGTTCTGGATTGTATTAGTTGGCCTGGCACTTATCACCGGTTTTTTAGCTGGGAGTTACCCCGCATTCTATCTCTCGTCATTTATTCCCGTTAAGGTGCTTAAGGGTTTTAAAGGAAGTACAGGTTCATTAAGCATTAGGCGGGTATTGGTTATTTTTCAGTTTAGCCTTTCCATTTGCATGATCATTTCGGCCATTGTGGTATACCGTCAGATACAATATCTTAAAAATAAGCCCCTGGGTTTCGACCAAAATTTTATGGTTCAACTGGATCTGGAAGGCGAGTTGAAGAACCATTCACGGCTGCAGGCTTTCAAAGATAATTTAATCAGGAACGGTGCTGTAGTTTCTGCATCTGAGTTTGCAAGCAATTTTACAGGAGGTGGCTCAATTACAGGTAATTTAAGCTGGCCCGGCAAGGCAGCAGACGATAATGCTATTATCAACTACCGGAGTACTGGCTTCAATTATATTAAAACGATTGGAACCAAAGTAATTGCCGGAAGGGATTTATCAAAAGAGTTTCCTGCAGATACCATTACATCAGTGTTATTAAATGAAACTGCCGTAAAACGGATGGGGCTTAAAAATCCGGTAGGCACGATTTTGTCTTGGGGAGATAATCCACCCTTAACGGTAGTGGGTGTTGTACAAGATTATTTTAATGAAAGTTTCGGTAAAATTGTTGAGCCTACCATCTTTTATTATAATGTTAACAAAAGTTCTGTTTTACTGCTGCGGCTGAATCCCAATCAATCTTTGAGTAGTTCTATTCAAGCCATAAAAAATAGCAGTGAGGAATTTAATCCTGCTTATCCGCCGCAACTCACCTTTGTGAATGATGGAATGAAGGAAAAATTACAAAGTGAAAAATTATTAAGCGTGCTTTCCAACATCTTTGGAGGTTTTGCCATCTTTATTTCCTGCCTTGGCTTACTTGGGTTAGCGTTGTATATGGCAGAGCAACGAAGCAAAGAGGTCAGTATCAGGAAGGTTTTAGGCGCTAACCTGTCGGATATCCTCATTCTGCTCAATAAAGATTTTATGAAACTGGTGATCATTTCAAATGTAATCGCGATTCCTGTAGCTTACTTTTTAGTGAACCATTGGCTGCAAAAGTACGATTACAAGATCGCTATCGATCCGTGGCCATTTGCATTAGCACTATTGGCATCTGTAATTATTGCCGTATTAACGGTGAGCCTCCAAACTTTTAAAGTAGCGAAAGCAAACGCCGTTGATGCACTTAAATATGAATAAAGCTGAAAGCTATAAGGCTAAAGCTTAAAGCGATTTGCATGATGCTTTAGTCTTTCTGCTTTTCGCTTTCAGCTCTTGATACCTGATACTCACTACCCTCAACCTTAAAAAATATGTTCAAACTCAACTTAAAAATCGCCTTGCGAAACCTTTGGAAGAATAAAACTTCTTCTTTCATTAACTTAATTGGTTTAGCCATTGGCCTGGCAGCCTGTTTAATGTTGTTGTTATATGTTTCTTACGAGCTGAATTTTGATAAGCAGGCTAAGAATTCTGAAAATGTTTATATAGCCATGACGAATGTACCAGGAGAGGGCAATAAAATTGCAGGAACATTTAATGGTACTACAACCGCATTAGGTCCGCTTTTAAAACAGAATTTGCCAGAGGCGAAATATGTTGCCCGAATGGACTATGGTAAGAAAAGTCTCATTGCAAACGGGCAAAACAGTTATAAAAAAGATTCAAAGTTTGCAGAACCTGATATTCTTAAAATGTACGATTATCAGTTTGTTTATGGCGATCCAAAAACAGCTTTGAATAATCCACTTTCGGTTATTCTTACGGAGAGCACTGCGAAAACACTATTTGGTAAGACTGATGTTTTGAATCAATCGGTTCGATACCAGGACATGGAAAACCTGACTATCACTGGTGTAATTAAAGATCTGCCCGAAAATAGTTCCAATCGTTTCGATTTTTTAATGCCCTGGTCTTTTTATGGGATAGTTGATGCCAGTGCAAAAGATTTGAACTGGAACAATTACAGTTTTGTAACCATGGTTACACTTAACCCAGATGTAAATATTGACTTGGTAAACAAAAAAGTAGAGGCCTTAGTAAAGGCTAGTACCCCACAAAATGGACAGTCGCAGCCACATTTTTTATATAAAGCGAGCAAGCTGCATCTATTTGGTAAATTTGAAAATGGTAAGAGTGTAGGCGGCGATATAGAGCAAATCTGGCTCTTTATGGGCTTGGCATTTGGTATTTTATTAATTGCCTGTATCAACTTTATGAACATGGCTACTGCCAAATCAGAAAAACGGGCAAAGGAAGTTGGAATAAAAAAAACGATTGGTGCAAACCGTACCTCGTTGATCCTACAGTTTTTAACAGAATCTATGGTGCTTACCATTATAGCTGTTGTTTTGGCTATTGCGTTGTTAGAGCTTATGCTACCTGCATTTAACCAATTGTTAAATATTAATCTGGATATTTCATATTTCAATACCGTAAGCTGGGTTGGCATATTAGGGATTGTAATTGCTACAGGCTTAATTGCAGGTAGTTATCCGGCATTTTATTTATCCTCTTTCAATCCCATTCAAACACTAAAAAGAAGAATCAGTTCGAAAGGATTTTTAAATGTAAGCTTAAGGCAAGTACTTGTTGTAGGACAGTTTTGTTTTGCCATCATCCTCATTATCTCAACGCTGGTGATCTATCGGCAAATCCAGTACATTAAAAATAAGCCAGTCGGTTTTGATGTAAATGCTTTGGTAGAAATCCCTCAGGATGGTGAATTAAAAACTAAATTCGATTTGTTTAAAACTGAAATGCTAAAATCCGGTGCGGTAACGTCGATGTACCAATCATCGGTTAGCCTTTCTCATCGCGGGCGTAATTTTATGGATGTTAAGTGGGAGGGAATGATTAACCCAATAAATACAGTGATGTTTAATCAGGTAGCCACTTCTTACGATTTCATCAAAACAAATGGCATAAAATTATTAAAAGGAAGAGATTTTTCGAAGAATTTTGCTTCAGATACCAGTGCGGTTATGGTTAGTGCCTCGGCTGCTAAAGTGTTTGGCTACAAGGAACCAATTGGCAAGAAAATAAGTATTTTCGGTACAAATGCATATATAATTGGTGTTTTTGATGATTACGTTTGGGATTCGCCATACAAATCAAATAATCCGCAAGTGGTTTATTTAACCTCGGGACAAACCGGTGCAATTACCATGCGCCTTAATAAGGCTAATAATTTACAAAGTAATATCAAAACCATCAGCAAAATTGCAAAGGCTTTTAATCCGGCATATCCAGTCGAAATTACATTTGTAAACGCTTTGTATCAGGAAAAATATAAATCAGAAAAAACGCTCGGTATTCTTTCAAACCTTTTCGGCGGACTGGCCATTTTCGTGTCGTGCTTAGGCCTATTCGGTTTGGTTGCTTACAGTGCGGAGCAGCGTACAAAAGAATTTGGTGTTCGTAAAGTGTTAGGGGCATCTGTGGCAAATCTGATGCAGTTATTGTCGTTATCTTTTATTAAAATGATTACCATAGCCATCGTAATTGCCATTCCGATCAGTTATTATGCAATGGGCAAATGGCTGAATAATTTTGAATTTCATACCAATATTAGCTGGTGGATTATGCCTTTGGCTGCCCTTGGAACTTTAATGATGGCATTGCTTACTGTAAGTTTTCAAGCCTATAAAACGGCAACATCAAACCCTGTAGATGCATTGAAATATGAATAAAAAAGGTGGGAAGGTAATAAGGTGAACGGTTTAAACGCCCAAGCCTTCAACCCTTTACCTTTCAACCCTAAACCTTTAAAAAAAAATGTTCAAACTCAACTTAAAAATAGCATGGCGAAACCTTTGGAAAAACAAGGGCTATACGCTAATTAATGTTCTTGGTTTATCCATTGGGATGGCAAGCTGTATTTTAATTTTCATTTTTATCCGTTATCAAATAAGTTTTGATGAGGGCTTTAAAAATGAAGATAGAATTTATCGTATAACCACCAACTGGACTTCTGCAGATGGATTTTTTGAATCGCAGGGTGTACCAAAACCAGCACCAGCTGCATTACGAAATGATTTTAAAAACCAGATCGAAAAAGTTGGAGCCATTTGCCAAGATGGAGGAATTATTAAAGTTAAAGATGATGCTGGCAAGGAAAAGATTAAAACCATGGAGGACATTTTTTATGCTGAACCTGAGTTTTTTCAAATCATGAGTTTTGAATGGTTGCAAGGAAATCCGGTGCAATCACTAAGCCAGCCAAATACCGTTGTTTTATCGAAAGACATGGCTACTAAACTGTTTGGAGATTGGAATAAAGCAGTTGGTAGAACTATCAATTATCAAAACAGAGAAGATTTTACCGTTACGGGTATTCTTCAAGAAATGCCCGAAAACAGTTCATTTCCATTGAATATCGTAGTTTCTTACCAAACCTTTAAAAACCATAGGAATGAGAAATTTGATAATTGGGGTAATGTTTCTTCTAGTGATGAGTGTTATTTTCTTTTAAAGGATGGTGTTTCAATTGATGAAGTTCGCGGTGCTTTGCCGAAGTTTTCAGAGAAATACTTCGAAAAGGATGCCATATCTAAACAAGAAATTAATGCTCAGGCATTAAGCGAAATCCATTATAATGAAAATCTTGGAAATTTTTCAAATGACGTGATGCCTAAGAAAGAGCTTTATGGCTTGGGTATCATTGGTGCTTTTTTAATGCTAACGGCTTGTATCAATTTTATCAATCTGGCTACTGCACAAGCCGTAAGCAGGAGTAAGGAGGTAGGCGTTCGCAAGGTGATGGGCAGTTTAAGAAAGCAATTAATTTTTCAGTTTCTTACCGAAACTTTAACGATTAGTGTATTTGCCTTGCTTGTTGCCTGCGTTTTAACTGAAGTTGCATTACCGGGCATGAAAAGTTTATTTCATGATAATATTTCTTTCAGTATCACCAGTCATCCAGTTATCCTGGTATTTATGATTGGTTTGGTCTTAATTGTAAGTTTTCTTGCAGGTTTTTATCCGGCAATGGTGATGTCGGGTTTTAGTCCGGCTTTGGCCATTAAAAATAAAATAACCGCTAATGCCGGTGGTTTAAGTTTGCGCAAAATTTTGGTGGTAGTTCAGTTCTCTATTACAGTAATTTTAATTATTGGTACGTTGGTAGTGTTGAGGCAAATGAATTATATGAGAGAAAAGCCGTTGGGTTTTAACCCATCAGCAATAGCGATGGTTGGTGTTCGGAATGATAGCTTAAGTTTAATGAAATATCAGATTCTGCAAGACAGGTTTTCAAAAATTCCTGGTGTTTTAACAACGAGCTTTTGCAGAAATGGACCATCATCGAGTAACAATAACGAAAGTAATTTCAGGTATGACGGGTCGGAAAAAGCTAATTTCCAGGTTAATACGAAAATTGCTGATGAATATTATTTCAAGACTTTCGGCTTAAAATTTGTCGCTGGTAAAGGTTTTTCTAAAAGTGATACCATTAAAGAAGTTGTGGTTAATGAAACTACCTTAAAAAAATTAAACGTGGTTGATTTTAATGATGCTTTAGGTAAAAAAATCAAGATCTTTGGTAAAGAAGCAACTTTAGTTGGCGTTGTAAAAGACTTTAATAATTTAAGTTTACATGAGCCAATTTCGCCGGTACTCATTACGTCAATAAAAGAAAATTATCAAAATATTGCGGTTAAAATGGACAGCAAACAGATTTTATCTATTATGCCACAAATAGAAAAAATCTGGAACGATACTTATCCTGAAAATTTTTATCAGGCCTCCTTTGTTGAAGATGATATTAGCCAATATTATGAAACGGAAAGGGTAATGGGAGTCCTGTTTAAGGTGTTTGCCGGCGTAATTATCTTCATCTCCTTTATCGGCTTGTTCGGGTTGATTTCTTTTGTAGCCACTCAACGAACCAAGGAAGTTGCCATTAGAAAGGTGTTGGGTGCATCTACAATCGAGCTGGTAAAAATGCTTAACGGCTCATTTTTGTTAATGGTATTTATCGCAAACGTAATTGCCTGGCCATTGGCATATTTATTTGTGTCTAAATGGCTATCTGGTTTTACGTATCGGATTGAGGTGAGCATTTGGCCGTTTGCATTAGCCATGATTATTTCCATGCTCATTACGTTGATCACGGTGAGTTTCCGCTCGCTGAAAGCCGTACGGGCGAACACAATTGACGCACTTAAATACGAATAAGGTAGAAGGGATGAAGGTGGAGGGTAAAAGGTATAGGGCGTAAGGTTAAAGAGCCGGAAGCTTAAAGACTAAAGCGAAAAGCCAGGTGTCTTAATACTAAAAAAATAAAATAATTTTTTACAGCGAAAAACGCCTAACCTTCTAAGCCCCTAACCTATAACCTTTAATAGCCCACATTACCAGACTTGATACTAACTACCTGATACTGTAAAAATGTTCAAACTCAACCTTAAAATCGCATTGCGTAACCTGTGGAAAAACAAAGGCTATACTTTTATTAATGTAATCGGTCTTTCTATAGGGATGGCAAGTTGCATTCTCATTTTTTTATTTATCCGCTACCAGTTAAGTTTTGATGAAGGTTTTAAAAACGAAAATCGGATTTACCGCATGGTTACCGATTGGAAATACGATGCCTTTGATGATTATTCTAACGGCGTATCAATACCTGCCGTAAATGTGGTTAAAAATGAAATTGTTGGCCTTGAAAAAACTGCTGCAATTTTTAGAAGGTGGAGTATTATTCGTGTTAGAGATGAGGCAGGGAAAGATTTAATAAAAAACGATGAGACCATTTATTATTCAGAACCGGATTTTTTTGAGATTTTTGGTGCAAAATGGTTATTTGGAAATTCATACGAAGCGCTTAGCCAACCCAATACGGCTGCATTGTCAGAAACTTCGGCTAAAAAGTACTTTGGTAATGTGCGAAATGCAATGGGCAAAAGCATAACAATGGGTAATAAAACATTGCTTAAAGTTACCGGAGTTTTTAAGGATATGCCAAAAAACAGTAGCTTTCCTTTAAATGTTGTGGTTAGTTATCAAACTTTTCCTGATAAGGCCGATGATTGTTGGGACTGCGTAAGTTCTGGTAATGAGTTATATGTATTGTTAAAAGATGGCTTAAAAGCTGAAGATATTACGGCTTCATTAGCTCAATTTAATAAAAATAATTATGCTGATAGAAAGGTTGCTGGCAATCAGCGCATCGAGATTGAAGCTTTAAGAGCTATTCATTTTAGCGAACATTACGATAATTTCTCTTATCAAAACATTGGTAAAACGCAGCTTTATGGTTTAGCTATCATTGCATTATTTCTAATCGTTACGGCCTGCATCAATTTTATTAATTTAAGTACAGCCCAGGCTATAAATAGGGCTAAAGAAGTTGGCGTAAGAAAAGTAATGGGAGGTATGCGAAAGCAGTTGGTCATGCAGTTTTTAAGTGAAACCTTTATCGTTACGCTTGTAGCAATGCTCATTGCCTGTGTTTTGGCAGAACTTTGTATTCCTCAATTCCAAAATCTTTTTAAAGGACAATTAGAACTAGGTCTATTTCAGCATCCCGTTATATTTATCTTTATGATTTTGTTGGTCTTATTTGTTGGGTTTTTAGCCGGCTTTTATCCATCAATGATCATGTCTGGTTTTAACCCGGCACTGGCCATTAAAAATAAGGTAGCGCTAAATAATGGGGGTTTAAGTTTGCGTAAAATATTGGTTGTTGTGCAGTTCGCAATTTCTATCATTCTAATTATTAGTACCATCGTTGTAATGCGCCAAATGGAATTTGTACAACAAAAACCACTTGGATTTAATTCTAGTGAGGTGATGATGGTTGCCTTACCAAATGATAGTCTCAATAGGCTCAAACACGAAAATTTTAAACAAAGACTCTTAAGTATACCTGGCGTAAAAATGGTTAGTTTTTGCCAAAACCCTCCTTTGTCGCCAAATATAAATTCATCAGATTTTACTTTTAATGGCATAAAAAATAAAGATTTCGAGGTAAGGAGGATGCAGGCAGATGAAGATTACTACGCACTATTCGATTTAAAATTAATAGCTGGAAAGTTATTTGCTAAGGGTGATAAGGGAAAGGGCTATGTGGTTAATGAAACTTTTATAAAGAAAGTTCATATCAATAATCCGCAAGATGCGATTGGTAAAGTAATCAATTCTAATGGAGAAAATATTCCTATAATCGGGGTAATTAAAGATTTTAACGACCTCTCGCTCAAAGAAAAGATATCTGGACTAACCATTACTACTGGAAAAAATAATTATTGGAGGGCGGCAATAAAGTTAGATGCCAAACAGGTTTTTGTGGCAGATAAAAAAGTAGAGGAGTTGTGGAATAGGATGTTTCCTTCTCATATTTACAGCTCAACTTTTGTAAATGAGGATATAAACGGACAGTATGAAACAGAAAAGATCATGGGCGTTTTGTTCAAAGTATTTGCTGGCGTAATTATTTTCATTTCCTTTATCGGTTTATTCGGTTTGATATCTTTCGTGGCCACGCAACGCACCAAGGAAATGGCCATTAGAAAAGTATTAGGCGCAAGCACTTTCGAATTGGTTAAAATGCTGAATGGCTCGTTTTTAATGATGGTTTTTATCGCAAATATTATAGCCTGGCCCATTGCTTACCTCTTTGTAAACGGTTGGCTTAATGGTTTCGCCTATAGAATGGAATTAAGTGTTTGGCCTTTCATTTTGGCGATGTGCATCACCATGATCATTACCATGTTAACCGTAAGCATTCGCTCTTATAAAGCAGCTGTTACCAATGCTGTAGATGCACTAAAATATGAATAAAGGCGGAAGGTATGAAGGTGGAGGGTAAAAGGTGTGAAGTGTAAAGGCCGAAAGCTTAAAGACTAAAGCGAAAAGCGAGGTGTCTTTTATACTTGATACTGAAAAAATAAAGTCAATCGTTTACAGCGAAAAATACCTAACCTTCTAACCCCTAACCCCCTAACCTTTTAATAACCCGTATTGCCAGCCTTGATACTTAATACTAAATACTCGATACCCAATACCCATTACTAACTACTAGATACTACAAAAATGATCGAACTAAAAAACATAGAAAAATACTATTCAAGCAAAGGCATAAAACATTACGTTTTGCGTCATGTCACTACAACCATTAAACAAGGCGAATTTGTGTCGATAATGGGACCATCCGGTGCCGGAAAGTCTACTTTACTCAATATTCTGGGAATGCTGGAAGAACCCACATACGGTACTTATGAATTTTTGGGCGAAGATGTAACTACACTTAAAGAACGGAAGCGTATCGAACTTTACCGCAACCACATCGGCTTCGTGTTCCAGGCCTACCACTTAATTGATGAAATGACTGTCTACGAAAACATAGAAGCACCTTTACTTTATAAAAAAGTTGCAGGTGCAGAAAGGGCCAGCAGGATTGCTGATTTATTGGATCGGTTTAATATTGTAGCCAAGAAAGACTTGTTTCCGAATCAACTCTCCGGCGGACAGCAGCAATTGGTAGGCATTGCCCGGGCTTTGGCCGCCCAGCCCTCAATAATTTTGGCTGATGAACCTACCGGCAACCTTCAATCTGCTCAAGCTGAACAAATTATGGAGTTATTTAAAAAGCTAAATGTAGAAGAAGGAATTACCATCGTTCAGGTTACACATTCTGAAAAAAATGCGCAATATGGCAGTCGCATTTTAAACATTGCCGATGGCGTTGTAAAAGACGATATCACAGTGGCATCCGTTTAAGGCAATTTCACTTTATAAATCCGGTAGGGGTAGTCTGTTCTATCCTTACCCTTATTGTATTTCGCTTGTCTGTTCAGCTGAGAGCAACTCAGGTATAAACAGCCATCATCGCCTATGCCGAAAGAATCTGGCCAGCTCAGTCTTTTATCCGTTACCAGAGTATGCATTTTACCATCACTACTTACATATTTAATTGAATAATCTGGCGATGAACTTAAATAAATGTTTCCGTTTTTATCAGCGATCATTCCATGGCATATGCCAGTTTCAGCTACCATCTCAACTTTCTGAGCCAATTCGGTATGGTTTAGTTTTTTATCGGCTAAAAATTGTGTTGCAATTCTATATAGTTTAGTCTGGTTGATGGCCCTGAAGTAGAAATATTTATTGTCTTTAGTTAACGCAATTCCGTTCACATTTGAACTGAAAGGCTTGCCTGCATCATCAATAACATCCTTTTCATCCAGGTGAAGGATAAAGTTTGGATCTGCAACAGTTGATTTATCTTTTTGAAGCACAACTCTGGATTTTCCGGTTTTCAAATCCAATACCACAATCGCACTTAAACCAGGGTCTGATAGATATGCGAGTTGTTTATCATGATCAACAACTACATCGTTCAGGGCGCTTTTATCTTTTGCTAAACCGTCGAAATGGTAAACGTTTATAACTTTATTGTTGGTGAGATTGATTTGTAGTAATTTAAATTGACCTTCCTTCTTTTGCGTCTGATTGCCCCCAAAAATTGAAGCACCTCCCGCAGGCCTGGAATCCAGCACCCAAAGAAAATTCTGGTCATCGGCATACAAATCCTGTACGTTCACAAAATGGTTTTTGGTATTAATTGTATCAACCTTATTCCATTCCTGATCTGGAAATGGCTTTCTTTGTCCGTTTACTATTTCTGTCAACCCGTATAAATAAGGCTCGCGTTTTGGAAAGGAGACAAACAAACGGTTGCTTTTAGCGGAAACGGTTACGCCGATGGGCTGGTTTTTGCCGAACGATACAACCTCTATTAATTCAGGCTGTTGTGCGCTAACCATAGCATTAAAAAAGGGGAGGGTGGCCAGAATTAAAAAGATCTGTTTTTTCATAAAATTAAAGGTTTTATTGAAATTAACTTCAAATTGACCTTGAATGTTTTGCGGTATTGATCGCGAGATTTAAAGTTGACATCCAGATTAAGCTTTTGAAATTCGTTTATGGTTTTCCTTTGCTTAGAATTATCTTTGCTGCATGCAAAAATCTTTTACCGATCAAATGGGGCGGGAGGTCATTTTCAATTTTCCTCCGAAAAGAATTATCTCACTGGTGCCCTCTCAAACTGAATTACTTTTTGATTTGGGTTTAGATAAAGAGATTATTGGGCTAACGAAATTTTGCATTCATCCTATTGAAAAATTTGCCGAGCGCACCAAAGTTGGCGGAACTAAAAAGCTCAACATTGATTTGATAAAAGACTTAAAGCCAGATTTGATTATCGGGAATAAGGAAGAAAACACGCAGCGTGACATCGAAGAACTTGCAGAAGATTTCCCCGTTTGGATGAGCGATATTCTTACATTAGAAGATGCTAAAAACGCGATCTTCCAGATAGGCGAACTTGTAGACCGTGAGCCTGAAGCGGGCTATCTTAACCACCTGATTTCTGCAGGCTTTAACGATCTGCAAACACTGGCTCTACAAAACAAAATCGATAAAAAAGTAGCTTACCTCATCTGGCGGAAGCCCTATATGGCTGCCGGTAAAAACACGTTCATCGATGATATTTTGCTCCTCAACGGGATGATGAATGTTGTTCAGCAAGATCGATATCCTCAGATAACACTGGAAAAACTGAAAACTTTGAATTGTGAACTGATCCTGCTTTCCTCAGAGCCTTATCCCTTCGGTTCAAAGCATATTGAAGAAATACAAAGGGCTATCCCTAACGCCAAAATAATGCTCGTTGATGGAGAAATGTTTAGCTGGTATGGCAGCCGGCTGGTTAAAGCAGTACAGTATTTCTTTGAATTTCAGAAAGAACTTTATTAGTGAATTTCTACAGACTTTACATAAATTGTCGCATTATTTCAATCTACTTCGTTTTACTCATATGAAAAAATTAATTGTATTATCCTTATTTGTGGCCGTTTTTTCTGGCTGCACATCTTTTAAAGATTCGAACACGGCCAATAAGGCAACGGCAACCGGAACGATTCAAAAAATTGGTATGACCACCTTTCAATATGGAACACACCTGCTGAAAACAGAAAATAAAACCTATGCATTAAGAAGCGATGCCATTAATCTGGATGAGTATATGGATAAAAAGGTAACAGTGAAGGGTAAAAAAGTTAAGGGTTATCCGTTAGAGGGCGGACCTGAATTTTTGGATGTATACCTGATTAAATTCTAACAACTGATTCTGCTTCTGGTCTTAAACGCTTGCCGGGAATTTACGGTTTGATGGGCACACCAGGAGCAGGACTTTTTGTTTTTTAAACCCGATTGACGCAAAAGCCCCGGTTTTTCTGCCGGGCTTGGCGCAAAAAGCGGGACTGAAGAAACCGATGAGCACTGAAACTGCTTTTCTGATTGTTTTAAATAAAATTTTTCTCGCTCTAAATTAATGACTTAGCTTTTTTGACTAAAAATAATAGATAAAATAAGTTAGATACCTTTTGATTATTCAATCTTGTTTCTATCTTTGCAGTCCTTACAACATCCTAACTGCGGATGTGGCGTAATTGGTAGCCGCACCAGACTTAGGATCTGGCGCTTCACGGCGTGGGGGTTCGAGTCCCTTCATCCGCACTATAAATGAAGCCGTTTTGAGTTAAATCGAAACGGCTTCATTTTGTTTTAAAAACATTGATTAACAAAATTGATGTGGAATTAGTGAACTTGAAATAAGTCTCAGTTCTCACATCCTAATACTCATATCTGAAAAAAATGGATATTACACAGGAAAAAACCGGCAACTTAAATGCTGTTGTAAAAATCAAAATCGCACCTGCCGATTACAGTGCCAAAGTAGAAAAGGCAATCAAAGACCAGGCTAAAAAAGCACAGTTACCCGGCTTCCGTAAAGGAATGGTTCCGCCTGCCCACATTAAAAAAATGTATGGCAAAAGTATTTTGGTAGAAGAAGTGAACAACTTGTTAAACGATACTTTGTCTAATTACATTGCTGAAGAAAAATTAGAAATTTTAGGTCAGCCTTTACCTCAGTTAGAAAATGAGCGTGAGTTTAAATGGGATAATACAGATGAATTTGAATTTGATTACGAGCTGGGTTTAGCGCCTGCTTTTGATGTAAATATCTCTTCTAAGGATAAATTTACCGAATATGTAATCAAAGCTGATCAGGAAACTTTAGAAAGCCGGATCAAAAATATCCGTCGCAGTTATGGTAAAATGACTAACCCTGAAGTTTCTGCTGAAGGTGATGTGTTATATGCCGAATTAGTGCAGTTGGGTGCTGATGGTGCCGTTTTTGAAGGTGGAATTGCCAATACTGCTACATTACGTTTAGATTTAATTAAAGACGAGGAAATTTTGAAAACCTTAGTCGGTTTGAAAAAGGATGATGTAGTGACCGTTAATATTAAAAAAGCACTTGACGACCAGGCGGCGGTTGCAAAAGCATTAAATATTTCTGAAGAAGATGCTGCTGATTTGCAGTCTGACTTCCAGTTAACCGTAAAAAATGTAAATCGTTTAGAAGAGTCTGATTTGAACCAGGAATTCTATGATAAAATTTTCCCAGATGGTTCGGTAACTGACGAAGCTGCTTTCAGAGCTAAAATTACGGAAGAAGTGGAGGGAATGTTCAAACAAGATGCAGAGCGTAAATTATCAAACGATATTTATGAAGACCTTTTGAAAAAACATACTTTCGAATTGCCGGATGAATTTTTACGCCGTTGGTTAAAAGCAACAAACGAAAAATTAACTGACGAAGAATTGGCTGAAGGTTATGATGATTTCGCTAAAAACCTGAAATGGACTTTAATTGAAAATAAAATTATTAAAGACAATAGCATCGAAATTAAATATGAAGATGTGGTTCAGGCGGCTAAAGTGAAATTAGATGCGCAATTTAAAATGTACAGTCCAAGCCCGCTTCCTGAAGATCAACTGGCACAATATGCCGTTCAGTTCTTACAGGAAAAGGAAAATGCAAACCGTACTTTTGAAGAAGTTAAAGCATTAAAAACTTTCGAGCAAATCAAATCTATCGTTACTTTAGCGCAACAAGATATTGATTACGATAAGTTTATTGCATTGGATAAAGGGTAACGCGATAGGCGCTGGGCGATTGGCGTTTAAAAGACTGTTCAGGTGCCAATATTTCTAGTGCCAATGGTTAGTTTCTGCTTACGGGAAAAAATCTTTAAGTTTAGCTATGGCTCAATTTAAATTTCAATCGCTCGAGGTTTGGCAGTTGTCAATAGAAATAACCGATAAACTATTAGATATAGCTGACCGATTGTCAGTTGATAAAAAGTATAGATTTGCAGAGCAGCTCAATGGGGCTGCTCTTAGCATATCCAACAACATTGCAGAAGGCTCAGGCTCTGTTTCCAATAAGGAATTTGCTCATTATCTGAATATTGCGCATCGATCAGCATTTGAAAATGCAAACATTTTAGTGGTATTGGAAAGAAGAAAATATATTTCTGACACAGAACTGCTTTATTATCTGGAAGAATTAGATAAATTGGCACGGAAATTAACCAACTTCAGGAAATATTTATTAAAATTATAATCCGGTTTGGCTTCTCGTGACTCAACGCTTTACGCCAAACTCCAAACGCAAGATAAGATTATGAACATAGACCCACAAGAATTCAGAAAATTTGCCGTTAAACATCAGGGGATTGGCGGATTACACGTAGATAAATTTATTGCACAGGCGAATATGAACCCTCAGAGTATGACGCCATATATCATTGAAGAACGTCAGTTGAACGTTGCTCAAATGGACGTATTCTCGAGATTAATGATGGATCGTATTATCTTTCTGGGTGATGCAATTCACGATCAGAATGCAAACATCATCCAGGCGCAGTTATTGTTCTTACAATCCACTGATGCTGATAGAGACATTCAGATTTATATTAACTCACCAGGTGGTTCTGTGTATGCAGGATTGGGTATTTATGATACCATGCAGTATATTCAGCCAGATGTAGCTACAATTTGTACGGGTATAGCAGCATCAATGGGTGCAGTATTATTAGTGGCAGGTGCAAAAGGAAAACGTGCCGCATTACCTCATTCAAGAGTAATGATTCACCAGCCATCAGGAGGCGCACAAGGTGTGGCATCTGATATGGAGATCAACTTAAGAGAGATGTTGAAATTGAAAAAAGAATTATACGATATTATTTCAGAACACTCTGGTCAAACTTATGATTGGGTAGAGAAAGCTTCAGATCGCGATTACTGGATGACTGCCGATGAGGCAAAAGGGTTTGGTATGGTTGATGAAGTTTTATCGAGAAACGCGAAAAAAGATGGCGAAACAAAATAAAGAATCTCGTTGTTCATTCTGCCATTCTGGCAAGCATGAAACTTTAATGTTAATTGAAGGCATGGATGCATTTATCTGCGATAAATGTGTTACCCAAGCCAATCAATTGCTTGCCCAGGAGTTGGGTACGAAGAACACGAAAAATATTCAGGATGCGATTTCTTTGCTTAAACCCTTAGAAATTAAACAACACCTGGATCAATACGTAATTGGGCAGGATGATGCGAAGAAAGTTTTATCTGTAGCGGTATACAACCATTACAAACGTCTGAATCAGAAAGTTGATAAGGATGAGATTGAGATTGAAAAATCAAATATCATGTTGGTTGGCGAAACCGGAACAGGTAAAACACTTTTAGCTAAAACCATTGCCAAGATTTTGCATGTGCCTTTCTGTATTTGCGATGCAACAGTTTTAACCGAAGCGGGATACGTTGGTGAGGATGTGGAAAGTATTCTTACCCGTTTATTGCAAGCTGCAGATTATGATGTAGCTGCAGCAGAACGTGGAATTGTTTATATTGATGAGGTGGATAAAGTTGCCCGTAAGAGCGACAATCCATCTATTACACGTGATGTATCTGGCGAAGGTGTGCAACAGGCATTATTGAAAATTTTAGAAGGTACGGTTGTGAATGTTCCACCCCAGGGCGGACGTAAACACCCGGACCAGAAAATGATTCCGGTAAACACCAATAACATTTTATTTATTTGCGGTGGAGCGTTTGATGGTATCGAACGTAAAATTGCTAACCGTTTGCGTACACAGGCTGTAGGTTATAAAGTAAAGAAAGATGACACTGTTTTAGATCTTAAAAATCTTTATAAGTATATTACCCCACAGGATTTGAAATCTTTTGGATTAATTCCGGAATTGATTGGACGGATCCCGGTTCTTTCTCACTTAAATCCATTAGACAAAGAATCTTTACGTAATATCTTAACTGCGCCGAAAAACTCGTTGATTAAGCAATATGTTAAGCTTTTTGCTTATGAGGAAGTAGATTTGTTATTTGAAGATGATGTGCTGGATTTTATTGTTGATAAGGCAATGGAATATAAACTTGGGGCCCGTGGGTTGAGGTCGATATGCGAAGCGATTATGCTGGATGCAATGTTCGATACGCCAACTCAAACGGATGTCAAGGAGCTGCACATTAATCTCGATTATGCGATAGAGAAATTTGAAAAGGCCGACTTTAAAAAGTTGCAGGCCGCTTAAAAAAATCAAATCCTTCCCGAGCATCCGGGAGGGATTTTTTGTAAATATGCTAAGCACATGGTGCCGGCACTAAACCAAAGACATATGAATGAAGAAAAAGACGTTAAGAAACATGAGGCCATTGTAGAGAAATCGAAAAAAGTAAAAGAAGTAGAGAGTCCGGTTAAGTCTGGTCTGAAATCTAAAGACGAAATTGTTAAAAACTGGCTGCCAAGATATACTGGCCGTCCACTGGATCAATTTGGTGATTATATTTTGTTAACCAACTTCAGTAAATATGTGAGCATGTTTTCGGAATGGAATGACAATGCACCGATTATGGGTTTAGATAAACCGATGCAGAGTGTTACCGCAAACGGAATTACCATCATCAACTTCGGAATGGGAAGCCCGCTGGCAGCAACAATGATGGATCTGTTAACAGCAATTATGCCTAAAGCGGTGTTATTTTTAGGCAAATGTGGTGGTTTGAAGAAGAAGAACCAATTGGGCGATTTAATTTTACCTATTGCCGCAATCAGGGGAGAAGGAACATCAAATGATTATCTTCCTGCAGAAGTACCGGCTTTACCAGCATTTGCCCTGCAAAAAGCAATCTCCACCACTATTCGTGATCATGGCAGAGATTATTGGACAGGAACTTGTTACACCACCAACCGCAGGGTTTGGGAACATGATAAGGAATTCAAAAAGTATCTGAAAACCTTACGGGCAATGGCTGTAGATATGGAAACAGCAACTGTTTTTACCACTGCTTTCGCAAACAAAATTCCTGCAGGCGCTTTACTCCTGGTTTCAGATCAACCCATGATTCCTGAAGGTGTTAAAACCGCTGAAAGTGATAGTACTGTTACAGAGAAGTATGTAGAAACACATTTGCGGATTGGAATTGATTCATTGAAGCAATTGATTAATAATGGTTTAACCGTAAAGCATTTGTTGTTTTAGTCAGCATTTATTAATTATTATTGAATAGTAGGAGATCGGATATGCCGGTCTTTTTTTATGCTTAGGTAACAAGGTGCTGAATCAAGTTCAGCATGACGGCCGTTCATGGTAGGGGTGTTAGCGAGTGTTTCAGAACGGATCTCTGAATTCTAAAACATCGCATACGATTTAAAACGTTTTCTTCCTATCCAAGATATCTTCTTCTTATTCAATATATCGTCTTCCTGAACTTGTTTCAGGATCATTTAATATAATGATAACAGGTGTTGAATCAAGTTCAGCATGAAGGCCGTTCATGGTATGGATGTTAGCGAGTGTTTCAGAACGGATCTCTGAATTCTAAAACATCGCATACGATTTAAAACGTTTTCTTCCTATCCAAGATATCTCTTCTTCTTATTCAATATATCGTCTTCCTGAACTTGTTTCAGGATCATTTAACGTAATGATAACAGGTGCTGAATCAAGTTCAGCATGACGGCCGTTCATGGTATGGGTGTTAGCGAGTGTTTCAGAACGGATCTCTAAACTCTAAAATATTGCATACGATTTAAAACGTTTTCTTCTTATCCAACATATCGTCTTCCTGAACTTGTTTCAAGATCTTTAACTTAATGATAACAGGTGTTGAATCTAAGTTCAGGATGAACTGTGTTTAAATCCAAATAATAATTAAAATTTTTCCAAATAATATTTTGTTTTAGGAAGGTTGTAAC
>NZ_WKKH01000051.1 GCF_009674725.1 Pedobacter petrophilus | reverse complement strand
CAAATCTTAAAAGCCTCAAATCAGGCATTTAACAAAGAACCCTTGCAGTAACAACTGCAGGGGTTTCTGCGTTATCAGAAAGTTGGAGGAACAAAGAGCAGGGAACAAAGAGCAAGGAGCAAAGAGCAGGGAACAAAGACTAAAGGATAAAATGGAAAGCCAATAGGGCCAAAAACGAACTACGACAGACGAAAAACGGATAATGATGCTCAGATAACCCCTCCTCTATCTCCAGGATTTTTAGTATAATCTCATAGCGCGTCCTCCTGAACCTGTTTCAGGATCTTTTTTCGTAGTTAACGAACAACAGCACAACGACTAATGTTAGACGGAAAACGAAATAGAACCATGCGTCTTGAGTTTATCCTGCAGATTGTTGTCGATCTTAAAGATTTCGAAGATTTACGAGATAACCCATCCCTCCCTTCATGCACTCCCCCTAGAAAATAGAACGGGAGTGGCCATTTTGATAACAACCCAGCTGAGCCAGAGCTGTGTTTCGTCAAGTTCTGTAAATAGTACCATATTGTCTTAAATACCAAGTTTAAGTTTTTTTTGTTCTTCTAGCAAGTTTACTGCTTTTCATACGCTAATTATTACAACACTTCAGTTTTGTTAAGAGAATAGTAATTAAGACTATATATAAAACTGATTCGTTGCAAATGTGTTAATATAATAAGGTTTGCCATAATATTTGGCTATCTTTGTTTTTAACAAATTTATATAAACGAGTAATGAGTTTTTTTGCAGATAAAAGAAGGGAAGTAATGGTGCATATCGAGAAGTATATGCTCGAAATGATGGATACCTACCTTAAGCCAATTGATACTAACTGGCAGCCGTCTGATTTTTTACCTGATTCTACAAGTGAAAATTTTTATCAGGATATTAGAATCCTGAGAGAAAATGCAAAAGATTTATCTTATGATTTAGTAGCTGTTCTTATCGGTGATACCATTACTGAAGAAGCGTTACCTACTTACGAGTCTTGGCTGGCCATGGTTCAAGGGCCAAGCATGAAAGAAGATGGCGGTTGGATGAAATGGAACAGACACTGGACTGCTGAAGAAAACCGTCATGGCGATCTTTTAAACAAATACCTTTACTTATCTGGCCGTGTTGATATGCGCCAGATGGAAATTTCCACCCAGTATTTAATTGCCGATGGTTTTGATATTGGTACTGGTCATGATCCTTACCGTAACTTTATTTACACTTCGTTTCAGGAGTTAGCTACCAATGTTTCACATAGAAGAGTCGCCTCATTAGCTAAAAAGGATGGTGATACGCTTTTATCTAAAATTTGTGGTGTTATTGCATCTGATGAAGCTAGACACGCAAAGGCATATAAAGATTTCATGAATCGCATTTTTGAGGTTGATCCAAATGAAGCAATGCTTGCTTTTGAAGATATGATGCGTAAAAAAATCGTTATGCCTGCACATTTCCTTCGCGAAGTCGGGTTAAAAATCGGACAAACTTTTGGTCACTTTACCGATGCTGCACAACGTTTAGGTGTTTATACCGCTGTTGATTATGTAGAGATTATGCAACAACTAATTGAGGATTGGAAAATTGAAGGAATGCAAGATTTAAATGATGCTGGTGAAAAAGCCCGTGACTATATTATGGCGCTACCATCCCGTTTATTAAAAGTTGCTGATCGAATGAAAAATCCGACAATCGACTATAAATTTAGCTGGATAGCCGGTTAAATTTGTTATTAATAATATAATGGAAGTCTCGTTTTATTCTTTAAAACGAGACTTTTTCTTTTACATATTTCTTCTATATTGTCCGCCTACTTCATACAGGGCTTTACTGATTTGGCCGAGTGAGCACACTTTGCAAACTTCTATCAATTGCTCAAATATATTTTCGCCTTTAATTGCAGATTTTTGAAGCTGTGTGAGTAAATCACCTGATTTATCTGCATTTCTATCCTGGAACTTTTTGAGGGCATCAATCTGGTATTGTTTCTCGTCTTCAGTGGCTCGAATGATCTCACCAGGAACAATCGTAGGTGAACCATTTTTATTCAAAAACGTATTCACGCCTACAATAGGATATTCTCCGGTGTGTTTAAGTGTTTCATAATATAAACTTTCTTCCTGAATTTTCCCGCGTTGATACATCGTTTCCATAGCACCTAATACGCCACCGCGATCATTAATGCTTTTGAATTCCTGTAAGACAGCATCTTCTACCAGGTCGGTTAATTCCTCGATGATGAAGGCACCTTGTAAGGGATTTTCATTTTTAGCCAGTCCCAGTTCGCGGTTAATGATTAATTGAATGGCCATCGCCCTGCGAACAGATTCTTCTGTTGGTGTGGTAATGGCTTCATCGTAAGCATTGGTATGTAACGAGTTACAATTATCATAAATAGCATATAATGCTTGCAGGGTTGTTCTGATATCATTAAAATCTATCTCCTGTGCATGCAAGGAGCGTCCTGATGTCTGAATATGATATTTCAGCTTTTGGGATCTATCATTTCCTTTGTATTTATTTTTGATGGCTTTGGCCCAGATTCTTCTCGCTACGCGACCAATTACGGCATATTCAGGATCAATCCCGTTAGAGAAAAAGAATGAAAGATTTGGTGCAAAATCATCTATATGCATCCCTCTACTCAGGTAATATTCTACAAATGTGAATCCATTACTTAAAGTAAAAGCTAATTGAGAGATGGGGTTAGCGCCTGCTTCAGCGATATGATAACCTGATATTGATACTGAATAAAAGTTACGCACTTTTTCATCAATGAAATATTTCTGAATATCGCCCATCATCCGCAAGGCAAATTCAGTGGAAAAGATGCATGTATTTTGAGCCTGGTCTTCTTTCAAAATGTCGGCCTGAACCGTTCCACGAACGGAACTCATCGCTTTTGATTTGATAGTCTGATAAACGTCGGCTGGTAAAACTTCATCTCCTGTAACGCCAAGTAACATTAGCCCTAATCCATTATTTCCTTCCGGCAAGGCACCATTATATGATGGAAGAGGTATGTTTTTCGTTTTATAAATTGATGTTATTATCTCCCGTACTTCGTTTTCGAGGCTGTTTTCAATAATATACTTTTCACATTGCTGATCAATTGCAGCATTCATAAAGAAGCCCAGCAACATTGGCGCAGGTCCGTTGATGGTCATAGAAACGGAGGTAGATGGTGAACAAAGATCGAAACCGGAATAGAGTTTTTTTGCATCATCTATTGTAGCAATGCTCACTCCGGAGTTTCCAATCTTACCATAAATATCCGGGCGGACATGTGGATCTTCTCCATAAAGGGTTACCGAATCAAATGCGGTGGAAAGTCTGTGTGCAGGTTGTCCAAGAGAAACATAATGAAAACGTTTATTTGTTCTTTCCGGACCACCTTCACCAGCGAACATTCTTGTTGGATCTTCACCTTCACGTTTCAATGGGAATACACCCGCCGCGTAGGGGAATTCACCAGGAAGATTCTCTGTAAGTAACCAGCGTAAAATATCACCCCAATCTTCATATCTGGGTAATGATACTTTAGGGATGTTAAGCTTTGACAAAGATTCATAATATAAAGGCTGTTTTATTTCCTTGTCACGTACCTTATAGATGAAGAATTCTTCTTTATAAGCCTTTTTAGTTTCCGGCCATTGACGAAGCAGGCGCTTGCATTCGCCATCTAATTGCTCTTCAAAAAATGAATATGCTTCCTGTAATCCTTCACCCAAAGAAAGAGATGGGGTATCCTGTGCAAGATCGATTACTCCTTTAAGCTGGTACATTTTTCTGGCAATAGTTGCTTGCTTGTCCACCCATTCATTATAGTTTTGGCTTGATTCTGCAATTTCAGCAAGGTAACGGATCCGGTCTGGTGGAATGATATAGATTTTTTCAGATTGATCTGAAGTTAATTCCATTTTGGCCTTAAAATCTGTCGATGTTTTAATTTTTATCTGCTGCATTAAAGCGACAAACAGGTTATTCATCCCCGGATCATTAAATTGCGACGCCATCGTGCCGTAAACAGGAATCTCCTCATCTTTAGCATCAAAAATATTATGATTGCGTTTATATTGTTTGCGCACATCGCGAAGGGCATCTAGGGCACCACGTTTATCGAACTTATTAATGGCAACAAGGTCTGCAAAATCGAGCATGTCAATTTTTTCAAGCTGCGTTGCAGCACCAAATTCAGGTGTCATCACGTAAAGTGATACATCGCAATGTTCGGTAATTTCTGTATCCGACTGGCCGATGCCCGATGTTTCGACAATAATTAAATCGTAACCGGCAGCTTTGCAAATATCTATGCTCTCCTGTACATTTTTAGAGAGGGCGAGGTTTGCTTGCCTTGTAGCAAGTGAGCGCATGTAAACTCGTGGATTATTGATCGCATTCATGCGAATGCGGTCGCCAAGTAAGGCACCTCCGGTTTTCCTTTTGGAAGGATCAATCGAGATAATGGCAAGGGTTTTATCTGGCACTTCTACCAGGAAACGACGCACCAATTCATCTACTAGTGATGACTTCCCCGCGCCACCAGTTCCGGTAATCCCAAGAATGGGGGCATGGTTATTTTTAGATAATTTTTTTAATTCATTTACAAATGGTTGCGCACCTTCAGGATCATTTTCTGCAACTGTTATCGCACCAGCAATGGCTTTAACTTCTTTCTTCGGAATGGTAACAAGTTCATCCGTAATTTTTTCTTTAGTGATGAAATCGGTTTGGATCAACATATCGTTAATCATTCCCTGTAAACCCATTTTACGGCCATCATCAGGCGAATAAATTTTGGTTATTCCGTATTCCTGCAATTCCTTAATTTCCGTTGGCAGAATAACCCCCCCGCCACCAGCAAAAATTTTAATGTGGCCTGAGCCGCGTTCTTGCAGCAAATCGTACATGTACTTAAAATATTCGATGTGGCCGCCCTGATAAGAAGTCATGGCAATGCCTTGAACATCTTCCTGAATGGCACAATTTACGACCTCATCAACTGAACGATTATGCCCGAGGTGAATCACTTCAGCTCCTGAAGACTGAAGGATTCTACGCATAATATTGATGGTTGCATCATGGCCATCAAAAAGTGAAGCTGCCGTAACAAAACGAATTTTATTTTGTGGCCTGTATATTTCTACTTGTTGCATACTAAAGGATTTAAAGCATCACAAAATCAAATTTTGCAGGCTTGTTCCCAATATATTTGGTTCAACAAATGTAGCAAATAAGTGTAATTAGCAATTTTTTATATAGTATCTATGCCGATATAAAATGAAAAAAGCCACTGGTTAGGTGGCTAAAATTTATTTGTTTGTGATTTCTGTTATGGGTTCTCCAACGTTGCCATTAGGCATTTGTATGTGTAAAAGCGCCGCGAGGGTTGGTGCAATATCCGTCATGTAATGCGTTTTATTGGATGCACCCGGCTTAATCCCCCAGCCCATAAAGACTAATGGAATGTGAGCATCGTATGGATTCCAGTTTCCATGTGTGGTACCAGTGCTGCTGCCGTTAAACCAGTTTGGGTTAAGTATATAGTAAAGATCTCCGCTTCGTTTGGCGTTATAACCGTTGGTGATCATCTTTTTCTGCACTTCTGGTAAAGTAGATTGTGAAATTTTAGAAATATCAACCACGTTTGCGAAGCCATCCAACTTCTTAAGGAATTCAATCGATGCTGATTTGATGACATCAAAACTTACATTTAAGTTATCGGTCTTATCATGATCGAAAATGATCTGGTTATTCATCGACCTTAAAACCAAATTGTTTACTTTGTATTTATCATTCAGAAAAGTGTTTAATTTCGCAGCAATATCCCTGTCGCTCACTACGCCTGCAGGGAGTTTATTTTTTTGCATAAAACCAGGCACATGGGCGGCACCATGATCTGCAGTTAAGAAAATTGTATAGTTTCCTTTGCCCACTTGCTTATCCAGATAATTGAAAAATTCTTCGAAATCTTTGTCTAAACGCAGATAAGTATCTTCGGCTTCTATAGAATTCGGTCCATATTGGTGACCAACATAATCTGTTGCAGAACAGCTTAAAGCAAGGAAATCAGTAATATTATCCTTGCCTAAATCTTCAGAAAGGATAGCCAGCTTGGCCAGGTCTAAAGTGATGGTATTTCCATATGGTGTACTTCTGATGGCATCATAGTTTTTATCTACAAACTGGGCCAGGCTGTGTGGAAAAGTGCTTAATTTTCCTTCGTAAGCTTGTTCATCTGATGTACTATTGGTATAAGTATTGATTGGATATAAGGTTTCCCAGTTCTTCGCGTAAAATTTATTTGCCAGTTTTAGTTTGTTATAGTCTGCAATCCATGCAGGCACTTCAGTCATGTAATAAGAGCTGGTGATCCAATTTCCGGTGCTTCCCTGGTACCAATATGCCGCATTTGCTGCATGCCCGGCAGGAAGGATAGAGCCCCTGTCTTTCAGGGAGATACCAATAACTTTACCTTTAAAGTTCGTGGCTAACCTCAATTCGTCCGTAATGGTATTACTAAGCATATTTTTCGGAGACATATTTCCTTCTGATGAAGGTGTACTTCCAACGGTAACTACAGAAGTATCTTCAGTACAATACATGTTTTTCTTCGTTTCAGCATCGTACCAGTCGTTGCCAATAATACCATGAATTGCAGGGACTGAACCAGTATAGATACAGGTGTGTCCACATGCCGTATAGGTTGGCGTATAAGGGATATAAGTATTTTCTGCTGAGAAACCCTCGTTAATTAGCCTTTTAAAACCTCCGTTTGTATATCTGTTATAGTATCGATATAAATAATCCCAACGCATCTGGTCAACAACCAGACCGACTACTAATTTCGGCCGGGCAACTTCTGCAGGAAAAGTTTTGGATTGATTGGCAGCAGTTTTCTTCGTTTGTGCTGATGCAATTGAGCAAGAAAGGAGCGAAAGGGAAAGGAGTAAGTAAGAAATTTTCTTCATTCTATTTTAAATAAAGGCCTAAATTAATGATTTTAAGATGAAGAACTTTTGAAGTTTTTGTAAAGTTTTTATATCGCTTCGGCCACCACAAAAGTACTTCCGCCAATATAAACCAGGTCATTCGGGGCCGCATTGTTTATCGCTGTGTTTTTTGCTGCCAACACTGATGGATAGCTCTCTCCAACCAGATTAAAAGTTGAAGCTTGTGTAGCCAGTTCGGCCTCAGGTAAACCTCTTTCCAGATTGGGCTTGCAAAAATAATAAGTGGCTTCTTTAGGCAGAAGCGATAACACTTTTGAAATATCTTTGTCGTTTACCATCCCAAAAACAATATGCAGATTTTCGTAAGTTGTTTGGGCGATATTTTTAACCACTTCTGCAATGCCAGCTTCATTATGCCCGGTATCACAAATCACCAGCGGATTGGTTTGTAAAGTTTGCCAACGTCCTTGCAAACCAGTTAATTTCTTCACATTCCTCAGGCCTTTGTAAATACTTTCTTCATCGATTTTTAATTCGGTTTCTTTGCCAAGGACGGATAATGCTTCCAAAACCGTTAAAATATTTTTGGGCTGATAGATGCCGGTGAGGTCGCTTTGTAAATCTTTATATTTTATCTTATCGCCCTGAAATACGGTTAATGAAAGCAAGTTCTTTTTCAATTTGAAATCTTTAGCTTTTAAAATCTGATCAGCAAATACGATCGGCGCTTGCATCTGCATGGCTTTTGCTGTGAAAACATCAGACGATTTCTCTTGCGTTTCGCCAATGATGACTGGCGTATGGGTTTTAATGATACCCGCTTTTTCTCCTGCAATTTCTTCAATAGTGTTGCCGAGCATGTTCGTATGATCCAGACTAATATTGGTGATTACTGAAATTAGTGGATTGATAATATTGGTTGAATCTAACCGTCCACCTAAGCCCACTTCGATTATTGCGATATCCACTTTGTTTTTTGCAAAGTGGTCGAAAGCCATGGCTACGGTAACCTCAAAGAATGAGGGCTGGATATCTTCCATGAGTGAACGCTGTGCTGCTACAAAGTCTACTACTTCTTGCTTAGGCATCATTTTTCCATTGATCCGGATTCGCTCCCGGAAATCTTTAAGGTGGGGTGAGGTATACAAACCGGTTTTATAGCCTTGAGCTTGCAAAACAGATGCCAGCATATGTGAAGTGGAACCCTTTCCATTTGTACCAGCCACATGAATAGTTTTAAACTTTTCCTGTGGATTATCAATCGCTTTGCATAATAAAATGGTATTGGTTAGGTCCTTTTTAAATGCTGAGGCGCCAACACGGGTAAACATTGGAAGTTTGCTGTATAAAAAATCAAGTGTCTGCTGATAGTCCATGGCGCAAATATACATCAAGGTAATTCATTGTGAAATTGAAATTTAAGTATTGTAATATCAGCCTGATGCTGATTATAAGTCTTGGTACTTTGTTAAATTACAAAAGTACTTAAACGCAAAAAGCACATGGATTTCCTGTGCTTTTTTGTGTGGTACTAACTATAATATTAAATCTATTAATAGACTAGCTTAATTTACGCCAAAATTAAAAGTAACCAGGCCGGTTTGATTGTCTCCACCTTCCTCGGCTTTTATGATTGAAGAATTTAAAACAGCTTGAATACACTTATTAACTAATTCTGTATCCGTAGTAGTGGAGCCTTTGAGGCTTTGAGTAGCCTTAATTATCCGTCCGGTTTTATTAAAATATACCCTTATCACAATTCGGCCGGTTTTCTGACCATCGTCTGTCGGTTTTTGTAAATTAGCAAAACGCCTTAATGGAAGTGGAGTATTTCCAAATCCGGAACCACCGGCACCATAATTATTGGCCAGGGGATCACCATTTACTGATCCCTGGTTCCCCGGCGTATTTCCTGTTCCATCTCCACCACCCTGGCCTGTACTTTTCTTGCCTTTGTAAAGTGCATTTTGATTTACCACAGGCTTTGTAGGCTTTTCTTCTTTTGCGGTAGTAGGGGTAGCTGCCTTTGTTTTGGTAGGCTTTGTATTTACGGCAATTGCCTCTTCGGTATTCTGCGTCTGAATTTCCTTTTCACCAGTTTCTACAGGCGTATTTTCGCTTACTTTTTCTTCCGGCACCACTTTATCCGGTGCTTTATTATTGGCGTTTGGATCTGCAGATGGTTCCTCAATACTGGTATAATCATCGCCCATACCCGTTTCAGCAGTACCATAATTAACCACCATTCCGCCCATTCCTAAATCTTCGGGTGGCTCAAAAGAATTAATTACGATTAAAAAACTAATCGCAAGCAAAACTGCCATGATTCCGCCGGAAATGGCAATGGCTTTTGGATAATTATTTTCTTCTGTAGTATTCATTATTTTTTAGGCTCTACAGCTAAAACGAGTTTTAATTTCAATTTGTTTGCCACATCATAGGCAACCATAATATTCTCTGCAGGAACATTCTTCGCTACGTATAATACGATCGTCATGTCTGGTGCTGCTTTTTGGTAAACTTCAATTGATGACTGCAAACCTTCTACAGTTACCGGTTTCTTATCAACGAAATAATTAAACTTATCGTCTATACTTACCGTTACCGCTTTCTTTGCCGTTGATTGTTGGCCGCTGCTAGACTGCGGCAATAACAATTTAACCACCTGAGGATTTACTACAGCAGAGGCCAATAAGAAAAACAACATCAGAAAGAACATAATGTCGTTCAGTGCTGATGTATGTACTTCTACACTTCCTTTTGTTCTTTTGCGTAAATTCATTATTTGCTCGGTTCTTCTAATAAGTCAATAAAATCAATTGCATCCGTTTCCATTTTTAAGATGATTTTTTCAACCATAATATTTAGAATGTGATACAACACATAGGCGATAATCCCGATAATTAAACCAGATGCTGAAGTGATCATTTTGGTGTACAAACCACCTGAAATGGTACCGATTTCAATCGCACCTTTTATGGATACCTGGTGGAAGATGGTAATTACCCCAACAATGGTTCCAACGAAACCAAGCATTGGTGCAATACCGGCTACAATACCCAGGATACTGATATTTTTTTCCAGTTTAGAAACCTCTAGTTTACCCACGTTTTCAATTGCACCTTCAATGTCTTTAATTGGGCGGCCGATACGTTTTAAGCCTTTTTGTAACATACGAGAGAGCGGAGAATTATTGTTTTTGAGTAATGACATTGCGCCATCTAAATTTCCAGACTGAATGTAAGATCTGATTTGTCCCATCAAATTTGATTCATCTTTAGTTGCCTTTTTGATGGTTAAGTAACGTTCAACAAAAATAACTAAGGCTAGAAATGCTAAAAAAGCCAAGGGAATCATTACCCAGCCGCCTTTAAAAAGTAGGTCGATGAAATGAAGTTCTTCCGGAGCTGGTTGTGTTAACGCCTGGTTAACCGCATTTGCAGTGTCTTGAATCGCTTGCGTGGTGTCTTGAATTAATAAAGTAATCATTATGGTTGTGTGTTGTTTAATATTCGTTGCACGAAAAATCCTTTTCCTTTTAGCTTTTTCTGTATAATTTCTTTTTGTTCTTCTGCTTCTTTTTGCGTTTTAAAACTTGCTACGCTAACTTTTTTCAAACGGCCTGGCAGGTTAGCAATTTTTGCTTTAAATCCTAATTTTTCCATTTGCTTGATAAATACCAATGCTTTTTTCTCTGATTGAAAAGAGGCTGCAATAACATCAAACGTAGAAGGGCCGCCTGTATTGGGTGTAACTTTAGTTTCTTTCGGTGTTTCAACAACCGGTTTAACTACTGGTTTTTGTGCCGAATCTGCTTTTTTCTGTACCTGGTTAACTTTTAGTATGCTATCTGTTTTGGCTGTTGAATCCTGTTTTGCTTTCAGTGTATCTACTGCAACCTTCGGCGAATCTATAACCCTACTTGCTACTTCTATGGACGCTGATTGACCAGTAAATAATTCTGGTTTAACCAGATAAGTAATTGCAGCGATAATAACTAAGATCAAAACTACGATGGTAACTTTTAACCAGGTAGACATCCCTTGAGGCGTTTCTTCCTCAGGTATGATTGGATCATGGCCAAAACGATTTGGATGCGCTGCATGTTGCGCCTGAATAAACTCCGGAGCTTCAATAACCGGCTCTTCTGTTTTGGCTTCTTCTTCTAAATTCACGTAAGTTTTCGGCTCATCGGTTTCTGGAGTATAGCCGAAACGGAAACGGTTTGGATTTTCCTGATGTGTTATTACAGATTCAATAGGACCTGGCGTTGTAATAGCAGGCGACTCGGGTTTATGTAAATCTGCAGGAATATTTTCTTCTTCAGATGCTGATGGATTTCCGAAACGGTTCGGATGATCAGCGTGTTGCTCCTTAATAAATTCAGGTGCTTCAATCACTGGTTCGTCTGCTTTTAAATCTTCCTCAACCTCGTTAATTTCTTCGTTTGAATTGGCAGACAGGGCTTCAGTATCAGTAATGGCTTTAACGGCTTCCTCATCTTCGGGCGTATGTCCGAAACGGTTCGGATGATCAGCGTGTTGCTCCTTAATAAATTCAGGTGCTTCAATTACTGTTTCGTCTGCTTTTAAATCTTCCTCAACCGTGTTAATTTCTTCGTTCGAATTGGGAGACAGGGCTTCAGTATCAGTAATGGCTTTAACGGCTTCCTCATCTTCGGGTGTATGTCCGAAACGGTTCGGATGATCAGCGTGTTGCTCCTTAATGAATTCAGGTGCTTCAATCACTGGTTCGTCTGCTTTTAAATCTTCCTCAATCTCGTTAATTTCTTCATTTGAATTGGCAGACAGGGCTTCAGCGTCAGTAATGGCTTTAACGGCTTCCTCATCTTCAGGCGTATGTCCGAAGCGGTTTGGATGATCAGTATGTTGCTCCTTAATAAACGCCGGAGCGTCAGTAACCTGGTCAGCCGGTAAAGTATGTTTCAAAGTATTTTTAAAATCATCATTCACCTCATCTAACTCGATATTTTCAATTTCAGGGTGTTTAACTTCTTTTGCTTCGCGATTAATATTTCCATTTGGAACGCCCGGTGCTTCTGCAATTTCATCAAAAGTTTCAGGCTCATCATTTTGGAGCGCATTTATTTCACCCTCCACTACACTGGTTTCAACCAATGCAGGTAGACCAAAAAATTCTGATCCATAGTTAATATTCTGAGCGGGTTCAAAACTTAAACCCTCATGTTCAGTAAAATATAATCTTCCTATGCTTGATAAAACTGCTTCATTCTCCTGCGCAAGGGTTTCAGTTGTTTCCTCTACAAACTGTGTAATGTGGTCATTGGCGCTTTCTATCGAAATGTTTCGCTTTTCCGAAATATAAACAGGAAGTATATTTTCTTCTTTAACATCATGCGAAAACAGCAAGGTGAAGCCCGGAGGCAAAAAGGATTGTTTTTCCTTGTCATATCTTCCGGGATATTTCTTCTTATAAAAGGTGCCTAAGCCGGTAATACCAACTTCTTTATGTTGTTGTAAGAGTTCAAAAAGAAATGACGAGATATCCATTTTGTAAAATTATCGTTTTTGAATTAAAAAATATATTCCTTTAAACCGCTTTGGAGGCCATTTTTACAAAATGCAACTGGAAAAAGTCCTAAAATAGGGGAGGAATGGATAATTTTTATCATGCAAATTTTACTGTTTAAAAGGATCGATATCTGTATTCCTTCAAAGATAACGGTTACAAAGATAAAAATGGTATGTTACTACGCAAATGGCGTATAAAATATAATGCCATCATTCCGGCTTAAAGCAATCTAAAAGGATTTAGAAAACTCTAATAATACAAAAGCAGTTAATCTACCGGTGTCGGATGCGTGACATTCAAAGAATCTTAGAAGTTAGTGAAGTAACACCAGGTAAGCGAACTTTTCAATATGATGGTGATGCGATAGACAAAGTGTTGATTCCAGGATGAAAATGTATTAGGAAGGAAATGTGAATATTAAGTGGCCCAGAAGAATTGAATTATCCGAAGGGCCTTATAAAGCAGGAAAAAACTTTAAAATATACTTATCCCGTGAAGGATAAAATTAGAATGTTTAGCTTTGAGATGGATGCGCGCTCAATCATCCATCTTATCAACATCAAATTAAGAAAGGTTATGTAGAAATTCGTGGCCTGGCCAGGAGTGGGAGGGGAAAAGTAATAAATGTAGAAGTGAGCACAGATGCAGGAAAAACCTGGGGAACTGCAAAATTGCAAGAGCCGGTATTGAGCAAAGCCCATACTTATTTCAGATATTTATGGGACTGGGATGGTAATTCTGCTGAGATTTTAAGCCGGGTTACTGATGAAACCGGCTATTTGCAGCCTACGCTGAAACAATTGGTTAATGCAAGAGGTACAAACATAAGTGGCTACCACATGAACCCGATTACTGCCTGGCAGATTAGAACAGATGGCCGTGTTTTTTAAGCCTGAAAATTATACCAAATAAGAGATGAGTCTGGAAAAACGAGATTATGATGCGATTGTGGTAGGTTCTGGTCCGAACGGGCTGGCAGCTGCTATTTTGATGCAACAGCAGGGATTATCTGTTTTGGTTATTGAAGGGAAAGATAAAACTGGTGGTGGCCTGGCCTCTGAATCACTTACTTTGCCCGGTTTCGTACATGATGTTTGCTCCGCCATTCATCCAATGGCAGTAGCTTCCCCATTCTTTAAAACACTGCCTCTGGCAGCACATGGTCTGGAATTTATTTACCCGGCACTTGCCGCTGCCCACCCTTTTGACGATGGCACAGCAGCAATTTTAGATCAATCGATATCACATACTGCCAGTTTTTTAGGGAGGGATAATCATGTTTATGAAAAGCTGATGAAATCGGTAATTTCAGACTGGCCGCTGATTGATCGAGATGCGCTGGGTCCGTTGCGGTTACCGTCGCATCCGCTGGCCATGGCAAACTTTGGTTTGAAAGCACTAACCAGCGCTACCTACTTTGTAGATCATTTTAAAGGGCAGGCGGCACGTGGATTATTTGGCGGGATGGCTGCCCATGCGATTCAACCTTTAAGCAATCTAAGTACAACAGCTATAGGTTTAGTATTAATGGCAACCGGGCATTTAAAAGGCTGGCCAATTCCAAAAGGAGGGTCTGTTTCAATTGCCAATGCGCTGGGCAGTTACTTTCGCAGTATTGGAGGCACCATTGAAACCGGTCATTTTGTGACTGACTTATCAAAGTTGCCTTCTGCTCATGCTGTTCTGTTCGATGTTACGCCAAAGCAGTTGCTAAAAATCGCAGGACACAAATTCTCTAACATTTACAAATGGCAACTGGAACGCTACCGATATGGAATGGGGGTGTTCAAAATCGATTGGGCATTAGACGAACCGATTCCATTTAAAGCAGCGGCTTGCAGAAAGGCAGGAACCATTCACCTCGGCAATACCTTCGAAGAAATAGCGGAAGGGGAGTTGATGACCAGCAGAGGCAAACAGGCAGAAAAACCTTTTGTGCTGCTCTCCCAACAAAGTATTTTTGATTCCTCCCGTGCACCTGAAAGAAAACATACCGGTTGGGCGTATTGCCATGTTCCAAATGGCTCTAAGCAGGATATGACGGCGATTATTGAAAATCAGGTGGAACGTTTTGCACCGGGTTTTAAAGATGTGATTCTGGCCAGAAATACCATGAATACCGAACAAATGGAAGCGCATAATCCTAATTATATCGGAGGAGATATTAACGGTGGTATTTTAGACATCAGGCAATTGTTTACACGACCAGTGTTAAAATGGTCGCCGTATAAAACCTCGGCGAAAGGGCTTTATATCTGTTCATCATCTACGCCTCCCGGTGGGGGAGTTCATGGGATGTGCGGATATAATGCTGCCAAAACTGCATTAAAAGATATTTTTAAAATTGAAATCAAATAACATCACAATAGAAGATTTATGTCAGTAGAGAATACAGCAACAGAAAATAGCGCTGCATTAACAGATGCGGGAATTACGCCAGATAAGAAGACATTTCTACAATCTTTAACGGAAGACTGGTGGGCGGTAATTCTAGGCTCCATCATCATTGCCACGGTTTTATTTTTAACAAATAACGGTTCAGCAATTGCTTTGCCTGCTTACAAATGGAGCGGAAGCGAAGACTTGTTTAATAAAATATTATCACCTGGAAATCTGCTGTTAATCCTCGAAACGGGTGTTGTTTTCTTAGCGCTCGCCAGTATTGCTATTGCATTATCCGGCGGGAATGTTGGCAGGTTTGCCGCTGGCTTCGCTTTAATTTATTTGCTCGCAAACATTGCTTTTATTATTGGTGGAAATAAAAGTGTTTCCTATTACGGGTTAGAATATGTAGTATTTGCGCTACTGATTGGAATTTTGCTTGGCAACCTGATCAAACTTCCTTCCTGGTTGAAGGAAGCTGTCCGGTCAGAATTTTACATCAAAACAGGCCTCGTTATTTTAGGTACTACCATTCTATCTGCTGATCTAATTAAAGCAGGATTACCTGGAATTATACAAGCGGTGATTGTAGTAAGTGCGGTTTGGTTTTTCTCTCTTTGGTTAAGCCGGAAGTTAAAAGTAGATGATGAATTTGGGATTATTCTGGCATCTGCAGTTTCCATTTGCGGGGTATCGGCAGCTATTGTAGCTGCAGGCGCAATTAACGGCGACAAGAAAAAGTTATCTTATGTAACTACACTGGTATTGATTATGGCCATTCCAATGATGGTGATTTTACCATGGGCCGTGCGGTATTTTCAGATTCCGGAAGTTATTGGTGGTGCCTGGCTAGGCGGAACTTTAGATACCACTGCAACCGTAACCGCAGCTGGAGATTTAGTCGGGCCGATTGCTGTAAAAGCAGGAGTAATCGCTAAATTTTCACAAAATGTTTTTATTGGTGTAGCGGCATTTTTCATTGCAATCTGGTGGGCTTATAGAAAACCTGCGACTCAAGACGGAGAAATTCCGGTAACAAAGGTAAAAAGTCCTGGACTAAAAATAGTTTGGGAACGTTTCCCAAAATTTGTATTAGGTTTCATCGGAGCCTCGTTGGTGTTTTCATTTTTACTTTCGCCGGCAACGGCTAAAGGTGTTGGACCAACATTAAACGGTTTGCGAACCATTTGGTTCGCCATTGCATTTATTTCAATTGGTATGGAAGCTAAGTTTTCTTCATTGGTGAAACTTCAGGGCGGAAGACCGGCATTTACTTTCGTGATTGCGCAAATATTTAATATTTTCTGGACATTGTTATGGTCTTACATTTTATTTGGTGGTTATCTTTTTCCGATTCCGGATTTTAAGTAGGGTTTGTCGTTGATCGTTACTCTTCGTTCGTTGATGGTTTTTCGTTACTTATAGATCGATGTTTGTTTTGGTTGCTTATTTTACATATCTGCGTTTAGTTGTTTTTCGTTACTCGTTACTCGTTACTCGTTGTTTATTTTCCGTTGGTTGTCTTTACTCTTTACTCATTGTTCTTTACTCCTTGTTCTTGCTCTTTACTCCTTCTCCCTCAATCTCGACTTCAAAAAAAAGGTAGGACAACCTTAAGTCATCCTACCTTTAAATCCTTATAAAAGAATAAACTAAAAATTAGCTTTATCAATATCCCACCACAATCTTGTGCCGCCATTATCAGGACCACCTAATAAGCCGACAGCCTTCACAACCTCGGCGCTATTGCCGTTACCAAACTCAGTAGATGGATAAGGTAATCTTCTGATCTGCGTTTGTGTATTAATTGTTCCATTGCTGAAATTATTAGCTACGGTGAACAATTTTGGGTAACCAGTACGTCTGTATTCAGACCAGGCTTCCTGTCCGTCAGGGAAAACAGCCAACCATTTTTGCGTAATAATTCGTTCTAATTTTTGCTCATTCGAAGCTGCGGCATCCCATTTTACTGTAATCGTGCTTACCGCTGCAGCATTGTTTGCAGGGTTTTTCGGATCTACATAAGCCGTTGGTCTGCTGCTGGCATCTGATAAATAATTACCTGCACTCACATTCCATTGTTGAAGCGAAGTAGAAATTCCGGTTTCGTAATTGGTTTGTGCATCTCCAGAACCTGTCCATCCACGAAGTGCGGCTTCAGCTTTTAAAAACCAGACTTCAGCAGCGGTCATTAAAATCTGGGGAGCTTTTTGTCCGGCAGGTGATTTAACATTGTCGCTTGAATTTACACTGGAGTAGTTTCTGTAACCCGGTTTACCCAAACCATTAAATGAAGTATTGGCTCCGGCTCTGATTCCGATATATTGACCAGCAAATGAAGGATCTGTTGCCGGCGTAGCATAAATTGGCAGGCGTGGATCATTATATCCAACCAGATAAGATTGTAAGGCAGCACCCAAAGCATTATCGCCATCGTATGATACGGTAACCACCCATAAATCGTTGTCTCTTGTTCCTGATTGTGCCACTGCAGCATTATCAGCAGCAGTGGTTAGTAATCCTCCTGGTGCACTTAAAGCTTTTTCAGCCTGAACTTTGGCAGTAGATGCATCTGCTTTTACTATCCGCATGGCTAAACGTAAACGCAATGAATTCGCTAGTTTTAACCATTTAACCGGATCTCCCTGATAAATTAAATCGCCTTTATCATAAAAGGCAGGAGTGCCTGGCTTGGCCGTAATGTAAGCCTGCAAGTTATTCGCTGCGGTATCAATCTGTTTAAAAAATGCATTATAAACGGTTTTCTGATCTTCATAAGGCGTAGATACCAATGAAGAACCTGCCGTAGTATATGGAATCGGACCAAATTTATCGGTCACCCTGCTCATGGCCATTACCTGTACCAAAAGTGCAATGCCCCATGCCTCAGGAGATTTTGTTTTCACTTCACTCTGGCCGATTTTAGAAATTGGAGCCATCACAAAGTTGTACTGGTCGTTGAAGCCAGCGCTATTCCATCCATTATTAAGTGAATAGTTCATGTTGTTGATTCCACCATTAAATGGTGTTGGTGCCATCATGTAACCGCTAAATGCATCCGCACTTAAATTCTGTGCGATTTGATAGTTGTGAAAAATTTCCTGCTCAATCGGACCAATTGCAGATTTCAAAAGTGCGGTAGTTTGCTCAGGTGAAAGTGCGGTAGGATTGGTGTTAAATTCTTCAAAGTTTTTGGTACATCCAAAATTCAGGGCCATTAAAGATGCCAGCAAAACAGCAGACAATCCTTTAATCCCTTTATTAGCGGATTTGTGATATATAGTTTTCATGTTGTTTTTCAAAAGAATTAAAATGATAAATTTAAATTGAAACCTAATGTGCGGGTAGCAGGTTGATTAAATACATCAATTCCTGATAAACCATTTCCGGTAGACATCGTGATTTCCGGATCAAATGGTGCCTTTTTGTAGAAGTAAATTAAGTTTCTGCCCGTAACTGAAAATTTCATGCTTTTGAATGTTTTACCAGTTAATGGAAAGGTGTAACCCAAAGCCGCTTCTCTCAAACGCACTACTGTAGCACTGTAAATATATTCGCCTGATACGCCTGATCTTCCACCAACGATAGAATAATAACTTTGAGGATTGATACTAGCAGAGACTGCATTACCTTTGGTATCTACACCATCGATTTTAACACCGCCCTGGTTCCGAGCATTCCCGGTCGCTTCAGAAGCACCAGCTTCGTCCATCAAAGCTTCAGTTAACGATAAAACCTGACCGCCGAATTTACCGTCAATCAGGAAACTCAAGCTGAAATCTTTGTAGCTAAAACTGTTGTTCCAGCCCAGTTGGAATTTAGGATTGGCATTACCGATGTAATTAAAATCGGCACTTTTTAATGGCGTGTAAGGCGAAGTACTTGTTCCGTCTCCTCCAAGAATAACACGGTTTTGTGCATCTCGCTGTAAAGTATAGCCATAAATATCGCCATAAGAACCGCCAACTTTTAATCTTGAGATATATGAATTATTACCGCCTCCGGTTAAATCTACACTGAAAATTCTGTCTTCAGATGCAATATCGATAATTTTGTTGCGGTTCGCTGAACCATTAATTGATGTATTCCAGTTGAATCCATCCCCTTTAACCACATCCGCTCCTAAAATAAACTGGATACCTTTGTTCTCTACATTTCCGGCATTTAAATAACCTGTAGATACCAATGAAGATGGTGGTGCAATTACCGGAATATATTGGTTTCTGGTATTGGTTTTATAATAGGTGAAGCTGAAATTGATCCGGTTAGCAAGGAAACGTAAATCCGTTCCAATCTCAAAAGATTTTGTTCTTTCTGGCTTCAATTCCCTGAATGCCCTGTTTGTATTAAATAATAATGCACCATCTGCTTTTAGCGTATTTTGGATAAAAGTTAAGTAAGGTGGCACGGTATTTCCAACTTCTGCATAAGTACCTCTCACTTTCGCATAGCTGATGGCTTCTGGCAATTTAAACATCTGCGAAACGATGAAAGACAAACCGAACGAAGGATAGAAATAAGAATTATTTGGCGTGTAAGATAAATTAGAAGACCAATCATTTCTACCGGTAACCGTGAAGAAAGCCCAGTCTTTGTAAGATAAATTGGCGTTACCAAAAACAGCTTGTAATTGATTATGATTTGGAATAATAGCTGTGGTATTGGTTAAAGTATTTCCCGTAAAAGTACCTGGCTGCGCTACAATTGTATTTGAGGGAGTAAAGAAATCTACCGCCGAAAGGTTTCCTGCAAGCGAAAGGCCTGAAGTTTTTTGATCGTTAATACTTCCGCCAATTAATCCGTTCAATTTAAAATCAGATCCGGTTAACGGAACAGTAATGTTCGCAATCGCATCTACATATTTCTGTACATAAGTCTGGTTGCTTTGTGCAAAATAACCCGTTCCGGTAGAATTGAAGTTTCCATTGATCCCAGATGACCTGTGGTTTTCATAATCATCAGTAGTTCTGTCCATATTTCCCCTAACCTGCACATTTAACCAGCTCGCCACATCATATTTTACACTTCCGCTTAATAAGAAACGGTTACGGATAGATGTGTTTGGATTTAAATTAGTCAACCACCAGGGGTTTTGATTAATATCTGCAGAGCCACCTAGCCAGTTCTGACGGGCAGTACCCGTATTGCCGGCAAGCAAATATTGCTCTTTGTATGGGTTAATGTCTACGCCCCTCGGGAAAAGATACAAACCTACCAATGGATTTAAATATAGACCTAAAGATGGACTATTATTAATTTTCTGGTTAATGTAGTTTACACTCGCATCAACAGTTAGTTTGTTGTTTAAAAATTTAGCTGTTTCGCGCAGGTTGATATTGTTTCTGTTTAACTTATTTCCTGGTTGGATTCCACTTGCATAAGTGTTCGAATAAGAGAAATAAGTTTGTGCAATCTCAGATCCGCCAGAAAGATTAATTGCATTCGAAGTGTTAATCCCTGTCTGGAAAAAATCTTTTAAATTATCTGTGGTGTTATTAATCGCGCTTCCCCAGCTATCTCTCGTGGTAGCAGATGCAGGTCCGTAGCTGTTTTGAAACTTCGGTTTGTAAGCAATGTTATCAATGTTTACACCCGAAGAAAAGCCAATTTCAGTTTTTCCTGCTTTACCTTGTTTGGTGGTAATTAAAATTACACCATTCTGTGCCTGGCTACCGTATAACGCTGCCGCAGATGCGCCTTCTAAAACTGTAATGCTTGCAATATCATCAGGGTTTAAGTTAGAAATTCCATCTCCACCATCCTGACCACCGCCAAATACACTGTTCTGCTGGCCGTTTGCATTACCGTTATTGCTAATCGGCACACCATCAATTACATATAAAGGCTGGTTATTTCCGCTCACTGAACGGCTTCCCCTCAAAATCACTTTTGCCGAACCGCCCACACCAGATGCACTTGGACTGATGGTTAAACCTGCAACTTTACCATTTAAAGAATTCATTAAGTTAGGACTTTTCACCTTAGATAATTCATCACCAGATACCTGTTGCGTATTATAGGTTAACGATTTTTCTGATCTTTTTACACCCAGGGCGGTTACCACAACGGTTTCAAGATTTTTAGAATCTGCGCCTAAAGTCACATCCACCGTGCTTTGTGTACCTACGGTTACTTCTTTGTTTTGGTAACCAATAAAAGAGAATACCAGCACATCGCCAGCCTTCGCTGCTATGCTGTATTGGCCTGAAGTATTGGTTTGGGTACCAACCTTCGATCCTTTTATAATGATGGTTACGCCTGGTACGGTGGCACCCGTTTCATCTTTTACTGTTCCTTTAATCACATCCTGATAAACCGAGTGGAAAGAAACTGCGTGATTAAAATGATTAATAGGTGCAGCTGCGTATAAACCTGTTGATGCATAAAGCAATAAACAAGTAAGCTGTAAAGATTTTTTCATATTCATTAAGAATAATTTTTGAATAATTATTTGGTTAACTGTTAGTCTCCATACAGACTCCATCCATATGGTTTATTAGTTAAGAGCATTTGTGCGATGCAAATTGCCTACACGCAAACCGATAATTTTTAAATTTATTTTTTTACGCTTGACATTCACGGTAATAAAGTGCTGTTAGTAGCATTGGATAACGTTTTAGTAACCGTTGTAGAAATAACATTTTTCTGTTAAACTGTCTGCCGACCAGATTTTTTTTGATTACTTTACGTTTGATTAATTAAACTAATCAATTTGAAAGCAGCGAAGCCAGATCTGGTCGTTTTATGGAATAAGATTTGCCTTGAAAGTGATATCAGCGCTTTTGAGCAGCTGTATCGGTTTTTATACACCCGTCTGATTAAGTTTTCCGTTTATTATGTTAGCGATAAACAAGCCGCTGAAGATCTGGTGGCCGAGGTATTTATTAAGTGTTGGGAAAACAGGCTTACAGGTACACACATTCTGAATCCGGAAAGTTATTTTTTTATCGCAGTTAAGAATCAATCACTCAAATACTTAAAAAAAAATTCTTCAGTTACATTTATCGATTTAGTAGATGTAGACGAAGATGTATCGGCAACGGCGCATACGCCACAGTATATTCTCGAAACGAAAGAGCTTCACAAACAGCTAAATCTTGCTATTGAAAGTTTGGCTCCGCAGGCCAGGGAGGTTTTCAGGTTAATCAAAGAAAGTGGAATGAAATACAAAGAAGTAGCCGAACTACTTAATATTTCGCCGCGAACTGTGCAAACGCAATTGTTCAGGGCAATAGCTAAACTTCGTTTGGTGTTGAGGCCTCTGGTGGAGATGGAGTCGGGCGAAAACCGAAGCGGAAAAATAATTTCGCTGCTGATGCTATTGGGCACTTTAACTTTTTTATATTACTTGTAGGCAATTTTTAAAAAATAAGGAACTTCTAAATAGAAACCACAACTAGAATGACAGATCAAAGATTTACAGAATTGCTTGGAAAACAATTGGCCGGAGAAATTTCTGCGGATGAATCTATTGAGCTGAAATCAGTTTTAGCGGGTAATGCAGCTTTTAACAAAGAATATGATTTGCTGCAAAACTATCTGGAAGCTGAAACTGTGGAAGAAGAAAATATTGATGTGGTTTTCGATCGCATTAAAAGCCAGATTCAGGTTCCTGCACAACCGGGTTTAAAAATCGGGAAAAATAGAAACTTCGTTTGGTTAAAAATTGCTGCGGTAGTTGCGGTGGTGTTGGGTGTCGTTTTGTTATACAACAGAGAAGCACTTTTTTCAGATCATGCAGGGCATTTAGCATGGGTAAAGGTGCAAACCAAAGCGGCCGATATTAAAACGATTACGCTCGGAGATGGAACTTTGGTTAAAATCAATGCCGCAAGTCAGTTTAGGTACCCTAAAAAGTTTAGCGGGGATAATAGAAATGTTTACCTATCGGGAGAAGCTTTCTTCGATGTGAAAAAAGATCCGCAACATCCTTTTATTGTGCATACGGAAAAAATGGATGTACAAGTGTTGGGTACGGCTTTCAATGTTAAAATTTATCCAAATGATGATTTTGCCGAAACTACGTTGATCAGGGGAAAGGTAGTGATTTCGCTTAAGCAGGATCACCAATCGTTTACTTTACGGCCGAACGATAAATTTACCCTCTCAAATGGTAAAGGATTAGTGAGCCGGATTGATGGGGAAAGCCAGGTGGAAACCGCATGGACAAATCACGAACTCCTATTTAAAAACAGTCGTTTTGATGAGGTAGCCAAGCTTTTAGAAAGACATTATGATGTTGACATATCCTTCAAAAATCCTGAACTAAAGCAACTGGTATTCACGGCACACTTCACCAAAGAGAACATTACCGAAGCATTGGATGCGTTAAAATTCATCGGAAACTTTAATTATTCGGTAAAGGGTAAAAATGTATATATCTATCGCTAGTACAAACCATTAGCCACGTATATTTGTGGCCATGAGTGCTGCGCAAAAATTTATAGTATTAATTGGATTAATTCTTCCGTTTTATGCGAACGCGCAAACTAAAGTTACCCTAAATTTTACCAACGCAGATTTTGAACAGGTGATAGAATCCATATCACAGCAAACGGTTTATCATTTTGCCTATAGTGAAGCCCAAATCCCAAAACATCAGGTTTCTATTAAAGTTGAGGAACAAGAAGCCATAAAAGTTATCAATCAATTATTACTCAACAGCGGCTATACCTATTCCCTTCTGCCCAACAATTTAATTGTCATCAGAAAAAGCAAGAATGACAAATTACCAGCTGATAGCGGCCGGGTTTTAAAAGAGGTAGTCATTACTGCTTTGGGGATTGAAAAAGACAATGAAAAAGTTGGTTATGCTTTAACCACCATTAGGGGTTCTTCCATTTCAAAAGCCAGGGAAAGTAATTTAATTATGGCTTTTCAAGGGAGGGTAGCAGGATTAAATATTACAGGGGTAAGCGGTGGCCCGGGATCTTCGGCCCGCGTATTAATTCGTGGCGTTTCGAGCATGACAGCAGCCTCACCGCTGTTTGTTATTAACGGTGTGCCAATTGATAACAGCATCAGAGGAAGTGCAAACGAATATGGCGGCGCCGATTATGGCGATGGTATCAGTAACATCAATCCCGATGATATCGAAACCATTACCATTTTGAAAGGGTCGGCTGCTTCGGCTTTGTATGGTGCCAGGGCAGCAAATGGTGTCATTCTCATTAATCTCAAAAGCGGTGGAGAAAATGCTGATCCAAAGTTGGAATACAATGCAAATGTTGCCTTCGATGTTCCGGTTAATTCAACTGATTATCAATATTTGTATGGTCAGGGTGCACAGAATAAACGCCCTGCAGATTTATATAACGCAATCAACACAGGTTTACTAAGCTGGGGAGAGGTAATGGATGGCAAATTAACCACACAGGTTGATGGCTCCATGCGGCCATATTCACCGGTAAAAAATAACATTCAGACTTTCTACAGAACTGCACCTGCAATTACCAATACCCTTTCACTTACGGGCGGGAACGTCAGTAATAATTATCGGGCTTCAGTTTCCAATTTAGATTACAATTCTATTCTAACCAATGGCACACTTAACCGAAAAACATTTAATTTTTATGGAAACCTGGCGCTAACCAGAAAGTTATCAATTAGCCTGACCGGAAATTACATTGATGAACGCAATAAAAACAAAAGCTATTTAAGCGACGGCCCTTTAAATGCGAATTACGGCGTTTCGGCTCTAGCTACGAGTTTAGATCAATCGATTCTGGCTCCTGGTTTTGATTCAGAAACAGGTTTCGAACGGCGTTGGAATGCTGATGAGTATAAAACGAATCCTTATTTTCTGATGAATAAACAGGCCGATTATGCCAATCGGAACCGCTACATCTCCTCTGCGGTGGTGAAGTATAAACTGACCAGTTGGGCATCACTTCAGGGTAGGGTTGGCTACGATTTTAGTAAAGATAAAGTAGTGAGTATTTTACCTACCGGAACGGCCTTTTCCATTAACAGACAAGGCGGCATTAATGCCTATGATCAAAGCAAGACTTCAGAATTTAACAGCGATGTATTGCTCAGTGCAAATAGACGCTTAACCGATAAATGGAATCTTGAACTTTCATTGGGTGCAAATTACCGGGAAAGAAAAGGCGATAGCGAAAGGTTAAAAGGCTCACAGTTCATCACGCCCTATTTATATGTTCCGGAAAACCTCGTTACCAGTACCAGGACTTTCGCCATTTCAAGGATTGTCACTGAGTCTGCTTACTATACTGCAGATTTGAGTTATCAGCGCTTCCTCAATTTCTCAGTAACTGGTCGCTATGATATTTACTCTACACTGCCAGCCAATAACCGTGGAATTTTCGTGCCCGGCGTTTCCGGAAGTTTTATCTTTTCAGACTTGTTGAAATTAAAAGGCCTTGACTTTGGTAAATTGAGATTGGATTTTGCCAAAACCAGCGGAGAGCCCATCTTCCCTTACACCACACAGATTTATTATAATGTAGATAACAATGTTAACGGGACCCCGGTAGGAGGTTTCTCCGGCGATTTGCCCAATTACAATTTAAAGCCTTTTACGTTAAATGAAATAGAAGCAGGCCTGGATCTTAAATTTTTTAATAGCCGCTTCAATGTAGATTTTACCTATTTTAACCGTGTTACCCACAATGAAATTATTAATGCGAAGCAATCGGTCACTACCGGTTTTACCTCTGCCTATGTTAATCTCGGTGAAACCCGGAACAGGGGAATTGAACTGGCTTTGGGTTACACGCCACTACTAACTACCAATAGCAAATGGCAGATTAACCTGAACCTTACAAAAGTGAAAAATACATTGCTATCGATCGATGGCAATAGTAATTATACCCTCACTGGAACTTACAGGCCGTTAAACGCCAATACAGCACTGGTTGTTGGCAAGCCGATTACCCAAATTATGGCTTACGATTATCTGCGTGATGCTAATGGCAATATCGTTATTGGATCAGACGGGATTCCGAAACGTGGCAATTTTATCCCTATGGGAGGTACCATGCCAACGTTATATGGAGGAATTTCCAACAGCATCAGTTATAAACAATTTAATCTCTCTTTTTTGATTGATTACCGTTTTGGTAACAAAATTTTATCTGCTACAGAATATTACAGTTATGTACAAGGGCTTAATAAGGCAACTCTTGTCGGGCGGGAAACCGGGATTGTGGCCGATGGTGTGTTAGAAAACGGTCAAAGAAATACTTTAAATGTGCCAGCTTACACTTATTACCCAGAACTCGCCACCAACATTTCAGCCTTATCTGTTCTCAACGGGAGCTTTATTAAACTTCGGCAGGCTACCTTGGGTTATGCTTTTAATAATAGGGTTCTGAAAAAGACACCTTTCAGTAGCATTAATATAGATTTGGTAGCACGAAATTTATTCATTTTACTTAAGTATAGCGATAATGTAGATCCTGAATCACAGTTTTCGCCTACACTCGGCTACGCAGGAATTGAAGGTGCTTCGTTGCCTGCCACCCGGACTTTCGGAATCAATTTTAATTTTAAATTCAGATAAGATGAACATGAAAAAGATAGGTGTTGTAGGAATCTTATTTGTCGTTTTGATGAACAGCTGTTCCAAATCGCAGCTCAATGAGATCAATACTGATCCAACCAAACTAACCGGGGAGAATTATGATCCGAATAGTTTGCTCTCACAGGCACAATTGAAATACGCTAATCTCGGCTATTACCAGCTTTTGTATCAAAGTACCATGATGCAGCTGCTCGCCTCTACCTATAATTATTACAACAATGGCGATAAGTACATCAATGTTGGCAGCTTTACCGATTACCAGGGACGGATATTTGATGAAGGTTATAAGGATGCATCTTATATCCGGGAAATGCAGCGCCTGGCCAGATTGAAAGACCCGGCATTGAATCAAAACCTGATTGCCATCGGCGATATCATGTTCGTGATGATTCTACAGAGAATCACGGATACGTATGGTGATGTGCCCTATACAGAAGCGGTAAAGGCCATGGAAGGGATTAAGTTTCCGGTCTATGATAGGCAAGAGGCGATTTATAGCCAAATGTTAAATGATCTTGAAAAGGCAATCGCACAACTGGATAGTAATAAACCTGGTCCCACAGCTGATCTTTTTTACAAGGGAGATATTGATAAATGGAGGAGATTTGGCTATTCATTAATGATGAGAATTGCCATGAGGTTAACAAAAGTTGATCCGGGAAAGGCAAGAGTCTGGGCAGAAAAGGCCGCAGGTAAAACCTTTACCACCATCAATGATAACGCAATCCTGGTTACAGATGCTTCATCCTTCGATAGCCAGAATGGAACCTCACTGGCTTTAAGAACCTATTCAGATTACCTGGAGGTACGATGGAGCAAAACACTGATTGATCAGCTTAGGGATACAAATGACCCCAGGCTAGGTGTAATAGGAGAGGTTCCGAACGACGGACTGGCAAAAAGCGCAGATCAAAATCTACCGGGCAATACAGATGCAAGTGTTCAGCTTGGGCTTCCAAATGGGTACGACCTGCAAGGCGGAGCCACGGATATTGGTAAGGCGCCAGGTTATCCCGGAGGTAAGGGTAGTGGAAGTGATTTCGCTCCGCTGGGAAAATATTCGAGGCCACGCACGGCAGTTTACCTCAAACTAGGCGGACCGATTTTTATCCTGAGCTATGCAGAAACAGAATTTTTATTAGCCGAAGCGAAGGTAAGGGGATGGAATGTAGGTGGAAGTGCCAAATCTCATTATGCCAATGGATTAACCAGTGCTATTCAATCACTTGTACAGTTAGATCCTTTAGCTGCAGTTGAGGTAAACACGCTTAGTGATTTTGTTAATCAAAATCCGCTTGATGAAAGCAATGCCGAGAATGCACTGGCAGCTATTAACACACAATACTGGATAACTACTGGCACTACGTTTAATTTTATTGAAGCCTGGTTAAACTGGAAGAGAAGTGACTACCCGAAACTTGTACCTGTAAATTATAAAGGAAACGTAACGAACGGTACCATCCCGAGGCGAATGATTTACCTCTCAACAGAAATTCTCAATAATCCGCAAAATTATAAAGATGCGGTAAGTAGAATTCCTGGCGGTGACGTGCTTACCTCACGCGTCTGGTGGGATCGATAAAAAGATCACGAACAGAGAAAATGCTGTATTTTAAATTATAGTTAGATTTGTCATGTCAAACTCGTCGAAACGACGCTAAGAACATTTTTCGACAAGTTCTTTCCAAAGGCTATCAATTAAGGCGAAGGCGAACCTTGCTATTTCCACCCTGCTCCCCGGCCTAGGAGATGATGGAAGGAGAAGCCGTTGAAATTTTTGCAACTCCG
>NZ_WKKH01000050.1 GCF_009674725.1 Pedobacter petrophilus | reverse complement strand
GATAGCGGGGTGCCATCAATAAGTCGTCCTTGCGAACTGAAGCGGAGGTTGAGCAAGGGCGTGAAGCAATCTTTTTTAATATTCATCGCTCGTCTTCCTGAACTTGATTCAGGATCTATTCCTTATGCGAAAAATCGTTGCGAGAAGGCTTTTTAAGCCCTCACCATCCGCAAGGGCTTAAATTTAATTTATCTATTTATCCTTACCTCCCTCAACATTCAAAACTTCCACTTTTATCAGCAACGTAGCTGTACACAACAATATATTCAATGCCGTTCTTTTGAAAATGCCCGATAGGTAGATCACCTATTTCAAAGTAAGCAGATTTGCTTTCGAAAGGAATGCCGCAAAGAATTGTGTTAGGTGCTATTTGGTGATAAACCACATCATTTCTCCTTTTTGCAATAGCGATTAATGCTGATAAATTTTTGCCCGATCCTTTTTGGTTATAATTTGGATGATGCGGATGTTGATTGGCCGATACCCAGGCTCCGGGCGCCATCGGTTTATAAAATTTGCCTAAAGGAATATCGAACCTGCGTGGCAAAAAACAAGAAGCTATTTTTCCATTGTTGGTAATTGTTCCGGTTTCTATAAAGAAATGGGTAATTTTAATCCAATGCCTGGTAAGCTGATACACATATTCCCGAATGGAATTTTGTCCATCTTCTAAAAATTCTGTCCAGCCGGTATATCGAGGCAAAGTCATCAATATTTCAGAAACATTTCCATCAATATGATGTAAGGTAGCCTTAACTGCGCAAATTGCAGGTAATACATTCATGTTGGCTGTTTCAGCTGCAACCTGAGCAGGGAGCTGTGTGTTTTGGTTTTTACTTTTGGTAGTTCGCATAACCTTAAAATAAAGTATCCTGGTCGCTGCGAACTACCAAATAACTCTTCACAGAGAAATTGAAAATGTGGGGCTACCACTCGACCAGGAATATTGTTAAAGAAATTTAATTGATTTTAGCTCTGTGTTTAAGTGAATGATGATATTAATTAGTAATTCGCATAGGCAATTTAGAAACAATATCTCAAATCACAAAGAAAAATTTTAATTATTAAATAAAGTATCCTAGTCGTTGCAGACTGATAATTAGATTATTAAAAAATTAAAGTTGTGCATCATCCTGAAAGATAATTTATTGCATAAATAAATATAAATGACATGATTTTAAAGGAATGAATAGCTTCGGGGTATCGTCCGAACTGAAGCGGAGGTTGAGTGAAGGCGTGAAGCAATCTATCTTGTCGTGACTTATCAATCATTTGGCTGCTGCGCTGGCTTGCCTCGGCTGGCCACCGAAGGGCTTTTACTTTTGGCTTGGCCCAAAAGTAACAAAACCGAGCTTTTCTGCGAGCTCATTAATGCCTGTAAAAACATGAACAACTTATGAATAAACCCAAGGCTTGGAACTGATGTCGGATAAAATCGTTAACGCTTTTTTTGGCAGCACAAGCACCCGATGAAGAATCGGGCAGAACGCGCTGCCTTGGGTAGTGGTCGTTTAAAAGATTGTGCGAGAAGCTTTAAACGTTTTCTCCCTCCATCATTTCCCAGGCCGGTAGCAGGGTGTTGATAGCGGGGTGCATCAATAAGTCGTCCTTGCGAACTGAAGCGGAGGTTGAGCAAGGGCGTGAAGCAATCTATTTTGTTATGGCTGATCAATCATTTGTCCGCTGCGCTGGCTTGCCTCGGCTGGCCGCCGAAGGGCCCTTACTTTTTTGCTTGATCAAAAAAGTAACAAAAAAATCAAGGCTTGGAACTGATGTCGGATAAATTCGTTAAAGCTTTATTTCGGCAGCACAAGCACCCGATGAAAAATCGGGAGAGAACGCGCTGCCTTGGGTAGTGGTGGTTTGAAAGATTGTGGGAGAAGCTTTAAACGTTTTCTCCTTCCATCATTTCCCAGGCCGGTAGCAGGGTGTTGATAGCGGGGTGCCATCAATAAGTCGTCCTTGCGAACTGAAGCGGAGGTTGAGCAAGGGCGTGAAGCAATCTTTTTTTAATATTCATCGCTCGTCTTCCTGAAGTTGATTCAGGATCTATTCCTTATGCGAAAAATCGTCATTGCGAGAAGGCTTTTTCAGCCGACGAAGCAATCTTTATAGCAAGGATTGTTGACATGAAAGATTGCTTCGTCGTTCCTCCTCGCAATGACGATCACTTTTTTTGATCTGTAAATGGTAGGGTTATTTATTGGATAAAAAATCCGTATGAATGACATTGGAATTCCCACGAGATAATAGTTCGCATGGGATCGTCATCCGGTAGCTATCCGATGCGAAGCCAATTTTTCATTGGATGAAGCAATCTTAATGCGCTCGCAGGTAGCGATAGTGGTAAGATTGCTTCCCCGAAATTCGGGGCAGGCTGCCGTTCCTCTCCGATAAAAATCGGAGCAATATCCACCGTTTTTACAATTTGCATTGGCGATAATTGTACATAGGAAATTTGATTATTCGTAATGTTTTTTAACTTTATTTACAGGATTACTTTAATGTATTCATGTATTTTAATTTGATAACAATTTGCTGTTAAGCTATGCAGATGAAAAAATATAAATAATAAAAAACTCCATGTCTGGTCTGTATAAATATTTTGTGGCTTATTTTTATGTGGCGTAAAAAAGTGTCACATAGAAAATCGCCACAACTTTGTGAGCAGATTTTAACGGGTATAAAAAAGTGCCACATAAAAATGGTCGTAACACTGGCTGAAATAACAACCGATTAAAAAAATGAAACACATCAGAGAAAAATTAGGGCTTTCGCAAATTGATATGGGCAGTTTATTGGGCATGCCCCGAAGCTCTGCCAGCATGTATGAAATTGGTTTGCGCAATTTGAACCACCGCCAGCTTGCTTTGCTTTCTAAAATAGAAATGTTAATGCAGGGTGAGCTCGAAATAAAACCATTCGAAGAAATTAAAACCAAGGCACAACAAAATACAGCTGTTATGATTAAAAACATGGAGCAGCGGATTGATAAAGCAGTATTTGATTGCTTAAAACTACAGCGAAAACTAACCGCATTAATAGCAGATTATACAAAAACGGAGTTATTATGGGGCATTATTTCGCGTTTAAAAGAAGAAACACCAGAACGCACACCGTTAATGGTTTATTTAGACCTGCTCGAAATACGTTGTTTAGAGAAAATAGATAAGTGTGGCCCTCACCAACAGGCAGAAATTATTTTTCGCATTAAAACGCTGGAGCATGAACAGGCGCTTGCCCAAACGATGATTGAAGAAGCGAAATTACGGCGCTAGTGTTTGATGGAGAAGTAGATGAGATCTGATCAAAATAACGCCATAAATACCTGGGCCGCTTTTGAAAGGACAGTATCATTCCGGTAGGCAATTACAGTGGTCAGTTTGCCTAAATCGCCCTCAACAGGGTAGGTAACTAACTCACGGTTATAATATAATTTGTTAATCAGTTCATCCGGCAAAATAGTAATCCCAATGCCAGCCTCCACAAAATTAATAATGCCTTCAAGGGTATTTAAAATAATGCACTGGTAACTGGTAATCCCCTTATTATTTAACCAGATTTCCAACCTCGGCCTGTAGCTGCATCCCTGATCGAATACGATAATCTTGACAGGTTGTTTCTCTAAATCTTTAATATTTCTATAACTTTTTGAGGTAATAATAACTAACTTTTCTTTTTTTATGATTTGAGTACTCAGTTCTGGTATCACCACAGGCGCAACTACAAAGGCAGCATCAAGCTTGCGGTTTAGTAAATCATTTAAGAGTTTTGTTGAATTACCTGATGTGAAATTTAAAGTAACACCGGGGTATTTATCTGTAAACAGATTAATTACTCCAGGTATTTTTAAAGCCATAGTGGTTTCAATACAGCCTATCTTCAACATACCTGATAATTTGTCAGTTGAATTCAATTCCTGTTTAGCTTCATCAAGCAAATGGTTAATTTTTCTGCTATAAGTTAAAAATATTTCGCCTGCTTCTGTTAGCACTACCTTACGCGAAGTGCGTGTAAAAAGATTTATTTTCAATTCCTCTTCCAGCGCTTTAATTCTGGCAGTGATATTTGACTGTACTGTATACATATCTTCGGCAGCTTTAGTGAAACTAGCATTGGATGCAACAGATTCAAATATTTTCAGGTCATTTATGTTCATCTCTTATTGTGATTTAAAAAATCATTATTAATCATTTTTAATGATCAAATGTACAATGTAATTTTGGTTTATGAAACAATTGATACCACAACAATTCGGCCGGGCAATGATAACTGCTGTAGCTGTATTATTTTTTACTTCAATCCATGCACAAACTTTAAACAACCCAAATATGAAACATACAACAATTCATTACTCAAAGATTAAGGTTAATGGCTTAAACATTTTTTATCGTGAAGCAGGTGATAAAAATGCCCCCATAATCCTTTTGCTTCACGGATATCCAACATCATCGCACATGTTCAGAAACCTGATGCCATTGCTAAGCGAAAAATATCATGTGATAGCCCCGGATCTGCCAGGTTTTGGGTTTTCGGATGCAAAAAGCCATGATCAATTTGATTATACGTTTGATAACATGGCAAAAACGATGCAATCGTTTATTGATCAGTTAGCAATAAAACATTTCGCGCTGTATGTATTTGATTACGGTGCACCCACAGGTTTTAGACTGGCCATGGCAAACCCTGAAAAGATAACCGCCATTATATCTCAAAATGGTAATGCCTATACAGAAGGTTTAAGTACTGGCTGGAACCCTATAAGGAGATACTGGGAGCATCCCACAAAAGCAAATCGTGATTTATTAAAAGTATTTCGTATCAAAAGAAGCAACGTGGTACCAGTATCATGAGGGCGTATCAGATCCTTCTTTAATTGCTCCAGAAGCTTATACACTTGACCAGTACTTTTTAGATCGCCCCGGAAATATTGATATCCAATTGGATTTAGTGCTGAATTATAGCACCAATGTGGCGCTTTATCCAAAGTTTCAAGAATATTTTAGAAAATACCAGCCACCATTTTTAGCGGTATGGGGAAATAAGGACCCTTATTTTCTACCTGCTGGTGCCGAAGCCTATAAACGCGATCTGCCTAAAGCGGTTGTTAAATTTTATAATACAGGTCACTTCGCCTTAGAAACAAATGCGCAGGAAATTGGCGATGAAATATTGATGTTTCTCAATACTCAGAAATAAAAAAGTGTTTAGAATTACCATTAGCGAACAATAAAATGCTGTAATATCTACACCGTAAACACTAAAACTACTTTTCTGTAATTGCCTGCTGTTTTGTGCTAAACGCATCTCTTCAAGGTATAATCCAGCCTTGAGGAGCGTTAAAATTTGTTAATTTTTGTAAGAGGTTTAGATGATGTTTTTTGCGCTCCAAAGCTTCGATTATAGGCTCAATAAGCAATAAAAAGCGATTTAAATGTTCCAAGTATGCTTGCTCAGGGGTACTGACCGGAATCGAATTACAAGCATGTTTTTATCTATCCTATTACTTTAAGTGCTTCAGAAGTGTACCGAAATAACAGGGTCAATTTTTTAATTGACCCTGTTATTTTATTTAATTCTTGTTATTTAATAATTTTTCGAGTTTTGCTTTGCTTTCGGGAATATCTTTTAACGTTAAAGCCTTTTTGAAAGATTCGATCGCTTTTGCTTTATTTCCGGTTCCAAGATAGAAATCACCAATAGAATCGTAACAATTGCCACTATTAGGATTATTGACAATATTGAGTTTAAATAAAGACTCCGCTTTCTTAAATTGTTTAGCAGCCATCATCTGGTAACCAAAATTATTAACCTGGCTTTCACTAGGTTTCACAATATACCCCATTTGCTTAGAAACGTTGCTATAATGTGTAACTAAAATGGAATCTAATCTAAAATTTGGATTTTCAAATTCACTGTCGTAAATCTTGAGCCTGTAGAAATCAAATATAAATCGAAGCGCATCATATTCTCCAATCAATCTAACCGAAGGATGGTTATCATCTTCATAAAATTTGTACCTGTATCGCAACTGGTTCCTTTGCGCTTTTTGAAGTTCTTTAATGAATTTTAAATTGGCACGAATAAGATCTGTATTCTCGCTTGTGTCTTTTTGTACACTTAGCGTATCAATCCCTCTTTCCAAACGATTGGCCATAGCCATAAATAATGTTTTTCCTTTGTAATTTTGAGCAGTTAGAGTTGTTTTCGCTTCTATTACGACTTTAGCGTTATTCCACCACAACGCCCCATCGAGAGAAACATAGGAATTAAATAGAGTTGGATTATGAAGTAAGGTGTTTACTACCGTTAAGCCTCCCACCGAATGGCCAATAAATGTTTTATATGTTGTAGTTGGATAATTTGAATTGATATGGGGAATAAGTTCTTTCTCGAGAAAAGACATGAACTTTTCACCATTACCAAGAAATTGCTTAGGCATATCTTTATCAGTACCAGTTGTTAAATCGCTCATTCTATTTGAATTCACGATCCCAACCACAATCATCGGAGGACAGAGGCTTGCTTCTTCCATGTGCTCGGTAATACTTACAACACTGTTGAAATTGTCGTCTCCATCCAACAAATAGATTACTGGATAATTACCTCTATCTTTTATTTTATTTCCTCCGTTACTTTTAGGCATGTGTATCAAGATTTCACGATTTTCTCCTAATATTTTTGAAGATATTGTTTCCGAAAATCCGATAGTAAAGCGATTGTCTTCTTGGGCCTGAACATAAAAAGAAAATAAGAGAAAAATAAAAGAACAGTAGAATGATTTCATGTAGTTGAATATGTGGTATTTAAATTTATGGCGTTAAGACTTTTAAAATGCAAATATATCATATACCAGCAATCCTTTTCCTTTTAAATCATCAATAATAGGTTCTATAATCCCTAAAAAACGTTCTAAGTGTTCAAAGTATTCCTGCTCAGGGGTACTAACCGGATTCATGGTTCCTTTTTTAAAGGGTTGTTTTTTTAAGCAACCCTTTTTTGTTGACTTTTTGTAGGTGTTATGGAAGGTTCTATCCAGATATTTTGTTCTAAACGAACTCTGATCCTATGTCAGATTATCTTTGAACAAACCTCTTATAATGTAATATTTATGCCTCAAAAATCCTTGGTACACACGGATTACATAAGCTTAAGAGGATAACAGGCAAAAGTATTTAGTTAATGATAGCTGCAAATGGCTTATCGGGAAACGAAATGAGGTGTTGAAGTAACAGCCATTCGATTTGGAGAAAGAATACGTATTGGCATTTATACGATGACCAACAGTTTATCTTTGGCGGAATTGTGTTTTATAATCGAAATGATATAAAATATCCGACCTTGATCGACTCAATGCGTGGACTCTTTTAGTATTTCAAAATCATAGCACTACTACAAATTTCAAAATAATTATTTTGGCTGATAAACAATCAGATGCAGTCCATTACCTTCAATTTGTAGTTACCGGTATGATGGAAACTGATGAGCCGGATCTGGTACTCATTAAAATATTATGTGGCGTTCCGGTTCACCAACCAGTTAAAAGTGGTATAGAGATCAGCCAGGAAGAGGTTAAAATATGCAAAAAAAGACAGTGGTTGAGCGTGTTGCTAAAACCCATCAAGTAAATTACAGTAGATTTTTAACACCTTTAATGCCATAAAATAGCTTCCTGTTGAATTGGGTTAGTGTTTCAAAACTTGCATTAATACCGAAGCCCTTATTTGTGCAACAAATAGGTTCGATAACACCTGCAACAGTAATACAACAAAAACACAAAAACCAGCCACAGAAGATAAACTACTCCTAATGAATAACCATAATTTGATAATTCATTTCCTTTCTCATAAGATTTGGAGGTAGTAATCATTGCCGATATGGAAATATCTGTGAAGCAAAGTCCGATCATTGCCGCGAGATGGATCAAAAAAGTGCTAAGTAAATAAGTAAATAATGGTGCAGAACCAAAAGTGACAAAGAAATCTGTCAGTTTATTCCGTATGCCTTTTATATAATGCAGCACGATAAACATTGGCCCCAGTGTAATGCAAATAAAATCTATTGAGGCCGGATACTTGGTTACGCTGAAAAAGGAAATTAAAGTTTTTACAAAGCTTACCTGGATAGTCCACGGTTGGGAATCTCCAAAATTGATCCCGCGGAGGATAAAAAACAGGCAGGTTAATACCAAGCCTGTAGTCAGTAGCCATTTTCTCTGATAATGATGGCCGATAGCATAACCTAAACTAAGTAGGGCAAACCAGGGAAGAATGGTATAATTAACAATAAAAAGCCGCTCTCCATCCGGTATGTACTTCTGCTGATGCAGGATATACCACAGAATAGCCGATAATGATTTGCCTGTAACTGTTACGCCATCTATTGAATGATGAAAAATTAAAACCAAAATGCTAAACAATAAAAGCAGTTTTTTAGGCATAAACTGAAGAAAAGCCAGCAAACCAATACTTAAACCGAGTGCGCCGATAATAAAGAGACCAATGGTCCGGTATTGGAAGTCAAATGTCCACAAAAAGTTATTAATCAGCAGTTCAACAACAATCAGCAGGAATGCCAATAGTAGCATGTGATAAAAAACCTGGCGCCTGGATTTATCTTTGCTCCACCGGAAGAGGTAAGTGCCGGTGATAAAGAATACAGTAGGCGCAAAAAAATGAGAAATAAAACGGGTAAAGAACAGAATAGGAGTGGTTGTTTCGAGCTTACCGGGGTTCGTATTCCAGTAATGAAAGAAAAGGCGGGTATGATCTAAAATTGCAATAGTAAGCAGAATCCCAAGTAACAACTCTTTGCTGTATTGCTCCGGGTCCTCTATTTGTTTTTTAACAGTCGGGTTTTTCATTCAATAATTGATTTTAATTCAGAATAGGAAGATGCCAGGTTTGAAAAAGAGATCTGCAAATTCCTTCCCCAAAGCCATAAGCCATTTGGGGAAGGATAAATTTACAGCGCCTCCATTTGCGCTTTAAAATTTGAATGTTAAACTTGCCAGGAAGTTAACTGGTTTTTGCGGACGAGAATAAAAACCATCCGAGATCCAGTACTTTTCATCTAAAATGTTGTTTGCTTTAAAGCTGACACGGTATTTTGGTCTGTTGAAGAAAACGGTTGCATCAATAACTGTGTATTTAGGCAAAACGAAGGTATTTGCTGCATTAGCATAAGTGTCATCTACATACATAGCGCCTGCGCCGAAGCCTAAACCTTTGGCAACACCATTTAATAAGGTATAACCCAGCCAAATATTTGCTACATTTTTCGGCGTTCCAACCCCACGTTTACCCGCTATTGCCGGATTGCCATCTTTAAATTTATTATCGTTATAACCATAGCCAGATACAAAATTAAATCCTGGGAAAGGGTTACCAATAAATTCAATTTCTATCCCCTTACTTTCCTGTGTGCCATCCTGTACGGTGAAGTTTTGATTATTGATCGTTGCTACCCGGGTAATATTTTTAACCGAAATATCGTAATAACTAATGGTTGCATTCAACTTTTTATTCATCAGATCCAGCTTGATGCCACCTTCCCATTGGTTGGCTTGCTGCGGTTCAAAAACTGAAATGGAACCATCTGGCTGTGTGGTATTCGCAACGTTTCTAAACCCGTTCATATAATTTCCGAAAATGGCCACCTTATCCTTTACTGGTTGATAAATTATGCCCAGCTTAGGTGAAAAAGCAGTTTGATTATAATCACCTGTTTTCACTTGCGTCAGGTTATTTATGGTTCCCTCATTCATAAACCGGTCTGCACGTAAACTTACCATAGCCATCAGGTTGTCGGTGAGGTTAATCACATCAGAAAAGTAAGCACTGTAGGTGTTTTGCTTGTTTAAACTTTGTGGCGTACTCATTGTGCCCAGGCGATTTTCAACCTGTTGCAATCTGATATCTTTCACAGGGGTGTTAAGTGTAATGGTATCCAGCTGCAATGCTGTGAATTTAAAATTCCGGAATTGTGTCATGTAATCAAGACCAACCACCAGTCGGTTCCTGAGCTTACCAATTTTAAAATCGCCAATAAAATTTTGTTGAATTTCTTTTCTTCCGGCTTTTTCTGGTGAAAAGACACTGATCGCCCTGGCAATGGTAGTGTTGGTTAGCCAGGTTTGGTTGAAGTAAAGGAGGTCATTATATTCTCCGTTGCTGAATGAATAGTTGGTTTGTGAAGTCCATTGATCAGAAATCTTATATTCAGCCTGTGCATAAACGTTACTGGAAGATTGATTTCCAACGAATGAGTTATCAATTAATGAACGTTTATAGTCGAGATCCAACTGATCATAACTTGTTGCAGTTACCCTGCTGCCTGTGGCCCAGGCTGTAGACGAGGTGCCTTTATAGGTTTGAAGATCTGCATCAAGTCTGAAAATCAGGCGCTCATTTACCTGGTAGGAAACACTTGGTGCTACGGCATAGGTAGTTCCAAATCCCTGATCCTGAAAAGAATTTTCTTTTTGCGTAGCCAGGTTCATTCGGAAAAGCAATGTCTTATCCTTATTTACGGGTGCATTAATATCTGCTGTTAATCTGCTCAGATCGAAGCTGCCCTGAACGTAAGAAATTTCGCCACCGAACTGGTCATAAGGTTTTTTAGTTACGTAGTTTACCAGTCCGCCGAAAGAAGTCATTGCCGCACCGAAAAGCGTAGCCGATGGTCCTTTTATTGCTTCCACACGATCAACCATCGATAAGTCAATCCCTGTTCTCAGAAAAGTAGCCATTCCGTTTCTAAAGTTTTCGCTGGTTTGGAAACCCCTCGAAAAAAATGCAGGCATCCCTGCACCTGTTTTTGCCGGAGCTGCACCGGGAATATTACGGAACGATTCTTCCAGCGTAAGAGCCATTTGCTCCTTAATTAATTCTTTGTCTACTACAGAATAAACCTGCGGGTTTTCGAGGTTTTTAAGCGGTAACCTGGAAACATACCGGCTTTCTTTCCTCGATGATATATTATACTTATCGCCAACAATCAGTACCTCGTTTAAATCTTTAGCAGTAGATGAAAAGGAGAAATCTGCGGTGGCGTTTTCTCCTGCCCGAAGTACAATTGTTTTAAGCTGTGGCTGCTGGCCAACGAAACTCACTTTAAGCGTATAGGTTCCGGCAGCGAGGTTTTTGAATTCATAAGCTCCGGCTTTATCTACGGCCGCATTAGCTAAACCTTCCAGCGAAACTGTTGCAAATTCTGCAGGTTTTCGATCACTGGTCGTGATTTTACCAGAAATGGAGCCATTTTCCTGCCAGCTGAAATTAGCCATTGCAGCTGACGAAGTGATGCACAGGATCAGAAATGCAGTAACTAAAGACCAAAAGTTTAAACATTGACTCATCCTAACCGAACGAGCGGGGCAAAATTGTTTCATAATAATCATGTATGGTTTATATGTAATTGTGTTTATTCTTTTTGATCACCGACATATCCCTGGTGTGAAGCTCCGTGTCGGTGGCGGTAAATTGGATTGTCTATATTTCCGATATACGGAAGGTCTTGGAATGGATTTGCACGGTTTCGCAACTGGCGGTTATTGTTCAGCTGAAGCCTGTTCAACGCATCGGGGCTAAACTCGCTGATAAATAAATCATATTTCTGATAGTCATCATTAAATTCCGGGTGTTCCTGCTGATAATCGAGAATACAATCTGCAACCAGTTTCCAGAATTCGTTTTCACTGAAATCATCATGCTCAACCAGAATGGCTGAAATAAACCTGAAAATGGAATCAAATATCTGTGTAAACAGCGGCAAAGTTTTAGCAGCCTCCGGAACGGTTACAGATAGCCTCAGAGCCGCTTCCGGAACAGGATGTGCAGTATTAAGTAAAGACACTTCTTCGCCAATATCTTTCATAATGGCCCGTACTGGGATATGGTTTTCAAGTACCATAATCAGGTTTTCACCATGCGGCATAAATACCATATCCCACTTAAAAAAACAGTGTATCAGCGGACTTAAGTAGCAATCGAAGTAGGCTTTTAACCAGGTTGATGTGGTTAAGCCGGAGGCGCGAATGAGGGTGGGCAGATAAGCAGTTCCGTTATTATCAATGTGGAGCAATGCAGCCATCGTAATCAGTCGTTGGTTTTCAGTTAATTTGCTCACCGGGCTTTCTCTCCATAAACAAGCCAGCATTTTTTTGTAATGGCTGTCTTCGCTGATCGCCGCTTCATAATATTGGTGTGCAAAACTTACACTGGCTATTTCCCTCAGTATTAAGAATTTTTTTGTTTTAAGGTAACGGTCATTCTCCACCAAATTATAAATCCATTCATTAATGGGTGGGTTTGTTTTCATAAATTTCGGCGATAAACCCCTGATATAGCCCATATTGAGTACCGAGAGTGCCGTTTTTACATAAAACTTTTTAGGGTTACTTACATTAAAAAACGTTCTGATTGATTGCTGCGGGAGGTATTCATCATCGCTGTATCCAAGGCAAACCAGTTGTTGTGTGGCAATATCTGCCGCGAAAATGTTCGATAGCTTATTAAACCATTGCCAGGGATGCACCGGGATAAAGAAGTATTCTTTTGGGTTTAGCTTTTTGCTGATCAGGATATCATTAAAGCGTTGCAGGTTTACTGCTCCGAGTTCTTGTGAAATTACCTGCTCATACGCTAGTGTAGAAACGGCGGTAAATACGGCGGTACTGCTATGGCCGGCTAACCAAACTAACGAAAAAGGTGTTGCTGTTTCCGGAGCATATTCCCGGTAATCGCTGGCATCAAAACCAATCCGCCCATTATTGGCAATGAAACGCGGATGCCCGGTCATGGTAGATTCAGTTTGCTGATAATCCGATGTGAGCAAATCTTCGGATGTTGGTTTGCCATAGAAATTCAGGTAGGAGCTTCCGCTTAATGTGCTGCAAACCTCTTCCAGGTAAACCGGAAATGATTCATCGGAGATGCCAAGCTCATTTTGAAATTCAATCAGGAAACTGATTACATCAACTTCGGCGGGAACACCATTTATTTGTTTTTCCAGCGAATTCGTATCAATGTACCAATGGTTTAGGGCAAGGATTTTTGCACGAAAAATATAAGCAATCTCCTGCGTTTTATCCTTTAAGACATAATGTCCCCAGTTATTTTCATCAGCAGTATGTTGAGGCACAATAATCCGTTCGTGTGAAAATTCGGCAATTATTTTTCGAAGATGGAGTCGGTTTACCTGATCCCAAACAGGTTTTTCAAGGTGCAAAGAAGCTTGGGTTGGGGTAACCAATGTTGGTATATTCATGTTTTTCAGAATTAAGGTTAGATCGGTTTGTTGTAGGAAGATTATTTCTGCGTAAGGTTGATTTGGTAAGCAGCTAACGGATTTTTTAAGATGCCGGCAAATTTTTGATTTTTAAATGGATTGGCACCATCAAGCATTTTCTGACTGTTTTGCATTTGCAGTCGGTTCGAACAGGTTTTTATAATTTCCGAAGCAAACAGGTCGTATTTTCGGAATTTTTCTTCCAGCTCAGGGTATTCACATTGATATTCGGTAATGCAATCGGCTACCAGGCTCCAAAATTGTTCTTCCGGAAATGCCACATGTTCTACCAGAATATGATTTAAAAAGCGGAAGAATGAATCGAAAATCTGCGTAAAAATGGATAGGATTTTCAGGTCTTCAGGAACGGGAATAATAATTCTTTTTACAATTTCCGGCAATTCCTTTTGCTGATTTACTACCGCAACCTCTTCGCCAATGTCTTTCATAATCGATCGTACCGGAACGTTATCCTTAAATACCAGGATCAGGTTTTCTCCATGTGGCATAAAACGCATGTCGTGGAAATAAAAACAGTGCAACAGCGGACTCAAATAACATTGAAGGTAACTTTCCAGCCATTGTCTGGTATCCAGCGGAGAACTTTTAATGAGTTCGGGCAAGAGTGCATTTCCATGTGCATCAACGTGCAACAAAGCAGCCATGGTCATTAAACGTTCACCGGGTGCTATTTTATCCATCGGACTTTCCCGCCAAAGTGTTGACAACATTTTTTTATAGGGACTATCAGCTTTTATAGCTTTTTCGATGTGATGATTGGTATAACCCACCGTGGAAATCTCCTTCAAAACCGTAAAGCCTTTTTGTTGCAGATAAGCATCGTTATTTACAATTTCAGATACCCATTCGTTAATGGCAGGAGTGGTGCGCATAAAATATGGCGAAAGGCCTCTCATAAAACCCATATTTAAAATCGAGAGTGCAGATTTTACATAAAACCTACTGGTGTTGCTTACGTTAAAAAAGGTGCGTACAGATTGCTGAGGTAGATAATGGTCTTTGCTATAGCCCAGGCAAACTAGTTTGGAAGCTGCAATGTCCGGGGCAAAAAGATGGATAAGTTTATTGAACCATTGCCATGGATGGATAGGGAAGAAGAGGTAGGATGTAGGGTTGAGGTTCTTTTTAAGCAATTCCTTATTAAATAGCTGAATGGTTTCTTCATCCAGTTCCTGCTTTAAGAGTTGCTGATAGGTGAGGGGAGAAATGCTTGTAAATTCTGTGCAATCCAGGTGGCCGGCTACCCAGATTAGTGAAAGCGGCGCAGCTGCTTCGGGGCTATAGTTTTGGTAATCAATCGCATCGAAACCAATCCTGGCACTATTTGCAATAAAACACGGATGTCCGGCAATCATGGCATGTTCTGTATCCGCATAACTTGCGGCTGTTAAATCTTTAGCTGTTAGTTTCGCATTGGCGTGCATATAGGCGCTTCCGTACAGGCAGCTGATAATCTCCTCCAGGTAGGTAGGAAGATTGACATCGGTAAAACCGAGATCTTTTTTAAATTCTATGATAAAAGCAATGGCATCCAGCTCCACTATTTTCGTATCGATAATTTTAGTGATGGAATCGGTATCGATGTGCCAATGGTCTAATCCAAGAACCTGCGCCAGGAACTGATATTCTGTTTCACCATCAGCAGTGGCTAAAGTATACAACCCCCATTTGCCGTGAATACGCTTTAGTTTCGGCACCAGAAGTAGCTCATGAGAAAACTCGCAGAGCATTTTCCGCACTTGCAGGCGGTTTACCTTCTTCCATATTTGTGGTTCTAAATGGGCAATGGCAGATTCGGGGGATAACTGATTATTTTCAGTGCTATTCATGTTCGGTTGTGTTTGCATAGGTTAAATTTTCGGAGAATTAATGTGCTGTGATTACTTTGCCATAGTGATCTTCCATAATCAGGAAAGGATTTTCAGGGTGCGCCAGCGATTGCATGTGAATCAAACTGCTCTTGCTCATCATGCGAAGCATCTGTCTGCGTTCGCAGGGTATAATTTTTCCATCAACTGCTTTGACGCCAGCCTTAAAAGCTGTTCTGCCATGGGCACACAAATGATTATTTACAAAAATCAAGTCGCCGGCATTGGGTATAAACTGGTCGTAGATAAGCAGTTTGGCTTTAGCCCAGAACTGTTTTAGAATGTCCAGCGCCTCAGGTGTCTGATCAGCCTGCTCATTATAAATTTGTTCGGCGGCATCAAACCGGATGAAAGGGCGCTTGGCATTTCCATATAAAACGGAAGTGGTTTCTTGCGCTCCCAACGCTTCCTCAACGTCGAAATTGGCATCTTTAGGGCACTTATAAATATTTCTGAAAAGTGCTTTCATCAGCTCATCCGGCTCTCCATGAGATCGGATGGAATATAAAGTAGAATTTACCTGCTCTTCATTTCTGAGGTATAAAAAGCTTAAGAAATCTGCCGGATGATATAAAAATGCATCCTCGGTATGTACAAAAAGATCTGTTTTTGAACCAGCTCCGGTTTGAGAGAAAGACATGTTTTCTTCCGGGATAATGGCGTGCAAAATACCTCCGCCTTTGCGCTGAACATAATATTGAACAGGTTTGGAAGGAACAGCGCCATGAAGCAGGGAAGAAATAAATCCATATAAATTTAGTTTGTTATCATCTGATTCCTTCCATGATGCTGGCGTTGGACCTAAAGCATCCTGGTCTACATCAGCGAGGCCCTTAAAAACAATTGCACCGTATTGCGCACTGGAAAAGTCGGTACTCAGATTTGTGAGTAATGCAGCAATGCGTTCAGGAAGTAAATTGTAAGCATTTAAATGCAGGGCAGTAATATATTCAGGCGACTCATAATGCCCGAATTCTTTTTGAAGCTGTAAGGCTGAACTTTTAATAATGGCTCTTTCAATTGGTGAAACTTCAACTATTAATGGCGCCATTGGCGGTAATTTACGGGGGAGGTCTTCATTTTTTAATTTCATATCGGTAGGTTTTTAGAGGTAGTTAAAAATTTTACATCATTGATTTATCAATTTCTGATCAGGCGTTATTCTGATTAAATGCCTTTAAATCAGGCTTAAATGGTTGTTTTTTAAATAAAATTATTTGACGGATTATAAATTTGTATTTTTTATTATGTTTAATTAGTCTAAATAGCTATTATTGCGAACAAATCTATTTTTAATTAGTCTAAATAACAACTAATATTTCTTATTTATTTTTTAGCGTACAAAAATCCTCCATCTACCATGAGAAAAGAGATTAATTTTACTGATACGGAACGGCGTCGGGATTGCGAAGTAGTTACCCGTTACATTCGAAAAAGGCGAAGTATTTATGCTGATCAATATCAGGAAGGCACCATTCCAGAGGCAGAACTACTGGAAATCCTTACCAACGCAACCTGGGCACCAACCCATAAAATGACCGAACCCTGGCGGTTCATCGTGTTAACTGATCGTCAGCTGGTTAAGTATGGTACGTATATGGGGTCATATTATCAGCATTTGTATCAGGATATACCTGATGCCGACAAGAAGCTGGCGAAATATAATTACCTGAAAAACTATCCACTAAAAGCGGCTTGTATGATTGCGATCATTTTTGTTAAGAGCAAGAAGGTGAATATTCCGGAGTGGGAAGAACTTGCTGCCATATCTTGTGCGGTACAAAATATGGCAATCAGTGCCACTTCATTTAACATTGCTTCTTACTGGGCAACTGGCGGATCTGCTATAGATTACGTTAAAACGCTTGGCCTGGCCGAAAATGAGCAGTCGCTGGGCCTGTTTTTCATGGGCTATCCCAGTGGTGCAGCCGTGCATGTTCAAAAGAAACGGACACCTATCAATCAAAAAGTAAGCTGGCGCTCCTAACCTGAAACCAACCTCTATACTATGAAAAATATACTTTATCCAGATCTCATCGCAGATCAGACCTCGAATGTTATGGCCGAACCCTCCGGTTTTCAAGACCTTTTTCATCAACATACAGCGGATTCCTACAGCCAGGCTATAGACCATGCCAAGACAGTGGTTCTTAAATTTCTAAATCAGCAGCAAAAACCATTCAGTGGCATTACGCCGATCCAGCTGGGCGAGCAGTTTAAAAAGATTGAATTTGATATTCCATTGGCGGATTATGACGCATTGTTTCAGGAAGTTCAGGAATTGTATGTAGATCATGCTACCGCTTTCCATCTCCCTAACTACATCGCACACCTCAACTGCCCGGTGGTAATTCCTGCGCTTGCGGCAGAGGTTCTCATCAGCGCCATCAATTCTTCGCAGGATACCTGGGACCAAAGTGCCGGCGGAACCTTAATGGAGCGAAGACTAATCAACTGGACTGCTGAACAAATTGGTTTTGGCGAGCAGGCGGATGGCGTTTTTACCGGCGGCGGATCTCAAAGTAACCTAATGGGACTGTTACTCGCCCGGGATTGTTTTGCACAAAACCATTTAAACCACAATATAAAAGTGAACGGGAACCCTCCCGAAGCTTCCCGTTTCAGGGTTTTTGTTTCTGATAAATCGCATTTCAGCAATCAGAAAAATGCTTCACTTTTAGGTTTGGGAGAGCAGGGGGTAATCCAGGTAGAAACGGATAGCCGGTTCAGAATGAAGGCAGATGCACTTGAAAAGGCAATACTGCAGGAGCGGGAGCGTGGTAATATTCCCTTTGCAATTGTCGCTACAGCCGGCAGCACCGATTTTGGAAACGTCGATCCTCTTGAAGCCATCAGTGATTTAGCAGCGAAATATAAGATATGGATGCATGTAGATGCAGCATATGGCTGCGGTTTACTGCTTACAGATCAGCACAGGCACTTACTGGCGGGTATCGAAAAGGCCGATTCTGTTACCATAGATTACCATAAGTCTTTTTTTCAGCCCATTAGCAGCAGTGCATTTATTGTCCGCGATAAAATTTCACTGGAAATCATCAGGCATCATGCAGATTACCTGAACCCTAAAGAACAGGATTACGAAGAGTATCCGGCACAAATTAATAAATCGATTACACAAAGTACCAGAAGATTTGATGCCCTTAAATTATGGTTTACCCTCAGGTTGTTGGGCAGAAGTAAACTTGGGCATTACATGGATACTATAATCGCTACCGCAAGGGAAGCGGCCACAATCATTGATGTTGATCCTGAACTGGAATTGTTGAGCACTTCTGATATCAGTGTCCTGGTTTTTAGGTATAAGCCAGTCCATCAGTCAGGGGTAAATATTTGTGCATTAAATCAATACATCAAGAAGAAAATGTTTCATACGGGTGAGGTATTGGTGGCCAGTACAAAAGTAGATGGCCATTTCTACCTGAAGTTTACCATCTTCAATCCCATTACCACGATCCATGATATTCAGCATATATTAAGCATCATCAAAAATTATGGAGCAGCATATCCAGCACAATAGTGGGCCAATTGCCGATGGAGACGGCCGGGTTTTTACTGCTATTGTGAACCAATACTGCCTTGAATTTAGCAGCTGGACACGATACATGGGAATCTCTAAATACCATGAGCCATTGGCGAAAGCACTCAGAAAAAGCAGCCTGGATTTGCACTTGAAAATTAACTTTCCTGCCAGTGGCGCTGCTGTTTTTATTCCGCTGGTTTATTTCAGCGAAATCGGAAACCATGTTTTTCAATTTCCGGGATTTGCAATTGATGTGGAAAAGGACGAAGTAACAGGGATTGATGTAACTCAATTTTTAGAATTGGCGGTTGCCGAAGTTCAGGTTCTTTATCCGGAATGGCCGCCAATTGATCAAGCCTTATCATCATCACATGCTTTAGCAATTGCCGGGCAGAAAATTATTTGTCATACAGCCCTGGAGGAACGCTTTTTCCCTGTAATCGAAAGGTTTAAATCGATGGCTATGGGAGATCAATCGCTACTTCATGATTTAGCAACGTCCTGGTTTCGGCAGTACCTGAATGGAATAATGGAACAGCCATTGACTCAATCTGAACTTGATGAAGTTTTCTTGCTGGTGAGTTTTTTAGGGAACCAGAAAATTTTAGAAGAGCGGGAGATGTTGAAAGATGTTTACCTCCGGTTACAATCTTTTCTGCAGCAGGAACACGGTGAGGCAATCAAAACCTTGCTCCAGCAACGGCGCGTAGAAATTAAGGGAGACTTATTTAGTTGTGCTGGCCAATATGTGCGATCGGTTTACAATCCTTTGCATCAATATTTCTATAGTTCCAAATTGCTCGTTCCAACATCGAACGCACAGGTTTATTACCGTTATTTTGCCCAGGAAGCGGTAGCCATCAGCATCAGGCCTTTTGATCTTGAAAAAGACCTGCCAATGGTACATCAGTGGTTCCATTCAGACCATGCTAAAACAATATGGAAAATGGACTGGTCCCTGAAAGCACTTGAGGACTTTTACCGGACGTTGTTGGCAGAGGGAATTTCACACAGTTATATTGGCGAAGTTAACGGAGAAGCAACTTTCAATTTCGAAATATATTGGGCTGCAAGGGATATTCTTGGCGACTATTACGACGTTTTGCCTTCAGATTACGGCACACATTTATTCATCGCCCCGACAGATAAGCAAAAGAAATTCCCATCGCTCATTACACGAACCATTGTAGAGTGGCTTTTTATGCAACCTGAAGTAGGCAGATTAGTTGGAGAAGGTTCTGTTGAATCGCGGGCAGCACTAATGAATAAAGTACAGGTGGGCTTTAAGCTGCAGCACATTATCGAAATGCCGCATAAAAAGGCATACCTCAATTTCTGTTTGCGGGAGTGGTATTGGGAAAAATTCCCTCAGAATCATCATCATTCATTAAAAACATTTATCAATGAACACAACTAAAATTTACGATATCATCGGAATTGGGATTGGTCCGTTTAATTTGGGCCTTGCTGCATTATCGGCACCCATAGCAGATCTTAATACGCTTTTTCTTGATCAGTCTGATGAGTTTAACTGGCACCCTGGTTTAATGTTGGATGAGGTAACCCTGCAGGTTCCTTTTATGGCCGACCTGGTAACGATGGCTGATCCGGCCAGTCCCTACAGTTTCCTGAACTATATGAAACTCACTGGCCGCCTCTATAAATTTTATATCCGGGAAAACTTTTTTATTTTCAGGAAGGAATATAATGCCTACTGTAAGTGGGTGTTAGGGCAATTGACCAATTGTTTATTCTCCAGGCAAGTGGTGTCGGTAATTTATGAAAACGCCGTTTATCATGTAACTGCCCGGGATATACGTTCTGGCGATACGAACACCTGGCAAACTTACAAATTGGTTTTAGGTACAGGTACAAGCCCATATATTCCGCCTGCTGTTAAGAAAAAATCGTTGCAGGATGTAATTCACACTTCTCAATACCTCAACCATAAGGATAGTTTAGTCCAAAAGCAATCGGTCACCATTATTGGTTCCGGACAAAGCGCTGCGGAGATTTTTCAGGATTTGTTACCTGAAGTTAAAAAGGGAATGAAACTCAACTGGTTTACCCGTTCGGAACGTTTTTTCCCTCTGGAAAACCACACTAAGTTAACGCTCGAACTCACCTCGCCAGATTACATTGATTATTTTCATAACCTGCCTGAAATGCAGCGGAAAGATGTGCTTTCCCGCCAGGGTATTTTGTTTAAAGGCATAAACGCAGACCTGATCAATCAAATTTATAACAGTTTATACGCCATGGATCTTAGTGATGAAGCCCATAAAGTGGTATTGATGGCCAACGCCCGGTTAAACGATATTCAGGAGGAAGATGAGTCTTATTTGCTCAGCTTTTTACATATCGAGCAGGGAAAAACTTTTGAGATCAATACCGATGCGGTGATCCTCGCCACCGGCTATAAGTATGTGGAGCCAGATTTTTTAACCGGAATTTCGAATCGAATCAGGCGTTTGGACGACGGGAACTATGACGTGCGTAGAAACTATACGATTGATGAAGCAGGTAATGAAATTTTTGTTCAAAACGCTGAATTGCATACACATGGAATTTCTACACCAGATCTGGGAATGGGTGCTTACCGGAATTCACAAATCATCAACCAAATTACCGGAAGAACGGTTTACGCGGTTGAGCAAAGGATTGCATTTCAGTCTTTCAGCACTTCAGACCTTCCAGTCCGCCTCAAATCAGCTGTTGATTTAACCCTTTAAACCGAAAGATGTGTTAATTAAAATACGCCATTTATTTGATTTATTTCGAATAGCCCTGCAGGGAACTGAAAAAAACTTCACCTCTGGAAGTGTAAACAGGGCAACTTTTCTGCTAGCTGTACCCACCATGCTGGAGTTGAGTATGGAATCGCTTTTTGTACTGGTAGATCTGCTTTTTGTGAGTAGCCTGGGCGAAAGGGCAATTACCGTGGTGGGCATTACCAACTCGGTAATTATTTTGATTCAGTCGGTTGCTACCGGCCTCAGTATTGCAGCAACTGCCGTAATTTCCAGACGTGTAGGTGAGCAGAAACCTAAAAGTGCAGGCCTTGCGGCAATGCAGGTAATTTACCTTGGCATTATTTTATCCTTGATTTGCAGTTGCATCGCCTTGATTTTCAATCAGCAGATTATGCATTTCGCCGGCGCTTCCAATAGTCTTGTGGCCTATGGAAACGTATTTTCGAAAACCATGTTCGCTGGTCTTATTTTTATGATTATGCGTATACTGATCAATGGAGTTTTTCGCGGCTCCGGAGATGCCTCGATGGCCATGCGAACCCTAGCTTTCTCTAATGTGCTTAATGGTTGTTTATGCGCCATTCTCATTTTTGGTTTAGGGCCAATTCCTGCTTTTGGCTTGCTCGGTGCCGCTATTGCCATGGTTACTGCCAATGTATTTAGTGTAACTTACCAGGTATGGTACCTGATTAAAGGCAATAAGCGAATTGTAATCTCCCGGCAACAGCTGGTGATGGTTCCTTCATTAATGAAACGGCTCCTTAAGCTTGCCACCGCCGGAATGGTACAATATCTCATACCTTCTTCCAGCAGGTTCATCATGATTGTTATCGTGGCCAAGCTCGGTGAAAGTGTATTGGCTGGTTACATCATCGCCAACCGGATTATTATGTTTAGCGTGTTGCCAGCCTACGGAATTGCAAATGCCGCTGGCGTACTTACCGGGCAGAATCTTGGTGCCAAACAGCCCGAAAGGGCAGAGGCATCGATCTGGAAAACAGGCGTATTTAATATGTGCTATCTGGGCAGCATTGCAATTTTTCTGCTGTTTTATGCCAAATCTGTCGCCCGTTTTTTTACCCATGAAATAGCGGTGCTGACTTACGCTGCTGAATATCTTCAATACATGTCAATAGCTTTCTTCTTCTTCGGTTACACCATGGTGATTTCCAGAGCACTCAACGCAGCAGGAAACGTTAATACGGTGACTTTACTTTATATCCTGATGTTTTACATCATTCAGTTGCCGCTATCTTATCTTCTTGGTATCTATTTCCAATGGGGCCCAAAGGGAATTTTCCTGGCCATTTTGATCTCCGAAATTGTGCTTTCCTGCAGCTGTGTGGCTGTTTTTAAAATGGGAAAATGGAAAACTGTTAAAATATAAACCTTCCTGACAAGAGAAAACCTCAAACTACTCCTCCATATGAACAACCTAGAAAAATTAAAACATGCATTTTCTGAAGCACTATCGATCCCAATTGATCAGGTGAATGAAGAATTAAAATACCAGGGAATTGCAGAATGGGATTCCGTATCACACATGTTTCTTGTAGAAGCCATTGAAACGACCTTCAACCTCACCATCGCTATAGAAGATGTGTTGGAAATGTCAAGCTTCGCAAATGTGAAACAAGTGCTGACCAAACTTCGCATCACCTTTGACTAATTCCAGACCTACCTATGAAAAACATGCCTCACCTTTACGACCTGATTTTAAATAACGACGCCTTACGATATATAGATTCTTCGACGGGCATTTTCCATACGGCCAAAGATTTCCACGAGTCTTTGGCAATAGATCAAACTTCCGGGCTCGTATTTCTCTATCTGGATAACGGCCTGAAATCTATAGAGATTTTGCTGAATTTTCTCAGAACGGATTTTTCCATTGCTTTGTTAAGTCCGGCGTTGAATGGAGATTATAAAACGAACCTGGAAAACCATTATCGCCCATATTATATCTACGACCCTTTGAGGGTAGAAAGTAGTGATTATATTTCTTTTGATGCTGGCCCTGCACATCAGTTATTTAAGCGAAAAGATCGGGTTAAAACAGAAGTTAACCGGCAGATAAAATTGCTAATTAATACTTCAGGAAGTACGGGTTCTCCAAAATTTGTGAAGCTCTCCGAGCAAAATATAGTGAGCAATGCCTTATCTATTGTAGATTATCTGCCTGTAAATTATGCTGATGTTACGCCACTTAATCTACCGCTATTTTATTCTTACGGATTTTCTGTTTTTACTACTAATTCCATTGCTGGCGGAGCTATTGTTTGTACCAATAAAACCATTATAGAAAAGGAATTTTGGGAAGAATTTGATCAGTTTCGTTATACCTCATTAGCTGGCGTTCCGTATGTTTATGAGATGTTGCAACGAATTGGATTTCTGGCAAAAACCTATCCATCATTGCGTTATTTAACACAGGCCGGCGGACGAATGAACGAATCGATTTTAGCGGCATTTGGACAATATACTGCGGAAAACGAAATTTCCTTTTTTTCTATGTATGGCCAAACAGAAGCTACAGCCAGGATCTCTTACTTACCTCCGGAGTTTCTGCTGGATAAATTGGGGTCGGTTGGGAAGCCGATCAAGAACGGCAGACTGGATATCGATCCAGACTCTGGCGAATTGAGATATTACGGACCAAATATCTTTGGCGGATATGCAACTAAAGCTGAAGATTTATTAACCTACCAAAAGGAAGACATGTTGTTAACCGGCGATCTTGCCAGAGCAGACGAAGATGGCTTTTTTTATATTACCGGCAGGAGTAAGAGGTTCATAAAGCTATTTGGTGTGAGGATAAATCTGGATGAAATTGAGCAAATCTTAACCGAAAAGTTCAATAACGTACGGTTTATTTGCATAGGCGAGGAAGATAAGCATATGCTTGTAGCCTATACAGGCAATAAAATTGATGAAAAATCGGTAAAACAATTGCTTTTTGAACAGGTGAAAATTCATCCGGCATGTGTAAAAACACAACTGTTGGATAGCATTCCGCTTACACCAAATGGAAAGGTGGATTATATGGCGATAAAAGATGGGATATTGGTGTGATGCAATTCCGTAGGAATGTTTTTTAATATAGTTTTGACAACTTTAGAACAGGTGCGCTATTTCAAGTTGTCAAAGCTTATTTGTTCATCATTGATTTATCAAACAATTTCAGTCGATTTCTCTTAAAATATTTTGTTAAATAATCTTTCAGTAGGTTTGCAGAAATTTACAGAAAGAACAAATGATCTGGCTATTGTTGAGGCCTGTGGTTTGGGTTTCGTGGTTTTAATCTCAGATTAGCCATTAAAAATAAGCGATAAAATGAAAATAATCACACTGAAACTTGGAACATATACCGTAAATAAGAGTAAAGTATTTTCATTAATTGATTCTTCATCTCCTGTTTCAGGATCAAAAGTAGCTATCCAACCTTTTTTAATTATCACAGAAAAGGATGTGATTCTTTTAGATACCGGTATTAATTTAAATCAAGCCGAAGTTCCGCCGGTTTGCCAACGTTTAAAAGATGAAAATGTTGAACCTGGTCAGGTCACAAAAGTCCTTATTTCGCACCTGCATAAAGATCATATTGATGGCCTCGGGTATTTTTCAGGTGAGACATTTATAAGCAGTTTTCCTCACGCAACGATTTATATTCAACAGCGCGAACTGGATTTTGCCCTGGCACAAGAAGGGAATCCATCCTATCGCCCGGAAATGCTGAAACAGCTGGCTTTGCTGCCGAATGTTGTGTTGCTAAATGATCATGAAGGAAATATAACAACGGAGATTTCCTACAAGGTTTCTGGCGGACATACGCCAAATCACCAGGTATTCTGGATTAAAGAAAAGGAAGAAACCACTTTTTATGGCGCTGACAATTTACCGCAACGAAACTACCTCAAGTTTCAGGTAGCCTTCAAAAATGATTACGATGGCAGAAAAGCACTCGAAGCACGACAAAAGTGGGAAGAAGAAGGAAAGCAACAGCAATGGACGGTGCTGCTTTATCATGATATGAAAAACCAGATTATTAAATTCTAACGATCAGGTCGTGCATGTTGTCTGATAAATAATTCGGCGTTTATTGAAATACTTCCTTATTCTGTCTGTTCCAGGCTCTGAAAAAACAAATAACGCTCTTCGGTAGTATCCGTTTCTACGCTACTGTTTCCGGCTATTTTTAAAAATGCAGCCTTGTTGCCTCCGTTGTAAACTGGCCAGTTGGTGAGTTGGATTTGATCTATCCCGGGGCCGTTCGGATTTCCATTCTTAATAAAATTGACAAAATAGCTTTGCATTTGTTTAGATACCTTATAATCTTCCGTTTTCCAGTCGTAATTATCCTGAACATCAAGATTGCCGAGTGCATATTCAATTTCAGAAGCATGGAATGAAGTGCCTGCAATTACTTTATTAAGTAGTTTTTTAATCAAAACCTGAAAAGCATTTCCTTCTCTGATGGTGCGTTGATTGAGTCCGGGGTGGGGTTGAGCGAACAAATATCTGTAAACTGGAGCAGATTTTTGTTTTGCATGCAATTCAGCAAGTTTCCAGCTGCTGTAATTAATTAGTCTGTCGCTCATAAACTCACTCGAAGCTTTTTTTACTTCTGCATTTGTTGCAGCAGGATAGAGTGCCAGCACATCTGCAGCCTTTTCTTTATAAATTCTTTCTACAGCGGCTTTGTAATTCTTAGTATTGATCCGGCGAAGCCGGAATAACGCCATTGCGGGAACTTCCTGTGCGTTCCATCCAATTAATAGCGGAACATTTGCCTGCCGGCCGGAGATGAACGTTTTCTCCGGGTTTTCTTTAAGGAAATAGCCATCAATAACGGGTTTAAAACGACGTGGGTTCCCTTTCTCTACATATTTTAAAAGTTTTTCCGCAGGCATCAATCGCATATCTGCAATAGAGCCCGATTTCGAAAAGGTGGTTAATTCTGTACCCAGTTCTTCTGATTTATTTAAGGGAAGCACCAATGCGCGAACATCAATCAAAGAACCACTTTCTGCAATCGCAGCAGCAAATAAACCACGCGAAAGTGGCGAAACCATATGTGCACTTACCGATTGGGCGCCTACAGATTCACCGCCAATGGTTACACGATTAGGATCTCCACCAAACTGGCTGATGTTTTTCTTTATCCATTCCAAAGCAGCTACCTGATCTAATAATCCATAATTTCCAGAACCGCCATAACCAGACTCCTTACTCAATTCCGGATGAGACATGAATCCGAACACGCCCAGCCGGTAATTGATAGAAACGTACACTACACCTTGCTTAGCCATACTTTCACCGTCGTATGCAGGCTGAGAACCATCGCCGTGAATGAACGAGCCGCCGTGAATAAACACATAAACGGGGCGTTTTTCCTGGTTAGATGATGCGGATGTCCATACGTTTAAGTAAAGACAATCTTCGCTCATTTCCTTCGACCTGAATTCATATAGAAGGTTCGATTCCTGAACAGGCCTTGGCCCAAAATCGTCTGCATTTCTCACCCCTTTCCAGGGCAGAAGTGGTTGTGGCGCCTTCCAGCGAAGTTTTCCCACCGGCGCAGCTGCATAAGGAATGCCCCTAAATGATAAAACACCATCTGCGGTGAGCGATCCCTCTATACGCCCGCCTGTTACCGCAACCCTTTTTGTTGATAGTAGACCTTTTTCGGGATTGGCAAGCGCGAAATTTGTGCTGATGAAAATTAAACTGAGCGTAAGCAGGAAGAAATTCCCAATTTGTTTAAACATGAAAGGCCGTAAAATTTTGGTTGACAATGGATCTGATTGGTAAAGATAGTATCTGGCATTAAAATATATAAAAATGGAACGCTAACTATTTAGTTCTATTACTATTAAATAGAAAGATTTCTGTAGAATTAAAATTTATAGGTAAGCCATAATACATCATCCTCCATTTGTTTTACGTTTTCCAGTTTCATTAAGGTTGCCTCATTTCCTTTAACTTTCGGATCGATTTCAAAAAGCGAAGACGTTTCCATTCCTCCATCAGCAACTGGCAACAACAACTGATGAAGTTCATCAATCAATCCGGCCTGCAGGAAACTTCCGTTAATTCGGGCACCACCTTCCAGCATTAGCTTTTCAATACCAAACAATCTCTGTAGTTTATTTAATGCTACTGTTAAATCTATTTCATTTTTTCCGGCGAAAATATACGATACGCCAATATCCTGCAGATGGGCAAGATAACCGTCTGCCACTTGCTCGGTTAAAACTGAAATCACATGATCGCCATGCATGGTCGGTTCGAGCCAGCCCAACTTGGCCTGGCCATCTAAAGCAATGGCAAATTTTCCGGAATTATCATGTTTTCCTATAAAATCGCTGCGATCTATTGCCGGGTATTCTTCCTTTATAACCGGCTTTTCAAAATCAGTAAAGTCTTTTTCCATTGTGGTACGACCAACTATCCAGGCTTTAGTGCCAATTTCTTCATGCACTTGTTCGAATTTCCCTTTCAGGGTTTCCATTTTCTCACTTTTGCCCCATTTTTCTCCGAGGATTTTTCCATCAACTGAAGTCATCATCAGGCAGGTTACATATGGGCGTTCTTTTTTCATATCAATCTTGGATTAGATTAAGTTTAACAAAAAATAGAACAGGCTTGTTTGTGATTTATGGAAGGGTTTCATCATTAATATCAGAAAAAGATCATTATTAAAATTAGCTACTTAAGTGAAATTATTTAACAAATGTTAAAGGTGGATGGTTGAGGATTATATAATTTTGGAAACTGAATTTAATAACATGGAGCATATCACAATTACTGTAGCTACGGCTGAAAGCATTAGCACAATTCAACAGATTGGTAAGGAAACTTTTTACGAAACTTTCTCCGGGAGCAATACAAAAGAGGATATGCAAAAATACCTCGATGAAAATTTTAGTGAAGAAAAAGTTAAAAGCGAATTAAATAATAATGAATCGATGTTTTTCGTTGCCTGGGATGAAAGTCTGCCTGTAGGTTATTTAAAAGTAAATGTTGGAGCTGCACAAACGGAAGACCAGGGAAATACGGCTTTAGAAATCGAACGGATTTATGTCAAATCGAGTCATCATGGTAAAAAGGTTGGCCAAATGCTTTACGAACAAGCCTTGGTAACTGCCGAACAATTAAAGAAAGATACCATATGGCTAGGTGTTTGGGAAGAAAACCCAAGAGCGATTAGGTTTTACGAAAAAAATGGGTTTTTTGCTTTTGACCGGCATATTTTTAAAATGGGTGATGATGAGCAAACTGATATTATGATGCGTAAAACGTTATCACCTTTAGTTAAATAATGATCTTAGTATTTCTATCACAGGTTTTGGTACGCTGTTACAACCCTGAGTCCTGGTCTTAGCGTCTCACTACGACCGTATAATTTAATTAAAACATTAAGGCATTAGTATCTTAAGTTTAGCAAGCTTTTTATTGTGGAGTAAATGCGGTTGTAATGAATGGATTCTGGTCCTAGCGTTTCGCTAAGACCATATAATTTAATTAAAACATCGGGCAGATTAGCTTATTTGTAACTCAAACCGATCTATATTATTACTGGTTGTAGCACCTTGTTATGGCCTTTAAATTTTCTTTTTTTTTTGAAAATGATAGGTAGGGTAGGCTCATAGTGACTTACCTAATCTTTACTGTATCAGCGCTTAGTTACAAACTATTTCAATTTAATTGCGCTGTCAATCGCGTTGCTCCATGTCAACCTGAAGTTCAACTTCATTATAACTTCATAAATCTGTAGTTATTTCGTACCAGTATTAATCAAATAGGGTATGCTAATCTACAGAAGGCGACGGTGTTTAAACACCGCGGTCATCTGGAATTAATTTCCCTAAAATTAATCAGATAGATAAAAATCAGATAAACTATTCAAAAAAACACAATGAAAAGAAATGTAATGTGCCTCGCTTTGAGTGCTTTGCTTTACGTAACAGGTTGTACTTCAAAAAAAGAAGAAAAAGAAGAAGTAGTTACTTATGCAGTTACTGCACCGCTAAAAATCGATACTTCTTTTACTAAAGAGTATGTTTCGCAGATTAAATCGGTGAGGAACATCGAAATCCGCGGACAGGAAAAAGGTTATTTACAAAACATTTATGTAGATGAAGGTCAGCATGTGCACGCCCAATGTCATTAAGTTAAGTGTTTAAATATCTGATTACCAACTATTTGACTTGTTTTTATGGGTTTATTTTCTTATAT
>NZ_WKKH01000049.1 GCF_009674725.1 Pedobacter petrophilus | reverse complement strand
TTCTGCTTTTTTCAAGCAACAACTCTGGGGGTCAATTTAAAATTGGCGAAAGGGGGTCAAATTTATTGGTATATGCAGTTTAATATCTCTTCCTCTTAGAATTGGCTTAATTACTTCGATACTATTGATATCCTTTTCAATTAATTCCAATTTCTTCTCTTCAGTAATAATGAAAGCATCATTAAATCCAGTTTTAATGCCGTAATTAATATTGATTTTCCAGTCTTTAAGTGGTGTTCCGATCGCTTCTATTTTAGATTTAATTTGTCGTTCTATTTGTGACAAAACTACCCAACTACCTGCTGTAGTAAATTTTGTTACGTTACTATTCTGTTTAACAAAAACGCTGAAATTTTGTCACTTAAAATCGTCTGATTTAAGTTAATCAAGTTTGGTTTAAATTAACTGTATACATTTACAATTTATTTAAATTAAAAAACATGATTTACGGATACATCAGAGTAAGCACAGACAAACAAACAGTAGAAAATCAACGCTATGAAATCAATCAATTTTGTGGCAAGCACACTTTCATTGTTGATAAGTGGATAGAAGAAACCATATCAGGTTCAAAAAGTGTTGATGATAGAAAACTAGGAAAGCTCCTTAAAAAAATGAAAAAAGAGGATATTCTAATTTGCTCAGAATTATCTCGCTTAGGCAGAAACTTGTTGATGATTATGGGGGTTCTTAATGAATGTATGAATAGAGATATCCAAGTATGGACTATCAAAGACAATTATCGTTTAGGTAGCGATATAAATTCAAAAGTCTTAGCATTTGCATTTGGCTTATCAGCAGAAATAGAGAGAAATCTCATTTCACAAAGAACTAAAGAAGCGCTAGCAAGGAAAAAAGCAGAAGGGGTTATCCTAGGGAGACCTAAAGGAAGTAAATCTGCCACAACTAAACTTACCGGGCACGAAAGAAAAATAAAGGAACTGTTAGATAGAAAAGTCTCTTATAGTGCAATAGGCAGAATATTGGGTATTCATCGCTTGACTGTTTCTAGCTTTGTTGGAAAAATTACAGCCTAGCTTTATTGTGTTCCAGTACCAGGATTTACTGGAACACGATAATAAAGCTCCAACAAAAGTTAAATGGCCGGAATAGTTTTATCAGATTTAACAAATTTCAGCAATTCCTTCAAATAGGTTTCGGTTTCCGAAAGACTGCCATGCCTGTTGGCTGAACAAATTTCTGCAAGAGTCCATCCCGCCCTAAATTTTCTCACGTTTGAAAGATGTTTAAAAGAATAAAGTGTATAGTTTTTATCCAACAAACCGGTTGCCTCCAAACATTTTTTAAATCTGTTATAAGCATAATTTTCAGCGCACATTTTGTGTGAAATAAATGTGTCCGCAGAACCAAGGAGAAAATATTCTTTATCAAATTTTTCTATCTGTAATTTATCAAGTTCTGCTCTTAGGCTTACATCGATATTTACAGGAATTGACTTTTTGTTTTTTGAGACGACACCGGGTATTGTGATAGTATTGTCCTCCAAATCGATGTACTTAAGCTGCAAGAACCGGAGTTCTTTTGGTCGAATGCAGGTGTAATAAATCATCCGCACAAAGAGCTGGCAATATCTGTCATTTTTATCAAGCCAGTCCATGATAACCTTGAAATCACGTTCAGTAAAAATTTGATGGGACTGAGTCGGCATTTTTTTTCGCGTTTCGCAGTCGGTAACGGGATTCTCAGGAATGTATTTATTCACCTTTAAATACCTAAAAAAATTATTAAGACCTATTCTGCAGTTATTATAGGTTACTCCAGCCCACTTCCCCTCCCTTTCCTTAAAGTTCAAAAAATCGGTAATGTCAAAATCAGTAATCTTATTTACCTTTTTATTTCCCCCATGATATTTAATAAAAGAGTTAACTGTTGAGCGGTAAGTACTGATTGATTTTGGCCTGGTTCCTTTGGCTTTGTGGTAAGATTCGAACAGCAACAGCGCTTCATTAAGATCAATGCCAATCAGTTCCTTTTTTAACCGGGCGTTGGCGTGTTCATCCAGAGGATTCCAACCACCTTCGAGTGCAATTTTGTAAGCCTCACAAAGATTATTAAAATTCCTGAGTTTTTGCTTTGGGTCCTTTATCCTGTTAAGCTTTCTGGTTACCCTGATCCGCTCCATACGCTCTTCCGCTGCATTGTGAAAGAAGAACTCCACATACCAACTTTGCCTGGCAACTTCTTTTTCCATGGTACTTCCCGCAGGAACCTTAATTATGGCCCGTCCTTTTACGACACGGGGAATAGTATATGGCAGTTCAGGAATTTCCATAAAGGCAAAATTCGCCCCTCGAGAATTTTTATCTTGCAACTGACGTTCGGGATACCCACCGTTTTTAGACTTTTCGTTAGAAGAATTTTGGTTTTTTCGCCGTGCCGGGCGGGGTGAATTTTGACCTCCCGAGGCGTTTAGTGGCAGACTTGTGTCAGAGTTTGAAGACAAAGAATCTTCTAAGTCATTGTTTTTCAATGACTTAGAAGTACCTGTGGAGAATATCGGATTCGAACCGATCACCTCTTCACTGCCAGCGAAGCGCTCTAGCCAAATGAGCTAATCCCCCTTGTGCAGCAAAAATAGTAATTAGTTTAGCTAAAGCAAATGATAATTAATTTATTATTTCATATCTACCCGTTAACCCTAAACCTTAATGGCAAAAACAGCCATAATCGCAACAACCACCAGTGCCGAGGGGAAAGGGTGATTGATAAAAAGAAAAAGAATAAAAAACACAACCGTTAGCAGCACAAGAAACATAAAAGCCTTAAAAATGCTCTCCATGTTAAATACGGCTATTATCGTTAAAAGGCAAATAGAGATGGCTATGGAAGGGAGAAACATTAACCTAATTTATAGCCTTAATGTTAAGTCTTCGTTATGTTGAAATTAAGTCGCTGGTTTTTTGGTTTAATAATTCCTGATAAGTGGAAACAAATTGAGAAACATGGTAGCCATCCATCAGGGCATGGTTAACATGGATGGAAACAGACATCATTTTCCGTTCTCCTTCATTGCGTACCTGGCCAAAAGATAACTTCGGGCAGCTATCCTTAAAACTAAAACTCCTGGCGTGTGAGATAGATTTAAAGTTTAACCAGGGCAAAGCCGAACAGTGGATCACGTTTTCACCACCGGCAGATGGAATCAGGCCCGTACTGTTTTCTACCTTACTAATTTCATCGATCGCTCCTGCTTTAAACGATTCAAAGTCTGAATGAAAATCGATGTACCCAAATCCAAAAGTTCCGTTGGGCCTGTTGATCGTTGCAGAAGCATGTACCTGGTCGTATGTCCAAACCTCACCATCAATAATGCGGTAACGAAAAGGCTCTACCTTATTGGCAGCAAGCAATGATTTATGCAGATAAAGCAGAAAGAAGGAAACATTCTTTTCTTTGGCTTCCAGATATGTTTCGGTACAATCTACCTCTACCGTTACCCCAAAAAATGGTTCATCGAAGGCATTAAAAAACTCAAAATGGTCTTTTCTGATCCAAGTGTTAAGATCTAATTTTTCTTTCATTTAATTAATTTTAGTAAAACTTCAGATAGATTTTCCATCTGATAGAAGTTTGGGTGCTCAATGGTATAATCAATATGCTCATGCACCCAGGTGGTATGGAAAGGAATGTGAACCGCATTACCACCAATGGCCAACACAGGCAAAACATCAGATTTTAAAGAATTGCCCAGCATCAAAAACTCTGCTGGTTTGCAATCCAGGTGCCTGATCAGTTTCTGATAATCTTGCTCCTGCTTGTCGCTCATTACCTCAATATGGTGAAAATAATGATCAAGACCAGATTTACTGAGTTTTCTTTGCTGATCAAGCAAATCACCTTTGGTGGCCACAACCAACCTGAACTTTCCATGCAAGGCTTTCAGTACATCTTCTACGCCATCCAGTAATTCAACAGGTTTATCCAGCATTTCCTGTCCTAAATCAATAACCTTCTGTACAATAGCAGGATCAGCTTTACCTTCAGTAATCCGCAAAACGGCCTCAATCATGCTCAACATAAAGCCTTTAATTCCGTAACCATATAAAGGTAAATTGGCAATTTCGGTTTTATACAACGCTGCGATAATATTATCCCGCGGAAGAAAATCTGCTAAAAGTGCAGCAAACTGCTCCTCCACTTCTCGAAAATAAGGTTCATTAACCCAAAGGGTGTCATCGGCATCAAATGCAATTACAGTAATTTGGTTATTCATTTTATGCTTAATTTTATTGCGACAAAAGTAAAATAACCAAACCACTCCATAAAGGACATTTGTCCGCCAAGTGAGATATGCTCAGAACAAACCTTCAATTTCTCTCCTTTATCGAAACCTTTTGCCACGAAACCGCCGATTCAAAAATTCTGCTTAAGACCTTTAAACCCGGGCACCGCTTTGTGCGCCAGGGAGAAACCATTGCCAATATTTATATGATTAAAGATGGCATTACCAAGTGTTTCATATCTGAAGAAAATGGCAAAGACTTTATTATAGCGTTTTTAGGCAAGGGCGAGGTAATAGGCGAACTGGAAGCACTTCAAAAAATAGATTGCCTTTGTAATGTAGAAGCCATTAGCGAAGTAACCGCTTATGCCGTTCCGGATTATGTTTTTGCGGAGCTCATTGCGAAGAACCCTACCTTTACCAAGTTCCTCTTGCAGGAATTATCTACCCGAATTATTCAGACAAGTACCCGGGCATCTTTTCAACAGTTATACACCCTGGAGTATGGCTTATCGAAACTGCTAAAACTTCAGGATGAAGCGCAAATTATCATCTCAAAAGAAGACATGGCTGCTTATCTTGGCATCTCTGTCAGGAGTTTTAACAGGACGTTAAAGTCACTTTTAGATAAAAAAAGTTATCAACAGACCATAAAAATGCAGGAATACTTCAACTTAACAAATAAAAAACAAAATTAATTAGCTGATAATCTTGCAATTAAAATAACCCGGTTTGAAACTGTAGCGTTTAAAATAAAACATGCGTTTACCATTATGAAACAATAATATAAAGAATATATTTGTAGGTCTATAAATTAACATTTCAGCATATTGCAATACAATAAATAATTTTATGCTAGCCCTATTTAATTGATAAACCAGTAAGAAGCTCATTTAGACAAGTTTTCAACTAACCAAATTCTTCTTATTACTAAATTGATAAATTGTGTGAAGCAGATTATCTTTATTAAATCCAAAAAACATGAGTGCTCGTATAAATATATACATCAATTCACTAACGGATAATCTGATCCCGGAAATCGTTGAACGCCTAAATCAGCATGAAAAAGTGTTAAGCCTGGAGCAGTCATTTACCTTTAAAAATCCAAGAAGTATTCTTTCTCTCGAATTCCGGTGGACTAAACCCAGTATCGAAATTTTGAATACCAGTATATTGAAAGCACAATTCAGTACCTCTTTTAAGCCTTTTGAACTCGCTGAATTTAAAAAGAAAAACGTTCGCCAGAAAGCAGTAAAACAAAGCTATATTGATAAGCTGTTAAAGCGAAAGAAAAAAAAGGTTTATAAACCAATTAAAATTAGCGCACAGGTAGAAAGCCAGCTTAAAGCTTTCAAAAAAGTATTTTCTATTAAATATTACCCGGGAAATTTGTTCGAACACCATCTGGCAACATTGCTGGGGAGCATCATTACAGAAATGGGCAAAGGTATTTGTCATTTCACCAATGATGACATCTGGTATACGGATAAAAATGCAGTGGCAGAATGTATGGCTAACCTTTACTCCTTAGAAGATCTTTCTACAGTAGAGGACGAAAAAACCATTTCAGTAAACCGCGTTAAGGTTCGTATTTAAAGGATATCCTCATTCAGTTATTAATTTTCCTTTTTTTCTAAGAAATTAACATTTTTCATTAATTCTTAATCCTTTTTCATCGCCAGCCTATGGCGATGTGCGCTTGTATCTCATAAAATAACAAACTTTTAGTAGCCCGGTTTGTTAAAAAATGAGGACAATAAAGCACTAAGCTACCCCGTTACTAACTGGAAAAGGTGAAGTGGTGCATTCGGATTCAATTTTATTTATACTGCTCTTCCTTTGTTTACAACTGGCTAACTGCATAGGATTGGCTTGAATAACTTATAATCAATAGGATGGTTGCAAACCAAAAAGACCTTTTAAGTTAAAGAATCGATAAATGATGATTTAATAGAAGGAAAAGAATCTTTTTTTATTTTTGAAAAGAATAGAGATTTTTTTGGTCCATCTCATCAACATATTACCTTAAATTAAAAGAAAAAAACATGAATGTAGAAGACGTTTTTAAAAATAACGAAGAATGGATTGGCAGAAAATTAGCCAACAATCCTGATTACTTTACTGAGTTAGCAAAGGGACAAACGCCTGAATTTCTATACATTGGTTGCTCTGACAGTAGGGTAACGGCAGAAGATTTAATGGGCATCCAGCCAGGACAGGCATTTATTCATAGAAATATTGCCAACCTGGTAAACAATGTTGATTTAAGTGTGATGACGGTGTTAAATTATGCTGTTCGCCATTTAAAGGTAAAACATATTATCGTTTGTGGTCATTACAATTGTGGCGGAGTTAAGGCTGCCATGCAACCGGCAGATATGGGTATTTTAAATCCATGGCTCAGAAATATTCGTGATGTTTACCGCACACACAAAGATGAATTAAATGCGATTGAAGATGAAGGCCTTCGTTATAATAGATTAGTTGAACTGAACGTTCAGGAACAATGTGTAAACTTACTTAAAACGGCAGCCGTGCAGGAAGCCATTACTTTAAGAGGTTTAACCGTACAAGGTTGGGTTTTTGATATTCATACTGGCCGTTTAATTGATTTAAAAATCGATTTCGAAGCCATTTTAAAAGACATTAAAGAGATTTATAATCTTTTTTAGGGATTAGAAGTTGATACTTAGAAATTTAGAACTACACCGGAACCGCACAATCCGTTATAGCATTACTACGAAGAACTGTTCTAATATCTAAAACTTACCTCATAAAAAGACCGATGTCTGGGTCCTGGAACTAACGCCCCTACCCCCTTACATCGGTCTTTTAATTATAACTTTCGCCTTACGCCTTCAAACCGCTAACGCCCAACTTTGAACTCCGGACTCACAACTCCAAACTCCCGATTCCAAACTCAAACCTACCTTCCCATCCAGCCACCATCTACGGTTAATATGGTTCCGTGAACATAATCACTTGCGTTGGAGGCAAGGAATAATGTGGGTCCTTTAAAATCTTCGGGTGTTCCCCATCTGCCTGCCGGGATACGTGATAATATGGAAGTACTTCTATCCTGATCTTCCCGTAATGCAGTCGTATTATCGGTAGCGATATAACCTGGTGCAATTGCGTTCACATTTACACCTTTCGATGCCCATTCGTTCGCAAATGCTTTCGTTAATGAAGCAATTGCACCTTTACTGGCAGCATAACCCGGAACGGTAATTCCACCTTGAAATGACAATAAAGAAGCTGTAAAAATTACTTTTCCGCTTCCTCTGGCGATCATATCTCTGCCAATTTCCCGGGTTAAAATAAAAGGAGCATTCTGGTTTACGGCAATCACTTCATCCCACATATCATCTGGATGCTCAGCAATAGGTTTACGCAAGATCGTTCCTGCATTGTTTACCAGAATATCGATCACAGGGTGATCAGCTTTTACCCTCGCAGCAAAAGCCAATGTCGCTTCACGCTGACTAAAGTCGCACTGATAAGCATAAAACTTTCTTCCAAGCGCTAAAACTTCTTTTTCAACAGCACTATTTTCCAGTTCCAGGCTTGCTGAAACCCCGATAATATCTGCACCAGCCTCTGCTAAAGCCAAAGCCATTGCTTTGCCAATTCCCCTTTTGCAGCCCGTTACCAATGCAGTTTTACCTGCTAAATCAAATATGTTTGACATTTTGCTTTATAAATTTCTTTCCTATTGAATGATAAGCACTTGTGTTCATAAGCAGACGTTCATCAACTCAATAATAGATGTTTAAATTATTTCAATTCGGTAATTGCACAGTGATCCATATCGCCATAATCCAGGTTCTCTCCGGCCATGCCCCAAATAAAAGTGTAATTGCTGGTTCCTGCCCCAGAGTGGATCGACCAGTTTGGAGAAATTACCGCCTGATCGTTTTGCATCCAGATATGGCGGGTTTCTTGTGGCTGCCCCATGAAATGACAAACACTTTGGTTTTGTGGTACTTCAAAATAGAAATAAGCTTCCATTCTCCTGTCATGCGTATGTGCAGGCATGGTATTCCACACACTACCAGATTTCAGTTCTGTCATTCCCATCTGTAACTGGCAGGTTGGTAAAACACTATTTACTAAAAGTTTATTAATGATGCGGTGATTCGCAGTTTCAGGCGTTCCCAGTTCAACAATTTCTGCTTCTGCTTTACTTACTTTTTTGGTTGGGTAGGTATGGTGCGCAGGTGCAGAATTGAGGTATAATTTAGTTGGTTCAGCAGCATCTGCCGATTCAAAGGAAACTTCTTTTGTTCCTTTTCCAATGTAAAGCGCTTCTTTATAATCCAGTTCGAATTGCTCTCCATCGGCAGTGATGATGGCTTTCCCTCCCACATTGATAATTCCCAGTTCTCTGCGTTCTAAAAAGTAATTGGCTTTCAAATCGTCAGGGTTAGGCAAATCCAGTTTCTGGCTAACAGGCATTGCACCGCCAACAATATACCTATCAAAATGTGATAGGGTTAAATTAACCTGGTTCGCCTCAAAAACGTTTTCGATTAAGAAATTTTCACGCAGTGCTGCGGTGTCCATTTGTTTAACTTCTTTTGGGCTTTGGGCGTAACGGCTTTCGAATTTATTCATGGGTTAAAATTTGAGATGTGTTAAAGCTGAAATATCAACTCTTATTCGCAAATATATTTATCCCATCGTTATTAAAGGAATTAATACACAACTTTGTAATATTTTTTTCGGGTAAATTGCTTTTGACCGATTAAATAAATCAATGTACTAAAATCTATGTCGCTTAACATTTTAACCCTATAAGCGCAGTAGGCGTTGCCTTATTTAGTTTAGGTAATTATTGACTTAAGCGATATTCTCCAGATACCTCAAAACCTCTTCTTTTTTCCTGCTGGAAACCAGTATATTTTCCTTATTCTCCATTTGCAGATAACCCTCACGATAGTATTTCTTCACATATTTGAAATTGACTAAATACGACTGATGACACCTCAAAAAACCAAAAGGCGTAAGCAGGCTTTCGTATTCTTTCAGCCCTTTTGATACCACAATTTCTCTTCCGTTGTTTAAGTAAAAACTGGTATAACCTTTATCACTTTTGCAAAACATGATATCCTCTATGTTAACCACCTCAATATATTCTACACTTTTCAAAGCAATACGTTTGGCAGCAGCAACTCCTTGCGATAAATAGTGTTCTTTTGCAATAGCAAGTTGCTGTTCTCCAAAGGCTTCATGTTTTCGGTGATGAAAGCACTTGTTAAGTGTGTTAATCAGCAATACGTCGTCTATCGGTTTTAGTAAATATCCAAATGCACCTAAATTTAGTGCCTGAATAGCATATTGATCGTAGGCCGTAAGAAAAACAACCTGCAAATCGGCAACACCAATTTCATCAAATAAGTGGAAACTATCGCCATCTTTTAATCGGATATCAGCCAGAATAATATCGGGCTTTAATACTGGTATCTCTTTCTTGGCGATGGCAATTTCTCCTGCAAAACCTACTACTTCCAGATAGTCGATTTTTTTTACAATTTGTAAAATGTGCTGCAAAATTCGTACTTCATCTTCCAGAATATAAATTTTCATTATGATCTTATTTAGTCAGTAATAATTGGGATGATGATTTCAACGATCACGCCTTTTGCGTCTGATCCTTTTTTATCTTCCACTTTAAAATGTGCTTGTTTCCCTTTTGAGGTAAAAAGTAAATCGAACCTTTCTTTTAATATAATTTGCGCCAACGATTGCTTTTTTTGCTTATCGGCCGCTTTTGTAGTTAAACCACTACCATTATCTTCTACCTCAATACTTAACAAATCATTTTTAACCTTGAAGGATATGTTTAACAGGCCTTTATGCGAAATGTTCCTGAAACCATGCTCGATGGCATTTTCTACAAAAGGTTGAATCAGCATTGGCGGGATGAAAGTTTCATTCACATCCAGCTCATCATCAATGGTAATTTTATAATCGAAAGCGCCGGAATAACGCATTTGCTGCAAATGAATGTAATTGTTTAAAGAGGTAATTTCTTCCTCAATTTCGATAAAATCTTTCCTGTTTTGCTCCAGGATGCCCCGCAGCAAACCAGAAAACGACTTTAGGTAACGGACCGATTCATCTATATGTCCTGATGCCACTAAACCTTGCAAATTGGCTATGGCATTAAATATAAAATGTGGATTCAGCTGTGCCTGTAAGAGTTTTTGTTCTATATTTAACCGCTGGTTTTCAGACCTTAACAACTTATTTCGCTCTCTCAGCCGTTGCTGGCGATAGATCACGAAGAAGAAAGAAACTACACCAAAAAAGATCAGAAGAATTAAAAAAAGTGTCCACCGTTGTTGTTTAATGATGGTTTCGTTTAGCTTATTACTACTTTTTAATTGTATTATATTCTGATCTTTTTCAACTTTATATTTTTCATACATTTCGGCGACCTTAACTGCCTCAATTGCTTTATTATTTCGAAGTTCAATAACATATGCAGAATCTGCTGCCTGAAGCGCACGGGCGAAATCTCCTTTCATCTTATAAGCCTCAATCAACCCATTGTAATGAACCGTTTTCTGTTTTCCCCATGGATCACGTTTTTCGAAATCAATCCCTGCTTTATAATAATGAATAGCCGAATCAGGTTGGTGGTTGCGAATAAAAGTGGTAGCCATGTTATTAAAGGCAATATCGTTAAGGTTATCGGTTTTTTTAAGGTAATTAAAATATATCTTACTACAAACCAGTGCTTTATCGGGCTGCCCCTGCTGACTGTAAATTTGTGCTTCATTATCGTAAGTACGGGCCAGTGCCAAACTATCGCCATTTTTTTGCGCCAAAATCCGGGCCTGCGAATTGTAATAGGTCATTTTTTTAACATCCATTAACCGATAAGCCAATAAGAAAGAAATATCAAAATAACGCTGTTTAATTACTGGATGAGCTTTAAAAGGATGGTTTTCAAAATATAAAGCTGCATATTCCAAAGATTTTTTTTCATTATCGTTTTGAAAATAAGCTTGTGCCAATAAATCATAAAACCGATAGGTTAAGCGACTATTTACTTGTTCAGCTTTTTTTAAAGCAGCAAATATCCGGCTGGTTAAAGCAGATTCGACCATTGATCCATTACCCATATTTTGACCGAGTATTCCATAGGTTTTTAAAAGTTCTACCTCACTGCCTGGCATGGTAACTTTCATTTTCTGATACTCCAGCAAAGCGCTGTCTATCTTCTTCTCCAAACTGAATTTTATCGCTTTAAAATAGTGATAATAGGGATTAGCTTCTTTGTTGGAAGAAACACTCAATAAGCTATCTTCTTTGAAAATGACATTTTTAACTTTTACTGACCGCAGGGTATCTAAAGAAATGATGACTGACAAATAATCTTTTTGAATTGCTGTTGTCTTCACTTTTGTATTTTTCTCTTTATTTCCGCAGGCGGGAACAAAAAGGAAACTCAAAATAGAGTAAATGATAAATACGGTTTTTAAATTCATATTCAGTAATCGGGATTGGCTTAATGAAATCTATAAATATTTTTAAATATATCAATAGAATATCCTGAAAGAAACAGCTGTTGAATATCTGCTTGTTTTAAGCCCATATCTGTATTAACTAAATCTATTTTCGTTAGCAGGAATCCCACACGAAAAAATAAAAATCAACAAACAGACCCAATTTTTCTCTGAGCAAAGTTGCGTTCACAGAATTATTTCCATAAATCCAGATAGCAAAAGTGCTCAGTGGTTCCCTCTATTTTAGCGTATTAAGATTGAACATCCGCGAATATAGATTCAATCCGCTCGCATATCAACTACCGTTTGTATTGCCAACCATTAGTACCGAAGTTTAAATGTGATTTAAGCATAACACTTCGTTTCTGGCTTAACCACAAATAAACACGCAATTTATATCATGTGCTTTGTAGACGTACAAAGAATGCTTTTATAAATGGCTGATCAGCAAAAACCCAAGCGCCAGGGTAAGATGGTGAAACATGTATCAACATAAATTTTATTTATTATGAAAAAATTAAATGGAATTAAGAGTTTTTCTTCATTGGAAAACAAAAAACTAACCGATTTAAGTGCTATCGACGGTGGTCGTCATATTGGTGCTTCTATTGTTTATTCTAATTTCTTAAATGAAGAAGGTAGACAAGACATAGATACCTATGATCAAGATGGCAAGTTTAGAGGCAGAATTTGGGATAATATATCTCCGGGTTGTTAGCCCTCAACTTTAACCGAAAAAAATGGTAAACCTTGGTAGATTTTCTATCAATTTAATTCTTAAAAAATGAAAAAACTAAGTGGAATTAAGAAGAGCTTCTCTTCTTTAGAAAACAAAAAACTAACAGATTTAACTATGGTTCAAGGTGGCCGTCGTCCATCTATTGGTGCATCTGATGTCCGTTCAAACTTCTTAAACGCTCAAGGTCAACAAGACATTGATGCCTATGACCAATATGGAAATTGGAGTTTCAGATACTGGGACAATCTATCTCCGGGATGTTAGCACTCAACTTTAACTATAATAAAAAATGGTAAAACCTTGGTAGATTTCTATCAATTTAATTCTTAAAAAATGAAAAAACTAAAAGGAATCAAAGATCTTTCTAATTTGGAAAAGAAGAAATTCGACATGAAAATCATGGGTGGGTTAGCTATGTCTGGTAGCACTGGCTTTTATGAAATTCAATCAAATTTCGTTGATGCGCATGGCTGCCATGATGTAGACGTTTATGATGGAAACGGGGGAACATACTTATCAAGAGTATGGATCAGAGATGGGAAATTCCCTCACTTTAATTAACTGAACTTCTGTTATAATCAAAAAATTTTCAAACACAAGCTGTTTTTGCAAGCACAAGCAGCTTGTGTTTTAGAAAAATGCTGATATTCTCAAATTCCCTTAACGTTCAAATCTATGATTTTAATAATCTCTAAAAACAATGAAATCACGACTACAGAGGTGATAAAGTGGCTCATTGTTATGAATAAAAAATTTATTCGTGTTCATGAAGATGAGGTTTTTGAAATTAATACCCTAAAAAAAAGAATCCTGCTCAAAAGTTATCGAAATCAATTTTTTATTGATGAAATAAGTGCGGTTTGGTATCGAAGAGGAGGTATAGTATTTAAGACGCTAAACTATCAAAATCAAGCTATAGATCGTTATATGTTTGAGGTACAACATTGGTTAATAGATTATGTAATCAAGTCTTTGGAAGGAAAAAGACATATCAACAAACAAAGTAATAGCCATTTAAACAAGCTGCTAGTTTTAGAAAAAGCAAAACAAATAGGACTGGACGTACCGCCTTATTTTTTGGCTGAGGATATGGAAGATGTTATCATCGATCAGACTATAGTAAAACCTATCACAGGGACGCCCATAGTAGATCATATCCAAGAAAATCAGAATGGCATTATGTATACATCGGTTATTGAACAAAAGAAAGAGTCTAGCTTCTTCATTTCTTTTTTCCAAGAAAAAATCGAAAAAGATTTTGAAATACGAAGCTTCTATTTAAACGGAAAAGTTTATTCGACAGCCATCATTTCACAAAACGATGAAAAGACCAAAATTGATCATAGAAGATATAATAGCAAAATCCCCAATAGAAATGTGCGATATAAACTTCCAGCAGAAATAGAACATAAAATTGATTTATTGATGCAGTCATTAGATTTAAACTCTGGCTCTGTGGATTTCATAAAATCTGCTGATAAATTTTATTTTTTAGAAATTAATGCGATTGGTCAATTCTTGGGCATGTCAGAAGCCTGCAATTATGATTTAGAAAGAGAAATAGCAGCATACTTATAATATGGAAAGAAAAGCAAAAGATGTAATAATCAAGGAAGAAAATAAACTTCCATTGACCTTTGAATACATGGAGTTTTTTGGCAGTAAGCGTTCTGATAATTTAGATTCAGGCTCATCTCCATATCTAAAATGTAAAAAATATCAAACTGAATTTCACAACAGACAAGTTCTTTATAAAGCCATGACTAGAATGCTATGAAATATTTTAACCTATACAGCAACATATTCTTAACTAAAGGTGCCAATAGGATCTTAATTTCTGATTTACAGCGAAACAATTCTGAGTTACAGTCTTTAGAATTGAATGATATTATTGAAGAGTTGAAATCGAATTCCATTGAGGAAGTATTTGCCTTTTATGATGAAGAATCAAAAGAGATAGCACAAGAATATCTAGACTTTTTACTGGAAAAAGAGTACGGTTTTATTACTGCTGGAAACTGGGATAAGAACTTCCCTCCACTTTCTCTTGAGTACGTTGATTATAACAAAACTTCGAACTTGTTTATGGAACGAAATGAATTAATCATTCCGATAAAGCTACTCCAATCGATAGAAAATTTACAAATACCGCACTTGGTAATTTATTGTAACGGTAAACCATCACTGAACGAGTTTTTAAAGTTGGATGCTGATTTTGAAAACTCTACTGTAGAAACCATCGAAATTTTTGCTCCCTATCATGCCGCGATTGATGAGAATTATATTAAGCATTTAAGCGAAAACACTTCGAGGATGTATAATCTGGTATTTTACAATTGCCATAAAAAACCTTTTAAAGTGGAAGATATTTTTAGGTTTAATCTATTATTCACTTCCCAAGATTTAAAAATTAATTCTTGCGGAAAAGTAGACTTAAAGTATTTTGATACAAACATTATGAAGGTTTTAGAAGCCGTTAATCATAATTCTTGCCTTCATAAAAAAATCGGTATTGATATACATGGCAATATCAAAAACTGTCCGGCAATGCATAATAGCTTCGGAAACATAAATAACACCACTTTAGAAGAAGCAATCCTCCATAAGGATTTTAAAAAATATTGGAACCTAACTAAGGCTGAAATTGAGGTTTGCAAAGATTGTGAGTTTCGTAACGTTTGTACAGATTGTAGGGCTTTTACTGAGCAAACCCACAAAAACAATGAAGGCTTAGACATTTCCAAACCCTTAAAATGTGGTTATAACCCATATACTAACCGATGGGATGAGTGGAGCACCAATCCACTTAAGCAGAAAGCAATACAAAATTATGGTCTGTAAAATTGCTGCCATTAAGATGCGATATCGTCATTAAAAACTATTAAAAAACGAATTTCGTGAATAAACATACAGATATCGTTTCAATGCCACCGAATATCAACTACCACGTATTAGGCCCTGTATTTATACCGAAATTTAAGTGCAAGCAACACTAGAACAACTTAGATTTTGAATTCTATCAACATTGTTTGCCAACAAACCCAAACGCCAGGGCTTAGATGGCGATATCTATCAAACTAAAATTTTAAAAATGAAAAAATTAGAAAAGCTCGAATCAAAAAGAGTAAAATCAATCCATGCTATTACTGGTGGAAAAGCAATGATGATGGATACATCTCTTGCTGAATCTGGTGGTGCTACGTTTAAGAAAGCAGTTTCTGACCACGGAAACCACAATTGCACAGATTACTACTCTGATCCACGAAAACCACATGACTGTCCGGGCGGTTTGCACGGGTAAAAACTTGTAGTGCTGCTACGGCAGCACTACACCTAAATACAAAAACAGAGATTCGTTACATGAAAAATCAAATCCTAATTTTAAGTCAAACCAACATGGAAGCTGCTACAGACTACGTTTGCATGTGGCTTGATTTTTACAAGGCCACATTTACACGTTTAAATGGCGAAGATCTTTTTACTCTAAAAGGGCTAGGTAGCCTTCCTAAAAACGAAGATGTTGCTATGGTATGGTATCGCAGAAAAGTGGCTAGTTTCCCAACTCGCTACAAGCTAAAAAAGGAAAATTTTGATAATCAGTATGTGATGGATCGTTTTCTGAATAATGAGTACGATGTATTACACAATCATTTATGCTACTTAATTGATAAACAAAAATGGCTTAATGATCCTGCTACCGAAGATAAACTCAACAAACTAAGCGTCTTATTTTTGGCTAAAAAATTAGGTTTAAATATCCCGCATACAGAGGTTTTAACAGACAAGCGTTCGTTAATTGAACTAATGCAAATATATCCTCAACTTATTGTAAAGCCATTAAGCGAATGCGTATTATTTTCAGATAATGATGGGGCTTACTTTAAGATGTTAACTGAAGTGATTAGCATAAGGAATATTAAAGCTGTCCCTGAAACCTTTTTCCCTTCTTTGGTACAGCAAGGGATAAATAAAAAATTTGAATTGAGGGTATTTTATTTAGCTGGCGTATTTTATGCTATGGCGATTTTCTCCCAAGAAAATAAAAAAACAGTTTCCGACTTCAGAAATTACGATGATAAAAGACCAAACAGAACCGTACCCTACATACTGCCCTATGAAATTGAAAATAAGTTAAGCCACTTGATGACGGCACTTAGTTTCGAAACAGGTTCAATTGATCTGATGGTTGATCGTGAAGGAAATTACTATTTCTTAGAGATTAATCCGGAAGGGCAGTTTGGAATGGTTTCACATCCATGCAATTACTATTTAGAAAGAGAAATGGCAAAAGTTTTAACCAATAAATGCTCGGCATGAAAAAAAAATTCATCAATATATTAAAGATAAAAACACAGCTTCCTTTAGCAATCTATCTTTTAGAAAAGGATGTAGAAAGAAATAAAAAAGCTAAAATTAGTATCCGAAAATATGAAAAAGCTAAAAAAATTAATGCCGAAGGATATGAATTAGTGAATTTCTATAAAGCAATTTCAAAATTTTAATATGACCTACCTCAACCTATTTGCCAATTGTTTGCTTGTAAAAGGTGCTAACAGATCTTTGATTTGCGATTTGCAGCTGAATAAATCTTATCCTATTTCTAATGGTGTATATGATATTTTAAGCTTTTTAAAAGAGCATGCTATTGAAGACTGCATTGATAAATATGGACTAGTAAACGAAGAAGCAATATTAAGTTATGTAGATTTCATTTTGTATAAAGAATTAGGATTTAAAGACGATCGTATCTTAGAAGAGCTAGCTCCCTTAAATTTGAGTTGGGATAATTTTTCTGATATCACTAATGTGATAATTGAGTACAATGAAAACCTTAACTACGACTGTCAATTCATAAAACAACTATTTAATCTCAATGTAAGCGGATTGGAAATTCGCTGTTATCATTCTCCCAATCTTGAAAAATTAGGGGCTTTTTTAGAAACATTTAACGGAACGGTTTTAAACCATATCAAACTGATACTTCCATATTCTTCAGACTTGAATATTAAAGTATTAGAAAAATTGATAAAAAAGAACCTTCGAATTAAGAACTTTTTAATTCACTCGGCACCATCAGATACTACTTTTAAAGTTTATAAAGACAGTGTGCAGGTTATTCATTTTGCGCAAGCTATTAACAACTGTTTATTCTGCGGCATGATACGCTCTGCCTACTTTACCACTAACATAGAACTTTTTACAGAGAGCCAACACCACAATACTTGCCTAAACAGAAAGCTTTCTATCACAGGAGACGGATTAATAAAAAATTGTCCATCAATGCAGGAAAGCTATGGAAATATGCTAGAAACTGAATTAGATAATGTATTGGCGGATAAAGATTTCAGGAAATATTGGAACTTAAAAAAAGATGACGTTGCGGTATGTAAGGAATGTGAGTTTAGATACGTTTGTACAGATTGTAGGGCTTTTACAGAGCAAACCAAAAAAAACAATGAAGGCTTAGACATTTCCAAACCCTTAAAGTGTGGTTATAACCCATATACTAACCAATGGGATGAGTGGAGCACCAATCCGCTTAAGCAGAAAGCAATACAAAATTATGGCATGCAACAATTGAATCGAGATGCTTAAAGAATTCCCCTTTTATAAACAACCAGATGCAAAAGACTGTGGCCCTACTTGCTTGCGTATTATAGCGAAACATTACCATAAAAGTATTTCGTTACAGCAAATCAGAACCCTATCAGAAACAACCAGAGAAGGCAGCGGTTTACACGAATTAAGTAACGCTGCAGAAACGTTAGGCTTTAGAACATTAGGTGTTAAAATAAATTTTAATACGTTAGTTGCCGATGCACCAATGCCTTGTATGGTGCATTGGAATAAAAACCATTATGTAGTCGTTTACAAAATTGATAAAGCCAATAAGGTATACGTTTCAGATCCCGGTTACGGCTTGATTACCTATACGAAAGAAGAATTTATTAAACATTGGATTGGTGAAAATGCCCACGATAAAACTGAAGAAGGCATAGCACTTATTTTAGAAACCAGTCCATCATTTTATAAAAATGATTTTGATGACGAGGAGAAGAAAACAAGTTTCTCTTTTCTTTTAAAATATTTGTTAAAATATAAATCACTTGTTATTCAATTGGTTGTGGGTTTATTAGCGGGTAGTTTATTATCGCTTATATTTCCATTCCTCACCCAAAGCATTGTTGATGTTGGGATACAAAATCAAGATATTAACTTTATTTATCTCGTTTTACTGGCGCAGGTAATGCTTTTCTTAGGAAAAATGGGAATTGACATTATCCGAAGCTGGATATTGCTACATCTTTCTACCAGAATTAACATCTCCATCATCTCAGATTTTTTCATCAAGCTCATGAAACTTCCCATCAGTTTCTTTGATACAAGAATGACTGGAGACATTATGCAAAGGATTAATGATCACCATAGAATAGAACAGTTACTAACCAACTCTTCACTTAACACCCTTTTCTCGCTGGTAAACCTGTTCATTTTTAGCATCGTACTCTTGCTTTATGATTATCGCCTGTTTGTTGTTTATTTATTTGGTGCTGTTCTATATGTGGCCTGGATTAGTTTTTTTCTTAAAAAAAGAAAGGAACTGGATTACAAAATGTTCTCTCAAATCGCACAAGAGCAAAGTACAGTAATTGAGTTGATTAACGGCATGCAGGAAATAAAAATGCATAATGCCGAAAAACAGAAACGTTGGGGCTGGGAATTTTTACAGGTAAAGTTATTTAGAATTAGAATCAAGTCACTTTCATTAGAACAATGGCAATCGGTAGGTGGTGGTTTTATCAATCAGATTAAAGATATTTTAGTGAGTTTTCTTGCCGCAAAACTGGTACTAGAAGGCAATCTTACGCTGGGCATGATGCTTTCAGTGCAATATATTATTGGCCAGTTAAACAGCCCATTATTACAGTTGATTGATTTTATTAAACAAACACAAGATGCCAAAATTTCTTTGGAAAGGTTGGGAGAAATTCATGATAAAGATGATGAAGAAGGCAAAGAAAAACAATATGATTTCGAAATTCCACCAAAAGATATAGAATTAAATAATGTTTCATTCAGATATACAGGATCTGACTCATTTGTTTTCCAGGGGTTAAATCTTACTATTCCCTATCAAAAAACCACTGCAATAGTGGGTGCCAGTGGCAGTGGTAAAACCACATTATTAAAGCTTTTAACAAAATTTTATGAGCCAGATAAAGGCGAAATAAAAATTGGGAATACCGATATGAAAAATATCTCCCCGAGGTATTGGCGAAGCCATTGCGGTGTAGTCATGCAGGAGAGTTATGTGTTTAATGACACCATCGCTAATAATATTGCCGTTGGCGATGACACTATAGATAAGCAAAAATTAAGGAAGGCGGTAGAAATTGCCAACATACAGGATTTTATCGAAACCTTACCATTAAGCTACAATACTAAAATCGGCAATGAGGGTGTAGGTGTTAGTGGTGGACAAAAGCAGCGGTTATTTATTGCCAGAGCAGTTTATAAATCGCCAGACTACATTTTTTTTGATGAGGCAACCAGTGCATTAGATGCCAATAACGAAAAAATTATCATCGAAAATTTAGCGCGATTTTTCGAAGGAAAAACGGCCATAGTAATTGCCCACCGACTTTCTACTGTTAAACATGCCGATAAAATTATTGTGCTGGATAAAGGAATGGTTGTAGAAGAAGGCAGCCACAATGATTTGGTTGAAAAAAAAGGAGAATATTATAGATTAATTAAAAATCAGCTAGAACTTGGAAACTAAAAGAGATAAATTGGATGAAATAGAACTCCGATCGGAAGCCGTACAAGATGTTTTGGCAGAACCACCACACTGGATGTTCCGTTGGGGCAATGTGGTTATTTTGGGTATTCTTTTGATGATTTTATTAATGAGCTATTTTATTAAATATCCAGAATTTATACCAGCTCCAATTATCGTTACTTCTCAAAATCCGCCAGAAAAGCTTCAGGTTAGAACTGATTCTAAAATCGAAAAAATATTTATCACCGATCACCAAAAAGTTAAGAAAAATGAAATATTGATGATTTTACAATCAACAGCCAACTATAAAGATATTTTACAACTCAAAAAAATAATCGATTCCGTTTCTGCTGATCAACTGGTTTCTTTTCCAGTTGAAAAAATATCAAGGCTTAAATTAGGCGAATTGCAAAGCGATTACAATAATTTTGCCAAGGCCTTTCAGGATGAAAAATTGTTTACACGACTCAAACCTTACGACCCGGAAAATGTAGCCACTGCTCAAAATATTGCTGCGTATAAAAGCAGAATCACAACACTGAAACGGCAAAAAACATTCGAATTGGAGAAATATGAATTGATTAAGAAAAATTACCAAAGAGCCCAAACATTGTTGAATCAAAAAGTAATCTCCACTTTTGAATTTGAGAATGAAAAAATTAAATTTCTACAAGCACAGCAAAGTCTGGAGAATATACATATCTCCTTATCTCAAACCAGAGAGGCCATTTTTAATCTGGATAAAACAAAAAGTGGTTCGACAATAAATGCGGAGAAAGATAAAATCAATTTTGCTTCTCAAACCTTACAGTTACTGGAACAATTGCGCCGATCGTTAAGAGAATGGGAACAGAACTATTTAATTATTTCCTCAACGGATGGGGTGGCTAGCTTTCAGCAATTTTGGGGCGAAAACCAATTTGTAAAACGTGGAGATGCCATTTTATCTATTCTGCCAAACGATAAAAAAAAACTGATTGGAAGGATGTTTGTTCCGGCTAGCAATTCTGGCAAGATTGCCAAAGGAGAAAAGGTGCTAATCAAATTGGATAACTATCGCTTTCAAGAATATGGCATTGTAGAAGGTAGGGTTCAAAATATTTCCTTTACACCAGACGAGAAAGGAAATTATTATGTAGATGTGGTATTGCCTAAAGGACTAAAAACTTCTTATCATAAAACGCTTCTTTTTGACAAAGAACTAAAAGGAAATGCTGAAATTGTAACTGAAGATTTAAGATTAATTGAAAGGTTTTTCTATCAGATTAGAAAGTTGTTAGGTTATCAATCCTAGTTTGATTATTCAAGCTAAAAATTCTTTACTTGAAAAATCGCTATGCAAATACAAAATCAAATATTTAAAATGTTTTTTATAGCATTTATCTCACTAAGGAGCTGCAATGAAGCAAGGCAATCAAACGCACAACTGTAACCCTTAAAATCTTTCGATTGATAGCCTTCATTGGATTTCCTGAAACGCTACATATTTAGCCGGGACGGACGCTTTGTTTACCTCGGTTATCAATCTTTCAGATCGGAAGTAAAAAACTACTCCCGCCACCATAAAGATTAAATTTTTTGATCAATACAGATTGAGATTAAAGATTCAGCTCTTTTGAGCTTATCCAAATCAATTTATTTTTCGTAGAAAACCGATAGGTGTCCTGCCACCAGCGGGCACCACCGCGACAGGTACTGTAGAGTAATTTCTTTTTTTTATCCAAGGTAACATTACAAAGTTCACTACATTCAGCATTGGTATAATCTGGTTCGACCATTTTTTCAAACCGTTTACTTACCGGATTATACAACCAGATTCCGAAGGTTCTATACACCCCCATCCCTGCATCAGGAATCGAAAAACCTAAGTCATCGTAACCATCAAAATTATAATCTTCAATATAACTTTGCCTTCTTGCATCTGGCGAATCCTCATCTGGCAAAACCGAGGTCGTTTTTTGTCCATCAGGATATTCAATCTCAACCTTATTATTATTTATCCGGTTGAATTTGATAAACGCCCCATGTACCAGGAGTGCGCTATTTCCATTGTCTTTTTTATTTTTAACATGGTGTAAGAAAAAACGTTTGCCATCTTTTTTACGTTGATACCAGCTGTTTTTTACAACGTCTTTGCTTTTACTCAGCCCGTACTGACCATTTACTTTCCCGGCGATTACCTCATCCCATACAAAAGTTTCGATGTCTGGTTTTCCGTTTCGGCGACCGCTGGTATCCAGCTGATAGCTTTTAACTTGTAAAGCGATTACCTGAGTTTGCCCTTTATATTTCACACCTGCGCCTTTCCCCTTATTGCCAAAATCAAGATCCAGCATAAAAGACTTGCTGAGACCTGTGTATTGAAAAGTGAAGGGCTGAGCGAAAGACTTAACAGCAAATATTATTAAGAAAAGGAAGAATAAGAAGGTTATTTTGTTCATATAGTTTCACTAAATTATCAATATTTCCAAATACTTATTGATTTCCTGAAATTTAAGATGACAGCTAGAAAATCTATTAGCTGATTAAAGATCCCTGAAGAATTAAAGTTCTCCAAAAGCGAGCAGAAAATAAATTTATTATAATTGCTTTTATCTAACCTTCTCATTTCAAAACAATTTCACCGTTTATTGGCTTTTAATTATATGAAAGTTTTAAAAGCAATTTTAGCCGGTTTTGCTGGGGCCGCAGCCTTAAATATATTACATGAAACTGTCCGCAGGTTTGACCGTGATGCACCGAGAGTAGATTTATTAGGAGAAGAAGCCTTAACCAAATCTTTGAAGAGCCTGAATATTAAAGCACCTACCGGCAATAACCTCTATGCCGCTACGTTGGCAGGAGATCTCATTAGCAACGGAATTTATTACACCACCATCGCCATGTCTGGCAGCAAAAACCTCTACCTTAAAGGTGCAGTTGCTGGCTTAACCGCTGGTTTAGGAGCAATCAAACTTCCGGATAAAATGGGTTTGGATGATGAACCTGTAACTAAAACAGATAAGACTAAGGCACTTACAGTAGCCTGGTATCTGATTGGTGGATTAGTTACCGCAGCTGTTTTTAATCGGTTAAACAGGGATTAGCTGATGAGGAAACTGCAGTTTGTTTTTATTTCAGTACTTACAGCTATCGCTTTTATTTCTTGCAAAACAGGTTCTGTAAATCTTTTTAAAGCTGCCAGTCCGCACGAACAATACAAAAGAAAATTAGAAACTGCCGGTTTAGATAAAACCGCAATGGGTTTGGCATGGATAAATGCAGCAGAATCAAGTATTCAGAAAGCTTTAAACATCACTATACCCTATCAGGAAACCGGCTATTTCGATGCTGGTAAAATTCCGGCCGCGTCCTATCGGTTTTCAGCAACTAAGGGTCAGAAAATTACCATTAGTGTAAGTAAAAAACCAGCCCAATCTGCACTTTATTTGGATCTATGGCACCTTGACGACGTTAATAATCCAAAACGAATTGCATCAGCAGATACCTTAAATAACCCCATCCAATACGAAATAAATGATACGGGGAGTTATTTGATCAGGCTCCAGCCAGAATTACTTCAGAGTGTAGCATATACATTGGAAATTACTACTGGTCCATCGCTCGCTTTCCCAACGCAATCGAAAAGCAAAAGTATTGGCAGTTTCTGGGGAGATGGACGAGACAATAATGCCAGGAAACACGAGGGCGTAGATATTTTTGGCGCTCGCAGAAGTCCGGTTATAGCCAGCGCAAACGGAACGATTACACGGGTAAATGAAAATAACCTCGGTGGGAAAGTAGTTTGGCTGAGACCTGCCGGAAAAGATTATACTTTATATTATGCACATCTGGATGAACAGGTTGCAAGGGAAGGGCAAGAAGTAAAGATTGGAGATACCATAGGTTTAATGGGCAATACTGGTAATGCCAAAACCACCGCCACCCACTTGCATTTTGGCATTTATACCTCCGGCGGAGCGGTAAATCCTCTTCCGTATATCAATCCAATCAGCAAAGCCCCAGTCAATATTAATGCGAACCTGGATAATCTGAACAAAACGTTAAGAACTTCATCGAAAGAAAATCTATATGGTTCGCCAGAAAATAAATCGGCAATCGTATCTACACTAACTTCAGGAACAATCATCAACGTAAATTCAGCAACCGGAAATTTTTATAAAGTAGCGTTACCCGATGGAAACACTGGTTTCATCAATAGCAAAGAACTGGTTCAAACCACTAAACCCCTTCAAAAGCTAAAGATTAAATCACAACAGGAAAAAGTATATGATCAACCCGACAGCTTAGCAGCAGTTAAAATTAATTTAAGAGCCGGACAAACCGTTTACGTTCTTGGTACTTTTAAGAATTATCAGCTAATCAGCGATGAAAATGCACAAGTTGGCTGGATTGTTAAGTAAATTTGAACATGAAGATATTTCAACAAGCCTTATCATTAAGAGAACGAAGACGTGGATTCCACATCATCACGGATGAAGTGGAAAATGCTCTACCTGAGATTAGCGAAATTAAAACCGGAATCTGCCAGGTGTTTATTCAGCATACTTCTGCATCATTAACTATAAATGAAAATGCTGACCCAACTGTTCGGGTTGATTTTGAAATGTTCTTTAATAAAACAGTTCGCGAGAACGATCCTGATTACAGACATGATTATGAGGGATCTGATGATATGCCAGCACATTTAAAATCGGCGTTGCTGGGCAATTCAGTAACTATTCCAATCAGCAATGGCAGGCTTGCTTTAGGTACCTGGCAAGGCATTTATTTATGTGAGCATCGAAATTATGGTGGCTCCAGACAATTGGTGATCACTGCCTGGGGAGCGTAATCCGCATTTCAATTTAATCAATTTGTAATGGGTTCGTTCCCATTACAAATCTCAATAGCCAATCAAATTTAAAGGAAGGTAATCAAAGGATTACTGATCTTTTGCATTTTGCTTAACTTCTTCTACCAACTCGGGATGGTTATCCTGGATAGAACCTCCACCGGTTTCCACTTCAACCTCTTTTGTAGTTACAGCATAATGAGAAGGGTAAATTTCAGATCCATAAGCAATGGCATAAGCTTTTGTAAATTCTGCACCGAAATAGAGTATAATTGAGGAATAATAGGTCCAGAGCAATACGACTACCAATGATCCTGTAGCACCATAAGTTCCGCCTACATCACTTTTCCCAATATAAAGAGAGATAGCGAATTTACCAATCATAAACAAAATGGCAGTAACTACTGCACCAGCAATCACATCTTTCCATTTAATAATCGCATCTGGCAATACCTTGAATATTACGCCGAAAATTAAAGAAATCACCGCCAGGGTAACTGCCTGGTTAATCACGTAAAAAATATAATAAGAAACATCTGCAAAACGGGCTTGTAGCCTTCCGCTAAAAGCATCTAAAAGTGACGTTACCCCTAAAGAGACCAATAAAACGAAACCTAAGCTAATGATTACAGAAAATGATAAAAAGCGATTCTGAAGCATTTTTACCCAGCCTCTTTTTGGTTTGGGTTTAATTCCCCAAATGGTATTTATAGAATCCTGAATATCTCCAAAAATAGTTGTCGAACCGATTAATAAAGTAACAATTCCAATAATCAGCGCAAAGGTACTTTTACCATCCAGGTAAGCGTTTTTGATCAATTCTTGTAGTGAGGTAGCAGATTCGCGGCCTAAAAAACCTTCCAGTTGTTCATAAACCTGTCCTTCTGCAATCTCTCTCCCTAAAAATATACCACACAAGGAAATCACTACAACGAGCAGCGGAGCCATAGAAAATACAGTGTAGTAAGCAAGCGAGCCACTTAATTTGGTTACTTTATGATCACCAAAACCTGTAAAAGCTGCTTTGAGCACGCTCCATATTCCTTTTAAAGTGATTTTAGTTTTTGCCATAAGTATCGGATAGATGAATATATTATACCTATGTCTAACCTATCAGAGACAAAATTGTTTAAATTTTATAGCAATGAATATAAAGTCACCACACTTTTACGAATTTACAGGAATCGAGAAGCAAAACGTAGAACCTTTACCTTCCACAGAATCTACCCAGATTTTACCGCCTAATCTTTTTACAATCTCTGAAGAGATATATAGCCCCAAACCTAAGCCAGGAAAAGTATGTTCCTTTTCGCCACTTACGCGGTAAAACTGTTCAAAAACATGATCTTGTAATTCAGCGCTGATGCCAATCCCATAATCTCTCACCGAAACCTGAACACTATCCTGATGATCAACCGTATAAATGATAACTTCATTTGCATCGGGTGAATATTTAACTGCATTGGTTAATAAATTTGTAACCACCTGGCAAATGCGGTCGCGATCGCCGACTATATTTCTCTTGAAATTTAAATCAGGATGAATAATGTGCTTAAAAGAGGTCCGCTGAACATCTTCAATTACTTCCTCTACCATTTCGTTGAAATCAAACTCCGTTTCATTAAACTGCAGCCTTCCCGAATTAATTTTGGTTACATCGAGCAAGTCGCTAATCAGATTGGTTAACCGGTCTACCTGTTTATTCATTTTGCCAAGCAGATCAGCATTTTTAAAATCCCCGGAGCGTTTAAACATCGATTCCATCACCTGCGCATAGGCTTTGAGGCTGGTTACCGGCGTTTTCAATTCATGACTGGCAATCCCTAAAAAATTATCTTTCTGTTTTTCGAGTTCCTTTTGATCGTGAACATCTGTGTTGGTACCATACCATTTTATAATATTCCCTTCCGCATCTTTTAATGGAATGGCCCTCACCAGGTGCCAGCGGTAGTCTCCAAATTTATCTAAGCACCGGAATTCTACCTCGTATGCATTTCCGCTTTCCAAAGATGCAGTCCAGGTCTTTACCGCATTTGGAACATCATCCGGGTGAATATTTTCTGCCCAGCGGGCACCCAGGGTTTCCTCATCACTTTTACCAGTTTGGTCAAACCATCTTTTATTGATATAATCGAGATTTCCATCTGGCTTGCTCGACCAAACCACCGGAGGCACGCTATTGGCTAAAAACTCCAGTTCATCAACAGCACTTTGTAAAGCTGCATTTTTATCGGCAAGAATTTTCCTGATGTTCAACTCGGGCCGCAAATCCCTCGCTATCGCAGCCATAGCCACGGGCGCGTTTGTAAATTCTTCCCTAATCATATAAAACTGCTTATGAATAGGAATAATCTCGTGCGTTACCTGGTGTAGAAGCTCTAGCTCTCCAGACCATTTTCCATCTGCAAAGAGCACCGGAAAGATTTCATTTTTAATCTTTTCATTAGATGATGGCGTATGGTAATCGAACAAGCTTTTATTCAGCAGCTGATCCTCATTAATACCAATCAGTGCAATGCCCGATGGGTTGATGTAAAGGGTGCGGGCATTGATATCGCAATAATTACAAAAATCTTCGCTGCTATCAATAATGGTTGCCAGTTTCTGAAGATCTGCTTTTACCCGGATTTCGGGTCTCAAATCTCTGGCAGTAGCACCCCTGCCAATCACCTCTCCGGTTTCCGGATCTTTGATCAGCAGATAACTCACCATACAGGGAATCGTTTCCCGTGTTTGATAGTTGAGCAGGTTAATATGGCCCGTCCAGCCCTTTACCTCATCTATTTCTTTGATGATTTGGTTTTGAACGCGATTTAATTCTTCAGGGGTATAAAAATCTTTTGCACTAAATTTAGTTACGTCAGCATCCAGGGCTACGCCTAACATTTTCCTCGATGCTTCGTTCATATACATCACCCTGCCATCTAAGCCGGCAATCGTCATGTGATCTACATTGTTATTAACCAATGTTAACAGCTGATGCTCCCGTTGTTTAGCTTTAACTTCATTGGTTATATCCTGCGCGATACCGGCAAAACGATAGGCAATTTTATCATCGTTAAAGTAGGCTTTCCCTTTACAATGAACCCACCTGATCTGTTTATTTTCCGCATTAATGGTACGGTATTTTATATCATAGTGTCCATCGTTATCGTTGTTAACAGCTTTGGCTACTGCCTCACGAACCATTTCTTCATCGCGGGGATGGATACACGACAAGACTTCTTCATATTTGATCTCCCCTTCTTTCCGGAAGCCAAAAAGTTCCCTGCATTTAGCATCCCAGTTAACCTGATTATTAATCGGGTCTAAATCCCAGGTACCAATTTCAGCAGATAAAAGGGCGAAGGATAACCGTTGCTGCGTTTCAATAACCTGTTTTTTTACCTTTACCAGTTCTGTAAGGTGCGCAGCGGTATTAATAATGGCGAAAACCGCTCCCTCATCATTTCTGATTGGTTTGTAAGTGAAAGTAAAATAGAAGGTTTGTAGGGCACCATCCACCACTAAATCGGCTGGCGATTCTTCTGTGTGATAGGTTTCGCCACTTTGAAAAACCTGGCTTAAGATGTCGAAAAATGGCTGCCCTTCCAGCTCCGGAACAGCTTCCATCAGTTTTGTTCCGATAATTGATGCAGGCTTACCCCAAAGATCAAGCATGGCCTGGTTTGCAGCAATTACCACCATATCTTCTCCAACATATATAGCAGTTGGCATTGGCGATGCCTCTACGAGCGATTTATATCTCTCCTCCTCAGAAAATAGCGATACCATTAAATAGTTTTGTTCATTAAAGATATAAAATAAGATATGATTTAATGAAAAATAAGAGGCAATAAAAAAAGCCTTGATTTAATCAAGGCTCGGGTAATACTGTAGGCGTTATTTTGTTTTAATCCATGTGGCAAGATCGTTGACCAGGGCTTCTGAAACATTTTTTGGTATCTGGTATTGTGAGGTATTCGTCTTCTCCGTTTGCTCGCTGAGCAGGTGATTCAGCGCCGGATAATATTTTAGCTGAACGTTTTTCTTTTTGCCCAGTGCGGTGCTCCAAAGGTCGAAATCAGCCTTGCTAACCTGAAAATCGTTCCCGCCCTGTAATACAAAGATCCGTTGTTTGCCTAATCCTTTTGCTACGGAAACCTGATTATAGGCATTTAAATCTGCCCAGTATTTTGCTGGAATACCTAAGATTACTGAATCTGGTTTTATGGTGGTGCCCAGTTGCGTAATTCTGCTTTTATTGATTTCTTTTATGGCTTCATTGAGCTGCGTTTTATTCGCTGCTGTTGTATCTTTTGATAAACCGAACATATATCGATTTTGCTCGGTAATGATATCGCTGAGTTTTCTCGCCGGGGCTGCAGCCATGATAATTCCGGCAAGTTCAGGCGATGTGGTGGCCAATTTTGGAGCTAACATGCCACCAAGGCTATGGCCAAATACATATACTTGCTTTAAGTCTGCTCCCGGAATAGTTTTAGCCAGTGCAATTGCAGCTGTGGCATCATCCAGTACTTCTTCCTTTACCGTATAAGGTTTATTAAATTCATTGGCATAGATTAATGTTCTTTTTACGTAGCGTACGGAGCCAATTCCTTTAGCCGCTAAACCACCAGCAAGATCTTTAAAAGGCTTGTTTGCACCAATGGTTTCATCCATATCACTTGGCCCTGAACCATGAACAAACACCACTATAGGGAAATTTTTAACATTTTTAGGCGTAGTGATTACGGCTGCGAGTTGCCGGCCTGCCGGCAATGTCATTAAGTTAAGTGTTTAAATATCTGATTACCAACTATTTGACTTGTTTTTATGGGTTTATTTTCTTATAT
>NZ_WKKH01000048.1 GCF_009674725.1 Pedobacter petrophilus | reverse complement strand
GCCGGCAGTTTTGTTTCTTTTGCTGTCAAAAGAAAATAAGCCCGTCCGGCCAGGACAAAATGAATTTATTTAATAATAGACCATACCTCATTCCAAACTCACAAAACCCCATATAACTCCTCAACCTAAAACCAAATCTGTTACCAAATTCCCCAACTTGTGGAATAATTCCCCATAATTAATTTTCTTGCACAAACACAAAAAACTGATTAACAGTTATTTGGTGTTTTTAGACCGCTTTGGCATCATTATGAAACATTAGCAAGTATCGTTACACATATTAAATATTAAAATTTATATCCCATGAAAAAGTTCATTTTATCAGCTACATTCTTAGCGTTCGCAGGGTTCTCAGCAGTACAGGCAAGTGAAGTAAATACAATTAAAAATGCTGCAATTGTTGCAGTTCAAGATAGCGCAGTTAAAACGCCTGTTAAATTGGAAGAACTTCCTGAGCCAGTAACCACCGCATTAAAATCAGACGCATATAAAGGTTGGGAAGCAACTGAAGCATGGTCAGTTAAAGAAGGTACCAAAGAATATTACCTAATCAATGTTAAAAAAGAAGCAGAAACAGGTTCTGTAAAAATAGATAAAGACGGTAAACCAGTTCAATAATCGCCCTCAGAGGCATAATCAATAAGCGGAACCATCGGGTTACGTTCAACTAAACGAATCACGAAACTATTTGATAGTTTCATCACCATTAAATATATAATAAGATGAAAAAATTAATTTTATCAGCTGCGTTCCTAGCCTTTGCAGGGTTCTCAGCAGTACAAGCGAGTGAAGTAAATACAATGAAAAATGCTGCAATTGTTGCAGTTCAGGATAGTGCAGTAAAAACACCGGTTAAATTGGAAGAACTTCCCGAGCCAGTAACCACAGCATTAAAATCTGATACCTATAAAGGCTGGACAGCTACTGAAGCATGGTCGGTTAAAGAAGGTACAAAAGAATATTACATTATTAATGTGAAAAAAGAAGCCGAAACGGGTTCAATTAAAATTGACAAAGACGGTAAACCGGTTGAGTAAACCCAAATATTACATCTACCTAGTATAAGAAAGCCAGTTTTTAACTGGCTTTTCTTATTTTTGCTATATGGCCAAAATCCTGATTATAGAAGACGATACAACATTTGCCCAATTACTTGAAGGTTTTTTGACAAAACACGGCCACGAAATTTCACTGGCCACGCACATTAAACCGTCTTTTAAATTGATTGAAAATGAAACTTTCGATCTATTTTTAATTGATTATCGCCTCCCGGATGGAATAGGTTTCGATGTTATTACACACAATAGAAACCTGGGTATTTCTACCCCTATTATCATCATGACCAGTTTCAATGATGTTCGTACGGCAGTCAAATCCATGCAAATGGGTGCATTCGACTATATCACCAAGCCGGTGAACCCGGATGAACTTCTAATGGTAATTAAAAACTCCTTAACCAAAAAGGAACCTAATAATGTAAAAACCGAAGTTCCTGAAGCAGACTTCATTAAAGGAAAAAGTGCCATTGCCGATCGGTTATATGAACACATAGACCTCGTTGCGCCCACTGATATGTCTGTTATTATTCAAGGTGAAAGCGGTACAGGAAAGGAGTTTGCAGCCAGAACGCTACACCAACAAAGTAAACGTGCTGGTAAACCCTTTGTAGCCATAGATTGTGGTGCTTTATCAAAAGATTTAGCAGCAAGCGAATTATTCGGGCATGTAAAAGGTGCATTCACTGGCGCTTTGAACGATAAAAAAGGTCAGTTTGAAGCGGCAAATGGCGGAACATTGTTTTTAGATGAAGTGGGTAATCTGAGCTATGAAGTTCAGATTAAGTTACTTCGTGCGCTTCAGGAACGGGTAATCCAACCGTTAGGAAGCACTAAACATGTTGCTGTAGATGTTAGAATTATTACGGCTACCAATGATGATTTGTTAAATAGTATAGCCGGCGGAGAATTCAGGGAAGATTTATACCATCGCCTTAACGAATTTAAAATTCAGCTGCCCCCACTCAGAAACCGTGGCAGTGATCTTGAATTATTTATCAATCACTTTGTACAACTTTCCAATCGTGATCTCGATAGAAACGTAAAAAGCATTTCTGCAGAAGCAAAGTCGCTATTACTTAATTACGACTGGCCAGGAAATTTAAGGGAACTCAGCAATGTGATTAAACGCATGGTCCTGTTAACCCCCGGGGAGGTGGCTCAGGTAAATGCGTTGCCTGATGAAATGATGATTTCAGTAAATCAACAAACCATGCCAGGAAGTTCTTCTGATTTAAAGGCAGCGACCGAACAAAATGAAAAGACACTAATAACCGAAACCTTAATCAAAGCCAAGCACAACAAATCAAAGGCGGCAAAGATGCTTAATATCGACAGGAAGACGCTTTATTCTAAAATGGAAAGATATGGGATTGCTTAATTTCTAAGCTTTGATAAATAGGTTCACCTGGTTATTGTGGCTCTAACTCTTCCATCACCGCAATTAGCGCATCCAACTTTTTAAGTTGATTCCTTACTGCATCTTTTCGCTCCTGATTTAAACCATTTTCCGCAATGTCAATTTCCAGTTGTCGCAACGCCTGGGCCAGTGTTTTAGCACCCATTTGTGCAGTTCTTCCGGCAAGCCGGTGAACAATCAACCGGCTTTTATCCTGATCATTTTCTTCAAGGCAGGTTTTCAAAACATCAGCATCAGCTATACAATCCTCCTTAAATCTGGCCAGAATTTTCTCCAGCATTTGCTGATCGCCAAAAGTCATTTTTTCAATAGACGAAAAGTCAAATTCTGGCGGTTCAATTATCAGGGCCTTTTTTTCAAAAATAGAAAGTAAGTCTACCGCACGGAAAGGTTTTAAAATTAATCCATCAAACCCCTCACTTAACACCATCTCCCGCTCTTCTGGCAATACCTGAGCAGTTATGGCATAGAATTTAACATTTTCAGGAAGTTTTTTCTTTAGGATATGACAAAGTTCCAAACCAGTCATTTCAGGCAAACGCATATCTACCAACACATATTTCAGCTGGAGATCGGCCTCTGCATGTAAAATATCGGCAACCTGGTTAAAACTTTTATAAGGAATTTTATTTTTCTCAAAGATCAATCCGCAGAGTTCTAAAATTAACCTGTCATCATCAATAACCCAAACCACACCCGGGTTTACAATAGCATAATGTTCTAAATCCAGTGGATCAATTATTGCCTCCGTACTCTCCTGATAAGTAAGATAGATATTAAAAGTGGTTCCAATCCCTGTTTTACTTTTTACATGGATTCTTCCGCCTTGCGCATCAATTAAAGCTTTAACAATCGGCAGGCCCAAACCTGTTCCGGTTTGATTGAGCACATATCTTTCTGCAGATTCAATCTGTTCAAACTCATTGAATATTTTTGGAATGTCTTTTTCATCAAAACCTATTCCGGTATCTTTAATTGTAAAATTGAAATGAAGGTTTCCCTGCTGCTTTTTACAGGTTACCGCCAGCGTAATCTCTCCTTTCAAAGTAAACTTTACTGCATTACCCAACAAGTTGAAAAGGATTTGCTTCAACCGGAAAGCATCGCCGCGAACAAACTCCACATCACTTAGATTTAAGTTTGTAATAAGGGTTAACGATTTCTGGGCAGCCAATGGGCGGATAACAGATGTAACTTCCTCGATAATTTTTTTAATGTCGAAAACCTGGTCATTGAAACTGAACTCTCCGGATATAATCCGGTTATAATCGAGTACTTCATTTACAATCTGAAGCAAATGAATAGACGATTGGTAAATGGCATCAACATCTTTTTTCTTAGGCTGATCTTGCTGAACAATTAATTCTGCGTAGCCCAGGATAGATTGCAAAGGTGTTCTGATTTCATGGCTCATATTAGAAAGGAACCGCTGCTTGGCCTTACCATGATATTCGGCTAAATCTTTAGCTTCTTCCAACGCTTTGCGGTATTTGTTACTCCTGGTAATATCAGTGAGGATAAGGTAAAGTAAAATGACCGTAAGAAAAAAGAATGTAATGATGATGACTGTAATTTGTGTAATCCCATCATTCACTACCTCTTTAGCCTGAATGCCGTTTAAATCTACCTGCGCCACTGCCTCCCCTTCTACTTCCCTTAAAATTTGAAGCATTTGATTTGTTAAAGCATTACTGGCAGTAGATAAATCTGCTTCACGCTTTAAAAACTTCTGGCTTTTTTGACGTTGCTCATTCTCGATGTTTTTCAAAGAACCCGTCATGCTTTTCATGATACTGTCTTCCGCTTTTGCGTTCAACGTATCGCGTTTCACTTTAAATTCTTCGTTAATGATTTTATAAATGTCAGATTTCTTTTTTCCAAAAAGCTTGCTTAAAAACCCTCTCGATTTCTGTTCCTCTTCTGGTGCAACAGTGGTGGTAGATGTTGTAGTTTCAGTAGTTAAAACAGCACTATCGGTTTGACGTGCCCGGGTAGCTACTAATTCATTCAGTTTTTGAACTTCATTTGAGAAAGATTTAGTGTTTACCAGGGTTTCCCTGACTTTTAGATAAGCGATAAATTGTTTATCACGCTGTACAAGCAAGCTTTTAATAGATTTTATCCGCTTAAGCTGTATGGAATCGCCGGCATAAAGTACCCGGAGGGTATCCAAACTCGACCTTAATCTTCTTGATTCCCGTAAAAAGTTATAATTGCCTTGCTTATTAAAAGCTTCATCCCTTTGCAACTGATCCAGTCTCGCAATTTTATGCGATAAATCATTTACGATTCTTAACCTGTCATTCGGTGCAGAAATTTCCTCAACAGTGTTTAGCATTCTGGTAAAGGCAAACTTGCTGATTCCCCACGCCAATAATAAAGCAAAACAAGCCAATAGAAACCCAATGATTACCTTACTTTTTACTGCCCTGAAAAAACGCTTTTGAATTGCGGCTGCCATGAACTATTGAGTATATGTTAATATTAACGAATTTTTCGCCGAAAAGACATATCAAACATTAGAATACAATACTACCCCCTGAAAGGTTTGATTTATTTCTTAATTTTATAGCAATCCCCTGACACATGAACCGCATCGATCGCCTCTTTGGTATATTAACCTTGCTTCAATCTGCTAAATACATTACAGCAGAAAAGATTGCACAACGTTTCGACATGAGTATTCGTACCGTATACCGCGATGTTAAGGCGCTGGGCGAACAAGGAATCCCGATTAGTTTTGAGCATAACAAAGGTTATTTCTTGGTTCAAGGATATTTTTTACCACCTGTTTCTTTTAATACAGATGAAGCAAATGCCTTACTTTTGGTAGAAAGCCTGGTAAATGGTTTCGCTGATCATTCCATTCGTTCCCATTATTCAACGGCGCTGACTAAGGTAAAAGCAGTACTAAAAACCACTCAGAAAGAGAAGCTGGAAACCTTAAATCAACACATCAAACTGCAGATTCCGGAACGTTTAACCTTTAACTATGGCTACCTTTCGCTTATTCAGCAGGCCATTTCCGAGAAAAGTTTAATTGAATTAGAATATAAGAATGCGAAGGAAGTGGCAAGCAAACGCTGCGTGGAATGTATTGGATTAATTTTCTATGCTTTCAGCTGGCATATGATTGCCTGGTGCCATTTAAGAAATCAATACCGCGACTTTAATTTAACCAGAATCATTTGCCTGAAAAACCTGGAAAAACCATTCTCAAAAACAGATCATATGCCTTTAAGCGATTACATGACCATGTTGCCCGTTAATTTTTAGTAATTCCCTTCCAAATCCCCCCATTAGTTAAGGAATAATATTGCTGTCTTACCAAACAGAAGGACAGCAAATCAGCATGACTAAAAAATAAATCAATTTAATTTTTTGGCACTGCCATAGGGTTGTCAGTATGGCCTGTTTCCTTTGTATCACCAAAACGAAAAACGATGAGCTTCGCCGACTTACTATTAATGGAATTACAAGGAATTGAAAAATTTAAACTAAAACATATGGACATTATCAAAGCATTATTAAAGGAATTTGAATCAGAATTCATTACAACTAAGAAATTTCTGGCACTTGTACCAACAGATCAATTCGATTGGGCACCACACGGGAAAAGCATGAAACTGAAATCGCTTGCGAGCCACATTGCAGAGCTTCCTGAATGGGTTAACCTGGCATTTACAACTGATGGATTAGATTTTGAAACTGCTCCTTACCAGGAAAAAAAGGTAGAAAGTAATGATGATTTACTGAAGCTGCTGGAAGAAAGTTATGAAAAAGGCAGATCAGAATTGGCGCAATCGAGCGTAGAAGATTTTGATAAACAGTGGATTTTGCGCAATGGGGAACATATTTTAGGTGACTTAACCAAGTATGAGATGATGCGCATGTCATTTAGCCAGATCATTCACCACCGCGCGCAACTAGGCGTTTACTTACGCCTTTTAAACATTCCTATCCCCGGCAGCTATGGCCCGAGTGCAGATGAACAAGGCTTTTAATCGAAAAAAAGGCAAAAATAAAAACCCTGGCCATCCGGCGCAGGGTTTCTCAATTGTCCCCAGTGACACACTATAAAAAAAGTGTTTCTTTATTATACTGGATTTACTGTCAGTATAAATTGCGCTGTGTTTTATGCACAAAGCGATTTACTGTCAACAGCTATTTTTGGGTAATCTATCTGTTCTAAATAATCCTGGTAGGCCAGAAAAACACCTTTCTCCAGTTCCACTTTGGGTTCCCAACCAGTATTTTTAATTCTCGAAACATCAAGCAGTTTTCTCGGCGTTCCATCTGGCTTCGAAACATCGAAAATTAAATTTCCATCATATTCCAAAGTTTTAGAAATGGTGGTGGCCAGCTCTTTAATGGTCAAATCTTCACCTGTACCAATGTTAACGATTTCGCTGCTGTTGTAAACCTTCATCAGGTGAACACATGCTTCTGCCAAATCATCAGCATATAAAAACTCTCTTTTAGGCGTGCCGGTTCCCCATACAGTTACCTCGGGCGTGCCTGCATGTTTTGCTTCATGGATTTTGCGAATCAAAGCGGGCAAAACATGAGAATTCTCAAGGTGATAGTTATCATTTTTACCATACAAATTGGTTGGCATGGCATTAATGTAATTCACACCATATTGCCTGGCATAAGCCTGACACATTTTTATCCCGCAAATTTTAGCAATTGCGTAAGCATCATTAGTTGCCTCCAGGGCGCCGGTTAAAAGATATTCTTCCTTTATTGGCTGCGGAGCTAGTTTAGGATAGATACAAGACGAACCCAGGAATAAAAGCTTTTTAACTTTGTTAACCATGGAAGCATGGATCACATTGGTTTGAATGTTAATATTCTGAACTAAAAAATCTGCCGGGTAAGTATTGTTTGCCATAATTCCGCCTACTTTAGCCGCAGCTAAAAAAACGTAATCCGGCTTGTATGTTGCAAAGAAATGGTCTACTTCCAACTTATCCGTAAGATCCAGTTGTTTCGAAGTTCTTTTGATGATATTGGTGTAACCCTGTTTAATAAGGGCTCTTTCTATCGCCGAACCTACCATTCCTTTGTGGCCAGCAACGTAGATCTTCGCGTCTAAATCTTTTAAATCCGTCTGTTCCATATTATTCATATTGATTTTTTATTACGTAACCCGATTCTTTAAGTAACTGGTCTTTTTTGAAAAGCTCCACGTCTGCCTCAACCATTTCACTTACCAGCATTTGAAGGTCATATTTAGGTTTCCAGTTTAATAACTGGTTTGATTTAGTTGGGTCGCCTACCAAAAGATCGACTTCTGTAGGTCTGAAATATTTCGGATCAACAGCAACTACTTCTCTTCCGATTTCCAATTGATAATCCGGATTATTACAATATACCACGAAGCCTTTTTCATCTACACCGGTACCAGAAAAACCAATTTCAACACCAATTTCAGCAAATGCTAATTTCACAAATTCACGTACCGGGGTGGTAATTCCTGTTGCAATAACGAAATCTGACGGAGATGGCTGCTGAAGAATTAAATACATGGCTTCAACGTAGTCTTTCGCATGGCCCCAATCTCTTCTTGCATCAAGATTACCTAAATAAAGCATATCCTGAAGACCCAAACCTATCTTGGCAACACCCCTGGTAATTTTTCTGGTTACAAAAGTTTCGCCTCTCAGCGGGCTTTCGTGGTTAAACAAAATTCCGTTACAAGCATACATGCCATATGCCTCTCTGTAATTTACAGTAATCCAATACGCATACATTTTGGCTACTGCATAAGGCGAACGCGGATAAAACGGAGTGGTTTCACTTTGTGGCACCGCTTGTACTAATCCGTAAAGCTCTGAAGTAGAAGCCTGATAAATTCTGGTTTTATCTTGTAAGCCTAAAATTCTGATGGCTTCTAAAATTCTTAACGTTCCAATACCATCTGCGTTTGCAGTATATTCCGGAACATCAAAACTTACCTGTACGTGAGACATTGCTCCGAGGTTATAAATCTCATCAGGTTGTACCTGCTGAATGATTCTGATCAGGTTGGTTGAATCGGTTAAATCACCGTAATGAAGAACTAAACTTCTGTTTTCTACTTCTGGTCCCTGATACAAATGATCAATCCTGTCTGTATTAAACTGTGAGCTTCTTCTTTTAATTCCGTGTACTTCATAACCTTTTTCTAATAAAAGTTCTGTTAGATATGCACCATCCTGACCGGTTATTCCTGTAATTAATGCCTTTTTTTTCATTGCCTTTTTTATTTAATATTTTTATTTTTTCTTTTAAAATGCGTTTTCATGTCCTTTGAAAACCTGTCTGGCGGTAAGTATGATAATTTTTAAATCAAGCTTATTCGACCAATTTTCTAAATACCAGATATCGTGTTTTACCCGGTTTTCCATCATCTCGTTTCCAGTTGTGTTTCCCCTGAAACCTTTTACCTGTGCCCAGCCTGTAATACCAGGTTTTATGCTATGGCGAACCATGAAATTATCAATTGTTTGTCTGTACTCTTCGGTGTGCTTTAACATGTGTGGCCGTGGGCCAACTACACTCATGGTGCCGGTAAGCACATTAAAAAACTGCGGAAGTTCATCCAAACTGGATTTTCTTAAGAATTTGCCAATATTGGTGATTCGGGCATCATTCTTCTGCGCGTGGTTTGTGTGTGCATGATCGTTAACCACCATTGTGCGAAATTTGTAGCACCAAAATGACTGATCATCTTTGCCCGTCCGCTTTTGCTTAAATATCACTTTGCCCTTGCTATCCGCTCTGATGATAATTGCAATAATGACATACACCCAGCTAAAAGCAACCAAAACGGTTAAACTAAATAAGACATCAAATAGCCTCTTTAACTGCTGCTGAAACAAATATTCACGGTTTACCGCATCAATTGGCGCACTTAAAACAAACTGGTTGTTTAAATTTCCGGCTAATTCGTTTTCGTAATGATCTATAATCGATTCGTCAGATAGATTGAAATTGTTCATGATTGTTTTGAGGCTTAATTATTATTGCTGAAAACCAGTTCTGTTTTAATTTCCTTAATCTTCGGCACGAGGGTTTTTGATTCTTTTCCAGTTTCTATTTCAGAAAATAACCGTTTCAAAATCACATCCCTGTTAAGCTCTCTCATGGCATATGCACGGGCATTATGCGTTCTCGCCTGGTGATCGCCAGAACAGCAGGCCAGAATCGTACTGGCTAAAAGATTTTCATCTTCACAGTTGATTACTACCCCCATGTTATGCTCTTTAATAATTTTATGCAGTGTACTTCCCTGCTCTGCGGTAACAAGCGCCAGCCCACCTGAAGAAAGTATTCCGGCCAGTTTAGATGGCATCATTAAATCGCAGGCATTTTTCTTTTGCAACACCAGGTGAACATCACTCATATTTAAAAACTCATTAAAAATATGAAGGGGTTGTAATGGCAGGAAGCTGATATTTAATAAATTTTTATCCCTTGCAAAATCCTGCAGCTTATTTCGGTAAGGGCCATTTCCACAGATAATAAACTGAATTAACGGATACTGTTGAAAATTATCAGCAATAGAAATTAAACTTTCCAAACCCTGTTTTTCGCCAATACTTCCGGAGTACAGCACAATTTTAGCCTCAGGTTTAAAGCCCCATTGCTTTTTCAGTTCATCTCGCTTATTAATGGGATGAAATTCTTCTACATCTACCCAATTTGGAAACATAAGCACTTTCTTATCAGTCTTCAGTGCTACTTTCTCTAACATCCCCTCAGAAATGGTCGAAACATAGGTGGTTCTTTTAAGGATAAATTTCTCCATTTTCAGCATCAGGCCAAACAATGACTGATTTTTAATCACGCCAAGATCTCTGGCTGCTTCGATTTGCAAATCCTGGATATGATAAACCATTTTACTCCCCTTTATAAAGCAATATAAACTACTTAAAAAGCCGAGATGAAACGGCGGTGCCACACAAAAAACATAATCGCTTTTTGGCTTAAACAGCAGGTAAATCATCATCAGTAAAGAAGTTAAAAAGAAGCTGATGTCGTGCAGAATTCTTTTCTTCCCGGTGGGGGTAGATGGTACATAAAGCGGACATCTGTAAACTTTCAGGTCGCCGGTTTCATTCACCTCTTTCTTATAAAATAACCCTCTGTAAGGTTGTTGAACGCTCCAGTTAGGATAGTAAGGAAATGAAGTAACAACCGTACAATCATATCCATTCTTGACTAACCAATCGATCATCTCTCCTGAATATTTTCCAATACCAGTAAGTTCAGGCGAAAAGTTAATTCCAAGTAATAAAATGCGCTTTTTTGCGGTATTGATTTGTTCCATAAAATTTGTTTTGAGCGAGCACATCCAAAGATTGATGCGTTGGTTATGCCTACTGGTGAGCAGAAAGAGGCAATGTTTTTTTATTTTTTTGAAGATGTTGGTATGGGATGAAGATTATCGCATCCTTCAACACTATTTTCCTGGTGTTGTCAGTTTATCCAGCTAAGCTTTTTGTTTAACCAGATGATCTATCTGTAATGTTCGAAGATTTAATCTGTAATTTTCCTATCCCGGATGTAAACAGCAGGATTTCCTGAGTAAATTTTTCTGGGTTCGAGACTTTTCGTTGCCACAGAATTTACAGTGAGTATAGCGTGTGATAAACATTTAACTCCCGGACACACAACTGATTTTGCACCCACCCAAACCCCATCTTCTAAAATAATTGTACCCAGGCGGTAAGGAAAATTAACCTTATTGTAATCATGGTTTCCGGTAAGTAACATCGCTCCCTGAGAGATACAAACATTGTTGCCAATCTTAACATCGTCGAGGTTATCAATCCAGACCGATTCACCAATCCAACAATTGTCACCAATAATCAACCGCCGTGGGCTCTTAATAATCACCCTTGGCTTAATCATCAAACCCGTTCCCACTTTGGCACCAAATAACCTGAGTAAACCCGATTTTACTGCGCTTGGCCATGGAATGCAGCTGTTAAAAACAAGGTAATTAAAGGGATACCAAAGTACATCCTTCCATTTGCTCCCGGCATTGTAATCTCCAATATCGAATTTCGAAAGGTCACTTTCTAATAAGTTTGCGGTTTGAACACTCATTTTAGTTTAGGTTAGATATTGCATCAACGAATTTGGTTGTGGCCGGTACAGTTGCAAAGTTTTTTGTAAATGAATAAAATGCGTTTTTAGACATCATTCTCTTTGTTTTATAAGAACTTTGCCCCCAAGATTCTAAAAGTTTCTTTGTACCATCGATGGTGTTGCTGGAAACATAGCAGCCACCATCTTCATTAATCTCCCGCCAGATGTTTACCTGGTTAGAAATCAAAACTGGTTTTGAGCAACCGAGTGCCTCTACCACTGCGATTCCAAAATTTTCCTGGTGGCTTGGCAGGATAAAAGCTTCACAACCATAAAATGCTCCCCATTTAGAAAGGCCGGATAACATGCCGGTAAAAATGACAGATTTTCTAAGCAGATGATGTTGATCAACCTGTTTCTGAATCTTTTTACCGAATTCGCTTTCTAAATCAGGCCCCGCAATAACCAGTTTTGGCAATAAACCTGCAAGCTCCGAACGTGGATTTGTTTCCACCGATTCTACAATGGACAAATAAGCATCCAGTAATAAATCGACTCCCTTTTTTTCATTTATTCTACTTAGAAAAAGAATATAAGGTGAGTTATCCAATTGCGGACAACGGCTTTCAAACTCAATTTTCATTTCTTCTACATATACCGGCGGATGTTCTACGCCCAAACCCGTTATATAGGTTTTTTTAGGTTGGTAAGGCTTAAATGGCAGCTTAGCTAAAGCAGCCTCTTCCTCGCACGTAAATAAAATTCCATCGGCCGTGTTAATCAGCTTGTTCTCGATAAACTTCCAATAGAAAGTATTTCTTAAAGCCTTCATTTTCCTGCCCGATGCCCGTTGAAAATAAGGATCAAGCATGCCATGCGGCATTACAAATACTTTAGGCACTTTCTCATCTTTTTTTGATGAAATGGTTTTAATAGCTTTCTGTAAAGAGAAACCCATGTAAGTCCAGAGTCCGTGTACCACTACCTTATCGAAATAAGATAAATTGGTTACAAACCATGATGTAAGTCTTTTATTATATCTCCAGGGTCCTTTTCCACGCCCAAGCGCATGAACCGTAAATGGATCAGACTTAAAGAAAAAAGATTCAGCATCGTCTAAACTAACCACTTCACTATAAATGTTTCTGGTAGATAAACCCGCAACGATTGTCCTTACTGCCTGACACACACCTCCTTCTTTTGGATCCATAGAGGATACTACATGGAGAATCTTTTGCACTGACTGCTCGCTCATTATGATAATATTTAATTTTTAAGCCAAATTGGCTTTTACTAGTTCATTGATTTGATCTATTGCATGCTGGTGATGAAAATGCTGATGAACCATCTGGTAATTTTTTTCTACAATTGCCCTGTATTCTTCCGGATAATCAAGAATATGTTTGATCTGTTCTACTGGCTTTTCCCAATCTACTTCGATAACCGGATTGTAATCAAACAACTCCGTAATCTCTTTCGGCGCTGCTCCAAGAATAACGCATTTTGAAGCCATAGCCTGCAAATAGCGAATGGTTAGCGTAGAAACCGCTCCGGCTAATGCCGGATGGGTAACACAACGTGGAAAACAGATGCAAATCTGCGAATCGGCAAGCCCTGCTGTAAAATCAGCTGTGGTTGGAAACTGAAGTTTCTTTTTCAGGCCGTGAACGGCAACATCATGAGCAGCAGAACGCTCTTGATACTGATAATTAATCTGGTGTTCATGGCAACCATCTGCAATTACTTCGTGGTATTGCTGCCATGATCTGCCAAATGAAAGTATATTGATAGATCTGTCTTTCCATTCTTTATGCTGGTAGGCGTGCACATCTATGGTTTCCGGTACCCAGTGCACCTTACAGTTGCCCAGGTTTAACTTTTTAAAATGCTCCGTTGCCTGATAAGAAGAAAGTAAGAGAAGGTCTAATTTACTTTTGTTCACCAATTCCTCCACGCGTTTAAAATCAGGCTCCCAAACATCATAAGTCCACAATACCCGCAAATCACAATTGGTACCATAATATGGAAATGTTTTTGCAGTGAGGTAGTAATAATACGGCAGACCCAATGACAGCACTGCACCTTTAATTTTCACCCGTTTTAAAACCTGGTTTAAAAGCGCCTGGATAAAAGAATAAAACCGGAGTGAAAACGACCGGGGATTAAAAAGTTTCGGCCCGCGTTTTATCGTCCAGCTACTTTTATCCTTACAATAATCTTCGAAAGCTAATAAATGTGAAATATCCGGACTTGCTTTTGGAATTTGCGAAGTAACTAGCGTAACCATATATAAATTTTAAGCAGTTATTATTAATTCAATCTTACTATCCGATCGTAGACCTGCTCAAAGTCATCCATCGCTTTTTTCTTATTAAACCGTTTGGCGTTTTCTATAGATTTTAAGATCAGCTCTTCCTGGTTTGGTGTATTTAAAACATCCTCAACCACTATTGCAGCATCATTTGCCCATTGCCGTGGATTTTCTGTATCTCTTAAAGGGATAAGGAAACCCGCATCACTTACTACTTCCGTCATTGGGGCTTCGTTACTTGTAATTACCGGGCAACCACAAGCCATTGCTTCTGCACTTGGCCAGCCGAAGCCTTCAGCAAAAGAAGGGAAAAGAAAAAGTGATGCACCTGCATAAATCTGGCTGACAATTTCATCACTTTGCCCAACCAGAAAATGAATATCACTGCGGTAGGAAGATTCTTTCTGAACCTTGTCTATAAAATCATCAGGCGGCGGACCAACCAATAGCAATGGAATTCTTTTCTTAGTCATCGAGCGCCAGGCATTATAAATTTCGATGACCCCATTTCTGTTTTTATACCAGTGGTTACCACCCACATGCAGTAAATAGCCATTACTCAAATTAATCCCAAGAGATAATGATAAGGAAGCCCTGACTTTGACTTTATCCAACGGTTTGTAAAACTCTTCAAGGCCGTTATAAATCATATAGGAATTTATTTTCGCCTCAGGCAACAATTTCTTTAAATCAGCATCTGTTTTGTAAGAACTGGTAATAAAATGTTTTCCCTTTTTGAAACCATCACGAATAAACTTCTGATATATTTTCCCGGTGAAACCCACTTCCTGACCTTTAATTTCGCCCATTGCAGACCATTGAGATAGAAAATCGTGACAATGCATAACATGATTTCTGTTTTGCACCAATGGCATCCATGGCCCCTGGGCCTGATCTGTAAAAACGAAAATCGTTTCCTGACTTACTTTTTTAAGCCGTCTTTTTACCTGCATCGGAAACATTACATACTGATCAATATAGCCCATCCATTTTTTTAATTTTGAAGGGAAAGGCAAATCAAAGAAGGTAGATTTCGGCGTCCAAACACTCACCTCATGTGCTTTATCCCTCATGCCATCAACAAGCATATTGGTGAAACGCGGCATACTGGAAAAAGCTGGTCTTTTCTCTGATCCAAAAAAATCAGGGTTTGAAAAGAAAATAATTTGCATAATTTTTAGGTTGAGGCGGGTTTAAATGGTTTAGCTTGCTAAAGCGCAATCAAATTTTCTTCGTTGTGCAGCAAATGCCATAATATGATTAGAAAGTTCAGAGGCACATTGTTTATCAATTACCCGTAAACGCTCTTTGATATTCAGGTTAATTTTATCTGCTATTTCACTTTTTGCAATTACGGAGCAACCTACAGCTAAGGCAGATTTTACTGCACTTAAACCAGGTTCGTTATCTTCAGAAACAATAAGTACATCAATGGCATTGTAATGAATGGATAAATCATGCCGGTCATTCATACCTACATAATACAAAGGCACGCCATAATCGGTAAATGATTTAACTTTCAGCGCTGTAAATTTATCGGCAGCACCTCCTGAATCAATTCCGTATAAATGAATCTTTGATTTAATATGATCCGGCAACTCGCCCAGCATCGAATAAACCAAGCTAAACAGTTCTGGATTTAAGCAATAATCACTAATGGCAACTACAATTGCCGAAGCATCTATTCTGGCTTCAAGCCGCTTGCGATGTCGTTTTTGTCGTTGTTTATCCCGGTCATTGAGCATATAATTTTCGCGGTTAAGTTGCAGTTGATAATCCTTTTTCGAGGATGAGTTTACAGATATCTTCATTACCCAACTTTAGGGTTCTTACTTTTTTCATACCTGCTTTTTTGATCGTTTCTATTTTTGATTCTGCCAGCAGTTTTTTACAGAGCGCCGCACATTCATGAGCATCTTCCCAGAAAACAGCTTCTGTACCCTCCTGGTAAAGTTCCATATGCTCACTGGTGCGTTCTGCGCAAAGCAAGCCACCTGCGTATGGTACTTCCATTGATCGGGTAGTGTGTAAATCGCGGTTACCTTTAGAAAGGAGACCCAGGCAAATCTTTGCACCTTGTATCGCTGCAACATAATCTCTCCCCCCTATACTTGTACCCCGGTAATAAGGCTCGAGCTTTGAAAAATGCTGGCTTTTTGCCCAGCGATCTCCCCAGATAGAAACTGAAATTCCCGCATCTATCAATACATTTAGAAATTCATCTCTATTTTCATTTCGCATCCACGTACCAATAAAGGTAACTTCTGATTTAAATTCAACAGGTATTTCTTCTTCATATAAATAGGGAGCATGGGCGATTTCATCGTAAGACATCATCACCCTGATTAATTTTTTAGCACCCATTGCTTTGAAATCGTCAGCGGTTTTGTTCCGCACTACCGCGATAGCATCATATAATGTAATGGCGCCGAGCAAACTATCAAAACGGCGTCCGTCTCTTTTCCCTGTCGGATCATCAATGCTGTAGAGTATCACCGGACAATTAAACTGCTTCAAAATCTGAAGACATCTTTTACCGAAAAATTCTCCGTTATCCACCCAAATTACATCAGGCTTTATGCCCGATTGGAGAATCTCTTTTAATTTACGTTGAATGAAGGGTTGAACCAGGCGATAGCCACTCCGGAAATTTATAGCCTTTATTAACGAAGACTTAAAAAACTTTGGGAGACCTTCTTCAGCATGATAATGCGTTACCTGATGCCCGATTCTTTCTAAAGCGCTTGCGCGATGGTATGCAGTGGAGTAATTCCAGTTATCACCAAAATATAATATATTAAGCATGAAATTATTTAAATAAGCTTGAGAAATCATTAATCTTTAGAAAGGCCTAAAGCAATTTTAAAATGGGACTAACACCGAAATAAAGCAATGCTTTAAATTATCTCTTCATTAAACCGCGATTGATAATCCTCTTTCAAGGATAAGTCTACAGATATCTTCATTACCCAATTTCAGGGCCCTGACTTTTTTCATGCCGGCATTTTTGATCGTTTCAATATTCTTTTCTGCCAGTAGCTTTTTACAAAGTGCGGCACATTCATGCGCATCATTCCAAAAAACAGCTTCCTTACCATCATCATAAAGCTCAGTATGTTCGCTGGTACGTTCGGCGCACAACATGCCGCCTGCATAAGGTACTTCCAGCGATCGGGTGGTATGTAAATCACGGTTCCCTTTTGAAAGAAGGCCTAGACAAATCTTTGCGCCTTGTATGGCTGCGATATAATCTTTCCCACCTAAATTCGGACCATGATAAAATGGCTTAAGCAACTCGAAATGCTCACTTTTAGGCCAGCGATCTCCCCAGATCGAAACAGAAATTCCGGCATCGATTAACACCTTTAGAAACTCGTCTCTATTTTCATTCCGCATCCACGTACCAATAAATGCGACGTCAGATTTAAAATTTGCAGGTATTTCATCTGCATTTTTGTATGGCGCATGTGCAACCTCATCATAGCTTCTCATTACCCTCAACACATTTTTCGCGCCGAGTAATTTACACTCATCTTCTGTTTCTTTTCTCACCACAGCGATTAAGTCGTACAATTTTATCGCCGATAAAAAACTATCAAACCTTCTTCCGTCTCTTTTTCCAGTCGGATCATCGATGCTGTATAAAATAACAGGGCAGTTAAATTGCTTTAAAATGCGAAGGCATTTTTCACCGAAAAACTCACCATTATCCACCCAAATCACATCAGGTTTTATTCCGGATTGCAAAATCTTTTTCAATTCGCTTTGAATAGCTGGCTGCACCAGGCGGTAACCACTTCTAAAATTCACAGCAGTCATTAAAGAAGACTTGAAATAACCGGGCAGGGTTTCTTCAGGATTATGATATAACAATATCTTGTGGCCAATTCTTTCCAGTGCTTTGGCACGATGAAAAGCAGTAGAAAAATGGCGGTCATCACCAAAATACAATATATTAAGCATTACCTACAATTAGAGTTTGAATATGGTTTGCATTAAACCAATTGGATTATTTGCCAGATTTAATAAATAAACCCGAAAATTTAAAAAGGATGAAATATAAAAACAGACTCTGAACGTAACCCCTGATTAAAAACGTAAAAGGGCCCGCAACGCTTTCTGTAGGCAAATACTGAAAAATAGAAGTTAGCGCCAGTAACCCACACACACTAAAAACAATATTTTGTTCCACTTTACCTTTAAGCCTGTATTTTCGGGTTCCCTTGATAACGAACTTATCGAACAACAGGAATACAGGAATCATAACCAGCCCTAGAATAACCAGGTACCAGTAACCAAATGCGGCCATTCCCGTACCAGACATATTTCCTAATCTATAGCCGCCAAAGGTTGAATTTCCTGCTCCGGCCAAGTTGTAAATGTAATCTCCAAAAGACTGAGCATATAAACTCTCTTTATCAATTCCTGGTTTAACTACCCGCAGTATCGGATCAGGAAGCGCGCCCCAAACATAGTTGATGGTATACGATCTCATTAGCGGATTATTCACACCCACTTTCTCTGCCTGGACCAGGCTGGCATCACTATACTTTATTGTAGCAAAACGAGAGGCAAAAGCATTGTCCAGGTAACGTTCGTCCCAATCACTTTCCAGCTGTCTGTCTTCGAGCCGGCGCAATGCGATAGCCCGGTCATCTTTCATTGCAATCCAGGTCTTTTCAATCAGCTCTTTTTTACTTAAATCCGAACGTTCTGAACGAACAAGCAACATCGCCGTTCCTAAATTGCCAAGTGGTCCGTTCACAAACCAGATTCCGAAAATGGCAAGAATTACGATTTTATAATTAATCTTCGGAACGCTAAAAATACCTATTAATAAACCCAGAAAATAAGCAAAGCCGATTGAAGAAAAGCCAATCATAAATACACCACGACTGTTTCTGGCAATACTAACAATGAAAAGCATAATCGTAAAACCTACCAGAAGATAGATGGTAGGTTTTTTAACTTTACCTACACCACCAAACAGGCTTTTAAAAGGAATAAAATAAGGTGCATAAGCAAAAGGGAATAGCGCTTGAATCGCTTTTCCAGATGCATCACCACTAATTTCTGTTGCCAAGGCCTGGTTAAAAACCAACACATAAATGTTCGCCAGAAATCCAATTAAACCCATAATCCACAACTGTAAATTCTTTGGAGTCTGGAAGAAACCCAATCTTTTTAAAATAGATGATTCACGGTCTCTTTGTACCGGTAACAGCCTGTAAATATAATGCGCAATGAATAGAACAATTAAGACCAGACTTGCGTGGAAAAATACATCCTGCGGTTTTTCCAGATTGTAAACAACAGGTTTGAATTCCATTGAGGTAAACAGCAATGGAAAATAAAATTGTGTAGAGGCAAAGCCAATAACGATGAATAATGATAAAGGATATTTCTTAACCATATCATCGGTAATGATAAACTCCGTTACAATTAACCAAACAATTGCAATGTTGGCCAGCACAATAATGTTATCTGTAGTCCAGAAGAAATAACACTGAAAACACAGTGCAATAAACAGGATCAACCTCGAATAAAACTTCACTTGCCCTAAAAAAGCAGAGCCTACCATCACTTTCACCAGTGGCATGGTTTTCCTACTTTGAAAGGATTTATCTTTTTGATATGCAGAAATATTCATAATATGATTTAATTTTTATTCCCGAATCCGTTCAGTATGGCCTTAGCCTTTATCACCGCCAATTGTGGTAATGTTAACCAGTAACGATAAAGGTTCCATACCAATAAAAGGATCGAAACACAGAGAATTAAATGTTCGTAATTAGGGATAATGATCATCATGATTACTCCTAAACTTGTTAAGGCTACTGATGATAGAGCAATTCTAAAACCTTGATGAGGCCATTGCAAACCTGCATCAACAAGCCACTTCTCTGCAACTTTTGTAAACGCAACCGAAGCTGCAATTTCTGATAAGAGTAAAGCAACTCCGGCACCTTTAATTCCAAAGAGCGGAACAAAAATGATGATACCCAGTACAGCAATTACCGCACTCATAATCGAGATGCTGAGTTGGGGTTTTAACAGGTTATTCCCTTTAACTACCGCAATACCTGGTTGTGATAGCGCAAAAACCAACACACCCAGCGAAAGCAAGGCAAATAACCAGGGATCAAAACTCAGCTTTCCCCTCGTCCATGCACTGTAAATTACCGGGATAAAAGTTTGTACAACCAATAAACAAGGTGCAATTACCGCAATAGTAACAAGCCAGAGTGTTCCAAAGGCAACCTCTGTTCTTTCCTGATCTCGCTTGTGCAAAAAAGTCATCAGTTCTGGCATTAGTGGATTAATAATAGTCCTTAAACCTTGCAAGGCCACATTTGATCCTGTTCTAATCGTCGAAAATACAGCAATACCGGTAGCACCAACAAGTGGAGACATAATCAGCCTTGCGCCCTGCTGACGAATATTTTCTAAAAATCCGGTAACAGATAGATTGGTAGACCTTCGAAAGCTAATCCATCCTAACTCAAAAGAAGGCGAGATCACTTTTATGTGGTGTTTCTTCAACAACCTTAACATATCAAACCAAACCGGAATATCAAAAGCTACTTTAGCGCCGGCCATTACCAGGCCCGCTGTGAGCAGGTCTGCACCAAACACCACGGCAATTGCCGGAGCTACCAACAACACAGTATTGGTTAATACACTCCACCAGGCCATTCTTGGATAGTAACCAAAAGTAGCCATTACCCGGTTTAATAAACCGCCAACGGTATTGCAAAGAAGCCAGATAACCGATTGAATGAACAATACATAAAAGGCCTGGATTGCTTTTTCCTTTAAAGAAGATCCCAGATCTTTAAAAATCATGGGTAAAATATCCAGCCAGTAAATCAGCAAAACCACAACTACCTGGATCAACCCTAAAATCACAGCCACCATCATCCCTGATGATAGAAGTCTACTCATCTTCTTCGGAAAGCGGTCTCCAAGTTTTAAAAACTCGTAAGTCATATACTCCTGAAAACCTAAATCGAAAGCACTAAGCAAACTCGAGAAAGATAAAACAGCAAGCCATAAGCCATAAGTTGCCGCATCCCAGAAGCTCAGATAAAGCGGTACCAATAATATTTGCGCAGCCATTGCTACGGCAATTTGTACCCATGAGGCAATTGTTCCGGATAGTATTCGTTTTGAGGCAGACATGAGTGTGATTAAATAAACTGGATGGGATAATTTAAAACCGCAATGAAAGGTCTGTGAATACGCCTGAGCCCAATTTTTTATTACTTTTTTCAGCGTAGTAGCCGTAATCTAATGCATAGCCAAATCTGCTATCCATATATATCCCGTTAAAAACAATGAACATATTTCTCACTTTTTCCTCCTGATATAATTTTTCAACGAAGTTAAGTTCACTTTTAGCCGTATGGTTATGTCGTACCATATACAAACAAACATCTGCAAATTGCGAAAGAATCAAACCATCCGTAACCAAATGCATTGGCGGTGAATCGATAACAATGTGATCATATTCCGTTCTCAACTGCGCAATCAGATCTGCCATTCTATCACCTTCCAGTAACTCTGAAGGGTACATTGGAATAGGGCCGGAACCAATAATCGATAGATTCTCATTAAAAACAGATGGTTCAATGATGGAACTGAGATCAGTATTACCTTCTAAGAAAGTACTCAGACCAAGAGATGAATTTTTCACCTTAAATATTTTAGCAATTCTTGGCTTTCTCATATCAAGCTCCAGAATGATCGTTTTCTTTCCGGTTGCCGCTAACGATAAAGCGAAATTACTGGCTACAAAACTTTTACCTTCCCCAGCCACACTCGATCCAAATAAAATTACCTGGTTAACTGAACCACTGGTTTGCTGTAAAATATTGGTACGGAGGTTCCGAATCTGTTCTGTAATGGCAAATGCTCCTTTTTTAAGCATCACCAATTCATTTTTTCCACTTTCGTGAATCAATTCTGCAATTACCGGTACCGATGTACCAATCTGGATATCATTAACTGTTAATACCTTGTTGCGAAGGTTTTTTCTGAAAGATAATAAGCCAACCGGAAAAAGCATCCCTAAAAGCAGCGCAACAGTAATTGGTCCTTTTTTCTTCGACTCCGATTTGCCTGCATATGCATTTTCTACAATACGTGCATCTTTCAAAGTAGACGCATAACTTAAGGCTACCTCTTCACGCTTTTGCAGAAGATAAATATAAAGGCCTTGTTTAATATCCATCTGGCGTTTGAAACTAACATACTGGCGTTCTTGTACCGGAATATCTTTAATGGAACTTTCAAACCCGGAGCTAATTTTATGCAACTCACGATTGGTAGAAACCAATGAAGCTTTGATATTGCTAATCGAGTTTTTAATTGCCGTTTTGGTACTTTTTATCTGAGAATTTAACGGAAAAAAGATTGGGTTACTTTCAGGCGCAGTTGCCAGCAACTGATCTTTTTCCAATAATAAAGCACTCAGTTTACCAACTAAAGCAACCAGTCCCGGGTCTTCAATCCCAATGGTTGCCGGCGGACTGGAAGAATTCTTTTCAGAATTTACGTAACGCTCAATGCCGTTAATGATATTCAGCTGTACGCTAACTGCGCCAAGTTTTCCATCATTTGATTGCGCATTATCTAAATAATACTGGCTCTTGGAAGAAATTTCGGTTAAACCAACACTGCTTTTGTAGCCTTCAACTGTTTTTTCTGCCTGAGACAGCTCACGTCTCAAAGAAGTCAAACGGTCATCAATGAATTTTAAAGTGGTAAGCGTTTCCTTATTCTTGTTTTGAATATTCGAATTTTTATAAACGCTGATTAATGTATTCAAAGTTCTGATTCCCCTTAAAGGCACCTGATCTTCAATATTCAGCTCAACCAGTGGCGCTTGTTTGTTAAAACTGGTCGATATTTTTTCCTGGTAAGCAGTTACCGCTGTTTCTAAAGGAACCATATCTACATGGATGGTTTCGCCTTCATAGTTTTTCAGTTTATCTGTAGCCAATAAAGTGAAGCTCCCGAAGTCGGTATTTACAGGTGTTCCAAAATTACCGGCAATTTCCGCTTCATTCTGAATAATTTTAAACTGCTTTCCATCAATAATCTTTACCTCAAAATTTTGTGTGGATAACGAAGTTGCGGGTTTGATTAATTGAATGCGAAAAGGCGATGAAGTGTAAACATCAACCGTTTTAAGTCTTTGTTTCACGCTGTAATTTACCCACAACTGCAAAGAATCAACCACATTTCTAATTAAAGGACGTGATTTAATAATCTCCACTTCACTCTCCACCAGTTTATTACCGGTAGATAGCGATAGCTGCTCCATAGCCGCTTCCTTTACATTGGTCTCTTTATTCTTGTTATCGTTAATGGAGATCTTTGCTTTTACATTGTAAACCGAATTCGTAGAACTGATATATAAAAATGCAAGTACTACGGCTACCATTAAACTGAGTAATACAAGTGGCCAGTGGTAAAGTAAATTACTCGCCAGCTCTGATACTTTATTTTGCTTTACCTCTGCCTGTTCTACAAACGGAGTGTAAATAAATTGCTCATTATTAGTTTTCATAATTTATCTTAAAGAATTGGAAAGAACGATTGCAACGATAGACAGTGCCGAAAGTACCAGACTCACTGTCCGGTAGCCTCCGTCTACTGATGCATATTTGGTTTTGTCTGGTTGTACATAAAGAACATCGTTGTTCTTTAGATAATAATATGGCGAAGTGAAAAGCTTCGCAGAGGTGATGTCTATTGGAATAAATTCTCTTTTGCCGTCTACTTCACGAATAAGCAGAATATTTTTTCTTTTTGCAGTGATATTTAAATCCCCTGCCATTGTTAAGGCTTCAGTAACCGTAACCCGTTCGCTTTGAATCTTATATACATCAGGCTTTAAAACGTCGCCCATTACAGATACTTTGAAATTCAGCATTCTAACAGTAACCGCAGGCTCTCTTAAATAAGTCTTCAATTGGGTCTGTATTTGATCAGCCAAAACACCGGTTGTTAAACCTGCAGCAGGAATCTTACCAATCAGCGGCAGCCTGATTTCACCATTCTGATCTACTAAATAACCTGAAACTCTTGCACTCGAATCGCTATAAGCTTTTGGATTTAAGCTACTTACTGTAATTCCGAGTATATCAGAGTTTTGAATGGTTAATGCACTGAAGTTCTTAATGTCTTCAGTAGTTTGCTTACTCTTGTCCAGATCTTGAAAGTAGGGTACATTCTTGTAAGCGTTACACGCAGAAAGCAATAACATGGCTGTTACTGCATAAAGCAATAGAAATCTTTTTTTCATAATAATGTTGATTACACTGGGGGGTATAGCTTCGCCATTTCACTTACAGTGATCCTTTTTGACGAATTGGAATGCTCGGGGATTTAATTGTGGAGCGTCCTAAAAAGCTTCTGCGAAAGTAGGGGAGATTTTATTTTGAAACGAGTTTTCCAAGCAGTTGGTTAGCAGAACGTGGTATTTTGGGAACATTTTCCTGATAAAATACTTCACAAAAGTGAAAATGTGTTGACTTATGGAAACCAGGTGTACAGATAACAGCCAACAAATCAGTGCTTAAACATAAAAAGAGTATAAAACACTAATTATCAAAGAAATGGGTTTACACAAATTCACATAATGATATACAAATGTAATCTTTAAGCTACATATTTGGTGTATTTTCGGTAATTTTACAACGTCTTACCTATCAAATATGAATTTAACATCCCTCCCGCAACATGCTGCGAGAAAGAAACAGTGGAAAGTAGTATATACACGATCTAACTATGAAAAGAAAGCTCATCAGCTCTTAAGTCAACAAGGATTGCACAGTTTTTGCCCGGTTATTACCATTAAAAGTAAATGGGCAGACCGGTATAAGCTTATCGAAAAACCCCTGTTTCCATCTTATCTGTTTGTATATGTAAGTGCCATTGAAGAACATCAGGTACTGGCCACTACCGGCATTTTAAGCTATATAAATTTCTGTGGTAAGCCAGCAGTTATGCCAGATGAAGACATCAGCAGGATCAATGAGATCCTCTCTAATTATAATGGAATTGAAACAATCAATAGTAAGCGTTTAAGTGTTGGTGATAAGGTATTGATCAATCAAGGCTTTAAAGCAGGTAGCCAGGCCGAAATATTAGAAGTTGAAGAAAAAACAGTGTTACTGGTATTAAATCAACTTGATTGTGCCCTGGTTGCAAAAATTAGAGTAGATATCGGTAATATCATCGCTGATCAGTCAAAAACAATTTCATCTAAACGTTAAATCAATCACTTAACCCCTATCTCATTATCATTATGGAACTCCATCATGGCCAAACAGTAGAAAGAATAATCAGAAGAAACGGATACAGCATCGCAGAACTTGCCCGAATTATTCAGGTTAACCGCAGATCAGTATATAACTGGTTTAATCAAAGACACCTTAAACCAGAAATTATATTTAGAATAGGATCGGTGTTAAATCACGATTTTTCTTCCGAATTCCCGTCATTGTTTGTTAAAGGCGAAACCATTGGCAAGAGTACACTTCATTATACAGAATCTGTAGAAAATGCAGCCGGCACGGGCGATTCAAACTGGAAAGATAAGTATATCGACTTGCTTGAAAAGTACAACGAACTCTTACAACTTTGCATTAAAAACAAAAGTACAGTATTGGTTATTCTGTCGCTGCAATACTTACTATATTTTTGAGAAAAAACCCAAGTTCTTTAAGTAGTTTTATTTGTGGCCTGATTTCGCCGATGGGTGTATGGGCATCAGCACAATTAATCAACCGGTCAGAAATGCAATCAAGCATCACTTCAAAGTTCTCTTTTTCTACAGACATAAAGTCTTCACACTGATTTAGAAAACTAATGTACTCTTCAGCATTAAAAGTGTATGCAGTATCTTTTATTTTAAATAAAGGATTTGGAACTGGAATTTCAGGAGACATTTGATTTAATTATTAGTTGCTTATAAACAATTTTCTGGCTCGTGTAAAGGGAAACATGGTTGACTACAAAATTACGTTTTTGAACCATTATCCCAAAAGCTGATAAAAATGAATCATTTAATGACCTTTTTATATTAAATTTTCAGAAAATAAACTGGTACAACTGCCGTAATTAACTATCCAAAAATAAGACAAATTTTCAGCTTTATCCTCCACATTGTTGGATTCTTTTTACACAGAACAAACCGGCAATGTGTGAAAGATTGAGTATTTATACGCAATTATGTCCTAATCCTGGAATTTGCCAAGCAGGGTAATTCAGTCAATGATATCAGATAAAGTTTTCGCTTTCCGCTCACCAGCGATGATTTATACCAAATTTATTTCCGTAAAATTGTAGCATGAATAACAACCCTGCAACCCGATTAAATAAATTCATTAGCGAAAGTGGATTATGCTCCCGGAGGGAAGCTGATCGTTTTATCGAAAAGGGAAATGTATTTATCAATGGCAAGAGGGCCAAAATTGGCGATCAGGTTTTTGCCGGCGATAGGGTGATGGTAAATGGACATCACATCGAACCAAAAGAAGAAAGCAGCTTCATTCTCCTGGCTTTTAATAAGCCAACCGGTGTGACCAGTACAACAGAATCGAATGTAAAAGATAATATCGTCGATTATATCAACCATAGCGAACGGATCTTTCCCATTGGAAGATTAGATAAAGATTCATCCGGACTTATTTTTCTAACCAATAACGGAGATATTGTAAATAAGATCCTGAGGGCCGGAAATAAGCACGAAAAAGAATATGTGGTTACGGTAAACAAGCCCATAACAGAAGATTTTATTTTTGAAATGAGCAATGGCGTACCCATTCTGGGGGTAAATACCAGAAAATGTAAGGTTCGGCAAATCAGTACATTCGTATTTAATATCATTTTAATTCAAGGGCTAAACAGGCAGATTAGAAGAATGTGCGAGCATTTCGGTTATGAAATAACCAAATTAGAACGAACACGCATCATGAACATCAATCTTAAAGGTATTCCTACCGGAGAATTCAGAGAACTTAACGAAGAGGAAATGGCTGGGATTATGAAAAGTGTAGAGAAATCTTCTTCAGAAGCGACTCCAAAAGCTAAAAGCGCTGGGAAGAAAAAATCAAATACCTGGGAAGAGATTCCGGAGTTAGGAGAAGAAATTAAAAAAAGCCAGAAACCAAAACATTCAGCACCAGCTAAACCAACGCATAAAAAGCATACCGGATCATCTTCGGTTAAGGGCAAAACCGCCGGAAAAAACACCTCGGCCAATAGAAATGCCAGACCTGCAAAAGGCAAGGCAACTGCTAAATCAAATACCAGAGGCAGAACAAGATAACGCGAAAACAGCTAATTGTAAAAATTAAAAGCTGATAGTTAGTCTTTTAGTATAGTCCTTTCAGCTTATACGCTTTTTGAGTACCTTTGCAGCAAATGGTAATAGCAAAAAAGATCGATATCCGCTCACTTGATTTAGCACAGTTGCAACAGCACTTAGTGGTCATGCAACAGCCTGCATTCAGGGCAAAGCAGATTTATCAGTGGTTATGGGAAAAATCAGCTACTAATTTTGATGAAATGAGCAATCTTTCAAAAGATTTGCGCAAAACATTGGATGAAGGATTTGCCATTAATGCCGTTCAGGTAAATAATTCGCAGTTTAGTAGCGATCATACCATCAAAAATACATTCCGTTTAGCAGATGGTAACATTGTTGAAGGTGTACTCATTCCGTTGGAAGACCGCATGACTGCCTGCGTAAGTTCTCAGGTTGGCTGTAGCCTAACCTGTAAATTTTGTGCAACAGGCTATATGGATCGTAAACGGAATTTAAATGCAGATGAAATTTACGACCAGGTTGTGCTAATTGATAAACAGGCTAAACAAAATTATAATAACCCACTTACCAATATCGTATATATGGGGATGGGCGAGCCATTACTTAATTATGCCAACGTCTTAAAGTCAATTGAGCGGATTACCGCGCCCGATGGTTTAAATATGAGTTATAAACGCATTACCGTATCTACCGCCGGCATTGCGAAAATGATCAAAAAACTGGGAGACGATGGTGCTAAATTCAATCTGGCACTTTCTCTTCATGCTGCAGATGATAAGAAACGGAATGAAATTATGCCGATCAACGAAGCAAATTCATTAAAGGCATTGTCTGAAGCCCTGAAATATTATTTCGCTAAAACAAAAAACCCTGTTACTTACGAATACATTGTATTTAACCATTTCAATGATGAGATCTCAGATGCAATGGACCTGGCAAAGTTTTGTAAACATATCCCCTGCAAAGTAAACCTGATTGAATACAACCCAATCTCATTTGCCGATTTTACCAATGCAGAAGGAGATAAAATCGATGCCTTTGCTAACTATCTGAAATCACAGGGAATTACAACCAACATTCGCCGTAGTCGCGGAAAAGATATCGATGCCGCTTGTGGCCAGTTAGCGGTAAAAGAAAGTTAATTAGTTAAAGTGCCGGCTTGACCTCGGCTAATATTGATTCGATTTCCGCGAAACTCGGACGGCTTTTGGTATTCGTTGAATGACATAATTCTTTTAAGAAAGTCAATGCAAGACTAAAATTGTCACTTGTACTTATTTGATATAAAGATAAGAGATCATCAATCAGATACCCGAAAGCGCTTACTTCGATTCGTTCCAGTGCATAGGCATCTGTCAACTGATCTCTATCATACATCGTAGCGGCTCCAAAATCTCCGAATAAGGTATTACCCTCATCATCAATCAGCATATTGTGTGCATATAAATCGCCATGCATAATTCCCCTCTCGTGCAGATGGTTTGCAACTGAAGAAATAGAAGTTAATATATTAATGATCTGCTTTGCAGAATATTTAATGTTCGGATCGAAAACATCACGGGTGCAAGTCTTTAAACTTGGAGGATTTCCGAGATTAACGTAATGTTTTGGGATCAGTTCCATCACCAGACCAGTTTTTGATTCAATCAGATTATCTGTTTTACCGAGAATCTTAACCAATGTATCGTGTTCACCTGCTTCTAAACTCGAACTCATTTCATCTTCCGGATAGCCATCGCTGGTCACATCTCCCTTAAAAACCTTTACTGCTACATCCTGAAGTATGCCGTCTCTTGAAGCGCGGTAAATAGTTCCTGAAGCACCTTCGCCTAATCTATCTTTAATTTGCAGGCTCTCATAAGCAATAACCGGAGCTTCAATTTCCGCAATGGAATTTCTGCTACATGGGTTTCCTGAAATCGCTAACCATGATAATTTCGGCATTGTAAATAACCATTCGGGTACTGCTTCAATTTCATTCGCAGAAAGCCTTAGCAGTGCTAAAGATTTACAGTATTGCAACTCATCTGGCAAAGCTGTTAATCTATTCCCGGCAAGCATTAATTTTTCCATACGGAGACATTTACCAATAGATGTGGGTAAAACCGAAACCTGATTATTGGTCAGAATTAACCACCTTAAGTTTGCCCCTATGGCAGCATTAGGAATATACTCGATCCGATTAGCCTTGAAGCCAACAATATCAAGCAGCGGACAATCTGCTAATACCTGAGGATAGGTAGTGAAATCGTTATTAGAACAAAAGAAAACCTTTAGCTTTTTCAACTTTCCGAAATCTTCCGGCAACTCAGATAATTTATTGTCTGATAAGTCGAGATATTCTAAAGTTTCTGCCAATGTGAAAATCTCTATCGGAAAGTCTGTTAATCCTTCAGAAAGCTTCAAGGAAGTACAACCCTTCAATTCTCCACATTTTAATCCCGTTAACGTCTGCATAATGATACAAAATTTCACAAATATAACATTTATCAATCTAGACAGTTGTAGCAGCTACTAAAAAGTTAAACCCTAAAAGAGGTAAGAGCACAGATTTAACTTTATTATTACCAATACATTAAATTCAGATTAGTATTAATATATAACGGTTATATATTTCATCTATTGCAAGCAGAATTTAAACATGAGTTTAAGCGTCGCTTTTGAGATTTCGTTTCCGTTGATTGTTTTTCGTTGTCCGTTTTGGCTCTATTGCCTTTCCACTTTAGCCTTTCAGCTTATCTCGTTAACTGAGTATTGCTAGTCGTTTTTCGTCTGTCGTAGTTCGTTTTTGGTTCGCTTGCCTTTTCACTTTAGCCTTTCAGCTTTCCGCTTTAGCCTTTCCGCTTATCTATTTAACTGAGTATTGTTAGTCGTTTTTCGTCTGTCGTAGTTCGTTTTTGGTTCGCTTGCCTTTTCACTTTTCCATTTTCCGCTTTAGCCTTTCCGCTTATCTCTTTAACTGAGCATCACTATCCGTTTTTCGTCAGTCGTCGTCCGTTTTTGGCCCTATTGGCTTTCCATTTTATCTCTTTAGTCTTTGTTCCTTGCTCTTTGTTCCCTGCTCTTTGCTCCTTGCTCTTTGTTCCCTGCTCTTTGTTCCTCCAACTTTCTGATAACGCAGAAACCCCTGCAGTTGTTACTGCAAGGGTTCTTTGTTAAATGCCTGATTTGAGGCTTTTAAGATTTG
>NZ_WKKH01000047.1 GCF_009674725.1 Pedobacter petrophilus | reverse complement strand
GGACTCTGTTTGGGCTCCGACTCACGCTGTCTCCATTTACTCAGAAGGCTATCGTTTATTCCAAGCTCATCTGCAACCTCTTTCACCGATCCTCGGCTATTAGATAAATCTATAGCCATTTTTTTGAAGGAATCATCAAATACTCGTTTGCTCATATAATCAAATTTAAAAGTTTCTAGTTAAATCTGACAACTAAATTCCTCCAGTCAAATGTAGCAACTCCAGGGCTTATTCCGGCCTTTTGTTAGTTTACAGTGTAACATCAATCTTCCTAAGGCCTTATGTCTCTTTTAGGAAATACAGTTCTTAAAGCTAGAATGCCAAATTGAAAAATGAGCTAAGCTCGTCTGAAAGTCTTACTGGCTGCGCACTGCGTCAAACTAAACCAGATACATAATTATCTTGTCGTTATGTCACCTGCTTATCTATTGGTCGATTTCAGCATCTTGCGTGATAACCTTGGCTGATTCAAAATTTCCTCAGGTATCTTGAAGATTAAATACACGTATTGCTGCAACCCATAGCTGTTTACTCTGCAGACAGATTTAACAAGGATGTGCCATTGATGATTGGTGCCAAAGCAATACGCATCAAAGCGGTAGCAGTTTATCCTAGCCCATTTGTGTTTAGCTGTCTGCTTATAATTATGAGATGGACCCAGGAAGGTCGAGAAACGAAAGGAATGGGGCTATAGGGATAATTTTAACCCTATGCTATAATGAAGTGCGTACTTTTAAGTTTTGTATGTAAGCCATAGTTTTGTCGCACGATAAATATTTTAAAAATGAAAACATACAAATATCTTCTAAAGCGGGTCAAAAGCTCTGCTGCTTTCTATATTACCTTTACGGTATTCGTTTTAACATTCATGCAGGTGGCTAAGGCACAGCATCAAGAAGGAGTTCTTGCTCAGCCCGGTAGCTATCACATGAAGCTAGGCAGCATAGAGGTTATCGCTTTATCAGATGGAAGCATCCCTCAGGAGCTTGATAAGCTATTAACCAACACCAATGTTGACGAGGTAAAAGCGTTGACCAACCTGAATTTTCAGCAGCCGGTTGTTGAAGCCTCTGTCAATGCCTATATAGTTAAAGTTGGCGGAAAGACCATTCTGATTGATGCGGGAACCTCTGAACTATACGGCCCGACACTTGGACACCTACCTGCAAATATGAAGCGTGCTGGCTATAATCCCGAAGAGATCGAGGTGATATTAATTACTCACATTCATACCGATCATACAGGAGGGCTGATGGACGGCGATAAAATGGTATTTCCCAACGCTACAGTTTATGTAAGCAAACAGGAAGCAGATTACTGGCTCAATGATGAACAATATGCCAAAGCCACTGATAAAATGAAACCTTATTTTGACCAGGCGAGGCTTAAAATGTTACCATATCTGAAAGCGGGTAAGATCAAAACCTTTGATTATGGTAAAACGCTTTTTCCCGGAGTAACTCCGTTAGCCAGCCCCGGACATACGCCAGGCCATAGTTTTTACCAAGTAACCAGTGAAGGAGAGAAGATTTTGTTCTGGGGTGACATCCTGCATTCTGGAGCAGTACAATTTGCCAAGCCTGAAATCACCATTGTTTATGATGTTGATCCTGCCTGGGCAGCGAGGACTCGCAAAAAGGCTTTTGAGCAGGCTGCAAAAGAAGGGTACTGGATTGCTGCAGATCACCTATCCTTTCCGGGAATCGGCCATATCAGACCGCTAGGAAAGGGCTACAGGTGGTTTCCGATCAATTATACGACCACAGGTAAAGGACAATAAGGAATGAAATCTATTCATCAAACCATCTCTATGGTTTCGCTTGGCTTTGCGCTGCTGATCTTTAATCCTGCCTTAGCCCAGGTAGATGCAGATTCTGTAATGATCCGCAAGATTTATACCCAGGTACTGAAGGATCATACAATGGATCAAAACCTGCGGGAGCTGGTCTATAAGATAGGTCCAAGAATTAGCGGATCTGCAGCCGCGGAGCAGACGGTTGTATGGGCAAAATCCGTAATGGAAGGTTACAAGCCCGATAGGGTATACCTCCAGCCAGTAACTGTTCCCCGCTGGGAAAGGGGGGATACTGAGCGAGCCTATTTCAGCGCATCTGGTGGAAAAAGCAGACTTGATATCAGTGCGCTTGGAGGATCGATTCCTACAGATGGAATTCTGCAGTCCGAGGTCGTCGAGGTAAATTCATGGAAAGCTTTAGCGGATATGACAGATGCGGAGATTGCTGGTAAATTCGTATTTTTTAACCGGGCGATGGATCCTACCGAGGTGGAAGTTTTTAAGGCCTATCTTAAGGCAGTGGATCAACGATCTCTTGGCGCCATAGCTGCCGCTAAAAGAGGGGCTGTAGGGGCATTAATTCGATCCTTGACGCTTTCAAAAGACAATGTTCCCCATACCGGCGCTGTTAGCTATGATGAAAAAGTGAAAAAAATCCCTGCTGTCGCATTAAGCACAATAAGCGCAGACCGGCTTAGCGCTGCACTAAAAGCCGATCCACGAATGATACTATCTTTGGAGCTGAAATGCAGGCTTTTATCACCAGTTAGGTCCAACAATGTGATTGCGGAAATCAAAGGTTGGGAATTTCCACAGGAGATTGTGACCCTTGGTGCACATCTTGATTCCTGGGATCTTGGTCAGGGTGCCTCTGATGATGGAACCGGGTTGGTCCAGTCGATGGAAATGCTCAGGGTGTTTAATCAATTAGGCTTCAGGCCCGCCCGTACTGTGCGTGTTGTGCTATACATGAATGAAGAGGCAGGTGCACACGGTGCAGTAGAATATGCCAGGCAAGCCACATTGAATGGTGAGAAGCATATCGCTGTCATGGAATCTGATGCGGGCGGTTTTGCAGCCAGAGGCTTTAGGGTGGAAGCAGGCTCCAAGGCCTTAAAGCAGTTTAGGCAATGGGCGAAGTTATTTGAAACCTACAAGGCTGGAGACATCCAGTTGGAGCAGCGTGGAATTGATTTGGTTCCAATGAAAAACAAGGCTCTTGCACTCATTAGCCTGGATTGCGATGATAGCCGTCTATTTGATATTCACCATAGCAGATTGGATACCTATGATAAAATTAACCCTAGAGAGGTGGCCATGGGTGCGGCAGCAATGTCTGCTATGGTGTTGCTGATTAGTAAATATGGATTACAATGAAAAAAATATCAATTACTGCAATAGCAATATTGTTTTCAATCGCATCGTATGCTCAAAATCTGAACGATAAACCATTTAGCGCATTCAGGGAAGCTGGTGGTCTTATCTTTTTGTCGGGACAGGTTGGTGTGCCAGCACCAAGTTTTGATCAGGAAGTCAATCAGGTTTTTGAAAAAATCAATACAATCCTAATCTCCGCCGGGTCATCAATGGATAAGATAATTACAGTTACTGTTTATTTGAAAGATTTTGGACAGTACGCAAAGTTTAATACACTTTACAAAAATTATTTTAAACCACCTTTTCCTTCCAGAACCTGTATCGGGATCGCTCATTTGCCACAAAAGGCCAGTGTAGAGATTACCGTTACCGCCCGGAAATAGGCTCGCTTAGAAAAATGATGAAGTCTGTGATGCGCTCCGTAACGGCGATTACGAGCATCATGTTAGGCAAAGAATTCGGGAAAGCTTAGCATTGGGAAGTAGTGCTTCCATTCTAGTATCTATGGAAGGTATTGAAGCGATGTTTCCAGATTTGCAAGAAAAAATAAATAGACTTTCTCTGAAATCATTACCCATCACGCCGCATGGTACCATGTTTCTCATCTTAATTTTGTTTAGGCCGTAATATTCAAAAACTTAAGCGCATCACCCTGCAATTTTCAATGCAATTCTGTAGCAGATATCAGTGATGGCTGTGGAAGGTAAAAAAATAGGTTAAAAACAATGCTTTTTCTTGTCGAAGGCGCAGCTGTCCCAAAGATTGTCTCGTAGCAGATTTTATATCGTGTTTTCTACTGTTGTGGATATTTCATTGGTAAACTCACTTTTAGATTTATCAAGTATGACTGACAAAATTCAGGCAAAAAAATAGATTTTTTTTGATTAAAGTCCCTGCCGGTTGAAAGCAATTTTAGGCGAATTTCTCCACTAACAATGCATTAGTTTTAAACGCTCTGGATTGGTATGTACAAATTTATAACCAAATTGTACCAAGTTGTAAAAGGTATATGTCCTAATTTTGTTCTTAGGAGAAAAATATAGATACCATTGTATTACTTAGCTCCTAAATTTAAAGGATATATCCACGTGAGAGATTACAAAACCTACAGTGCACTCAGAAGAAAATTTTGTGGATCTTTTGTTGATGATAATAGATTATTTATGCAGCAAAGCCATTTGATGAGGGCGTAAGTAATAGTAGTTTTGTTTTGCATGCCTTCAAGGATATGTATCAAGATTATCTTTTTATAGAAAAGATGGCAAATTGGTTAGTGCCACAAATGAATGAAGAAATTGCTTTTGGGAACGTAAGCTGACAAGGATTAAAACTTCTTTGAAAGATTGCCAGCCGGAAAGCAACAGGATATGAAAAACTATCGAGTACTATTGGAAGAAGGCATTGTTTGGTATTCCATTTTTTATTTTGATTTAAAAATAAAAAGTGCGAAAAGTTAAAATGAAAAGAAGATTTTTTAGAAAAATTTTACCATTAACCTTAATAAATTTAAACAATATGATAACAATAACAGCACTTATCCGCGCGAAAAACAATAGCGCAGATCTTGAAAAATTAAATGGTCTTTTTGTCCAACTTATACAAGAAACCAGAAAAGAGCCAGGATGTCTGAAATATGAATTACATCAAGTTACTCAACAACCAGGATTTTTTATCATGATGGAGGAATGGGCATCAGAGGCTGCAATGGAAGAACATAATACATCCCCGCACTTTAAGAATTTTTTAATTTCAGCTGAACCCTATTTTACGGTTCCCATCGAAGAGTTTGAATCTACCTTACTTACTTAGCGCATTAAGTAAACGTAATGTTTTAGGCTATATTCCACATTGGAACCTGGGCGATGGTCTTGAAGAGAGAATAATCGCATCGGGCCAAATAATGTCCTGCGCGCCGGGGGAATGGCAGTGCTTTTCTTAGCTGATAATATTTCATGAAGACAGAAATCATAAGTGAGGCTATTAATAAAGCCAGTTATTAAAATGTTTTTCGACCTTTCTACTTACGCCCTTTTATTTTGATAATTAATTGTCCAGCAACATTGGTTGCTGGTAGTGTTACCTGAAGCAGCCCGGGATAAGGCTGCAGGTGTTGGATTACCCTTCCATTGAACATTGCCTGATACTGATAAGACGGATTTAAACAGATAAGCATGCTACGCGCGTGTGCGGGCGTCGAATCATCAAAACTTAGTAATGCTTCATAATTGGAAAATTCCGAATTAAACTCGCTTTTTTCTTGTAGAATTTCAAAACCGGTGGTGACGTTTCCGATCTTAAAAGTGGAATTATACCAGTTTAAAACCGGAGTAGAAAGACCTGAAAACTGATGCCAGCCCGCGCCCCGGCCGGTTTCGGAGAGGTAATGCTCAAAAGTATAATAGGAATGATCCGTTTCCCGCTTGAAGACCTCAAGGCCCGTGCTCGAGATTCGCATCGCAAGTTCAGGTTTGCCTAAATCAAGCATGGTCTTCCACATAAACCATTGATGCGGCATCCACACTGACCCATTCCAATATCCATCGTTGAGGTAATAAGCTGCCGCCCGGTCAACCACGCCCATGCCGTAAGGGGTCCACATATGATCAGCCGAGAAAAGTTTTTTTAGCAATATGTTCTGTTGCGCTGGGGTGCAAATCCCGGCAAATAGAGGATAAGCTCCATCCATACCCTGATTATAATCACTACCATCTTTATAGCGGAAGGCACCTATTGCTTTACCACTTGAATCATGACGCACATAGCTGAAATAACCGCTTTCCTCATTCCAGCTGTAAGCCTGAAGACTTTTGGAAAATGCTTTAATTTCGATGTCATAATCCGCAGCATCTGCATTTTTGTTCAACTTTTTTGCAAGCATGCGCAATATTTTCGCGAAACGTATACACTGGGCAGTTGTAATTACGGGTGAGACAGTGGATTCCAGCCGCTGCTGATGAATACCTACCTGCGCTGGGTAATCATCCCATCCACCTGAATTGTAAAAGTAATCCCAGGTGTTAAGTAATCCCGATTTCAATCGTCCTGTTGAGGAGCTACCTAGCTTGCCAGATAAAAAACTATAATATTGCTTTAGCCTAGGATAGAAATATTCAAGTAGTGGCAATGACTGCGTTTTGTTTAATAAATCAAAAAATGCGTAAACCTGCACCGGAACTGGAGCGCCATGATGAATAAAGGCGGATTGGCTGCCAGGTTCAGTTGTGTAAGCATTGATGCATTCTACGGCTCTGTTTATATCTAACTCATTAAGCCCTAAAGCGATAAAACCCGAATCCCAGGTGTACAAACTATTCCACCATTTCCCGGGTGTATAATGCCTGATGTAACTTCGCTGGGTGTAGATAGGATAGACGATATTCTCCAGTAAGGCTGCCCGGAGCATTTTCTGACTAAAAGCATAGGTTTTACTTTCTGGGAGAAAAGTTGGGCCAATAAAAGGTTTTTGCGCTTTTTGTGGTATGTTTTTAGGTGCAGACATGTTTTGTCTAGCTGCAGCCATACTAGGGTTGTGCGTTAGTACACAACTAAAAGTTTTTTCACTTCCCGCCAATAGCACGAGTGGTCTGATAAATATATTTTCAAAATGGCCCTGATTATTTCCTTTCAGGATGCTATCGACATGATTATGAATAGCTTTACGAAAGTAGACATCAAGTTCATCATTGCGGATTTCGCGAATTTTATATGAGGAATTACCCCAGCTCATACCATAATAGCCCGGAGCATGTTGATATTTTAGAATTGCCTGACGATTTTTAAAATCCGTTGATACTTTCGGATTTACCACCTTAAGATTATCTTCAATCGCGAATTTTGTGTCTTTTTTAATGCTCCAGAGTAGACCATTGAGTTCCACGCCATCTCCCTCAAGCGATGTTAGTATCAACCGGCCTGACCCATCCCACTCAAAAGGAATTTCAATCCATTTAAGTTTGCCATCTCCCTCTAGAATGATTTGCTGATGAATCGCTCCGGAAGCTGAAATCCTGCTCACCGCGCCAATATCAGCCCGATAGAAGATGGTGAGATAACCCTTTTTGAATTGAGCTGGAATTGAGTAGGATAACGAGTTACCCGCTGACTGTCCAAACTTTTTTGTCAACGCAGACCCATCAATAAAGCCTTCGTTACGCATTTCTCCATTCATCAGACCATCAGTAACTAGATTATCTTTAGGCTCCTGTCTTGCAAAACGTATTTGTTTATAATCCACTGCATTTATCCAGACATCTTGCGAAGACTTTTGTAATTTAAACCTTGGCCATACCTCGGGATAATTCATCGAAGCCATTAGGTTTAAAGCAAGACTTTGAGGAAGTTCTGTGCGGTTTACACACTTAATACTTACAATTACCTTACTACTATCTACTATCTGATAATTTACGTCCACATACACCTGATCTTTCCAGATCAATTCATACCGGTAAGTATAGGAGCCTTGCCTAGAATCTGCCTGCCAGGGGAAATACCCAGATTCAAAATTTACATTGGGAATCAAAACTTTATTTCGGTAAAAACCCGGCATCACAAAAAAATCGAAGCGCATCCCAGCGGCTATATCAGGGATATGTGATATACCAGCATATTTCTTAGAATAAGGCCCCCATGGTCCCAGACGGATGTCATGAGTGGTATTCATTGATTTTAGAGTGGAAGTATCTAATAACTGCTGACCATGCATGGACTTACTACAGCATAGAAAACAAACAAGAAAGATTGTAATATTCGTTTTCATATAGATTTTTCAAAACCCCTGTGAGCTGCCCTTTGAACCTCAAAAATTAAAAGATTAAATGGCGATGAAATCTCAATATTCCGATCCAACTGATTTTAATCTTTTAACACAAATCATCCTCAAAAACATTAAAGTACTTTAATCGCTTCTTTAAGTTCATTTTTTGCTCTATAATAGGCAAGAGAAATCGGCTTCATTTTTTTTATAAACATTAATTCCCCACCCTGTTACTGAAATCTTTTATAGGAGCTATTCCTATTGTTAAATGCTAATACCCTGGGTTCTGTTTTAACTTACTCGCTTTATTCAATTCTGACTGAGGTATTGGAAATAAATTATTTTTTTCTGTGAACACTCGGTTTTCAACCTGAAAGGGGACGTATGTTAAGCTGGTTCCGGTTTTTGTAATTTGTATACCCGAAACTGATTTGTTGAAAAGTTCTGTACCTTTCCTCCATCGGCGCACATCGAAAAAACGATGCCCCTCAAAGCATAACTCAACGCGGCGCTCATTCTGGATTCGCTCACGCATTTGTGACTGCGTTAATCCTGCTGGCAACACTGGCATGCCAGCACGTAGGCGAATCTGATTTACATAAGTATAAACATCAGTAACAGGTCCACTAGCTTCATTCAAGGCTTCGGCATAGTTCAACAAAACTTCTGAATAACGGAAAAATATCCAGGGACGGTTTCGGTTTACACTTGTAGCACCCGTCGCCCAAGCTGAACTCTCCGAAAGAAACTTTCTTAGGTAATAGCCAGTTTTGGTGTTATTGATGTTTATTGGCATATTATCCCGGCCACCTGTGAAGGTTTCAACAGCTCTTGATTTAAAGGATTGACCATTATAAATGATAAATAAAGACAGTCTAGGGTCTCGCGCACTTGCACCAGTTGTGGAGTAGGGATCTGTAGGAGAAAACCCTGAAGTGTTGTCCGTAATTGGCTTGCCACTTACGCGCATCTCAAAAGCATTTACCAACTCCTGAGTAGGGTTGGTCCTTCCTTTACCTTCGTAGCTTATCGGTGCATTGTTGCTTTCGATAGAATTGGTGGCACTAACATTTGTTGCGAAAATAACTTCCGGGCTGTAATTGGAGGCAGCAACGGAAAAGTCCCATAAATTTCCCAATTGGGCTAAAGGCAATAGTGAATTCTTATTGAGGTTTATGAGCTGCCTGGCGGTGGCGGCTGCAGCAGTCCACTTAGAAAGATCGCCATTGGTATTGTAAAGCGGACTGGCTGCATAAAGCAACATCCGAGACTTTAAAGCAAGCGCAGCCCCTGCAGTTGCCCTTCCTTTATCCGCCACTCCCAAGTCTGATTGAGAAGCAGGCAAAACCTTTATTGCCTCATCGCAGTCTGCACTGATTTGCGCAATAACTTCATCGAGCGTATTTCTTGGTAAATCCAAATCGTCTGTAGTAGTATAGGATCTGGTTGCCAATATTATCTGCCCATAGCGTTTCATAAGTTCAAAATGATACATAGCCCTTAAAAAATATGCTTCCCCCTTTAACCTGACAATATCACTCGCTGGCGTTATCGCACTACTACCACTTTTCTCTAAAAACAGATTCGTTTTACGGATATTGGTATACATATTATTATACTGGTCATCAATTGTACGCAGTGCTCCCCAGGTGCCATTATTGATGATGTTTATCCTAGAGTTTACGTTAGAGTTGACCGCTTCATCGGAAGCCGATGCCAACAAAGCCCCATCACCATCCACACTGTAGCCATTAATTAGCCCGGCATATGTTGTATTTAAAAATCCCCTTGAATTGCGATCGGATTTCCAGACATCTTCTTCCCGAATGCTTCCATCAGTGTAATCAAATTTTAAGTAATCTTTTTTACATCCCATGCAGATCACCAATACAATCAACAGATATTTTAGATGCTCCCTATTGTGGTTTTTCATATTTTATTCCTTTGTAATGTTTATAAAGCGACGCTGATTCCCAGTGTATAAGTTCTTGAATATGGATACGTGCTGCCACTTCCGGCATTAGGCACCTCGGGGTTAACTCCTATACCTAAATCATTGGTGGTAAATAAATTTAAAGCGCCAATGTATAGGCGTGCATTGCTTACGCCCAGCTTTGTGGTCAATTTACTAGGTAAATTAAACCCTACTTCTAGGGATTTAAGACTTAGATAATCCGCAGAACGCAACCAGTAATCTGATGCAGCAGTATTGTTTCCTCTATCTGCTATCCCAAGTCTTGGGAATCTGGCATTGGCGGCATTAGACGGCGTATAACGGTCTAAACTTAATGCATTGAAAGCACTCGGACCGCTATTCACCAGACCCTGGATATTTATCGTCCGGCCAACCACCCCCTGAAACTGAAACACTAAATCAAGGATGCCGTAGCGCAGATTACCACCAAATCCATAATAGGTATTGGGAAGTGCGGTTTTATCGATGCGGACTTGGTCATTGTTGTCTATTATACCGTCCGGAACCCCCAGTGGACCGCCAATATCTTTGTATTTAATATCTCCGGGAGCTACTCTTCCTGCCAGAGTTTGTTGGGGATGGCTATTTATCTCTGCCTGAGATTGAAAAAGGCCATCGGATAGGAATACTAGTGTCGAGCCTGCAATATGACCAACAGTCTGTTGATAGAGGGGGAGTCCTTCTTGACCATTCTCTGCAAGAACCTTACTTTTTGAAATAAGAACATTGCCATTGAAGTTCATCTCCAGCTTACCTAATTTTTTAGAATAAAAAACAGATGATTCCAATCCACGGCTCTGTACTTTTCCACCATTGACCAATCCAGCGTCTTGACCAATAAGGCTAGGAAAAATGTTTGCGGTCAGAATGTTGTCTCGGCGGGTCTGGTAATAATCTACCGATAAGCCAAGCGCATCATTCAGAAAGCGTACATCAAAACCTGTATTTAGCATTCGAACCGTCTCCCAGGTAATATTGGGATTTCCAAGATTAGATTCTGAAGCGGAATTCGTTGCTGTTGGTGTCAGACCAAAGCTATAACCACCACTAGAAAGATTTCTGCTGTAAAAACTTTCAAAAGGAAAACGCGAACCCCCAATGTCCCCATTACCGGCGCTGCCATAGGACGCCCGCAATTTTAAGTAGCTAAGGATTGGTACAGATTTTAAAAACTTTTCTTCAGAAAGTATCCAGCCTGCCGAAATGGCTGGGAAAAAGCCATAACGCTTGCCTGGTGCAAAATTCTCCGAACCAGAATAGCCTGCGGTAAATCCAGCGAAATACCTTTGCTTATAATTATAATCAATACGCCCTGCAAGTCCCTGGTTACGAAAATCCAGTCGTTCAGGGGCTTTATCGGCGAAGCGCTGTCCTTTCAGTGAAACATTTAGATGATGACTCCCCAGTGTCTTCTCATAATCGAAGCCTGCCCAAAACTCATTCTGCAAAGCATTGTTTCCATAAGTGGTTGTGCGGTAGGCCACTGGGCTAGCCGTTAGGTAGTTGGCTGGATTTGCAAGCGTTTGGTCGGCAACCGAATATTGCTGGGTAAGTCCTGAAATGTAATTTCCAACCCCGTCATATGAACCTACAGCATTGAATGATAGGCCTGGTATCCAAAAGTCCAGCTTCTGTCTGACGCTTAGCGTTGCCAGTAAAACCCGGTTTTGGTCACTCGTATAACCACTTTGCTGTAATAAACCTAGCAGGTTTTTTGTATACTGCGCCGTACCACCTAGGGAACCATCTGCATTTAAGATAGGGTAAGCATTAGGTGGGGTATTGTATATATTATTCATGACATCAGTCAGGCCAGTACCGGGCGAAAGCCTGTTTTCAGTGCGCACTCCTGCATGCAGGCTAACGGTTAAGTATTTATTGGCTTCAAAATCAATGTTCCCACGGAAATTGAGCTTCCTAAAACCAACATTTGAATCGAAACTGGGCGTTTGAGTATTGTTTAAAAAGCCCCGCTGATTTAAGTAGCTTACCGAGGCAAAATAGCGAACCGTTCTTTTACCACCGCCCATTGAAAATGCATAGCGCTGGATCGGAGCGGTTTTACGCAAGTAATCTTCTATGTAGTTGTTGTTTGGAAACAAAAAGGGTAAGGTGTTATTGCGATAGGCATCAAGCGCTGCCTGATTATAGGGCGCCACAGCACCATCATTTAAAGAAGCCTCATTATAAAGACTCGCATAGTCATATGAATTTAATGGTTTTATCAAATTGATGGCATTCTGAAAACCCACTTGAGCATCAAAATGAATGTAAGAGCGGATTGAATCTCCTTTTTTCGTGGTCACCATAACTACCCCATTGCCGCCCCGTAAACCATACCAGGCTAGCGTCGAGGCATCTTTAAGTACGGTTATGCTTTCTATCTCGCTGATGTCCATATCCCCAAAATCTCTTTCGGTACCATCAACAAATATTCTGGCTGTTCTAGCATTGAAAGAATTGATGCTTCGCATGAATACATTTGTTACCGTTGTTCCGGGGGCGGTACCAACCTGTGACTGATACAGACCAGATAAACGTCCGGCGAACAGGTTGCGTAAATCATTAGTTGGTAACTGAGGGATATTACTTCCGTTTAACACGGTAACTGCACCAGATACATTCCTTTTTTTAAGAATGGCAAATGGTGTGGTCGCATTATCCTCTTCTCCCGCATCTGCATCCGCTCTGATTAAGGTTATGCTCAAAAGATTTTCATTGCCTAAAATCTGTTGTTGGGTTATGTAGCCCCGGTTTCGAAGGATAAGCACATCACCCACGTTAGCCTTAATCGCAAATTCCCCCTTGAGATCGGAAGACACCGTGCCTATTTTTTCCTGAATATAAACCGATACTCCAGATAGCGGTTTACTTTGCGCATCCAGCACAATACCCTTAAAAATAGTATCTGACTTGGCTTCCTTATCCTGTTGTGCAAAGGTTCCCAATACACACAGGCAGAGCATGGAAAGCAGCAAACTATACTTGCTAAAAAATTTCATACGATTGGATTTGATTGTTGTAAGTAATGGTCATTGATTTACCAGCCTGGGTTTTGAATTAAAATTCCTTTGGACTTATTCACCTCAGTCAATGGAATCGGATATAAATATTGACGCTCCTGAAAAGCCGTTCGCTGATAAGCTGCCTCAACGGGAACAATGGAATAACTAAAGCCATTTCCAACCCTCAAAACGTTCATCGCGGTAAGGGTCTGTGAAACCAACTCGGGACCTTTCTTCCATCGCATGATATCCCACCAGCGAATATCCTCGAAAGCAAATTCAACTGCTCTTTCATTTTGTATACGGGTACGCATATCATTTTTGGATAGCCCTGCTGGCAGACCTGGCATACCAGCACGGGCCCTTACCAGGTTAATATTTTGGTAAACTTCAACGCCCGGACCATTTGCCTCATTCATTGCTTCAGCATAATTTAAAAGCACTTCAGCGTAACGGAAATAAATGTAATTTATTAGACTGCGTGCAGTTGCACCTGCTCGGTACACTTCAGGCCATAATTTTTTGCAATAATAGCGCGTTCTAGTGAAGGTATTTGTTCCGATTCTAAAATCACTTCCTCCTTCATACATTTGGATCTGGCGCCCCTGCCAGCTCATATTGTGGTAAATGATATTTGCATAAAAGCGGGGATCACGGTTCGCATAGGGGTTCTGCGGATCATAACCAGAGCCTGCGGCATTTATCGGTGCACTGCTAACAATAGGTCCGGTGGATGTATTGCGCTTAACCGCTTCATATAAATCCACGTGATTTTGGGTCGGATTGAGTAAACCCTGTGCGCCACCCGAGCCAGGAGACATCACAAAATCATTTGGAAAACTAGAACCGCCCATTTGCCTGGGTGCTCGTACCTTTATCATGATATATTCCGGAGAGGTGTCCACATTAAGCAAAGTATTGTAATCGGGTTGCAGGGCATATTTGCTCATATCGATAATCTCTTTTGATGCCGCGGCTGCGATAGCCCATTTGGCCGGATCGCCAGAGGCGTTATGCAATGGGCTAGCATCGAGCATTAATAATCTCGCGCGTAAAGCCTTAACCGCACCTACAGTCGGCCGGCCAAAGTTTCCCGCATCCCAATCTGTAGCCGGAGAATAATTGAGTGAGGATTCCACTTTTAGAATATCTTCAGCATCTTTAAGGTCTTTGAGAATAAAGTCCAGCGTTTGCTGATAGCTGCTTCTTGGCAAGTCGATGTCTTCGGTAGGGGTAAATGGCCTATCGGCGATAATTACGCCCCCGTAACGCTTGATGAGTTCAAAATAAAACATTGCACGCAGAAAAAGCATTTGTGCACGAACTAACTTTGGATTAAACATGCTGCCCGACCAGGGAACCTTATCTATATTAGCCAGAACGGTATTTACAATCCGTATGCCTTGATACATCCGGGGATATGTACTGGCAATTTCGGTGTTTGCGACCAAATAATTGCCCGCCCAAATAGGAGCTAAACTGATTACTACCCCTGTCGCCTCATCGGTTAGCTGTCCGGTGGTGCCTTTGTAAGTATCCTGCAAACGACCATAATCATCAATCATGAAATTGTATGCATTATCGGCAAAGCGAGTAGTTAGCAAGGGATCTGCAAAAACTTTTTCTTCGGGCAGGGTAGTGCCCAAATCCAATTGTAGGAAGTCTTTTTTACAACCTGCCTGGCCTAGTAATATCATTAATAGACAACCGGTAAATATCTTTTTAAACATATGCTTCGAATTAGAATTGAACATTAACACTAAAGTTGTATACTTTGGATAAGGGGTAAATGTTGGAATTGGATAGTCCACCTGCGGTAGCTCCGTTGGCAATTTCCGGATCAAGACCACCCTTGAATTTAGTCCAAGTGTATAGATTCTGACCAGTCAGTGAAACCCTTATGCTTTGTACATTCAGACTTTTTGCAAGTGTTGATGGAAACTGATAGGCAAGTTCCACATTTCGTAGCTTAACATAACTAGAATTTTGCAACAGGAAAGAGTTCAACACATAACTGGGATTGTTGGGATAATTTGTTGGTTTGGCAACCGGCCAACTTGCAGTTTCATTATCTGCCGGCGATTTCCATCTGCCAAGCATTGGTGTATAGACTTGCGAACGTCCCGGGTCATAGGGCAAAACAGCAGAATTCACTTCAAAAGCACCCTGGAAAAGAGCTGATAGCGATATTCCTTTATAGCTTACCGTTGGTTCAACCCCCAATATGCCTTGAGGAATATCTGTGCCACCTATAGTAACCCTGTCTTGTGAGTCAACTGTTCCATCCCCATTGGTATCCTGATATTTTAAATCTCCCGGAATCACTCGAACACCGGTTGCGTTATTAACTGGGCTTGCGGCGATATCAGCAGCATTCTGGTAAAAGCCAATCACTTGATAGCCAACAAATTGTCCAAGGCGTGTTCCTAAAAGACTTTGATAAGCTGGTAAATTAAAAGCCTCATCGTTAATGACCACCCGGTTTCTGTATCGAGAATATTGAATATTGATGCCATAATTAAAATTGTTACCTAAATTATTATAAGAGAGTTCCAAGTCATATCCCTTATTATAATTAGCTCCGTAGTTGACAATCGGCAATGTCGCTCCATAGATTAGCGGCGCGGAATTCGTACGACGCAATGCAATCTGGGTTCGGTCTTCATCATAAGCATCAGCGGTTAACTTTAGTCGGTTTTTGAAAAAGCTAGCCTCAATCCCCAGATCTCTTTTAACAGAGTTTTCCCAAGTGATATCCGGGTTTCCAAATTGACTCTGAAAGACGACCGAATTTGCTGTCGCACTTGTGCCGTTTCCAAAATATACAATGTTGTTAGCCCCTGAAATCCCGCCATTGGCATTCACACCACCCCCGCCACTGGTAAAGTTGCTATTGTATAAGAAGCGGGTTTCTCCTGTGACTGCCGGATTAGAATAACCTGTTCTTCCCCAGGATCCTCTGATTTTTAGAAATGACAACCAGTGGATATTTTTTAAGAATTTTTCCTCGCTCACATTATACGCTGCGGAAACCGATGGGAAAAAACCATAACGTTTACCAGCTGCAAAGTTTTCTGATCCATTGTAAGCCCCGTTGAATTCCACAAAATATTTGCCTGCATAGTTGTATTTTGTACTTAATACTAGACCCTGGTTAGCAAATGGTGCGTTGGCTATATTGCGTTGAACCCCGCGTACTTCCCTCTGAGCAAGCGCCAGTATGGATACTCGGTGTTTACTGAACTCACGGTCATAATTGAAGCCCAGTTGAATATTTGTTTTATTGTATCCATCACGGCTACTATTAACCCCGCCAAGGTTATCATTAAAAAAGCCAGAAAAAGGGATCAGCTCGCCTGTCACCGGATCAACCTGATATTTCGCGTAACTGCCCGACTGCGCCCGAACGCCGATAATAAAAGCATCAAGTCCTAATGTACCCTTAAAGCTTAATCCTTTGGTAATCACATCGAGCTTTTGATTAAGTACAAATACACTTTCTATGGTATTATTGATTCTGTTGAAATATCCGTTTCGGGTCAACTGAGAGTAGGGGTTAAAGGTATTCACCCCAATTCGGGGATTTTCAATATTATTGTACAAATCATCCAAAGCGGCCAATTCCGGCGTAGCTCTGCTGGTATACTCTGGAAAAAATGGAACTCCCCAGGCTGGAATAGCCAATAACCTGCTGATAATCGCCGTAGTTCCGCCGGTATCGCCAGTTCCGGCTACCCCGCCACGTATACCAAACGTATCTTCCACTCGGCCACCGAATTTGATACTGAAAACAGTTGATTTACTTAGGTTAAAATCCAAATTGCTCCGGAAATTATATCGCGTAAAAGAATTCGAAGTTCTATAGCCATTAATGGGCTGAAAGTTTTTAAACATCCCGTCTTCAAACAAATAACCCAGGGAAATAAAAAACGTCGCAAATTTACTGCCGCCGCTAAAGTTCAGGTTATGCTGGGTTCTTAACCAGTTTTCTTTGGTTACCGCTTTATACCAGTTGACATCCGGATAGCGGAGCGGGTCGGAACCATCTTTGAACTTAATGAGTTCTGAATCCTGAAAAGTTCTCTGTGCAGGCGTAAACAGTCCGGCAGCAATCAGGTTGTTTTCTCCTTCAGTTGTGTAACTAGCGGCATCAAAGGCATTTACCGTATTGGGCAGGCCCGTTAAACTTACCAGACCTACTCCACCTGAATAGGAAATCCTAAAGGGGCCTGCTTTACCAACTTTAGTGGTTATAACGATTACACCATTACCTGCTTTAATACCATATAACGCGGTTGCAGAGGCATCTTTTAATACGCTGATGGATTCAATTTCATTAGGGTCAATGTTTCCAAAAGAAGTTCGTTCTACCCCATCTACAATGATTAGCGCTGCGGAATTAGCAGAAGAGCGGCCCCGGATAAAAATGTCTGCAGCGTTTTCTCCTGGTACTCCGCTTCCCTGACGCGTCACCACACCCGGAATTTTTCCGATAAGTGCATTGGTCATATCAGGAACCGGCGCTTTTAGGAGCTCCTTTCCTGAGAGTGTGCTATAAGCAGCGGTTTGCTCGCTACGCTTTTGTGTAGAGCCAAAGCCCAGCACAACTACATCATCCAGATTACTTGCTTCACTGAAGAGCTTGATGGTCATATTTGCAGCAGCTGGGATTTCGAGTGTTTTGTATCCAACAAATGATACCGTAAGTATGGCCCCTTCGGGCGCAGAAAAACTGAATTCTCCATTGTTGTTTGTTGTTGCTCCTAATTGGGAGCCTTTTATCTTGATGGTTACCCCAGGCATTGTTTCTCCTTTATCATCCACAACTTTACCTTTTACGGTGATGTCCACAAACGGGAAAAAAGACAGCCCTTTGGTCTTTTTGGCCATCATTAATTTTTCATCTTTAAATAAAGGAGTTTCTTTTCTTTTAGTTGTAAGGCCATAAGCCGGTAAACAGGCGCAGGTTATTAATAGGATCCAGAATTCAGGCTTAAATACGTGCTGAAAAAACATAGGTAGTTTTACAGAACGAACCAGATACATGCGTTCTTTCTTCATAGTTGAAATCTCATAAGGGGGTTATTAGTTGGTTAGTGCCTTCTTCCGGTAGCCGGGATTAAGCTTGTTCTGGGGAAAATTGTAAATTTTTTCCTGATTTGAATAGTAAATTTTTATTTCATTCGCCTGCCATTTTTTTATGTGAAGTTTATTTTGATCGTGATTTTGGCCACAGGCCTTTGGTTATGATATACTTTGCTCGGTATTAAATGTTAGTAGACTCGACTTTTACGGAATGGAAAACTTGCTTAAAATTTATTTTTAAAAGTAGGAGTGACCTTAGCTTTACAATGATATTTGGTTTATAACTCAAATTAAAGCAGTTTGGCGGATTACTTTTGCTCAATCATTTTCTTAATCGTCTCATTATAGCGAAGATACGAGTCCAAAAATTGAATAACCATATCCTATTGATAACTGCCGTCTATGACTTTGCTATATTTGGTATATATCTTTTTAGCTTGGTCAATGGTATTTCCCTGAACTGCAACAGGATAATCTTTTCTGGCATTTACCCATTCCCACTCCCATACCTTAATTTGCCGTGTAAAAGCTTTGTTATCCAAAGATTTTTTACCCTGCAAGTCTAAGCTAAGTGCAGAAAAAAACTGTGTCCAGCGAGGCTTGTAATAATCATTCAACAGCCCGCTCCATTGCCGACAAGCATACTCATGTAAAATAGCGTCTTTGTCTCCCCAAAGGGTAATCAGGTTTTTAGCATTCTGCTCATATAAGTTTCGTTCTTCATCAGTACTGCCCCACCTGCGGGCTTGTGCCACCCACTTGCCTAATAAAAAATCCGGGTGCGATGCTAGCATTCCATCCATATCTTCGATCAGGCTAATAAACTCATCACTATATAATTTAAATTTTTGCGCGTCTTTTGCCCGGTAAGCCGTGACCCATTTCTGATGAACGACCAGCGCATAGTTGGCCAGCACCTGCCTGCTCACATCTATCAAGTCAAAACGGAAACCTTCACTTTTTTTTAACTCATCTGCGGCAGCGACCAGTGCATGCCAGGCGGGCAGGAGATCCTTCGGATTATAATTGAGTTTAGTCTTGGTCCATTGGGTTGTAGAATCTAAAGTCGGCCTGGCCTGCAAAATTGATTCCGCCCCATCCCTAATGTATTTATCTTTAGGTACTGTGTAGACCGTACCCCGAAGTACGCTCCAGGCTTTCAGCCCCTGCTTATTGACTGTACCATACCGGTTGCGGACATATTTTGGCAGCCACTCGTTTAAGTTAATACTATCCCTTGTCCATGTATTGGCTGTGAAGAGTTCATAAATGACTGGATTTTGTTCGATACCTTCCATTGTGAGTCCTATTCCTGTTAATCTACCAGACTGAGTACTCTGGAGCGCCTTGGAAGGGCCAGTTGCAGCCTCCTCCATTCGTCCAAAGATATTGGTATTTCCACCAAAATTATTCACCATCGACCAAATCCAAGGCTTCCCATAGAACGCTTCTGTACGCTTCCATATCGGCTCTACCTCGGCTGCAAGATCAAGGATAATCATCTTATCATCCGGTACCGATTTAAGTAAAGCCTCGGTCTGCGCTTTGCCCCAGAATTTACGGTCCGCGTAAAACAGCCAGCCTTGCATCACCCAAACCGCATTGCTATCTGCCTGATGCATTGCATCATATACGCGTGCACTTAATTTGCCCAGATATTCAGGTTCATTGGTTGGAGGTTCATTCTCGTTGAAAGTATCCGCCGAGTAATAATGATCAGTACCCAAAAGCTCAGTTTGCTTTTTTAGAAACATTTTACCTATCCGGTTGAATAAAGGATCTTCTGAATCAAGGATGTAATTATCAGCAAATCCATTATTCCAATTGGTTGTCTTAAGTTTTGCATTGGGAAATTTTTTCGAAAAAGCGGGCGGTACATGTCCAGTGAATGCTGACAGTATAGGTTTCATGCCTAGCGCGCGCTGACGGGTAAGAATCTTTTGTTGTAATTCCATATGGCTTTTCATCCATCGTAATGGCAATGGTCCGCCCCAAGCGTCCATATTTCCCATCCAGAACCAGGCCAAGTAGGCCGGACCAGTAAAGAAGTTTTTTAGCTCCTGATCACTAAAACCGAGTTCTTTGTATACTAAGTACCAGGTATACTCCTGACCGGTAATCGCCAGTGGCATATTAATCCCATGTAGGGCCATCCAGTCAATTTCCTTTTCCCACCTGGGCCAGTCCCACCAGCTCATAGTATAATTGAAAGTGCAGTAATTTAGATAATAACGAAAATTATAGGGCGTTTCTTTAATCACTTTATGCTTGAGCATAGGTAAATTTGACGGCATCTTTAGATTACTGCCATTCCAGGTCAGCTGGCCCCCGGCGTACTCAGTAATGTAGTGATATAGCGCTGAAGCTATAGATACCCCATTATTTCCCCTTAAAATGATTTGCCCATTTCGGCTCTCCAGCTCAAAGCGGTCTGTGCTTTTGGTTGATTTTAGTGTCTCCACTCTGAATCGATGAGCATGGGCAGGTAAGACCCGTTTAATCAGCGCGATGGAAGAATCAACAGTCGTTTGCGCTTTTACTGAATGCAAAAGACCAAACATAAATAAAGTGAATAGGAAAGATTTAACAGTCATTGTGAGGCTCATACAAATTATTGGTCACACCAAATATAATAGGGAATCCACAGCATGCTTTGCTCAAAAGTTAGGCTAATCGTCTCAAATTTTTAAGGTAACAACTTAAAAAAGGCTTTAAGCATCCCTTTCTCATCGCTATTGCAAAAACACTAGCCATTAACACAACTCATTTTTCTTCAAATAGCTGACATTTCATGGAAATTCAATTATATTTGAAATAACCACCTATGAGCCGCATATTATTAATTCTTTGCACGATTTTAGGGCTATATTTAGCTCCATTTCCTTCTCAGGGACAGCCTCATTACTTCAAGCATTTTGAAACAGATGATGGATTAGTCAATAACTCAGTCAGTAGCATTACCCAGGACCATTATGGCTTTATCTGGATAGGTACCCGCGGGGGATTGATGCGCTTTGATGGTTACTCATTCAAATCTTTTAACAACCGGACCGGCCAGCGTGGTAACCTCTGGAATAATTTCATTACCTCTATCTGTGAAGATAAAAAAGGCATACTTTGGATAGGTACCGGCAGAGGGATATTTAAATATGATCCTTTAACAGAGGTGCTCACATCTTTAAGCGTGGCGCCTCAGGTTTACATTAATGGCTTTGTGATCGATCGCCAAAATAAGGTATGGCTACTCGGGCAGAACCGCTTATATTGTTATGACCAGACTACCAATAAAATAGAAGATCTCAAAATACATGTATCTCGGATAGCGTTGAACTTTGATGGTAATTTGCTGCTTGGTAATTATGACGGAATCTTTTTCACCTGCAATACCACAACCAAAGCCATTACCAAAACACGAATAATTGGTACAGATACCGCTCCAAATATGCGGGCGATCACTGAAATCTACCCAATAAGTAAAGATTTAACATTTATCGGACATAAGCAGGGTCTTATTACCTACCACTCCAGAACGAAACAAATTGATACTATCCCTCTTCGCAACGGCACCGATAATCGGGTGATGGTCCGAGACATCTGCAGGAGCAAAGGAGATGAATATTGGATAGCTACCGAAAATGGGCTGTACATTTATGACCTGAAAAAACATCTCCTGTCTAGATCCGTAAAAAAACTAGGCGACCCTTTTGCAATATCAGATAATGCAATTTATTCGGTTTATAAAGATAAGGCTGGTGATATGTGGGTAGGCACATATTTCGGCGGATTGAATTATCACTCCCAGCAGAATGCAAAATTTGAAAAATTTTACTCAATACCACTGAAAAACAGTCTCTCGGGAGACGCGGTCAGCGAATTATGGAATGATCAAAACCAATTTTTATACATCGGAACCGAAGATGCAGGACTAAACCGTTTAGACATCAGAACAAAGGAAATTACCAATTACCTATCTAATCCGAAATTAGATAATGGTTTTTATTCTAACATCCATAGCCTGCTGGGATCCGGAAATGAACTTTTCATTGGATCATATTACCATGGTATGCAGGTTATGGATAAGAGAACAGGACAGATCAGGGAACGGTATAAAATCGTGAATGAAGCTGGTGAGGATGGTAGTGATTTTGTTTTAAGCATGTGCCTGATGAGAGACAGCAATCTGGTTCTGGGAACAACAGGTGACTATGGCGGCTTATACCGCTATCATAAAAATAAAAAAAAGTTTACTCGTTTTAAGCAAATTCCCCTAGGGAGTACAATATATCATATTCTTCAGGATCACCAAGGAATGTTATGGGCAGGCTTGAAGTCCCAAACCACCGTCTATATCAATCCTAAGACTGGACGTCATGGTAAAATCGTGTTTGGTGACCCCAAAAATGAATCATCAGTACATTTCATTCTGGAAGACAGCTCTCACGCGATATGGTTCACAACAGTTGGTGCTGGTTTAATTCGTTTGGCCCCGGATCGTAAAACTTTCAGAAAATTCACTACCAGGAATGGATTGCCAAGCAATGTCCTTCATGGGATGATGGAGGATGATAACAGGCGATTGTGGATAGGGTCGAGCAATGGCCTGGTGTGTCTGGACCTGACTAGCTACCAAATAAAAGTATATACCCAGGCCAATGGCTTAATTACCAATCAATTTAATTTTAATTCTGCATCTAAAAGTGCCCAAGGTAGATTGTATTTCGGCTCGGTCAAAGGGCTCATAGCTTTTGACCCTAAGCAATTGCATCAAAGGGAGCGAGCACCTGAAACTTATTTTACCAGTCTACAGATAAATAACAATGAAGTTAATCCCGGTGATGTTAATAGTCCGCTGATTAAATCAATCACCCATACTGATAGCCTCATACTCAGCCCCAGCCAGCGCAATTTTAGTATTGAATTTGCTGCTTTGAACTTTAGTTCCGCAAAAGCCACCCGTTACCAGTATCGGATGAATGGATTAGACCGAAAATGGACATATTCTAATACAACCCGTAAAGCCTATTTTACAGATCTTTCCCCAGGGCGTTATACCCTTACTGTAAAGGCGAATAGTAATGTAGAAACGTGGGCGGGTAAAGAACGCAGTTTATATATTGAAGTCCTGCCACCTTTTTGGAGAAGCGGAACAGCCTACTTATTGTATGTAATTTTTACTCTTTCAATCGCTTATTTTTTGATGCGTCAATACCACGCTTATCAACGTAAGCGAAATATGGCAGAATTGAAGCTGTTTGAACATCAAAAGGAAAAAGAGGTTTATCAAGCGAAGATTGAATTTTTTACTCATATTGCCCATGAGATTCAGACTCCCCTAACCATGATAAGTGTGCCTGTATCTCGCTTATTAAAACAGACAGAAGACCACCCAGGGCTAAATAAAAGCCTATTAATGATTAATAAATACACTACCCGCCTAGTAGATTTGACTAGCCAGTTGTTAGATTTCCGTCAGACCGAGATTGAACAATTTGGATTGAATTTTGTCAATGTTGAAATCAGCCAATCAATTCTGGAAATTACTGACTCATTTCAGGATCTTGCGATCGAGAACAACATCAACCTCAATGTTAATCTACCGGAAAAGAGCTTTACCGCTTTTGTAGACCGAGAAGCATTTATTAAAATATGTAATAACTTAATTAGTAATGCCATAAAGTACGCACGTTCCAGAGCTGAAATCAGCCTGCATCCTGCAGCAGGAGCGTATTTTTCCGTTTCGTTTGAAAACGACGGAAAATCGATTCCCGAGGAATACCAGGAGAAGATCTTCCAACCATTTTTCAGGCTCAAAACTACCGATAAACCGGGAACTGGAATTGGCCTTCCTTTGGCCAAATCTCTAACAGACCTACATGAGGGAACCCTTAGCTTAACCTCAGGCAAAACAGATAAAATTATTTTTGTTTTAACCTTACCCATACACCAGCGATACGAATTTAATTTAGGAGTCTGGAAAAAGATTGATGTATATGAAAAATAGTATTTTAGTCATTGATGACCATCAGGATTTACTAATCCTTCTCAAGGATATTTTAGAAGAAGATTACCTCGTGCACCTTGCAACAAATGCCGAGCAAGCTAAAAAATTATTAGATGAACAGGTGATTCACCTTATCATATCGGACGTAATGATGCCTGGAATGGATGGCTTCCAGTTATGTCGATTAATTAAGTCAGATGTTGCTTATTGCCATATACCTATCATTCTGTTAACCTCAATGAATGGTATTCGTGCACATATTGAAGGACTGGAACATGGGGCAGATGCCTATATTCCAAAACCCTTTTCTGAAGAACTCCTTAAAATACAGGTTGCCAGTTTGCTACTAAACCGTACAAAAATCAAAGATCATTTCGCCAGCGTTCCCTTCGAAGATGTGCGTGTGATGGCCCACTCAAAAGCTGATGAGATTTTTCTTCAGAAATTGGATGAATACATTCGAAAAAATCTTAAGAATCCAAATATTGATATGGTTAGCCTTGCCGATCATATGTTCATGAGTCGGCCAACCTTTTACAGGAAGGTTAAAGCCTTATCTTCACTGACACCAAAGGAGCTTATCGATATTACACGGCTAAAAAAAGCGGCAAGCCTTATTGCAGAGAATCGGTATACCTTGTACGAAGTTAGTGTGATGGTCGGCTATAGTTCACAAAGTTTATTTAGTCGTAATTTTTTCAAATACTATAAAATGAATGCATTAGAATATGCCGGATCGTTACCCAAAGCAATTCGTGATGAGTAACCTACCAACAGATTCCCAATCTTTTAATGGAGGTAATCTGATACAGCCAAATGAAATATAACAGCTAATTTTTCTAACGGGTATCATCTCTGTTGAAGCTCAATGGCTCATACAATTTTTCTTCGAAACTTTGGTAATTTAATAGAATCAGCACCTTTATCAATTAATTGGGCTCATATATAGATAACTAAAATCTGACCACCAAAACCAAAAACCTAAATCACAACAACGATGTCGCATAACCCCCCTCATTATGATGAACTCACTCAAAAACACAATTATAATACCAAGGCCTTTGCTTTTTTATATCATGGTAAGAGAAAAAAGATGACAAATTAATTTGTAGGGATGCCCAGGGACAACCCTTAAACTCCAGATAAAGCGTGGGCAAATTGACTGCTACTGAAGCGCTGGTTGCCTAACAGATTATTTCATTTGGTATAGCTTCATTTGATATTTTATAATTGCCTGTTTTCTTTTGAACAAGTTTGTTGAACAGAATTTTATGATAAAATTTTATGAATTCAATAACTGATAAAACTTTGTAAAATTTAAATCGATGCATAATAGCTAGTCGAAAAGGGAGACTATAACCTAATCGCCTAAGGTCTAAAAGCAACACTTTAAGTGCGTTTTTTTCACTTGTTCGCATTATGGGTTGGGGTAGTTTAGCATAATTCAAAGGCAGTTTTGCAAGGTGTTTTTGGTGTACTTTAAGAATCGTATCCATCCAATCTCTTCCAGGATTACCCTCTGAAAAGTGGCTTATCAAAATTTCATGCGTAACATATATCGGATAGGAGCCAACAATTTGTAAGGACAGATCAAGATCATAACCGTGAAAACCGGGTAGAAGTTCTTCATCAAAGCGATGCTGCTCAAATACATACCTGGGCATGCACATCCATACCCCATCAATGGTAGTTACCTGAGATAATTGTTCTTTCAGAGGATTTATCCGGTGTTGGATAGGGCTGACAGAGGTGTACTTGAAATGCTGGATCATATTTACCCTTACTGGATCCCCAAGTATTCCATCTGCTACCCACATTGAAGGAGTTAAAGACTTGTAGGTCGAACCTGCGACGCCCAAAAGACCGATGGTACGCGAGGCAAAGGTGTCAATTAAAATCCGTCCCCAACCGTAGGTCATATATTCGATGTCTTCGTGCATAAAGCATAAAAGCTCAAATTTAGCAAGGCTTGCTGCCTCATTATACATTTGTGAAAGGCCCTTTTTCTGATTTTTATTGTCAGTAATAAGCAGCTCATATTGCACACCAATAGTTTGGGCAATGTTGTCTTTAAGTTTTTTTAAATACTCTGGATTTGCTGAGGCAATTATCAGACTTATCATAATTATTTAAATGTTATTATATTAATTTTTGATGGAACCATTTTAACCACGCAACTGAAACAAAAGGCATCTGTCTTGTAGAATTAATATCTGAACGGTTTTAATGGTCTAAACGCAACAGCGTCCTTGAATTTTTCCATTATAGTGCTCATTTTGTTTTAAAGAAATTTAGAGTAAATAAGAATTGCTTTAGTTTTATCTAATCTTTTACGCTACAGAAAAAGATTAGGTTCATAGATTTCAGATTTTTATTAATTGACCTGTTGCGTTGAATGAAGTTTCTGCGTTTTAGCTTAAAACTAAATCATTAAAATTCACATGAACAACACGAAAAACATCGGCATGAAAACATTGAGAAAAAATTTATTCTTTGCATTTTTAACCCTTTCAACAATTACTATCTTTTATAGCTGTAAAAAATATGATAACCAGCCACTACAGCCAATTTGCGCGGTTTCTGTATTTAATGCTCTTCCCGATGCGACACCACTTGATTTTTATCTGGGAGGTAAAAAAGTGAACATCGAAGGTCTACCATTTGGCAATAAACTCAATTATGTGGAAGCTTTCCTTGGTAAAAGAATGGTAAAAGTCACTACAGCAAATGCTTCGGCAACGTTGATAGACAAAGAGGTAGACTTATCCGAAAGCGTATATTATTCACTTTTCTTGGTTAATCAGTCTCAGACAGCAGACGTACTATTGTTAAAAGATGCCTTTTTGGAAAGGAATACTGAAAAGGCGCAAGTTCGGTTTATCAACCTTTCCCCCGATGCGCCATCTTATAATTTAGAAATACAAGGTGATACCACAACGTTTAGTGACAGGGCCTTCAAGACAGCTACTCCGTTTAAATACATAACTGATAATGCAAAAGCCACACTACTCTTGAAGGACAAAGCCACGGGACAAGTACTATCTACTTTGCCTGATGTAGAGCTTAAAAAAGGATTTGTCTATTCGGTTTGGGCTAAAGGATTAAATGCCACGACAGTTGATACTCAGAAAATAAGCCTTAAGGTTTCAGCACACTAAGGATAAAATTCTTTCCTACTTAGGCCTGGAGCTGCTTTGCCCCAGGCTTTTTTTTACATCAAGGCGTTTGCTCATCATGAGTCCACCCTTTATAAAAGTTAGTTTGAAAATATAGGGAGGTCTAAAAGAAATTAAAATACGTAGTATTTCTGCATAAAAAAGTTGGTAATATATGTTCTCTCTATCGAATTTTCACTTTGTTTTTTATCGCTGAATCTTAAATATCTAATTGCTTTCTTTTCCCTATAATTGTTCGAGAGTGGATTTAACAATGATTTTAACTATTAAATTTGGTAATTTATCTTCTTTATTTTTATGATATTGTTTTCACTATTTTCCAATTGTTTTGTGTCTCCTTGAGTGTGTTTTTGACATTTTTGGGAAGTAAAATCTTTTGGATTGATTGATGCCGCATCATTTTGTTTTGTTAAACAATCTTTGAAGCTAAAATGGTCTAAGTCTTTTTCTGGCAATTGTGATACAAATTTCTTGTCTACTTTCAGGACTTTATTCTTTGTTTTTTTGGTTTCCATAACTAGTTTTAAATGTCGAAGGCGGTCAATATGATTTGCTAACTGACTATTAATTATTGATTTTGGTTGATTACCAAAGTTGCCAAGAAAATCTAAGCTATTGATGATATTAGGTTGGTAAGTACCAACGAAATTTTTAGAGATTAAAATCTTCCTGAAAGTTAAAAAGCTTACAGGTAGTGTTTTGAGATCGATGTGGATTTAGAAAATTAATCAAGAACATGCTACTTCGCGGAATAATAATTGATAATGGCACCATGTCATTTGCTCATTCAAGACCACATCAATTATAAAGTCAAAAAAATAATGGTTGGAGATGTAATTTATTGTGACGATTATAAGCTAAAGAAGTTGGTGTATTCGTTAGGAACAGCTTTTAAGGCAGTGTTAGCTATGTACTGAATGCAAGCCTGGTGGAAGTAAATACTGATATAGAGACGGAATTGCTAAAAAATGAGCAAAACCAAAATTTATTTTATTTTAATTTGCCAGTTGAAATATTTAAAGATATGATCCTAACGTTAACCATTTAAAAATTGTCTCATTTAGTTATGGATGATCATGAGGGTTTGGTGTTATATAATTTACTAAAAATATTGTTCTGATACAATTACAAATTCAAAGAGATATTTTAAATGGAGAGAAGAGTTTTTTTGAAAAATAGCAGCATACTTGCTGGAGGATTACTAGCTGCCAATAAGCTAAACGCAGTTAATCTTGAGGTGCCTCCAATTCGTATAGCAATTATCGGCTGTGGAGACCGCGGAAAGGGAATAATACACATTCTTAACAAAATGCCAGATAAGTATCGAATCATAGCAGTATGTGATGTTCTTGATTTCCGGTTAGAGAGTGCTAAAAAAATTAGCGGAAGTGCGAGCTGGAAAACATATAAAGATTACGGTCAAATGTTAAGTTCTGAAAAACTTGATGCGGTTGTGATTGCCGTACCATTATATCTGCATTATCCCATCGCGGTCGAAACTATCAAAAGCGGATGTCACCTCTATTTGGAAAAAACCATGACTTACGATATTCAGCAATCTATTAATCTAGTTGGCTTAATGAGAGGTAGAAAACGGCAAATTCTGCAAGTTGGGCACCAGTACCGCTATTCTCCATTGTACTATCGCGTGAAGGAGATGATTGAGAAGGGAAGTTTGGGAAAGATTACCCAGGTGGACTGCAGATGGGACAGGAATGGCAGTTGGCGTAGAGAAGTTCCAAACAAAAATCTTGAGCGTGCTGTGAATTGGAGGATGTACAAGGCTTATTCCGGGGGGCTGGTCGCTGAATTATTGTCCCATCAAATTGACTTCATAAACTGGCTTTTCGATACACACCCTGACGAATTTTTTGCCACAGGTGGCATTGATGTCTACAAGGATGGAAGGGAGACATATGATAATGTCCAAGTGATGCTAAGATATTCCAAAATCGGACTTATCGGAAACTTTGGTTCAATGTGTGGTAATGCACGAGATGGATACCTTTTTAAAATTAAAGGCACTCTTGGAACAGTATCTTTATTAATTGACCAAGGAATGTTTTATCCAGAAAAAAAGACCCAGCCATCGAAGGAAATTATAGATGGTGTAACAGGTGCGAGCAAAATTGGTTGGGATAAAGATGGGGGTTTTCCTATTTTACTGCAAAAGCCACTGGATGGTACAGTCTATGCATTTGAAGATTTTCACAAGCGTATCCTGGACGGCTCAACTCCGGACAGCAATGTACTAACTGGCGCAAGAACTGCTATAAGCGTTCATCTGGCGAATGAGGCGCTATATACCAAAAAAAAGATTCTTTGGAATAAGGACTTTGACGTGTAAATAATCTTTTAAGCATTTAACAACCTGCTAATGCCCACTTACCTGTCTGGATTGTACATATTCTTTTGGAGACATTCCAAACTGTTTGAAAAAAGTTCTCCCAAAATGTTTGTGAGAACTAAAACCAACCATTTGAGAAATTTCATATATTTTCAGCACGCCTTGGCTGAGTAATTCAGCAGATTTCTTTAGCCTGGTGATGCTTATGAGCTCATTGCTGCTAAGGTTGGAGATAGATTTTATTTTCCGGTATAGTGTTGGTCGGCTCATATTCATTCTGTCTGCGAGATAATCAACATTTAATCCAGGGTCATCAATTCGGTCATTAATTAGGTTTTGAAGTTTTTCAAGAAAAAGTTCATCACCTTTGGTATAGGCCATGCTTTTGATATGGATAAGCGGCGAGCTTGCAAAGTACGCTTTTATTTTATTCCTGTTCTTGAGTAATGAGGCGACTTGAACCAGCAGGAAATCCGAATGGAATGGTTTTTCCACATATGCATCAGCACCCATTTCCAACCCATCAATCGTTGCCTGTAGACCAGTTTTTGCGGTAAGCAGTATTACAGGTATGTGGCTGTACTCGAAATTAGATTTAATTTTCTCACACAGTTCATAACCGTCCATCTTTGGCATCATCACATCGCTAATTACTAGCTGAATGATTTCCTGATGGAGTCGTTCCAGGGCTTCTTCTCCACTTGCTGCTGTTAACACATGGTATTTTTCGCAAAGTAAATCTGCCACATATTCTAAAATATCTTCTTCATCATCTACCAGCAAAATAACAAATTTGTCCTCCGTTGTTTCCGAGATACTTAGCTTAGGGATTATTTTCTTTTCCATTTACCTTTTAGGTTAAATTCGATTAATTGGTGTATCGGCAACTCGACAACAAAGAGGTTATGTCCGTAGGCATTATTTACCACAATTATATTACCCCCGTGTAATTCAGTTAGCGATTTAGTTAGGGATAAGCCAATTCCTGTTCCCTGCTTCATTTGCGTTTCAGTCGCCCTAAAAAAAGGTTCAAATATCTTTGTGTGGAGATTATCGGGAATGGTTTTTCCATCATTTGCTACTGAAACCTGAAATACGTCCATCTTATCCTCAGCAAGATATAATTTTACTTCAATTAGTGTGTCGCTATATTTGATTGCATTATCGATAAGGTTACTTATGATCTTATAGAACGCTTCTGTGTCAATATATGCTTCTATATCTGCCGAGGAAACAATCAATCTATAGGTCAGATTCTTCTCTCTAGCAACAGGTTGGAAAATAGTGAAAATCTCATGCAGGACTCCTGAAATATTAGCCTTCACAAAATTCAAAGAAAATCCATTAACTTCTGTTTTACGAAAATCAAGCAACTGATTGGTGAGGTTGAAAAGTCGATCCGTGTTTCGTTCCATCATTCTTAGCTTTTTCTCTATAAATGGCACACTTGAAGCATCCTTAATCAAATCACCCATAGGTCCTTTTATCAACGTTAAAGGGGTTCGGATTTCGTGAGCAATATTGGTGAAGAATTCAATCTTAGCGCGGTAGATTTCTTTCTCCTTGTTGTACTCGAAGCGCTCCATTCTTTGTTTAGTCTTGTTCGCCATTCGCAGGTGATAGAACCTAAAAAGATACAATACAAATAACAATATTAAAATGGCATAGATAAAATAGGCAAGGTGACTTCTATATAATGGCGGTAGTATGGTGATGGCTAATTGGGGATTATCGAAAGTCCAAGTGATACTTCCGTTTTCTAACGCTTTTACTTCGAAAACATAATGACCAGCCGATAGCTTAGTAAAGTAAACTTTTCGATTGGTTTTTAGGTAATTCCAATCATCGCTAATGCCTTTCATCCGGTAAGCGTATTGAGTCATTTCTGGAGAAAGAAAGCTGATTGCTGCAAAATCGATACTAAATGAAGACTGTGTATCATTTAGAACTATTTTTTTCGTGCTTAATATGGATTCAAATAAAACCGAGCTGTCTTGAATGCTGATTTCCTCATTATCAACCTGGAATCCGGTAATTTTTAGTGGCGGTTGAGTGTTAGTGGTTTTAAATGATCTGGGGTTAAAGCTGATTAAGCCTTTTACACTTCCAAAATAAATGTACCCATTGTTATCTTTAAAGCCCGAACTATAGTTAAATTGATCGGTTAGCAAACCGCTCGAGCGAGAGTAAACCTTAATCAACATTCTCGCTGGGTTAAAATTTATTAGGCCTCTGCTGCTTGCTATCCAAAGATTTTTTTCATCATCTTCAATAATCTTAAAGAGAAAATTACTCGGCAGCCCATCTTTCACCTTGATGATGTCGAAACCATTTTTTTTAACATTAAAGCGATTAAGCCCTCCGCCATCTGTTGTCACCCATAAATTTTTGCTGCTATCTTCAAATATACCATTAATGGTGTTGTGTGGATAAACCGCTTCAAATTGACCCCTCTTCACCACTTTAAAAAGCCCCCCTTAGCCGAGTTAATTTAATAAGGTCC
>NZ_WKKH01000046.1 GCF_009674725.1 Pedobacter petrophilus | reverse complement strand
TCACTCATAATCTGTATCATAAAGTTAAAAAATCAAATTCTTAATTCCTTAACTGACACAGTTCATTTTACAATCTCTTCTACAAACCTGATCTGTGTTTATCCTGCATATCTGTGGTTAATTTCCTTAATCGCTAAAATGAAAAAACCGTTCGAATTTATTCGAACGGCTGTCTCTATGCTTTTCGCTTTTCGCTTTTCGCTTTTCGCTTTCCGCTTTCCGCTTTCACCATTAAAACTCTGCGTTTTTCGGGAATCTAGGAAAAGCAATTACATCACGGATATTGGTCATTCCGGTTACGAACAATACTAAACGTTCAAAACCAAGGCCGAAACCAGCATGCGGTGCAGTTCCAAAACGGCGCGTATCTAAATACCACCAAAGCTCATCCTGCGGAATGTTTAACTCTTCCATTCTCTTTGTTAAACGGTCTAAACGTTCTTCGCGCTGAGAACCGCCAATCATTTCACCAATCCCCGGAAACAGAATATCCATTGCAGCAACTGTTTGTCTGCCTTCAGCATCTGGTTCATTCTGGCGCATGTAGAACGATTTAATATCTGCAGGGTAATCTGTTAAAATTACCGGTTTTTTAAAGTGCTTTTCAACCAGGAAGCGTTCGTGCTCGCTTTGTAAATCAGCTCCCCACTCATCAATTAAATATTTAAATTGTTTCTTCTGGTTAGGCTTGGAAGATTTTAAAATTCTAATCGCTTCTGTGTAGGTTAAGCGCTCAAAATCATTCTTTAAACAGAAATCTAATTTCTCTAACAAGGTAAGTTCACTGCGTTCGTTTTGAGGTTTTTGTTTATCCTCTTCCGCTAAACGACTGTTTAAGAATTCCAATTCATCTTTGCAGTGATCTAAAGCATATTTAATAACATACTTCATCATGTCTTCTGCAAGCTGCATGTTATCCTCTAAATCTGCGAAAGCAAATTCAGGTTCAACCATCCAGAATTCTGCTAAGTGGCGGGTGGTATTGGAGTTTTCAGCCCTGAATGTCGGACCAAATGTATAAATCTTCCCAAAAGCCATAGCTGCCAGTTCACCTTCCAGTTGTCCGGAAACGGTTAAGTTAGTGGCACGGGCAAAGAAATCCTGCGAGAAATCTACTTTTCCATCTTCGGTGCGGGGCGTATTGTCAAAATCGAGGGTGGTTACTTTAAACATTTCGCCGGCACCTTCGGCATCACTGGCTGTAATTACGGGCGTGTGCATGTAAACAAAGCCGCGTTCGTTATAAAATTGATGAATGGCAAATGCCAGGGCATGTCTAACTTTAAAAACTGCGTTGAACGTGTTTGTACGGAAACGCAGGTGCGCAATTTCACGTAAAAACTCTAAACTGTGTTTTTTAGGTTGTAAAGGAAATTTTTCAGGATCGCTATCACCTAAAATTTCTACCCCAGTTGCCTTAATCTCAACTGTTTGTCCTTTACCTAAAGATTCTACTAAGCTTCCGGTTGCAGAGATGGCCGCGCCAGTGGTGATTCTTTTCAACAGCTCATCTGGTAAATTATTAAAATCGATTACTACCTGGATATTGCTCATGCAACTTCCATCATTTAAAGCGATAAACTGATTATTGCGGAAAGTTCTTACCCATCCCATAACCGTTACTTCTGTGCCAAATGCAGTCGATTGTAATAAATCTTTAATTTGCTGTCTCTTAATCATATTGTTATTTGTAAAAGGCGCAAAAATAATGATTTAGATTTAGATTTCTTGAAATTCTTAGCTTCAAATAATTAGCAGTTTGAATTTATTAAAACATCGGCTGAAATATGAAAATACAGTTTTAAATTGGCTTATTTGTTCAATGATAATAACTGCTCCTGATTTACCTGCTCATGCATAAATTTGATATAGATAAACAAACCTTAACTGATCTTAATATTTTCGATTCGCCCGGTTTAAATAAAAGTGTGTTTTCGTTATTCAATTTTACTAACACTATTAAAGGCAACGAAGAATTGATGCAGCTTTTTCGGTCGCCCACTACTAATATTAAGGTAATCCATCACCGGCAGGAACTAATCAGGTACTTGTTTGATTATAGCGGAAGTTTAGCGCTTGATCGTACGAATATGGATTTCGTTGAAGGTTATTTACGGTTAAATGATAAAGTCAAATATTATTCACCCATAAATGCCTTGATTAATTCCGTCAGTTATTTTTTTACGCCTAATCAAACCTACTATCTTAAAGAAAAAGGAATTAAATCTCTGCTCAATCTATGCAGAAAATTAAATGAGTTGTTTGCCGGTCTTGATTCTACAAGGCCTGATTTAGTTGTTGAGTTTGATGAGGTTATAGCCATTTTAGATGAAAATGATCTGTTCAAAGAGCTGGTTCAGCATCCGCAAAGAAAATTAACGCTTTTTGAACTGGAACAACTTGATTTTATTTTTCGAGGAAAAGCATACAAAACAATTAAACAACTTTTAAATGTAACCTATAAGATAGATGCTTTTTATGCTATCGTTTTGGCAGCCAGAAAGCATAATTTAATACTGCCAACCGTAACCACTAATTCCGATCTGATCCATATAAAAGGTGTTTTTCATCCTTTTCTGGATGCTCCCGTTGCTAACGATGTTTCTTTTTCCGAGGATAAAAATGTTTGTTTCCTTACTGGAAGTAATATGGCCGGGAAATCTACTTTTTTAAAATCCATTGGCGTTGCTATATTTCTGGCACATGTAGGTCTTCCGGTTCCGGCACAATTCATGGAAACCGGAATCGGGCAGGGGTTAATTTCAACCATTAACTTACCAGATAACCTGAACGCAGGTTACAGTCATTTTTATAATGAGGTTTTAAGGGTAAAGCATGTAGCAGAAGTTATTAAAAATAAAAAGAACATCTTCGTTATTTTTGATGAACTTTTTCGGGGAACAAATGTGAAAGATGCCTTCGATGGTTCGTTATCAATTACACAGGCATTTTCTAAAATTGCCGACTGCCGCTTTATTATATCTACTCATATTGTAGAAGTTGCTGAAAGTCTAAAGCAAAATGAAAATATTATGTTTAAATATCTTTTTACCAAAATGGCCGACCATAAGCCTGTGTTTACTTACAAGCTTATGGATGGGATCACTGATGAAAGGATAGGCATGTGGATTATTGAAAATGAAAGCATTATCCAAATTCTGGAAAACAGGAAAGTGTAATCAATATGTGCTTATCCTAGGCTAACTGTAAACGCCCACTGAAAACTGCGAACTGATAGCTGTCAACCAAAAACGGCCTACTGCTGCTGCTGCTGCATCGCCTCCATATATTGCTGGTAGCTATTTTGCTTTCTTACATGAGCTGTCGCGATGCCTGAAGGTTTTGAATAATTCACCTCTTTTGGCTGGAAATAATTTTCGTTATCACTAAAATCATCATCATTGTAACCAACGGAAACATTCACTTCCATAATGTGCTCAAAGCCACCTTTGTAAACGCCTTTTACAGGGGAACAATTGGTGAAATTCCTTCCTACTGCCAGGCGAACATGATTTTCATTGGCAATACAGTTATTCGTAGGGTCCAAACCCAGCCAGCCATATTCTGGTAGAAAAGCCTCGGCCCAGGCGTGGGTTGCACCTTCACCCCGCATCCCATCGCGATTCGGACAAATGTAACCACTTACATACCGGGCCGGAATTCCCGTAAGCCGAAGCATTGCGGTTAAAACATGTGCAAAATCCTGACAAACGCCTGCCTTGAGTTTTAAAATTTCATCAATAGTAGTATCCACAGCTGTAATTCCTTTAATGTATTCGTATTCATTAAATACATGTGCACAGTATTTAATGGCCGTTTGGTACGGTGTGTCTTCACTTGTTTTAATTTGAAGGGCAGTATCTTTTAATTGAATAATGCCTTCAAAAGATTCTTGCCGAAGGAAGTCTATATAAGGAACTTCGAATTTGATGGCAGCAAGACTATTCCATTGTTCACTGCTAAACATATCATCTTGCGGTAGTGGTTTTGGAAAAGTCTCTACGCAAACCTTCGAAAAGATTTTTAACTGGTTGTGTGGTTCATTTTGGGTAAACGTGCCCACTTCATTGCCATAGTAATCGATAAAAATTTCAATTTCCGGGCTTCCGGAGATATTTAAATCGTGTTTAACCACTTTCTGGAAATCATCTTTAATGGGGAACAAAATGATCTGATTGGCGCTATCGCGAACCGGCGATTCATACTTGTAATTGGTGATGTGTTTTATTTTGAAAATTGGCATCTTAGGTTGGGTTTGTTTTTAATGGAAGCAGCTGGCATTTTAGGAGTTCGCGAAATAATATTCATTGAGCAAATTGCCAATGCCAAAAAGTTCTGTTTTAATATCAGTTAGATAGTGATGGAGCTGATCATCTGCCATGGTATTGACCGAACTATAGGTGATCATGCTTTTAAGCCTTCCTATTTTGAACGATAAATTATTGTAATCTTCAATGTTGCTTTCACTCTTTAACCTGCCGAAATAGCGCTCAATATTGTGCATAGAATACAGCGCTGAACGTGGAAAATCGTTATTGAGCATAACCAGCTCAATAATATTTTTAGCATCGAAACCCTGCCGGTAAGTTTTAAGATATAGCTCGTAGCCACCTAATGAAAGCAATAAGTGTTTCCAATAGGCAATATCGGTCAGTAAATCCGGATTGGTACTAATGGAACTAAACTTGATATCCAGAATATCTATAGATTGAATGCTCCGTTCTAAATGTTTACCAATTTTCATAAAACTCCTGCTTTCTCCCCGCTCCATGGTGCTGTCGGCTGTTCCGTGATAAAGCATAACCTGTTTGATGAGGATATCCAGCGCATTAATAGGATCGTCTTCCTGTACGTACCACAAAAGCTTCTCGTCTTTCACCGTGTGGTAATATTCATTTAAACATTGCCAAAGGTCTTTTGGGATATGTTCCTGAACACTTCGGGCATTTTCCCGCGACAGCGTTACAATATTTAAAATAGAATTCGGGTTATCCTTATTCAAAAGCAAATATTCAATCACAGCCCTGCTATCGTGTTGAATATTAAGGAGCTCATTCTCATCATCTGAGGAGAAAATCCGGATTACCGGTTTCCAGGTAAATTCCTGGATGCTATCCTGAGAGGAGGCATAATTAATTTTTAACATGCGCAACATCCCATCGCTACGCTCTACGTATCTGCTTAACCAATATAGGCTTGATGCCACTCTACTTAACATATATAGTATTCTAAGAAGTTAAAACCCAGGTATCTTTGCTGCCACCGCCTTGCGAGCTGTTTACCACCAGCGAACCTTCTTTGAGGGCTACTCGTGTTAACCCGCCCGGAACAATCGAAATTCCATCTGGTCCGTTTAAAGCAAACGGGCGAAGATCTATTCTTCGTGGCGCCAGTTTTCCATTAATGAAACATGGTGCGGATGAAAGGCTGATGGTTGGCTGGGCAATAAAATTTCTCGGATCTTTCAAAATCTCGATTTTATAGGCTTCAGTCTCCTGTTCTGTTGCAGCATGTCCCATTAACATACCATAACCGCCACTTCCATTGGTTTTCTTCACAACCATGGTATTGATGTTTGCAAAAACGTAATCAAGTTCGTCTGGATTACTTAATTGATAGGTGGGTACATTTTTTAGAATGGGTTCTTCATTCAGGTAATATTTAATCATATCAGGAACGTAAGTGTAAACCGCTTTATCGTCGGCAACACCATTTCCAACGGCGTTTACAATGGCAACGTTACCTTTGCGGTAAGCGCCCATTAAACCAGCCACGCCCAAAACACTATTGGGGTTAAAAACCAGGGGATCAAGGTAGTCATCATCAACACGACGATAAATTACATCCACCTGCTGTAGTCCAGTTGTGGTTTTCATAAATACCTTCTGGTTTTTGACGACCAAATCCCGTCCTTCTACCAGTTCAACACCCATTAACCGCGCCAACGTGGTATGTTCATAATAAGCTGAGTTATACATTCCCGGACTAAGCAGCACGATGGTAGGGTTGGAGACTGCCCTTAGCGAAAGTGCCATTAAATTTTTATATAATATGGAAGGATATTCTGTTACACTTCTTACGCCACACTGTGGGATGAGATCAGGAAAGAGCCTTTTGGTAATTTCGCGGTTCTCCAGCATATAACTTACGCCTGATGGTGTGCGGAGATTATCTTCCAGTACATAAAAGGTACCATCATGATCCCGAATCAAATCAATCCCTGCAATATGGATATAGATATCGTGCAATACATTCACATTATGCATTTCCCGTAAAAAGTGCGGACAAGAATAAATCACATTGATGGGTACGATTTGATCTTTAAGGATAAACTGGTTACTGTACACATCTTTCAAGAACAGGTTCAAAGCTTTTAATCTTTGTTTGATTCCCTCTTCAATGAATGCCCATTCGGTTGAAGTAATAATTCTTGGGATCATATCAAACGGGAAGATTTTCTCGATACCTTCGCCACTATCATAAACAGTGAAAGTAATGCCCTGACTCATAAAAAGTTTTTTAGCGAGTTCCTCTTTCTTATTTAAATTGTCGAGTGACTCTTTAGAGAAATTATTAATGAAATTTTGATAGTGATTTCGGTAATTATCGCCATTTAAAAACATTTCATCATATGTTTTTGGGTGATTGGAGTAGTTTTTTATAAAATTATCTATCATACTTCTTAAATATTCTCTTAAAATAACTTTTTTAATATAAATAATCAATTTTTTTAATTTTAAAACCTGATTATTATCATCTTTCACGTTAAATATTTTAATTAAATCAAATAATTATATGTTTTTTAATTTTTTAATGAAATTAATTGTACTTTTTTAGGGATTAGTGTTGTTTTTATGATTAAAAATGCTACTTTTGTATTGCTCGTTAATTATTATTATATATTTGGTTTAAAAAAAGCGCTGGCAACGGCGCTTTTTTTACAAAACTTAAGAGACTTATTCATAATCAACATAAACTAAACAACCTAAACTAAAAGAAGCTTCCCTGGCGCAACCTTGGAAGCTTTCTTTTTTGAAAATTTTAAGCTTTTTTGATTATCGTACAAGCAATGCCTTCCTGAAAAGGTGAATTTTTAAAAGATACCTACCGGATTAGGTTATGCTCTCCTGTAATCTATGGCTTATGACAATGAAAATAGGTGGACTTGGGTAAGGATAAAGCATTGATTATCCCCGGAGTCTAAAAATGAAGCTGTATAAAAAATAAAACTTCCATGGCTGGGTGTAAGTAATTTAGGCGAATCAGTGAGTTAAACGAATGGTAGCTTCGAAAGCTAGTTCACTTGAAATTTGGTGAAACAAAAAAAGCTACCTTGATTTTCATCGAGATAGCTTTCAATATATGTTTTGTTAGTTATTAACTAGTCTTCAGAATAGCTGATGTCATTAACATGTTTGTCAATTTCCCATCTTCCTGTTCCTTCTTCGCCAATTACTTCGAATAGTTCTAATGCACGGCGGGCTTTGTATTCTTCTTCACGTTGTTCTTTCAGGAACCAGTTCAAGAATTCCATAGTAACGAAATCCTGTTCCTTTAAACATCTTGAAGCTAAATTTTTAAAACTTTGAGTAATGGCAATTTCTGCTTCTAAAGCATCTTCAAATACTTCTCTGAAACCTGCAAAATCTGATTTAATACCTGTTACTTCTGGAGAGATCGCATTTCCGCCCATGTCTAACACGTATTTGAATAACTTGAGTTGATGTGCTCTTTCTTCTTCAGATTGTTTAGTGAAATAATCTGCTGAGAAGTCGTAACCATTTTGATTACACCAGGATGCCATTGATAAATATAGGGATGAGGAGTGAGCCTCTTTTTTAATCTGCTGATTTAAAAGTGTTTCAATATCCTGAGATATTAAACATTTAATACGCATTAAATCTTTCATAATTGCTGTGCTTTAATAACAATACAAATGTAACATCAATTTGTTCTCCTTTGTAAATTATTTGCTATATGAAATTAGTCTAAATTGTTGATAGGTAAGTATTTATAATGAGTTTAAATAAAGGGATAAAACCAGCGGTTGTATGACCGACAGATGACTAATCTGTTTTTATGTGGCTTAGTAAACCAGTCTGAATAAACAATCGTTTACCATGTGGTTTAACTTAAACATGGTAAAAGTTCCCTGTAATAAATCTTTTAGTGAGATAATTTCCAGTGCGCTTAATAAATAGATGTGTTCGCAACCGTTAAAAGTAACCAATTCGAAATCGGCTCTTTGGGTGTTTAACAGTAATGCTTCAATGTCAATTTCCTCAACTACTTTCTTTAACTTTTGAAGTGATAAGCAATTGTAGCGGGCAAATTTACCGCCAAAATCAACATAAAAGCAGTTTAATTTATCAGATTGATAAACAGCACCTTCATTGTTTGAGAACACGTTAATTAATTCATTAATATCGATACACGCTTTTTCCATCGGAAACAAAAATTGTCATTATTTAGATTAAATACAAATAAAATTTAAAATAAATTATTTAATGGCGCAGAGATGAGAATTGATTGGAGGGTTCTATCACTCATTGATCACAAACAACATATGATGATATTTTCCACCCATAAAGGTTTTCTCGTTTTTAATCCTGAAGCCTATATTTTGATATAGTTTTAAAGCCCCGGGGTTATTCACTTCAACCAGGAGACCGGCACGATGGTGATTTAGTTCTTTCGCCCGGTTGATAACGGCAAGAATTAGGAGCTTCCCAATACCTTTACCCTGTGCTTCGGGCTTAACACTTACGGTATCAATGTAGAATTCTCCGCTTTCTGTTTCCTGCTCTGAATCATTTAAGTCTGAACTGCTGTTGATATTTAAGTATGCTAAAAAAGGTTCACGAAGCACCGCGAGCTTAGCGCCATCATAGGCATTGATACTGCCGAGGATGTTTTCGTTTTCTTCGTATACTAAGGTGTTTTCGAAACTATACTGATTGTCTTTTAATTTGAAAAAGTGTTGAAATAGATTATTGATTACTTCAGGTTCTTCAGCATGGGCAAACTTTGGGGCCAGATCGCCCATGGCCTGGATAATCAGCGGCACAACATGCTCCGCATCAGAAGGTTTTGCTTCGCGGATCATCTTACAAATCGCTTAAGTTAAATGTTTCAGCCACACGAATCCCTTTTTCTGTTCGTTGCAGGGTGCAGCATTCGTTAACAGGATCGTGTTCCAGGTATAAGACATAACCTTTATCGACTGCTTCTTCTAAAAATGCCTGCTTTTCTGTTAAGGTTTTTAGGGGAAACATATCATAAGCCATTACATAGGGGAGGGGCAAATGACCAACAGAAGGTAAAAGATCTGCCATGTAAACGAGCGTTTTGTTCTTGTAACTAAGTTTCGGGAGCATCATGGCATCCGTATGTCCGTAGGCAAAGCTGATGTTGATGTCCTTTTGCCATTCGGTATTTTCTACTTCTTCTACAAATTTAAGCTGCCCGCTTTCTCGAATAGGCAATATGTTTTCTTTTAAAAATGATGCTTTTTCCCTTGCGTTAGGTTCGGTTGCCCATTGCCAATGCTTTTGGTTGCTCCAGTAAGTTGCATTTTTAAAGGCTGGTGCCAACTTATCCTGTTCTCTGATTACCGCCCCGCCAACGTGATCAAAATGTAAATGCGTCAGGAAAACGTCTGTTATATCTGATGGATGAAATCCTAATGAGGCTAAAGATTTTTCCATCGTATCATCGCCATGCAAATAATAGTGACTAAAAAATTTCTCATCCTGCTTATTTCCAATCCCCGTATCCACCAGTATCAACTGATTTCCTTCTTCAATAAGCAAACAGCGCATTGCCCACGTGCATAAATTGTTGGCATCAGCCGGATTGGTTTTTTGCCAGATGGCTTTAGGTACAACGCCAAACATGGCGCCTCCGTCTAATTTAAAAAGGCCTGTATTAATGGTGTGAAGTTTCATTTTTGTTCTAGTATCAGGTATTAGTATCAAGATGCGTGTTGGCTATCAATTTTTAAAAATACAAAAACCCTTTAGCACTAACTAAAGGGTTTTCATGTTTTGACTAAAGACTAAAGACTAAAGACTCTGGACTTACAAATGGATCACTTCTCCGTAAGCATCAGCGGCAGCTTCCATAATGGCTTCGCTCATGGTGGGGTGTGGGTGAACAGATTTAATCATTTCATGTCCGGTTGTTTCTAATTTACGCGCAACAACAATTTCAGCAATCATCTCGGTAACATTTGTACCGATCATGTGTGCGCCTAATAATTCACCGTATTTAGCGTCGAAGATCAATTTTACAAAACCGTCTTTAGCACCGGCAGCACTTGCTTTACCTGAGGCAGAGAAAGGGAACTTACCAATTTTCAATTCGTAACCAGCGGCTTTTGCTGCTTTTTCTGTATAACCTACAGAAGCAATTTCAGGGGTGCAATAGGTACATCCCGGGATGTTATTATAATCTAAAGGTTCAGCATGCTGACCAGCAATTTTTTCTACACAAATAATACCTTCTGCAGAAGCTACGTGAGCAAGCGCTTGTCCGCCTACTACATCACCGATAGCATAATAACCTTTTACAGAGGTATTGTAGAACTCATCCGTAACAATTTTGCCTTTTTCAGTTTTGATGCCTGTTTCTTCCAGGCCGATGTTTTCGATGTTCGCAACAATACCAGCTGCCGAAAGAACGATATCAGCTTCGATGGTTTGCATGCCTGAAGCTGTTTTTACTGAAACTTTACAGCCAGCACCGGCAGTATCAACAGCTTCCACACTTGCTGATGTCATGACATCGATACCTACTTTTTTCAAGCTACGAAGCAATTGCTTAGAAATATCTTCATCTTCAACCGGAACCACGTTTTCCATAAACTCAACGATGGTTACTTTCGTTCCCATGGTAGCATAGAAATAAGCGAATTCAACACCAATTGCACCAGAACCAACCACAACCATACTTTTTGGTTGTTCAGGAAGTACCATGGCCTGGCGATAGCCGATAATTTTTTTGCCGTCTTGCTTCAAATTTGGAAGCTCTCTTGAACGAGCGCCGGTAGCAATGATGATATTTTTAGCGGTTAGTTCTTGTTGAGAACCATCAGCACCTTTTACTTCTAATTTGTTACCCGGCTTTACTTTGCCAGTGCCCATGATCACATCGATCTTGTTTTTCTTCATCAGAAACTGAACACCTTTACTCATTCCGTCTGCAACACCGCGACTGCGTTTTACCACTGCTGCAAAATCTGCTGTAGCTTCGGCGGTAGTGATGCCATATTCTGCCGCATGGTTAATATATTCGAATACCTGAGCGCTTTTTAAAAGGGCTTTTGTAGGAATACAGCCCCAGTTTAAACAAATACCGCCAAGTGATTCGCGCTCCACAATTGCAACTTTAAGTCCTAATTGAGAAGCTCTGATTGCAGCTACGTAGCCACCCGGGCCGCTGCCTAAAACAATAACATCGTAATTCATCTGTTTCTTTTTGTTTTTATTAATCTGTCAGATGGAGCTTACCATAATTAAAATCATTGTTCCCTTTCAATTGAAATTGTGATTTAATTATGGACGGTTCATATCTATTATAAAGAGATTTGTTTTTAATTGCTTCGTCGTTTACTATGTAATCTTCTGTTAAAGGAGTCTCTGTTTGCACAGATTAATCTCATCGCTGCATTTTATGCTTTGACATTACAGGTGCTGAGTGCATTTACCTGCTCAACAACTGCCAAAACTAAAAAAAAAATGTTAATTGATGCGGTGATTATTTCGATAGTAGTGTAAAATCTCTAAAAATTACAAACGGACGTAGCTGGTAGCCTTTTCGTTGAGAATCATATAATTTGGCCTAAAATTCGAAAGGTTCCCTATAATTTGTTTCGAACACTTATTATAATGGTACATGTTTCAGCTAGTTTGAATATTCAGATTTTTGAACAATCAAACTATAACAATCTAAATTTTTTGTTTGAGTGATGAAATTCCGCGTCAGTTGGTAAAGCGCTAAGAAAAATTGGTAAAATTTTAGCTTTATAATTCATTTGCTGCATTAATTTTAATTTTTATCCCTGTTCGTTAAGAAATATTTACCTCATTTGGCAATCCTTTGGTAAAGTGAAAGTTACGATGTTAAAAACAGGGTCGAATTGTTGAAAAGTTTTGAGTTTGTTAATACAAATTTAACATTGGATGTTAAAATGTGTTAAATTTTAATGTCTACATTTGCAGCAATATAATTCCTCTAATTATTATTAACAACAAACAAACATTTAAAAAACAAAGGATGAAAAAATCTTTACTTTTAAGATTAGTATTCGTTATTGTTGCCATGGTAGGTTTATCCTTCAGTGCGATTGCACAGGTTACCACCTCATCAATGACAGGAACAATCAAAGATGCAAAAGGCGCCTTGCCTGGAGCCAGTGTTAAAGCAACACACACACCTACGGGAACGGTTTATTCAGTATCAACAAACGGCGATGGAAGATTTACCATTGGTGGTATGCGTGTTGGCGGACCTTATACTGTTGAAATCAGTTTTGTTGGCTACAGACCGGAAAAAGCTAATGATATTTACTTAAAATTAGGTGAGCCATTTGTGCTGAATCCAGTATTGTCTGATAACAGTTCAACGTTAAATGAGGTTAAAGTAGTAGGCCAAAGCTCAAACAGTGTGCTGAATTCGAACAGAAATGGTACTTCGACAGTTATAACCAAGGCTCAAATTCAAAGCTTACCAACTATTTCACGTAGTGTGAATGATTTAACGCGTTTAACACCACAGGCGAATAATACTTCGATAGGTGGTGGTAACTATCGTTCAAATAACTTTACTGTAGATGGAGCTAACTTCAATAATCAATTTGGTATTGGTCAGAACATTCCTGCGAACGGATCCCCAATTTCAATTGATGCATTAGAGCAGATTTCCATCAATGTAACGCCTTTTGATGTTCGTCAAACTGGTTTTACTGGTGGTTCTGTAACAGCAGTTACGCGTTCAGGTACTAATACTTTTTCTGGAAATGCATTTTATACGATGCGTGGTGACGATCAACAAGGTAAAAGAATTGGAGAATCTTACAGAATCCAATCACTTCAAAAACTTGATGAAAAAAATTATGGCTTTAGTTTAGGCGGTCCAATTGTAAAAGATAAATTGTTTTTCTTTGTGAATTATGAGAAAAAACATACTATACAGCCTGGTACCACTAAAATTGCAGCTACTCCAGGTCAGCCTTTCGGGAGCATCAGTACCGTTGCAAAGCCTACAGCAGATTTCTTGAATAATGTTTCTTCTTATTTAAACTCTCAGTATGGTTATCAAACAGGTCCTTATCAAGGTTATTCTAATATCAGTGATAATGAGAAAATGTTTGCACGTTTAGATTGGAACATTTCTAAGAATCATCGTTTCAGTGTAAGATATAACCAAGTTGAAAGTCAATCACCATCCAACTTAAGTACTTCCACTACAGGTTCTGGTGTTACGTTTGGCGCAACAGCAAACAGGGCTTCTGTTAATGCTTTATCTTTTTTCAACTCCAACTACTATCAGGCAGCCAATTTGTATTCTGGTGTAGCTGAATTAACTTCATCTTTTGGTAGCAAAATAACAAACGTTGCCCGTGCTACTTACTCACATCAGAATGATCCTAGAACTTCTGATAGCTCCCCTTTTCCTTTGGTTGATATATTAGATGGTCCTAATGTTGCTACAACATTCGGCTATGAGCCATTTACTTACGGTAACTTACGTGATGTAAAAGGTTATACGTATAGTGATGATCTAAGTTTAGCTTTAGGTAAACACAATATCACACTAGGTTTACAGGCAGAATTTAGCACCACCAAAAATGGTTTCCAGCGTTTTGGTACAGGCTATTATGTATTTAATTCATGGGCTGATTTCGTAAATAAAGCAAAACCTTCAAACTATGCTGTTACTTATCCATTAACTGCCGACGGTTCACAAGCTTATCCAAGTTTTAAATTCAATCAATATTCTGCTTACTTACAAGATGAATTTACTGTTTCAGATCGTTTAAAATTAACAGCAGGGTTACGGGTTGAACAAGCATCTTATCCTGATGTAAGTGAAGTTAGGACTCATCCATTGGTTGCTGGTTTGAATTTCGCTGGTCAAAACGTTGATACTGGTGTGTTACCAGAAAATAGAATTTCATATTCTCCACGTTTTGGATTTAACTGGAATGTGTTCGGAGACAGATCTTTCCAGGTACGTGGTGGTACCGGTATTTTTACCGGCCGAATTCCATTTGTTTGGATTGTGTCTCAATCAGGTGACGCGGGTTTATTACAATATACTCAAACTTACTCAGGCCAGGCAAATACTCCTTTTTTCAACCCAAGTATTGCTCCTAATTTATTGAGTGCCGCTCCTGCTGCTGGAACATCAATTCCTAGTAGCATTAGTGTAATGTCACCAAATCTGAAGTTTCCACAAACATGGAAATCAAGTTTAGCATTCGATGTAAAATTGCCGTGGGGTATCGTAGGTACTTTGGAAGGTATTTACGGCAGAGATTTAAATGTAGCCGTGGCACAGAATATTAATTTAGTTAATCCAACAAATTTAGCTATCAGTGGTTATGGTGATACCAGACCGATGTTTCCAAGTTCAACATTTGCTAGACAAAATGTTTCTTTAACTTCTGGGGGGCAAGTAGCTACTACTGCCGCTGCTACCAGCTCATCGGGTTTCAACGTAATTCAAATGACAAATGCTAAAGGTGGTTATAACTGGCAAGCAACTGCTCAATTGACGAAACAATTTGAAGGTGGATTGTCTGCAATGGTAGCTTATACCAGATCTGATCAACGCAATTATGGTGATGGTGGCGGAGATCAGTTATTGAACTTGTGGTCTATTCCACAAACATCAAGTAATCCTAACTCACCAACTTTAAGCTATTCTAATAACTTAAACCCAGATAGAATTATAGCAAACATTTCTTACAGAAAAGCCTATTTTGGTAATCTTGCGACTTCGTTCTCTTTGTTCTATGAAGGAAGTCAGCAAGGTCGTTTCTCTTATACCTATAGTTCAGATTTTAACAGAGATGGTCAGTCAGGTAACGATTTAATTTACATTCCAAGAGATGCATCTGACATTACATTTGTTGCTATCCCAACAGGAACGACAGGATATGGAAGAGCTTTTACAGCTCAAGAGCAAAGCGATGCATTTGAGTCTTATATTGCACAAGATGAATATTTGAGTAAACACAGGGGAGAATATGCTAAACGTAATGGCGGTACTTCACCATGGAGAAATCAATTTGATTTTAGGTTAACCCAAGAAGTTTTCAAAAACTTTGGTAATACTAAAAACTCATTCCAGTTCACTGTCGATATCTTTAACGTTGGAAACTTGTTGAGCCGCAAGTGGGGTAATGTAAATTTTGTAAACCAAAGTGCTATCCTAGTTCCTCAAAATGTTTCAGCTATTAACAATACCACTAAACCAACTTTTAGATTAGGTGCTACTAGCAACGATTTAACAAGAACCACCTTTGGAACTTCACAAACGATCTCATCTACTTACTACATGCAATTTGGTGTTCGTTATAACTTTAACTAATACTTAGTTCAAACAATAATTTGTTTAAGCCTCGACTTTTCAGTCGGGGCTTTATTATTTTGTATGTATGTAGTTTTATATGTATCGATATCGTATAACTTGCAGTTTGTGTAATAAAATAACTACTTCATGTAAAAATATTTTTTTTTTAGAGTTGATGATTATTTTTATAATGGAAAACAAAAAAATCATGAAGATTGCGCACTCTTTTGGAAAAAAACTAATTCCTCTTAGAACCTTAATGTATCATCACTATCATTGATTCATCCCTCCAATGTTCTATTATCGCCATACCTAAACTTAAGCGCTTTTATGAGATTTATAATTGTTTATGTGATTGATAAAATTTAAACACTTAAATCATTTTAACATGAAAAAAATTTATTACGCTTTAGCGATTCTATTTTTATTTATTGTTTCTTGTAAAAAAGAACAAACGTTACCCGAAATTATTAATACTTCTGTTTCGGCAGACATCTTGGCTAAACTTAAATCTGCCGGATTTGATACCTCAGAAGGATTAAGCAAATACAAAAATGGCTATCTTGTGGAAGGTGATATTTTTATGACTGTCGAAGACATTAATAAATTAAGCCAGGAATCAAAAATAGAAATACCCTTTAGTTTAACACCTAAAGCTCTTAAGCTTCAGAGTACTGGTCCTATCAGCCATTATCATACTAATAACTTATTAAGTTTCAGCTCATCAAAAAGAACTATAAATATCTATATGGAACCTTCATTCGGAACATATCTTCAAGACTGTTTGGATGCTGCCATTTTAAGATATAATACATTAGATTTAGCACTTGTTTTCAATCGTGTAACAAATGCTTCAGGTGCAGATATTGTAGTTTCAAGCGTTGATTTAGATCCAGCTTTATATGGAAATAATGCTTATCTAATGGCAGCAGGTTTTCCTACGTCAGGAAATCCATATAATCAAATATTTATAAACACTCATTATTTTAACAATAGCAATAATAGGTTGGATGCCACAAGCACTTTATCACACGAAATTGGCCATACAATTGGCCTTAGGCATACAGACTATATGAATAGAGCTTTTAGCTGCAATGCTGTAAAACCAGGAAATAATGAAGGCACTGGCTCTAATGGGGCTAATCATATAGGAGGAACTTCTGTAGGGCCTTCAAGTAATTCTTTCATGCTTGCCTGTTCCGATCAATTTGTTGATAGAACCTTCACAACAGATGATATTATAGCGTTAAAAGCTCTATATCCTTACAGAAAAGATTTTTATATCAAAGAAATATGGACTCTGATATATGACAACTCATATTATACAACATATAATGATTATGATAAGAGATCATATGATATAACTTTAGAATTTTATCAAGATGCTGCGGGTACAATGCCGCTGGTTACATCTAATTTTTTTATATTAAATATATTTTATTATACTGGAGGTGTGGATTCAGTTACAAACATTCTTTTAAATGATGGAATATCTTCATATCATCTGGGAGAATGGACAATTGATAGGGAATGGGAATTTGGAAATCAAACAGTAGATAATACTTCTGGTTTTCAATTAGCTTACTGGTCTAATTCCTATTATGGACACGTTACCTGGTAATGGACTAATTATAGTTTTTGTAAATAAAGCTAATACAAACAATGCAATTTGATATTGTTGCCTTAAGCCAATTGCTTATTATAGTCAGTTGGATGCTATTGAATCTAATTTTACAACATCTTATAAACCTAAAAAGCTTCCAGTCGGAAGCTTTTTAGGTTTATTCTAATATTTGTAATTATTGATAAGTCACTCCATTTTTAAACAGCTCATTCAATACCCCTGCCAATCGAATTCCGCCCATTTCTATTCTTTTGTTTACAATTCCAATATGAGATTGATAATAAGCCTCATCTAACTTATTGTTTTGCTCCACTTCTTCGTAAAGCTTAGAACTGATTTTATAACTTTCAAATAACCAGTCGGTAGGTGTGGCTTTTTGCCATTTTCTTATTTTTGATTTGCGGACATCATCTTTCTCCACCAGTTGGGTGATACTTAAGCCCTGGTGATCTAACAAGCGACTATCCCAAAGGGAATGAAGATTGGTTCCCTTTCCGTCAAACTGCACCTGGATGGTGTTTCCGCCTTTATCTTCAGCCCTGCTTACATGCATGGGTTGGTGTGCATCTCCAACCAGGTGAACAATAAATTTAAGCGCAATTATTTTTTGATTCTTCGTTGCGCCGGAGTCTTTAATAATAGATTCATTTAATGCCAATGCGGTTAAGAGATTTTCGTTTTTAACGGCTTGGATAGCATCTCTAAACTGGCGTCGGCTTAAACCTAAAGGGAGGTTTACAAAATGCCAGCCAGCAGTGTTTTTATATTCGGGTTGGTTGCGCACTTCATCAGCCCAGGAAGCAACATCTGCGAGGCTTTCATTACCTAAAAGCGTTTTAACAGCTGTCTTAGCTTCTTCGGTTAAGTGATTTTCTGCAATGGTGGCTACAGTTTTATGTCCGAAAAATCCCCAGGAGCCGAAGAGGAAAGCAATGCTTATCAATGCAAATGCAATAGTTATTCTTTTCATGCTGCGAAGATATTAACTTGCATTCAATTGTATTTGATGCCTTGTAAATATTACAATTGGTAAAATTCTCGCCAAAGAAAAAGGGCCTTGAATGTAATTCAAAGCCCTCTATAATATTTTAAATTATTTAATGATAAACAAAAGTTCCTTTTTCGCTTTCTATCGTTACCTGCTTCTGATGGCCTCTTTCTACACGGCCAATAATCTGCGCATCAATATTAAAGCTTTTGGAGATTTCAATAATACTTTCTGCAATCTCTTGCGGAACATAAAGCTCCATTCTATGCCCCATATTAAATACCTTATACATTTCTTTCCAATCTGTTCCGGACTGTTCCTGAATCAATTGGAAAAGGGGAGGAATAGGAAATAAGTTATCTTTAATTACATGGATATCATCGTTGATGAAGTGTAACACCTTCGTTTGCGCACCTCCGCTACAATGCACAATGCCGTTTATTTGGCTACGGTAGCTTTCTAAAATCTTTTTAATTACCGGAGCATAAGTACGGGTAGGAGATAAGACCAGTTTCCCTGCCGTAATTTTACCGAAACCTTCCACCTCAACTTCGTCTGTCAATTGCTTCTGACCAGAAAAAACTAAATCGAAAGGTACGGCCGGGTCAAAACTTTCCGGGTAACTATTTGCCACTGATTTTTCGAAAACATCATGACGGGCAGAGGTAAGTCCGTTGGATCCCATTCCGCCATTGTATTCCGTTTCATAGGTTGCTTGTCCGGATGATGCTAATGCCACGATTACATCGCCTGGCTTAATGTTGTCGTTGCTGATCACGTCTGCACGTTTCATCCTGCAGGTAACCGTAGAATCTACAATGATGGTACGTACTAAATCGCCCACATCTGCAGTTTCGCCACCGGTAGAATAGATGGAGATCCCTTGCTCCCGCAAGTCGGCTAAAATTTCTTCTGTGCCATTAATTACAGCAGCAATTACTTCACCGGGAATTAGATTTTTATTACGCCCGATAGTGGAAGATAAAAGGATGTGATCGGTAGCACCAACACAAATTAAATCATCAAGATTCATGATAATCGCATCCTGTGCAATTCCCTTCCAAATCGAGATATCGCCGGTTTCTTTCCAGTATACATAAGCCAGGGAAGATTTTGTACCCGCACCATCAGCATGCATGATGTTACAGTAGTCTTCATCGCCGCTTAAAATATCCGGAATGATTTTGCAGAATGCTTTAGGGAAAATTCCTTTGTCGATATTTTTGATGGCATTATGCACATCTTCTTTGGAGGCTGAAACGCCGCGTTGATTGTACCTGTTATCACTCATGTTGGCGCAAAGATAGCGTTTTAAGCGGAAAGACTAAAGCTAAAAGCAGAAAGGTTAAAGCGAGAAAGATTAAAGCGGAAAGCTAAAAGTGTAACGCTAAAAGACTAAAGCAAAAGCTAAACCAAAGAAAGTGTTCCGGAAGGTCCTGATTAAAACTTCGGCAAAAAGATGGCTTTGAGCCTGATCAAAAATTGTGCTCCACAAAAAAGGGCGTAAAGTAAACCTTACGCCCTATACCTTAAACCTTACGGCTTAAAATCTATTTCATAAATAACAATTCTCTGAATTTTGGTAAAGGCCAAACGCTATCGTCAACAATTTGCTCCAGTTTATCGGCGTGATAACGGATAATGTCGAAGTAAGATTTAACTTTCTCATCATAAGCAATTGCTTTTTCACGGGTATCTTCGATTTTGTTAGTCACTTTACGTTCTTCCAACATCGCATCGATATTAGATTTAACGATATCTAAGTGCTCAGATAATTTCTTCACAATCTCAAGAGAAGATTTGCTTTCGATACCAAGATCTTTTAATCCTTTTACGTTCTCAATTAATGCGTTTTGATAAGCGATTGAAGCAGGAATGATCGCCGTATTCGCAACTTCGCCCATTACACGTGCCTCAATTTGTAATTTCTTGTAGAAATTTTCCAACATGATTTCATGACGGGCATGAATTTCGCGTTTGCTATAGATGTTGGTTGAAGCAAATAAATCTGCTGATTTTTCTGTTAAATAAGCATCTAAAGCTTTAGGGGTAGTTTTGATGTTTGATAAACCACGTGCTGCAGCTTCATCTTCCCACTCCTGGCTATATCCATTACCTTCGAAACGAATTGATTTAGATTCTTTGATGTATTTTTTGATAACCGTTAATAATGCGATATCTTTTTTATCACCTTTTTTGATCAATTTATCAACTTCAGTTTTAAATTTAACCAATTGCTCAGCCATAATCGCGTTTAAGATCGTCATTGGTGCTGAAGAGTTAGCGGATGAACCCACTGCTCTTAACTCAAATTTGTTACCTGTAAATGCGAAAGGAGAGGTACGGTTACGATCTGTATTATCCAGTAAAATTTGTGGAATTTTAGGAATACCTAACCAAAGTGCATTATCTTCTTTGATTTTTTTGCTGATGCGTGAGTGCTCGATTTCATCTAATACATCGTTCAATTGAGAACCTAAGAAGATTGAAATGATTGCAGGTGGCGCTTCATTAGCACCTAAACGGTGATCGTTGCTTACCGACGCAATACTGGCACGTAATAAATCTGCATGCTCGCTAACCGCTTTGATTGTGTTTACAAAGAAAGCCAGGAACATTAAATTGTTTTTAGGCGTTTTACCTGGCGCTAATAAGTTTTTACCAGTATCTGTAATTAACGACCAGTTATTGTGTTTACCAGAACCATTGATGCCGGCATATGGTTTCTCGTGTAATAATACACGGAAGTGGTGACGACGGGCAACTTTTTCCATCAAATCCATCAATAACTGATTGTGATCGATTGCCAGGTTGATTTCTTCATAAATAGGCGCACACTCAAATTGAGATGGAGCAACCTCGTTGTGACGGGTTTTTAATGGAATCCCTAATTTTAAAGCTTCATTTTCGAAATCTACCATGTAAGTGAAAACACGTTCAGGGATTGATCCAAAATAATGATCTTCTAACTGCTGTCCTTTAGCAGACATGTGTCCGAATAAAGTACGGCCGGTTAATAATAAATCCGGACGGGCGTTAAATAACGATTCATCCACTAAGAAATATTCTTGCTCGATACCTAAAGATGCGTTTACTTTCGTGATGCTTTTATCAAAATACTGGCAAACATCTACAGCAGCTTTATCAAGTGCAGATAATGCTTTTAATAATGGTGCTTTATAATCTAGTGCTTCACCAGTGTAGGATACAAAAACAGTTGGGATACAAAGCGTTTTTCCAGCTTTGCTTTCCATAATGAATGCAGGAGAAGAAGGATCCCAGGCAGTATAGCCACGTGCTTCGAAAGTATTACGAATACCTCCGTTAGGGAAACTCGATGCATCCGGCTCTTGCTGAACCAATGCGCTACCAGCAAATTTCTCGATTGCACCATCGCCACTTGGCTCAAAAAATGAATCGTGTTTTTCTGCTGTTGTACCTGTTAAAGGCTGAAACCAATGCGTGTAGTGCGTTGCACCAGCGCTCATTGCCCAGGCTTTCATTGCTGTAGCAATCTGGTTAGCGTCGTCAGAATTAATTAGTTCACCCTGGTTGATGGAGGAGATTAATTTTTCATACACGTCTTTAGATAAGAAATCTCTCATTTTTTTCTTATCAAATACATTAGCGCCAAAAAAGTCAGAAATTTTTGCTGATGGTGATTTAACTTCTGGTGAAATTCTGTTTTGAGCCTCTTTTAATGCGATGGTTCTTAAGCTTTTCATTAATTTGTTATGTTTTTTGTCAAAAATAGGATATTTTATTAATTTTTATAAAACAATCGTAAGAAATATATCAATTTTATTGAAAATGAAATAAAAAAATGTTTTTGAGATGGAAAATTTCATTTTTGGTAAAGAAAGCATATTTTTTGAATGTTTTATGGAATTGGTGATTTTGATACATCATCCTTAAAACCCTAAAATTATGTTCAATTCATCAATCAATGTATACAAAACCGAGTGGCTCGATCTTGTATTTGCAGACCGCAACAAATCTTATGGCGCTTATGAACTGCGGTCAAAATCTTCTAAAATCATGACGAAAGCCTTGCTGGTATCTGCCAGTGTATTTCTATTCGCCGGCTTTGCTCCGCTGGCCTATAGTAAAATGTTTCCAGGTGTAGTTGAGGTTGCTACTCCTCCTAAAGTGGTTGTGCTTGATAATGTAATTCATCAGATGGATACGCCCGAACCGGAGAGAAAGAATGAACCTGCAAAAGCTGATCCTGTAAAAGTGAAAACAATTGCCGTGTCTTCAAATATAGTGGTGGTGGATAAAAAAGAACTTCCTGAACCACCAAGCATTAAAGATATGCAGGATGCCGTGATTAGTGATAAAACTCAGGATGGTGACGTTAAACCAAATCTTGTAATTAACAGTAAAGTAGTACCAGGTAATGGTGATGGGCTCACTAAGGGCGACGAAGCCGGAGATTCGAATGCAATTATCGAAGGAATGGGGGTTGATGAATATCCTGAATTTACGGGGGGTATGAAAGCTTTTACTAAATATATGGAACGCAATTTACGTTACCCTTCGCAGGCACAGGATGATGGTGTTCAAGGTAAAGTGTTCGTCAGTTTTGTGGTCGAAAAAGATGGGTCTATTACCGATGTTAAAGTGCTTAGGGGAATAGGTTTTGGCTGTGATGAGGAAGCCGTAAAAGTGATCAGAAAATCACCTTTGTGGAAACCTGGAAAGAATAAAGGCAGGCCTGTTCGCGTAAGGTATAATATGCCGATTAATTTCCAGATGATGTAAGTTAGGCCAATCATTTGAATCGATAAATCTCCCCGAAGAATCGTGTTGCTGAACTTGTTTCAGGATCTTAAGGGAAAAATGAGGTTCAGGCTAAGTAATTTGAATTGATAAATCTCCCGGAAGAGTCGTCCTCCTGAACTTGTTTCAGGATCTTATCCGGAGAAAATGTGAATCAGCCCGTATTTATTTAATGCTCAAAATAGATGGGGAATAGTGAGGTAGGATGTAAACAAAAGGCTTGAGCGAAAACTCAAGCCTTTGTTTTATAAATCTTATTAAGAACCTTCGCCCTTATGCCTTGTTACCCTCAGCCTTACTTTCCACCCATTTTCTGGCGTTAACAAATGCTTCCATCCATGGCGAAACTTCATCTTTTCTGCCTGCCGGATAATTCGCCCAATGCCATTGAAACAATGAACGTTCGATGTGTGGCATCATCACCAAATGGCGACCGGTTTCATCACACATCATTGCGGTGTTGTAATCAGAACCATTCGGGCTGGCAGGATAAGTTTCGTAAGCATATTTGGCTACAATTTTATATTGATCTTCCGCATATGGTAATGAGAATCTTCCTTCGCCATGCGATACCCAAACACCTAAGGTACTGCCCGCCAGCGTAGATAACATCACTGAATTGTTTTCCTGCAGCGTTAACGAGGTAAAAATACTCTCATGTTTGCCACTTTTGTTGTGCAACATTTTCGGTTTGTCTTCATGGTTCTTGTTAATTAAACCAAGCTCAACAAATAACTGGCAGCCATTACAGATCCCAACAGATAAGGTATCCGGACGGGCAAAAAATTTCTCTAAAGCTACTCTTGCTTTTTCATTGTATAAAAATGCGCCGGCCCAACCTTTTGCCGATCCCAAAACATCAGAATTCGAGAAGCCACCAACGGCACCAATAAACTGAATATCTTCCAGCGTTTCTCTGCCGCTAATTAAATCCGTCATGTGTACATCTTTCACATCAAAACCCGCCAAATACATTGCGTTTGCAAGTTCGCGTTCAGAATTACTTCCTTTTTCACGGATAATTGCCGCTTTCGGACGAGCTTTAGACGAATCAATTACGGGTTTCTTTCCATCGAATGTTAATGGGAAGCTATATTTTAAAACGTGATTTTTATAATTGTCATAACGTTCTTTCGCTAAACCATTCGCGGTTTGTTTGCTATCTAATAAATAGGAAGTTTTAAACCAAACATCACGAAGGTGATCAATCCCGAAGCTGAAATTAGCTTCAGCATTTTTAATTTCCAGCGTAGCTGATGAACTTACTTCGCCAATTTTATGGAACGTTACACCATTGTCTGTCAAAGTATTTTCAACGGAAGCATCTGCCTGGAAAACCAAAGCAATGTTTTCGGCAAATAATAATTTGATAATATCTTGTTCAGCCAATGCAGATAAGTCTATTGATGCGCCTAAATCGCGGTCAGCGAAGCACATTTCCAATAAGGTAGTAATTAAACCACCGCTACCGATATCGTGTCCGGCCTGAATTTTACCCTCTTTAATTAACTGTTGGATGGTATTAAAGGCTTTCGAGAATTGAACCGGATTTTTAACATCAGGTGTTTCAGTACCGATTTTATTTAAAATCTGTGCGAAAGATGAGCCACCTAACTTGTAACCATCATTAGAAAGGTTGATGTAATAAATAGCACCACCATCTTTTTGAAGCACTGGTTCTACCACCTTTGTAATATCATCGCAATTACCGCCGGCAGAAATAATCACTGTTCCAGGGGCAATTACATCGCCATCCTTATATTTTTGCTTCATCGATAACGAATCTTTTCCTGTCGGGATGTTGATTCCTAAATCGATTGCAAAATCAGAACAGGCTTTAACTGCAGCATATAAACGGGCATCTTCACCTTCATTTTTACAGGCCCACATCCAGTTGGCAGAAAGCGAAACGCTTTTTAAACCATCTTTTAAAGGGGCCCAGACAATGTTTGATAACGATTCTGCAATTGCATTTCTGCTACCGGCAGCCGGATCAATCAAAGCAGAAAGCGGTGCATGTCCAACTGATGTGGCAACGCCCTCTTTTCCCTGAAAATCGAGCGCCATTACGCCACAGTTATTTAACGGCAACTGCAACGGACCTGCAGTTTGTTGTTTCGCTACACGGCCACCCACGCAACGGTCTACCTTATTGGTTAACCAATCTTTGGATGCAACAGCCTCTAATTGTAAAACCTGCTCTAAATACGTGTTTAATTGTGATTGATCATAAGTGATTGCATCATATTTCCGGTCGATGGTTTGATCTTCCATCACTATTTTTGGAGAACTGCCAAACATATCTTTCAATTCTAAATCCATTGGCTTAATGCCAGATGTTTCAGATTTGAAAGTAAAACGATGATCGCCGGTTACTTTTCCAACAGTGTACATTGGTGAACGCTCCCGGTCGGCAATTTTTTGTAAAGTTTCGATATGCTCATTCCCGATTACCAATCCCATTCTCTCCTGAGATTCGTTACCGATGATCTCTTTGGCAGATAGGGTAGGATCGCCAACCGGCAATTTGTCCAGGTTAATTAAACCGCCGGTTTCTTCTACCAGCTCTGATAAACAGTTTAAGTGACCACCTGCACCGTGATCGTGAATAGAGATAATGGAGTTGTGCTCGCTTTCTACCATGCCACGAACAGCATTTGCCGCACGTTTTTGCATTTCCGGGTTGGATCTTTGGATGGCATTTAATTCAATGCCAGATCCATGCTGACCAGTATCTGCAGAAGAAACTGCAGCACCACCCATCCCGATTCTATAATTTTCACCACCTAAAATCACGATGTTATCGCCTTCCTGTGGTTTTAATTTTTGCGCCTGACTTGCCTTTCCGTAACCGATACCACCGGCAAGCATGATTACTTTATCGAAACCTAACTTCCTCGAGTTCTCCTCATGTTCAAAAGTTAAAACGGATCCGGTAATTAACGGCTGACCGAATTTATTTCCGAAATCTGTCGCACCGTTTGATGCTTTGATCAGGATATCCATTGGGGTTTGGTACAGCCATGCTCTTTCTTCTACACCTTTTTCCCAGGGACGATTTTCTTCCAAACGAGATAGCGCTGTCATGTAAACAGCCGTTCCTGCTAAAGGTAAAGAACCTTGTCCGCCAGCTAACCGGTCTCTAATCTCACCACCAGACCCAGTTGCAGCCCCATTAAATGGCTCTACGGTAGTGGGGAAGTTGTGCGTTTCTGCCTTTAAAGAAATTACAGAATCGAAATCGCTTGTGGTATAAAAATCAGGAATGTCAGCACGTTTAGGTGCAAACTGCTGAACGGTTGGGCCTTTAATAAAAGCCACATTGTCTTTATATGCAGAAACAATATCGTTTGGATGTGCTTCTGATGTTTTACGGATTAATTTAAAAAGTGAAGTTGGCTGTTCTACACCATCAATCACAAAAGTTCCGTTAAAAATTTTATGGCGACAGTGTTCTGAATTTACCTGAGAGAAACCAAAAACTTCAGAATCTGTTAAAGGCCTTCCTAAATTTTTAGCTAAAGTATTTAAATAATCAACCTCTTCATCACTTAAGGATAAGCCTTCTTGTTTATTGTAAGCACCAATATCAGTGATTTCTAAAATGGGTTCAGGTTTGATGTCGATAGTATAAACATCCTGATCCAGCTGCTCATATTTTTGCGAGATCATGGGGTCGTAATCAGAAAAATCCTGAACCACTTTAGCGAATTCCTCGATTCTGATGATTCCCTGCATGTCCATGTTTTGGGTAATCTCTACAGCATTGGTACTCCAGGGGGTAATCATTGCTGCTCTCGGCCCTACAAAGAAGCCACTTAAAGCCGTTTCTGTAGTGATTTTGGCACCGCCAAATAACCATTCAAGTTTAGTAATATCATTGGTAGTGAGCGTTTTGTCTGTTTGTAATACAAAAACCGCCTGCGATTGACTAAGGAAGAAATGAATCATGCTTTTTTTTTGAAAGTGCAAATTTAGCTTTTTTAAATTTAAGGATAGAATGAATGGGAAATAGAATTGATGAATGTTGAATGATTGAATGTCAAATTTGGATATATTAATTAGGATGAATATGATTTGATGGGTTTGTAACGTCATGTTTATTACTCACATTACTTAATGTTTTTACTATCGCTCATGCCCATGCTGGGATGAATTCTTATTACACGCCCTTTCCCTTTCAACGGAAAGGTGTCGTTAGTTGGATAGGGATTGCTATATAAAACTTTAAGGGGAACTCCCCTCCTGATTTAGGAGGGGTGGGGGTGGTTATTTTACTTCAATTGCCCTATACCTTCTTTTCACCAAGTTATTCAGGGCGTTGCGAAGAATCCCTGCGGCTTAATTACCAGCTTCATTTAGCATTGAACTGAGTTTCTTGATTTCTCTCCGCTGCGCTGGCTTGCCGCGGCTGGCCGCCGAAGGGCTTTTACTTTTTTGCTTGATCAAAAAAGTAACAAAAAAATCAAGGCTTGGACCTGATGTTGGATAAATTCGTTAAAGCTTTATTTCGGCAGCACAAGCACCCGATGAAAAATCGGGAGAGGACGCGCTGCCTCGGGTTGTGGGTAATGAAAGATTGTGGTTTAAGCTTTAACGTTTTCTCCTTCCATCATTTCCGAGGCCGGATATCAAGGTGGCAATAGCAAGGTTCAACTTTGGATTTATACGGTTCTTGATGTTAGTAGGGGCTATGTTGCAATAGGTTGTAATAGTATGAACTGTGGGTTAAAACGGTCGTCTCCTGAACTTGATTCAGGACCTGTTTCTTATGCGAAAAATCGTTGCGAACTGAAGTGGAGGTTGAGTGAGGGCGTGAAGCAATCTTTTTTAATATTCATCGCTCGTCTTCCTGAACTTGATTCAGGACCTTTCTTTTTAATAAATGCTGTTCTTTTACCCTTGTGCTGCGATAAATCCTTATTACACGCCCTTTCCCTTTCAGGGGAAAGGTGCCGACAGGTGGATAAGGGTTTATGTGTCCAAAAATCATCATCACCTAACTATTCTTTCGTCTTCTTTATTTTTTCTGCAACTTTGCCTTTAACATTTACGCAGTCTTACATTCAAAATTTCACCCTTATGTTCAAACGAATCCACCATATAGCCATCATTTGTTCGGATTATGAAAAGTCAAAAGATTTTTATGTGAACCAGTTAGGTTTTACGGTTTTGGCAGAGGTTTTTAGGGAAGAGCGGAATTCTTATAAACTCGATCTGGCCATCAACGGACTTTACCAAATTGAATTGTTCTCCTTCGAAAATCCACCAGTTCGCCCTTCCAGGCCAGAAGCACAAGGTTTAAGGCACCTGGCTTTTGAAGTTGATGACATTGAAGCAGAAATAAATCGTTTGAATGCCTGTGGAATAATCAGCGAACCCATCAGGATTGATGAATTTACCGGGAAAAGATTTACTTTTTTTGCTGATCCGGATGGTTTGCCGCTGGAATTGTACGAAGTATAAAATGAGTATTTTTAAATTTAAGCAGTTCGAGGTCGACCAGACTGGCTGTGCCATGAAAATCAATACGGATGGGGTTCTGATTGGTGCCATCGCATCGCATCACCAACCTAAACGTGGTTTAGATATTGGAACCGGAACCGGAGTCATATCAATGATATTGGCGCAACGCTATCCTCAGCTATCTGTTCATGCGGTTGAAATCGATGCACAGGCTGCCGAAACAGCGGGGAAAAATTTTGAGCACTCAGATTTCAACAGCCGTTTGAGCATAAGTCATATGGCTATTGAACATTTTGAAACAGCTGATAAGTTTGATCTGATCGTTTCTAACCCACCGTTTTTTGTTAATGATTTAAAAAATGAGGAGGTAAGGAAGGGAATTGCCCGTCATGCTGACGATGAATTTTTTGAAATGCTGATTGGTAAGGCAAACGAATTATTAGCCACACAGGGCCGGTTTTGGTTAATTCTTCCGGTTAAACAAGCCAACGAAGTGATTGCGTTGGCATTAATTCGTCAGCTTAAGCTGGTGGAAAGAATAAACCTTCACTCGGATGCGCAAAAACCTACTTTTAGGCAGATTATATGTTTAACCAAAGAAGAGTCAGAATTTAGAGAAACGGATTTCAATATTTATGAATCATTGAAAGTTCATAGCCAAGCTTATAAGTTGCTGCTGAAGGATTTTTTTCTGGCCTTTTGATGGCGTGAAGGATGATAAGATCGTACATAGAAAATCAATGATCACATTTGCTGGCTGAGCGCTGAAAAAATTGACTCAGCTTCTTTTTCTAATAAATAGTTAAACTAAATATAGCTGCTGGCGTTTGTAGATATTCAGCACAATTAAATTCACAACATGAGAAAAATAGGCTTAATTTCAGATACACATGGTTACCTGGATGATGCTGTTTTTAAACACTTTGATCAGGTAGATGAAATCTGGCATGCAGGCGATTTCGGACCCGATGTGGCTGAACCGCTGGCTGCCTTCAAGCCCTTACGGGGAGTGTTTGGAAACATCGATGATGCGGAGATTCGCTCAGAATTTCCCGAGAAAAATCGATTTAGCTGTGAGTTGGTAGATGTTTGGATGACCCATATTGGCGGTTATCCCGGGAGGTATTCAACTGGTGTTAAGCCGGAAATTTACACTAACCCTCCTAAATTATTCATTACCGGGCACTCGCATATTTTAAAAGTCATGTTCGATGAAAAAATAAAATGCCTGCATATAAACCCTGGTGCAGCCGGAAAACATGGCTGGCACAAAGTGAGAACACTGATTAGATTTTGCATTTCTGAAGAAAATATTCATACCTTAGAAGTTATAGAATTATCAGGTAGATAATGTAAAATATACACTAAGTATGGGTTTTGGCGTAGTCACACTAGGGCAATTTATTATAGAAAAACAAGCAGATTTTCCCTACGCAAAGGGAGAACTTTCCAGGTTGCTTCGGGATATCGCAATCGCGGCAAAAATTGTAAACAGGGAAATAAATAAAGCTGGTTTGGTTGATATGATCGGCCATGTGGGAACGATTAATATACAAGGTGAGAAACAAAAGAAACTTGATGTTTATGCCGATCAGCAATTTATTGCTGCGCTAACCAGTGGGGGCGAATGTTGTATCATCGCAACAGAAGAAGAAGAAGAAATTATTCATATTGATTCTCCTGTTTCTATCAATGCTAAATATATCGTTTGTATTGATCCAATGGATGGTTCATCCAATACCGATGTAAATGTGGCAGTAGGAACGGTTTTTTCTATCTATCGTCGGAAATCATCAGAGGGAAGAGCAACTATTGATGATGTTTTACAGAAAGGTACTGAACAGGTTGCCGCAGGGTATATCATTTATGGCTCCTCAACCATGTTGGTTTATACCACCGGAAAAGGCGTGAACGGATTTACTTTAGATCCGTCAATTGGTGAGTTTTGCCTTTCGCACCCGGAAATGAAAATTCCGGAGACGGGTATAACCTACTCTATTAATGAAGGAAATTATGTGCACTTCCCGGAAGGAGTAAAAAAATACATTAAATATTGCCAGGTGGAAGATGAAAGTTCTGAACGGCCTTATACCTCGCGTTACATTGGTTCTATGGTGGGTGATATTCACAGAAGCCTGATTAACGGTGGAATTTATATTTACCCAACCACCTCGCGGTCGCCGGAAGGTAAATTGCGCTTGCTTTATGAATGTAACCCGATGGCTTTTATTATAGAGCAGGCCGGGGGCAAGGCCAGCACCGGTTTTGAAAGGATTTTAGAAATACAACCTACTGAAGTTCACCAACGCGTTCCAATATTTATAGGGTCTATCAAGATGGTGGAAAAAGCCGAAGAATTGATGTTACATTATACTAAACCTCTACTCAAAACCGAAATGCTGGAGGCAAAATTAAAGGGTTTAGGCGTAATCGGCGGACTGGATTAATTTAGAACTGCTTGCTAAATGATTGATAAGTTATACAAAGCTTTGTGAAGACATACAGCTTTGTTAATGTATCTCCATGTTTCATAAAACCAATTCAAATCTAAACTTTTAAACAACGATTTTTATAATGTAAAACGACCAAGGTACTGGCTGTCTGATTGGCTACTGCGATCAGCAGCCACAAAACCAATATAAAGGTCTGCCTTTTTCCCGGTAAGCCGTGGATTTATTTCAACGGTAGCCTTTCCCTCACTTCTATATGCGCTATCAAAAATTTTAGTCACTGCATAATGATTTTCAAAATCATACAAAAGAACTAAAAGCTGATCACTCCTGGTGAGATAGTTCACACTATCGGTTTTCCAAAAGATATTTAGATTGTCATCATGGAATGCAATCTGAGGATCAATTGCAGGTTGCAGATCTCCTCCGCTAATTTTAAGACGACCGGGCTCGATGTAAAAGCCAGAATCACCTTGCATAATCGCATTTTTTCGCGTGTAGGAAACAGCGGCCCTAAAGCCGCCCGTTTTAGTATAATAATTTTTAAATCCTACTTTCAGCAAGTCGATAAAAGGAGCCAGGTATTTTTGGACTATCCCAAATTTTTCCTGATTTTCCAATTCTTTTTTGGTGAAAGGTTTGGATCGCTGCGGCCTGGCCCTAAGGATATATTGATCGCCCAGCCGTACACCAACTACCGGACCTACTTTGCCGGAAAGACCTCCGAGAATTCCATTTTTAATAGTTGCCATAAGTTTATATTCATTCAGCATAAATATAACAACTTTGAGGAATAATAACAATGGTCTATACGAGGTATCTGCCTGGTTTTAATGGGGTTAAAAACCTTATGTTGACCGTGTAATGACCCTGTTTACACCCTGTTATCACCTAGTTTACCAGATCGAATCTATCAACATTCAATCGCATTCTGAGTAACTGTACAACCGTAAATAAGATTTTAGTTAATCATTGCTGCTTAGTTTATCCAGAAAATAAGGAATGATCATTTACAATAGCTTTTTTCGCTCGGCTTCGAATGCGATATCTATCGCCAGGTTTTGTTTGTCTTGCGAAGCCAATACTGCCAGGCGATCGCAACGTTCATTTTCAGGATGTGCGTTATGCCCTTTAATCCACACGAATTTTACCTGGTGCAGTTTGTAAAGCTCGAGGAACCTGATCCAAAGATCTTTGTTCTTTTTATCTTTGAAATTCTTGGTTACCCAACCAAAAAGCCATTTTTTCTCTACCGCATCCACCACGTACTTTGAATCGGAGAAGACTGTTACCTGCTGGTTAAGGCTCTTCAATGCTTCAAGACCTTTTATTACAGCAAGTAATTCCATGCGGTTATTGGTGGTCATTCTAAAACCACCACTTAACTCTTTATAATGTTGTCCGGCTCTTAAAATAGTTCCCCAACCACCTGGTCCGGGGTTTCCGCTGGCTGCCCCGTCTGTATAAATCTCGATCATAAACGTGGTAAAGTTATGTTTTTAGGTTTAAAGTAGGCGGTTTTAAGTGTTGGTGAAAAAATATTTTAAATTCAAATAATTGAATAATAACGAATTAAAAAAATGTTGCGGAATTTCGGAAAAAAATATTTGCAGGGAATGGTAAAAATCGTACTTTTGTGACACTAAAAAATACGGTGGTTGTAGCTCAGTTGGTTAGAGTATTGGTTTGTGGTGCCGAGGGTCGTGGGTTCGAGCCCCATCAGCCACCCAAAAGTCCTTTAAGATTATCTTAAAGGACTTTTTCATTTTTAGGCATTTTTTAAATCATCCCCATATTGCAAGCAAGACGCCGTTTCTTGGTTCGAGCCACGCTGGGCTTGCACCTAGTGAAAGATCAGCGTTTAAGTACTATTTGGAGCTGTTTTGTAATTCTACTCATGGAATTACTCACTGTTTTTTTAATACGTTTTAGCTGCAATTGCTATAGTTAAATATACAATTAATCTCTGATAAAATCAATGTGATATTATTAATTGACGCGTTTTTTCAAAAATTTTGAAACCATGGTTAGTTATGTATATTTGAGAAGGAGCCACAATTTTATAAAATAACAAATCAAGATGGAGGGAACTGAAAATCAAATATCTAAAGACAAAAATATACTCATTGTTTTGTTTGAAAAGAAAGAGCTACACTTAGATATTAGCTATCTAATTGAGAATTTCTGCGGAAAGGTAGTGAATTCACTCCCGGAAGCACCGTCCACAATAGGTAAAAGACTCTATATCTGTGGAGACCTGAGCGACATCAAGTTGGATAAAATACAAACATATATTATAAGAGAATTTTCAAGTAATTATAATAATTTGGTCAATGATGACAGTATACATGTTGTTGAACTTGGAGAAGTTCCTATTATAGTTAATAATGCCGGGGTTTATTTTAGAAGTTTATTTCATGGTGATTATTTTTATAACATTAAAACTGAGCATGAATTTCAGGAATTAACGGAATCTACAAAGGAGTCAAAATCATTTAGAAAAGGAATATATCTGACGGAGATTTTGAAAGAAGAAACAAGTGAGAACGATGAAATACTCCATTTTAGACTATTGAGATGCTCAAGTGGATAAACCGCTTCAAATTGACCCCTCTTCACCACTTTAAAAAGCCCCCCTTAGCCGAGTTAATTTAATAAGGTCC
>NZ_WKKH01000045.1 GCF_009674725.1 Pedobacter petrophilus | reverse complement strand
GAGGCTGAGCTTGAACAAGCGCATCAATAATCTTTGTACTCTCTAAGTTGAAGTCGGTTGGTACTAATACTGTTTTCATTGCTTACTTGTTTAAATGAATAATTAATACAAGTTTAAGCCGATAAGATTACAGCCGGATAAGAACTAGATTAGAATGAGATTAGAATTATAGAAAGAGGCAAATATTAGCGAAAGAATACAACTTATAGCGCTACATACTAAATAAAGGCAGTATTATTTTAATTTCCGTTCCAACCCCTTCCTGAGATTTAATTGCGATGCTTCCTCTGTGTAGCCTGACAATATTTAGCGATAGGGGTAAGCCTACACCGTAACCTTTATAGGCATTTGTGTTTGATGCACGATAAAACGGTTCAAAAATGTGCTGAATATCGGTCTGCGGAATACCAATACCCCTGTCCGTTACGGCGATTGATAAGGTTTGCCCGTTACTTTCTATTCCTATACTCACCAGCTTCTCATTAGAATATTTACAGGCATTGCTTACCACATTGGATATAGCAAGTTTGACGAGGTTTTTGTTTACCTTCAGGGTTAACAGCGATTCCTCTTCCGGTAATTTACTAAAGTCGATTTGAATAATGCTATTGGGATAAACCTGATTGACTGAATCTTTTATTTCCCAGAGCAGTTCGTCCATCCGCACTTCTTCCCAGGGCTGATTTTTTCCATTAAAGCCCGATTGCGCCAAGCCAAGTAAACTGGTGAGGATATGTTCCAGCCGTTCGGCTTCGTTTTTAATTTTTGCCAGTGCCTGCTGTTGTTGAGCCAGGTCCTGACCCGGTTTCATGGCCAGCTCCACTTCTCCGCTAATTACGGTTAAAGGTGTTCTCAGTTCGTGTGAAGCATTGCTGATGAAATTATTTTGGGTCTCAAACGCAGTTTCCAAACGGTTTAACATGTTGTTAAAGGTTTGAGCCAGTTGAGACATTTCATCACTTCCTTTTTTAACATCCAGGCGCATGTGTAAATTTTCTGCTTTTATTTTCTTTACACTTTTAATGATGTTTCTGAGCGGTATGAGCATGTAATCAGAAAATTTCCATCCCACAACAAAGGATAAGATAATGGAAAGGAAAAATCCAATAATCAGAATTTTTTGCAGATCTTTCAGCTCCCGGAAGCCAAAAGGATCGTTCGCTGAAATGATTACAATGTAGCCACCTTTGGATGTTTTAAAATATTTCCCGGCATAAAAATGATTATCGACCCGATAGCGGGCCATAGCGCCTGAACTGATTTTTTTATAAAAGCTTTTAGGTAATTCGCGATCAACCTGAGAGGTTGTTTTCTTTGGATCGATGATAAATTCCCGCTCTGAGGGAAGTCTTTCGAGGTATTGATTACGCATTTTTGCGTAAATACTATTATTATCGTCTTCGTATAATTTGATTTGTGCCGCAATGTTTACCCGGGCTTCCAGGCGTTTATAAAAATCTTCAAAAGCAAACTCATTAGAGAAATACCAAACAAAACCACTTAACAGTGAGATAATTACTGCCGAGAGAATGGCGAAAAGTAAAGTGATTTTCTTGGCGATTTGCATTATTTTTCCTTTAACACATAACCCAAACCTACAGCCGTATGGATCAGTTTCTGTTCAGCATTTTTATCTATTTTCTTCCGGAGGTAATTTACGTAAACATCTACCACGTTGGTGCCGAGGTTAAAATCAATGTCCCAAACGTTTTCCAGGATATCAATTCTGGATAAGATTTTTCCTTTATTTTTGGCCATATATTCCAGCAAACGGTATTCGGTTGCAGTAAGTACTACTTCGGTTTGGTTTCGGTTAACTGTTTTCGCACTTAAGTTTATCTGTAAGTCGGCGATGCTGATGATTTGATCAAGATTAACCGTGCCATGATAGCGCCTTAAAAGCATTCTGATTCTGGCAAAAAGTTCGGCAAATTTAAAAGGTTTAATCAGGTAATCGTCGGCACCATTATCTAAGCCGTTCACTACATTTTCGGTAGTGCCCAAAGCAGTAAGCATAATTATGGGCGTACCTGGTTTAAGTTCTTTGATAATTTTACAAAGTTCCAAACCATTGATGCCAGGAAGCATAATGTCTAAAATAATTAAATCGAAATTATTTTCGATGGCCATTTGTTTGCCAATCAGGCCATCTGGCGCAATACTAACCGCAAAACCTTCGTTTGTTAAACCCCTCGAAATTACTGAAACCACATTTGGCTCGTCTTCTACTACTAATAAATTCATTTAAGGCAAAATAATTGTAAAAATTGCAGATTTATAAAGTTTAACTTCCGTAATTTTCCAATATAACCGTTTTCAGCAAAATAAGGTGTAATTATTTGCCTTTTTCTCCATAACATTAATGAAAAGTGCTTGAATCTATTTGTTTTATTTAAAGTATTAAAGCTGGATTAAAAATGAAGGATCAATTATTAAATCCCTTTTTCCGATTTGTCTTTCAAAGATTTTAATCCGCTTTCGAAATCTTTTCCAACCATGCTATCCATACTCTTGAAAACACACATCCATTTGGTGAACATGTTGTATTTTCCGCTCATGGTCCAGGTTACTTTATTGCCATTTCCCTCCGGAGCAATATCAAACCTGGTGTCGGCAACACTCTCAAAAGGTTCAATAAACTTTAGTTCCATATTAACCTGTCTGTTGGGTGTAAGCGTTAGAATTTTCATGTAACCTGAGCCGGTTTCTTTTCCTTTCCATTCGTATAAGTGATTAGGCGACATAGGCGTTCCGGAAAATTTCACTTTTGCAGAGGGCTCCATTTTAGCCCAGGGATTCCATTGATAGAATGCATTGAAATTGGCGATGTTCTGATAGATAATAGTGTCTGGTGCGTTAATCAAAGTGGTGCGGTTTACAGTGTAGCTTTTTGGCAGAAAGAACGAACCAACTACAAATATAATCGCCAGTATAACAATAATGACGGTAAGCGTTTTTAAGAATTTCATATTAAGTTTATTTGGTTAAATAAATTTAATATAAAACCTGCAAAATCAAAAGCGTTTTAAACGATGTTAATCTTCTGCTTTGGCGAATTGATTTTGAAATGCATTAAATCGGCAATAGACTGTGCCTTTTGCTTGATGGTTTCTGCATTTTCCCCGACAAAAAGCTCGTCAACTGTGTTGAAAAAAATTGTTTTCCAGGCCGTAAATTCTTCCTCTTTTAAGGATGCTTTTTCATTGAGGGAAAAATGTGTGAGCATCGGATTGCCTTTGTAAATTGCTTTTGCGAAAAGAATACTTTCCCAGAAATCGTACATTTTAGGTAAATGGTGAGACCAATCTACGTTCGCTACCTGAGTAAAAATCGGGCCTATGGTCTGGTCATCCTGCACTTTACTATAAAAGTGATCCACTAAGCTGATGATGTCAGTTCTATTCTCGATATCTTTCATGATGCAAATCTTCTAAGCACAAATATCAATGAAATTGATTGAAGAAAAATGATCCAGGTTATAAAATGAATTACTTGTTACTTATATAATCTCATCAGGAGTTTATCGTAATTGATTACTGCTTTATACTGCATTAAAATATCACCCCCAATGATTCCAATAATAGGTGGGTGACCAAATTGCTGGTAAGTTTCACTAACTGATTGCAGATCAAATGCGACCGTTTCGTAATTTTTCAATTTAAGCCTGCCAATTCTAACCTCTGGAATAGTGGCCTGAATGGTTGTAGTAGTGGTAAAAAGCGTAGCTGCATTAATTTCTTCTGATACCTGAAGGGTTTCGGAAAGGTGTTTTTCTATAATCGCTTTATCAAATACACTTCGGGAGGCACCGGTATCCAATACGGCAAAATGCGTTTCGTTGAAAACAACAATTTCCACCAAAAGGTGGAAACCGTCGTCTTGTAAATTTATTAATTTTAATGGGATAGGGACAGATTTCATGTATGTTTTTACTACCTAAGACACTAAAGTTAGTCTGAAGTTATTTTAAATACTATTTTTAGGTTTCTAAGTTGGTTGCCTTATATTTTACCATCTAAGGCAACTGAGTTTTAATCACCTATTTATTCTTAGGTTTCTAAGTTGGTTGACTTATTATTTTACGACCTAAGGCAACTAAGTTTTAATTACCTATTTATTCTTAGGTTTCTAAGATGGTTGACTTATTATTTTACCATCTAAGGCAGCTAAGTTTTAATCACCTATTTATTCTTAGGTTACTAAGTGGTTTATTTTATATGTTTTACCATCTAAGACAACTAAGTTTTAACTACCTATTTATTCTTAGGTTTCTAAGTTTATTAATGATAAGACTACACTAATTTCATTTCTGCCAGCACGCTGTTCATATTTCTAACCGCATCGGCACTTTTATTAAATGCGGTTTGTTCCTCGTCGGTTAATTTGAAATCAATAATTTTTTCCCATCCGCCACGGCCAATAATTACCGGTACGCCTAAGCAAATGTCTTGCTGACCGTATTCGCCTTCCAACGAAACGCTGCAGGTAAATAGCTTTTTTTCATCGCGAACAATGGCCTCTACTAAAGCCGCACCAGCTGCGCCAGGCGCATACCAGGCAGAAGTTCCAATTAAGCCTGTTAAGGTTGCGCCACCAATCATGGTATCCGCCGCCACTTTTTCCAGCGTAGCTTCATCCAGCAAGTTACTTACCGGTAAACTTTGGTAAGTGGCTAAGCGGGTGAGTGGAATCATCGTGGTGTCTCCATGACCGCCAATTACAAACCCCTGTAAATCATTTGGGTTACAATCTAAAGCCTGAGATAAATAGAATTTAAAGCGAGAACTGTCCAAAGTGCCGCCCATTCCGATGATGCGGTTTTTGGGTAAGCCCAACGATTTCAATGCCAGATAAGTCATGGTGTCCATCGGGTTACTAATTACGATGATAATGGCTTCCGGAGAGAATTTTAAAATATTTTCTGCTACACCTTTAACTATGCCGGCGTTGATGCCGATTAAGTCTTCACGCGTCATGCCTGGCTTACGCGGCAAACCCGATGTGATTACAACCACATCAGAACCTGCTGTTTTGCTATAATCGTTTGTAACACCACTAATCTTAGTGTCGAAACCCAGCAGCGTAGCTGTCTGCATCATATCAATTGCTTTACCTTCGGCAAAACCTTCTTTGATATCAAGTAAAACGAGTTCGTTTGCTAATTCCTTTCGGGCAATATTATCTGCACAGGTAGCCCCAACAGCGCCTGCACCTACAACCGTTACTTTCATATATCTATATTTTATTGGTTTGCTTTGTAAACTTTAATCGAAGGTAGAAATAAATATAAGGTTAAAAAATCCTTTTAAAAACTTTATAATTCTGGCGACGTTAATGAGGAAGGAAAAAAGACTAAAGCTAAAAGACGAGAGCGGAAAGTGGAAAGGCTAAACTGGAAAGTTTAAAGCTAAAAGCTTAAATCAACATCTAACAACTAAAAATATGGAAAACAAGCCCATCGCCAATATCGATTACAAAGCCTTTGAAGGTAAATGGTATACTCTTTACTCGATTCCAACCTTATTGGATAAAAACTGGAAACAGACTACAGAAACTTATACGCTTAAAGGCGATGACCACTTCGACGTATTGACAACTTACCACAAAGAGGGGAAGCCAGAGGAGAAAACCGTTACCTCCAAACTTTTTTTCGATCATGATAAAGCTGATGGCGACATGAAGGCGCAGTTTTTATGGCCCTTTAAAATTGGCTATTGGATTATCGAAATCGCAGATGATTATAGTTACGTGGTAGTGGGGCATCCTGATGAGAAATACCTTTCTATTATGGCAAGGGAACCAAAAATGGAAGCTGATGTATTAGTGGATATTATTGAAAACTGCCGGGTAATGGGATATGATGTAAGCGAATTAGTAAGCCAGGAGCATTTTTAAGGATGAATTTATTAAACCTCGCAGGTTTTAAAAACTTGCGGGGTTTGTTTTAAGCACTTCAATATAACAAGTAGAAAATTAAAATATATTCATTTACTCCTTTAAAATCCACTCCTTCAATCCTTCATTTTGTTGATAAAAACCTGACAACTTCCCATCTCAAATTCCTTATTTTTGAAGAACCGTTATCATTCCTAAACGGTTAATTTCTTTAGATTACAATATGTACTTAATTTTTGATACAGAAACCACGGGTTTGCCTCGTAATTACAACGCACCAATTACCGATACGGATAACTGGCCACGTTGTATTCAAATTGCCTGGCAACTACACGATGAGATGGGACGGATGGTTGAGCATCAGGATTATCTGGTTAAACCAGAAGGTTTTAACATCCCTTACGATGCTGAACGCATTCACGGAATTTCAACTGAACTGGCTGATGAACAAGGCGTCACTTTAGCCGAAGTGCTGGAAAAATTTAATGCCGTTCTTGCAAAATCTAAGTTTATTGTTGGGCAGAATGTTGGCTTCGACGTAAACATTATGGGTTGTGAGTTTCACCGTTTTGGCTTAGAAAACCGCATGGCAGAAATGCCGGTATTGGATACCTGTACAGAAGTTACCGCGCAACTTTTGCAATTGCCGGGCGGTAGGGGCGGAAAGTTTAAACTGCCAACCTTAACAGAGTTGCACTCGTATTTATTCGGGGTGCCTTTTAATGAGGCGCACAATGCCACGGCCGATGTGGAAGCCACTACCCGTTGTTTTTTAGAACTGATTAAAAAAGAAGTTTTCAAAAAAGAAGAATTACTGGTTGATGCAGAATATTTCCCACGTTTCAGGGAAATAAACCCGGCATCGATTCCGGATTTTGGCATCCGGCATGTCAATCTGAAATCAGCCTCTGATGAGATTCGCAAGCGACTGCAAAAAGCGGAAGGTGGCGGTGTTTCTAAACAGGAAATTGCAAGAAACAAAGAGGAACTGGCTTCTGCAACGTTCGTACACCTGCATAACCATACCCAGTTTTCAGTTTTACAGAGCACCATCAGTATTCCGGCGTTGATTAAAGCGGCAGCAGCCATGAAAATGCCTGCCGTAGCGATGACCGATCATGCCAATATGATGGGTGCATTTCATTTTGTAAACCAGGTTTTAAATCACAATAAAGCAGCAGAGGCCAAAAACGAAGCATCAATTGAGGCAGGCGAAAGACCTACCGAAATGGTGATGACACCAATAATCGGGGTAGAGTTTTTTGTTTGTAATAATCACCTGGATAGAACTGCAAAAGATAATGGCTACCAAATGGTATTGTTGGCAAAGAACAAAGCCGGCTATCATAACCTGGCGAAAATGTCGTCCATTGCTTATACTAAAGGTTTCTATTATGTTCCTCGAATTGACAGGCAGGTAATTGAACAGTATAAAAATGATATTATCGTACTTTCAGGAAACCTTTCCGGTGAGATTTCCAACAAAATCTTAAATATGGGCGAAAACCAGGCAGAGGAAGCTTTGATCTGGTGGAAGGAACAGTTTGGCGATGATTTTTATGTGGAAGTAATGCGCCACAATCAGGAAGATGAAGATCGCGTAAATACCTCTTTGATCTCTTTAGCCAAAAAGCATGAGGTTAAATTAGTTGCAACGAACAATACCTATTACATTAATAAAAAAGACGCCAATGCGCATGATATTTTACTTTGTGTAAAAGATGGCGAAAAGCAGGCCACACCGATCGGCCGCGGTCGTGGTTACCGTTATGGCTTACCAAATCAGGAGTATTATTTCAAGTCGGGCGAGGAGATGAAGGCCCTTTTTGCCGATCTGCCCGAGGCGATTTTGAACATACACGAGATTGTAGATAAAGTAGAAATCTACAAACTTGCCCGCGAAGTACTCTTACCAAAATTCGATATTCCGGAACAATTTCTGGTTGAGGAAGATGAAGTTGATGGAGGAAAACGAGGTGAAAATAAATATTTAAGGCACTTAACTTACGAAGGCGCAAAAATCAGGTACGGGGAACTTACTCCAGCGATTATTGAGCGTCTGGATTTTGAATTGGCCACGATCGAAAAAACCGGTTATCCGGGTTATTTCCTGATTGTGCAGGATTTTATTGCCGAAGCCCGGAGAAGAGATGTATCTGTTGGGCCGGGTCGTGGTTCGGCGGCGGGTTCTGTAGTGGCTTATTGTTTGTGGATTACCAACATCGATCCGATTAAATACGATTTGCTATTTGAGCGTTTCCTGAATCCGGATCGTGTTTCCATGCCCGATATTGATATCGATTTCGATGATGAGGGCCGTGGACGCGTAATGGAATATGTTATCAATAAATACGGCTCCAGTCAGGTGGCGCAGATCATCACTTATGGTACAATGGCGGCTAAGTCATCCATTCGTGATACCGCCCGTGTGCTGGATTTACCTTTATTTGAAGCGGATAAAATCGCGAAGCTGATTCCAAACATGAAGCTGGCAAAAATTTTCACCCTCGATGAAAAGAGTTTGAAAGATGCTTTAAGACCTGATGAATACGAACGTGTTCAGGAGTTAAAAGCCATGGGGCTGCTGAAAGATTTAAGTGCCGAAACCATCCAACAGGCGCAGGTTTTAGAAGGCTCGTTAAGAAATACAGGGATTCACGCATGCGGGGTGATCATCACGCCGAGCGATATTACCAATTTCGTTCCGGTTGCCACCGCCAAAGATTCTGATTTATATGTTACCCAGTTTGATAACTCGGTGGTGGAAAGCGCCGGTTTATTAAAAATGGACTTCCTGGGGTTAAAAACCTTAACCCTGATTAAAGACACTGTTAAACTGGTGAAGAAAAGGCATGGCATTGATCTCAATCCGGATAATTTCCCAATTGATGATGTGATGACTTACGAGCTCTTCCAGCGTGGTGAAACCATCGGAATCTTCCAGTATGAAAGTCCTGGGATGCAGAAATACATGAAGGAGTTGAAGCCAACGGTTTTCGACGATTTAATTGCCATGAACGCATTATATCGCCCGGGACCAATGGAGTATATTCCAAGTTTTGTTCGCCGTAAAAATGGGGAAGAAGAAATTCAGTATGATTTAGATGCCTGTGAGGAATACTTAAAAGAAACTTACGGAATTACAGTTTACCAGGAGCAGGTGATGCTTTTATCGCAAAAGCTGGCCGGTTTTACCAAAGGTGAGGCCGATGTTTTGCGGAAGGCAATGGGTAAAAAACAGAAAGATGTTCTGGATAAAATGAAACCTAAATTTGTGAAGCAAGCGGCCGAAAAAGGTCATAATGCCACAACTTTAGAAAAAATCTGGAAAGATTGGGAAGCGTTTGCTTCTTATGCGTTCAACAAATCTCACTCCACCTGTTACGCCTGGATTGCTTATCAAACCGCTTATTTAAAAGCCCATTATCCGGCAGAATATATGGCTGCGGTACTTTCCAATAACATGAGCGATATTAAACAAGTGGCGTTTTTTATGGAAGAATGCAGGCAAATGGGCGTGGTGGTTTTGGGTCCTGATGTTAACGAATCTGACCTTAAGTTCTCTGTAAACGCCAAAGGCGAGGTCCGCTTCGGAATGTCTGCAGTGAAAGGTGTAGGAGAAAAAGCGGTAGAAAGCATCATCGAAGAACGGGCTTTAAATGGGCCATATGCTTCGGTTTATGATTTTGCTAAACGTTCCAATACCCGGATTGTAAACAAAAAAGCTTACGAAAGTTTTGTATACAGCGGTGCTTTTGACGCCTTTGCAGGCCACAGGGCGCAATATTTTTACATCGGACCAAACGATAAAATGAACGGAATTGAAAAAATCATCAAGTTTGCCAACGATTTCCAGAACAACGAAAATACATCGCAGGCATCTTTATTTGGTGGTTCGAAAGCCGATTTAATTTTAGAACCCTCTTTACCGGTTTCACCTGAATGGGCGTTAATGGATCGTTTGAAATATGAAAAAGATGCAATTGGAATCTTCCTTTCGGGTCATCCGCTGGATAACTACAAATTGGAGCTTGATAAATTCTGTACACATGGCGTAAGGCAGTTGAGTATCATTAATAAAGTGCGGATGGGCGATACCAATGAAGATATTTTAGCTGAATTTACCAAACTGCAAAACCGTGAACTTTGTGTTGGTGGCCTGGTTGTTGCCGCCTCACAGCGAATCACAAAAACAGGTAAACCATTTGGTACGTTTGTATTTGAAGATTATGAGGATGCCTGTGAAATGGCACTTTTCGGGGAAGATTTCCTTAAATTTAAATCCTTCTTAACTGAAGGATATTTCTTGCAGATCAGAGGTAGGGTTGGGGAAAGATTTGGAAAGGCCGGAGATTGGGAATTCAAAATTACGGCGATTAACTTAATGTCTGAGTTGAGGGATAAACTCACCAAAAGCTTAACCATTCAGGTTCCGATTGAGCGGGTTAATGATGAGCTAATGAGAGAAATTGAGTTGATTTTAGCAGACAATAAGGCAAATTCTGATCAGCAAAACTGCCAGCTTAACTTTGCAGTTTTTGATAGCGAAAAGCAGATTATGTTAGATTTGTCATCGAAGAATTTAAAAATCAATCCCAACAATAAGTTTCTAGAACAATTACTGGGTCTTAATGTTGTTAACTACAAGTTGAACTAGGGTAGATGGTGAAAGATTTAAGGCGAAAGGTTCAAACGCCCAAAATCATATCCATTCCACCTTTGAACCTGCTACCTCAAAATAATGTCAAATTGACATTGCGTTGTAGTTGGCATTGCAATTGAATACATATATTTGAACATAAAAAAAATAATTATGGCATTAGAAATCACAGATGCAAACTTTGAGGAGCTTGTATTAAAATCAGATAAACCCGTATTAGTAGATTTTTGGGCAGAATGGTGTGGCCCTTGTCGCATGGTTGGTCCTGTAGTAGAAGAGATCGCTAAAGAATATGATGGCAAAGCAGTAGTTGGAAAGGTAAACGTTGATAACAATCCTCAAATTTCAATGCAATTTGGTATCCGTAACATCCCGGCCTTATTATACTTTAAAGACGGTCAGGTTGTAGATAAACAAGTTGGTGCAGTTCCAAAATCAGTATTGGCTGATAAATTGAACAAACAATTAGCTTAATTACAAGTTAAGTTAATCTGAATATACTACCCGAATTCGTTACAGAGTTCGGGTTTTTTATTGCATTATTTTTTTGTTTATTTAATAAAAATATTGAATCATGCCTATCAATCCATTCAACAACAAAACACTAGGAATTATTATCGCAGGTTTCGCGCTAAACTGCGTAAACATTGCCTGCGTTTCCGCTCAGAATCCTGTAGAAACCGAAAAACCTACAGCAGACTATAAGCCAGCCTTTGCAGGGCAGACTAGAATTGCCGGGGTAAAAACAGAAACACCTTTAGCGGTTTCGATCCTCAATGAAAAATTGGAAAACCCCTGGGGAATTGCCGTATTACCAAATGGTGGATTTCTAATTACCCAGAAACAAGGATCGATGGTTATTTTAGGTGCGGATGGAAAGCTCTTAAAGAAAATTGAAGGCTTACCAAAGGTTGATGCTTCCGGACAAGGTGGTTTATTGGATGTAACGCTGGATCCCGATTTCGCAAAGAACAGGATGATTTACTGGGCCTATTCAGAACCTCAGGCTAAGGGAGTTTTGTTAGCCATTGCCAAAGGAAAATTATCCGCCGGCGAAACCAAAATTGAAAATCAAACCATTATCTACCGCGCTACACCAGCACATACCGGTAAGTTGCAATATGGCTCGAGAATCGTTTTTGATAAAGAGGGGGACCTTTTTGTAAGTGTAGGAGAAAGGTCTGATAAAGAGGTGAGAATCCAGGCACAGGCTTTAAACTCATCTTTAGGGAAAATCGTTCACATTACAAAAGCGGGGAAACCAGTGCCTAACGGACCATTTGCAGGCAAAGCAGATGCGAAACCAGAAATCTACGCTTATGGATTCAGAAATCCAGATGGCTTAGCGATCAACCCGCAAACAGGTGATTTATGGGAGGCAGAATTTGGTCCGCGTGGTGGCGATGAGGTTAACCTCATTAAACCTGGTAAAAATTACGGTTGGCCGGTAATTATTTACGGGATCGAATATAGTGGCAAAGCCGTAGGCGATGGAATTCAGCAGAAGGAAGGAATGGAACAGCCGGTTTATTACTGGAATCCGGTGATTTCGCCAGGCTCAATCGCTTTTTACAATAGCAGTGTAATTCCCGAATGGAAAGGCAATTTATTCGTTGGTGCATTGAGCGGCTCGCATATTATCAGATTAGTAATCAAAGACAATAAGATAGCAGGGGAAGAGAGATTATTAGAAGGTAAGGGCGAACGTTTCCGGGATTTAGTGGAAAAGGATGGTGCCTTGTATGCGGTAACGGATAATGGAAAACTTTATAAGATAACGAAGAAATAATTTCCTGAATATCTAAACCTTGCAGGTTTTTAAAACCTGCAAGGTTTGTTCTTAAATTATTTAAATAAAGCGTCATTTTTATTAGCTTTACCCTATGCAGGCAGTAAAGTATGATAATGAAACCAGCTTTGGGAATCTGGAATTGCTGGCGAGTCAGGTGGTGGAAGGTTTCATCACCGGATTACATAAAAGCCCTTTCCATGGTTTTTCTGTTGAGTTTGCTGAACATCGCCAGTACAATAGCGGTGATAATGTTAAAAATATCGACTGGAAGTTATTCGCAAAAACTGATAAACTTTATAGCAAACGTTTTGAGGAGGAAACCAACCTTCGCTGTCAGTTCGTAATCGATGTTTCTTCATCGATGTATTTTCCAGAGCCAAAAAACAATAAATTAACTTTCTCTATTCAGGCCGCTGCATCATTAATGTACCTGCTTAAAAAGCAACGAGATGCCTTCGGCTTAAGCCTTTTTACCGATGAAATTTTGTTGAATTCGCCCGCAAAATCAACCACCGTTCATCAGAAATTTTTATTTGCAAAGCTGGAAGAGCTCTTGGAAAAACCAAAAGTTAAGGCACAGACGAATATTAGCGGGGCGCTCCATCAGGTTGCAGATCTGATTCACAAAAGGTCGCTCGTGGTCATTTTTAGCGATTTATTTAATACCCAAGCCAGCCCGGAACAAACCGATCAGTTTTTTGATGCCTTACAGCACCTCAAATTTAATAAGCACGAAATTGTGGTTTTCAATGTGGTTGATCAGGCTAAAGAAGTGGCTTTTGATTTTGAAAATCGCCCTTATCAATTTATCGATATGGAAACCGGTGATACCATTAAGGTGCATACCAATCAGGTTAAAGAGAATTATAAAGCTGCCGTTGCAACTTACCGGCAGCAAGTTGCTTTGAAGTGTGCGCAGTACAAAGTTGATTTAATTGATGCCGATATCGCCGCTGGTTTCTATCCGGTACTTCAGGCTTACCTGATTAAAAGGCAAAAGCTTGGATAACCATTTTATCCGTTAATATTACAAAACCCTGTAAATCCCTGCAAACAATCCCGTTGGTTTTTAAGTATAAATAGTAATCATAATTACTAAGGCAAGTTGCCTATACTTTAAGAATTAGATCATGGCTAAAAATGTTGCAGAGCAATTGGTAGAAATGCTGGTTGAAGCTGGCGTAAAGAGAGTTTATGCGGTTACCGGCGATAGTTTGAATTACTTTAACGATGCAGTAAGAAGAAACGGAAAAATTAAGTGGATTCACGTTCGTAATGAAGAAGTTGGCGCATTCGCTGCTGCTGCTGAAGCGGAGCTGGATGGCTTAGCCTGTTGCGCAGGGAGTTGCGGACCAGGTCACGTACACCTTATTAACGGTTTGTATGATGCACATAAATCTCACGTTCCGGTAATTGCCATTGCTTCTACCATTGATACCGGGCAATTCGGAATGGATTATTTCCAGGAAACCAATACCACGAAATTATTCGATGATTGTAGCTCCTATAACCAGATTGCTACCACTGCTGCCCAGGTACCAAGAATGTTTCAGGCGGCTATTCAGCATGCGGTGCACAATAAAGGCGTTGCAGTTTTCGGTTTACCAGGGGATGTTGCCCAGCTGGATGCTATCGAAAGTGAAACCTCCATGCAATTATTTAAAAGCAAGCCGGTAATCAGGCCGAATGATAATGACCTTAATTTATTGGCGGAGTGCCTGAACGAAGGTAAAAAAATCACAATCTATTGCGGTATTGGTGCTGCCGAGGCACATGATGAAGTAGTGGCTTTGGCAGAGAAACTCAAGGCACCGGTTGGTTTCTCTTTCCGTGGGAAAATGGGCATCCAATACAATAATCCATACGAAATCGGGATGACAGGCTTACTCGGTCAACCGTCTGCCTATCATAGCATGCATGAATCTGATGTGGTATTACTGCTTGGAACGGACTTTCCATATCAAAACTTCATGCCCGAAAAAAACACAATTATCCAGATTGATGAAAGTCCGGAGCGGTTAGGCAGAAGGGCGAAACTTCACATGGGTCTTTGTGGCGATATAAAAGATACTTTATCCGCTTTGCTGCCATTGATCACTCCAAAAACAGAGGATAGCTTTTTGAAGGCCCAACTGGAGTTTTATGGAAAGGTGAAAGAACACCAGCTTAGTTATGTTAAAGATCAGGGCTCTGAAAATAAAATTCAACCAGAATTTGTTGCCGATACCATTAATAGGTTGAGTGATCAGGATGCGATTTATACTGTAGATACCGGCATGTGCTGCGTTTGGGGTGCCAGATTTATAGAGGGAACCGGACAGCGGAAAATGCTCGGATCATTTAATCATGGCTCGATGGCGAATGCGATGCCAATGGCAATTGGAGCTGCATTAGCTCATCCCGGAAAACAAATTATCGCCTTGTGCGGCGATGGTGGATTATCAATGTTGCTTGGTGATTTAGCTACTATTAAACAATACAATTTACCGATAAAAATTATCGTGTTTAACAACCGCGCCTTAGGAATGGTGAAATTGGAAATGGAAGTAGATGGATTGCCGGATAATGAAACGGATATGATTAATCCTGATTTTGCACTGGTTGCACAGGCCATGGGCTTTAAAGGCATTACCATCAGCAATCCGGAAGATGTTGAAACAGGCATTGCAAATGCTTTTGCAGAAAGTGGCCCGGTGTTGTTAAATATTATGACTAATCCAAATGCGCTGGCAATGCCACCAAAAATTGAATGGGAGCAGGTAAAGGGAATGACCCTCTCCATGACGAAATTAATGCTGGGCGGAAAAATGGTTGAAGTTTTTGACACCATAAAATCTAATTACAAACATTTAGGCGAAGTTTTATAACCTGAAATAAATTTAAAAAGCATGTTAGAAAAAGGAACAACGGCACCCGATTTTCAATTGAATGCCACACCAGATCAAAAAATTAAACTAAGTGATTTTAAAGGCAAAAATGTTATTCTGGCATTTTATCCAGCAGATTGGAGTCCGGTTTGTGGCGACCAAATGGCGTTATACAATGAAATGCTGAAGTATTTTAGTAAACATGATGCGCAGATGATCGGCATATCGGTAGATAGCGCCTGGTGCCATAATGCTTTTCAGCAGGATAGAAAATTACATTTTCCGCTCCTGGCAGATTTTGAGCCGAAAGGTGAAGTTTCAAAAGCTTATGGTGTTTACGATGATGAAGTAGGAGAGAGTAAGAGAGCACTTTATGTGATTGATCAGGAAGGGAAAATTGCCTGGAGTTATTTATCGCCAACGGCTGTTAACCCGGGTGCAGATGGAATATTAAATGCCTTAGAAGAACTAGAAAAAAAATAAAACCTATGAGTACATTAAAACCAGAAGTAAGCAGCTCAGATCATATAGAAGGATCTGATGCTGCATCCATCACTATTGTAGAATTCGGAGATTATCAATGTCCGCATTGTGCCCATGCCTATCCAATTATAAAGGAAATAGAACAAGCCTTTGGTGATCAAATCAGGTTTGTGTTTCGGCATTTTCCATTGCAGGAATCTCATGAGTTCGCTTTCCCTGCCGCTCTTGCAGCAGAAGCTGCAGCAATGCAAGGTAAATTCTGGGAGATGCATGATGCTCTTTTTGAGAATCAATATCGGTTAAGTGACGATCTTTTTGAAGAACTGGCAGAAACCATTGGGTTAGACGTTGAACAGTTTCAAAAGGCTATTTTAGAAGATGCCGTGAAACAAAAAGTAGAAGACGATTTTGAAAGTGGTGTTAGAAGTGGCGTAAACGGAACACCATCGTTTTATGTGAATGAAACTAAATTTGATGGTGGTCCTGATGAACTCTTCGAGATGCTAAAAGAAAGCGCTGAATAATAACAAAAAACCTCATGTATTTTGCAATACATGAGGTATCAGATAAGGGTAACCGGAAAACTAAAAAACTAATTATGAAGTTTTTAGAATTTAACAAAACGGAAATCGCTTCTGGTGTTTTGTTATTCAAAGGTGCACTTCATTTATGAAGTTTTAGTGAAGAAGTGGAATGAGGACATGAAATAAGGAACAAAGAACAAAGAACAAAGAACAAAGAACAAAGAACAAGGAACAAAGAATAAGGAACAAAGAATAAAAAACATCGAATCAGGATGGAAGCTGTACGCCTGATCTTTCATCTTTGCTCCTTTATCCTTAATCTTCTTCTACCTACAAATTCCCCCTTAATTCCTGTTCCCGCTCTAAAGATTCAAACAATGCCTTGAAATTACCTGCGCCAAAACTTTGTGCGCCTTTTCGTTGAATAATTTCAAAGAAAAGGGTAGGTCTATCTTCAATGGGTTTGGTGAAAATTTGAAGCAGATATCCCTCTTCATCACAATCAACCAGGATTCCCAGGCTTTCCAGCAAGGCAATTTCTTCATCAATTTTGCCCACGCGTTGGGGCATCATATTATAATAAGCCTCAGGTGGCGCGCTTAAAAATTCTACTCCACGAGATTTTAATTCCTTTACGGTTTTAACAATGTCTTTTGTGGCCACGGCAATGTGCTGTACGCCCTCACCTTCGTAATACTCTAAATATTCTTCAATTTGCGATTTCTTTTTCCCTTCAGCAGGTTCGTTAATCGGGAATTTTGAAAAGCCATTTCCATTGCTCATTACCTTACTCATCAGGGCGGAGTATTCGGTGTTGATTTGTTTATCGTCAAAAGAAAGAATATTAACAAAGCCCATCACCTCTTCATACCACTGCACGGCTTCATTCATGCGGTTCCAGCCTACGTTCCCAACGCAATGATCGATGTATAAAAGTCCGGCATCAGCAGGTTGGTAATCACTTTCCCAAACGCGGTAACCCGGCATAAAAGCGCCGGTATAGTTTTTCCGCTCAATAAACATGTGCACCGTTTCGCCATAAGTGTAAATTCCACTCATTCTAACTTCGCCACTCTCATCATGGAGTGTTTTTGGCTCCAGATATGGTTTTGCACCACGTTTAGTGGTTTCTTCAAAAGCACTATAAGCATCATCTACCCACAGGGCAAGGATTTTTACACCGTCTCCATGTCTCTTTACATGTTCAGAGATTGGATGATCTGATTTTAACACAGTTGTTAAGATGAGCCTGATTTTTCCTTGCTGTAACACATAAGATGCACGATCGCGGACACCAGTTTCTGGTCCGGCATAGGCCAGGCTTTGAAAGCCAAACGCTGTTTTGTAATAGTGGGCAGCCTGTTTTGCGTTTCCTACATAAAATTCTATGTAATCGGTTCCGTTAATCGGCAGAAAATCAGGTGCCTTTGAGATTTTTTCTGCGAAAGTTTGTGTTTCCATTGTTATGATATTTTCTATGATCAATTTTCAGATCTTATATTGATGTACTTAATAAGTTAGCGACGTTTATGCGTAAATTAGACTATAGACTATAGACTTAAGACTTCGGACTAAAAGAGTCACACCTAAACCTGCCAGCTTTTGTGATAATTTTCATCTTCAATTGAGATGGCGTCTTCAGTAAGCATAAGTGGTTTAAAAGGATCGATCATTACCGCCAGTTCGTCTGTTTTCTCTTTGCCGATCGACTTTTCTACCGTGCCCGGGTGTGGTCCGTGCGGGATACCACCCGGATGTAAGGTGATTTGTCCCTTAACCACACTTTTACGACTCATAAAATCGCCATCCACATAATAGAGCACTTCATCGCTATCTACATTGCTATGGTTATACGGGGCGGGAATGGAATCAGGATGATAGTCATATTTGCGAGGAACAAATGAGCAAACTACAAAATTATGGCCTTCGAAAGTTTGATGTACGGGTGGTGGTTGGTGAAGGCGGCCGGTAATGGGCTCAAAATCATGTATCGAAAATGCGTATGGGTAATGATAGCCATCCCAGCCAACATAATCAAAAGGATGGGTGCCATAGGTATAAGGATAGATTAATCCCTGTTTTTTGATCAGCACTTTGAAATCGCCGTGCTCATCATGGGTTTGCAGATTTTCTGGTAGCCTTAGGTCACGCTCGCAATATGGAGAATGTTCCATTAATTGTCCGTATTGATTGAGGTATCGTTTTGGCGGCCTCAGCGGACTAAAACTTTCAACAATGAATAACCTGTTTTGCTCGTTATCGAATTCCATCTGATAGATTGTTCCCCGGGGGATAATCAGGTAATCGCCATAGGAAAATTTAATATCCCCAAATCCGGTTTTCAGCTTTCCAGATCCTTCATGAACAAAGATCATTTCATCAGCCTGGCTGTTTTTATAGAAATAATCGGTCATTGATTTTTTAGGTGCTGCCAGCACGATATGTAAATCACTGTTCACCAAAACTGGTTTCCGGCTTTTTAAATAATCATCCTCTGGTTTAATGTTAAAACCAATTAAGCTGGTATGTTTCAGGTGCTTTTCTCGCGCAATTTTTGGCTCTACGCTGTAAGGCTCACCCAAATGTTTAACAATTGTAGGTGGATAACAGTGATATACAAGCGAATACAGACTGGAAAAGCCTTCAGTAGATACGAGTTCCTCTGCGTAAAGATTTCCATCTGGTTTACGAAAAACAGTATGGCGTTTTGCGGGTATCTGCCCCAATTTATGATAAACAGGCATATAGATTGATGTTAGGTTAGCAATAAAATCTAAAACAATAAACAATTAAAACGGTAAGCGTTCCAATTAATACGTAGGCGGGAAAGGCTATAAAGAATATTGTGCCATGATCAACTTAGATAGCATCTTATAGCGACGTGCAGCAATGGCGTCGTTCACTAAATTGATATGTAATGCTTTTAAGATCATGGTTTTGATGGTACTAAAGTAAGAATTTTTTCTGCAAGAAGAAATTTTTCATCACTTTAATTGGCAAGATTTGAAGTGTGGAAGATGTGCGATTCGATGCCGGTTCTAAATTCTTTGCGTTGTAACCTGCCGAAGTGGCTTTGATTTTGAACCCTATCCCTTTTTACTATATTTACCCCATATTTAACCAAATCATATGAAATTCGTATCCTATAAAACCGAAGACATTGCCCATTTAGGTCTATTTATCGATGGCCATATTTATAACCTCAATAGTTGCGATAAGTTGCTGCCAGATAACATGAATGAGTTTTTGCAAGGCGGAGAAGTACTGATGGAACGCGCAAAAAAGGTTGATATGCAAATTAAAAATGGAAGCCTGGAAGCCAAAGAAGAGATCTTTTATGAAATTCTGGCTCCGGTACCAAACCCTACCAGTTGCAGGGATGGGTATGCCTTCAGGCAACATGTGGCTGCGGCCCGTCGCAACCGTAAATTAGACATGATTCCGCAGTTTGATGAATATCCGATTTTCTATTTCACTAACCATAATGCCATTCAGGGCACCGGCGAGATTGAGTGTATGCCAGATCATTTCGAAAAACTGGATTTTGAACTTGAGCTTGCCATCGTAATTGGCAAAAAGGGGAGAAACATCAAAGCGGCAGAAGCTGATGAATATATTGCCGGTTATATGGTGATGAACGATATGAGCGCCAGAACCCTGCAAATGGAAGAAATGCTGTTAAATTTAGGCCCTGCAAAAGGGAAAGATTTTTCTACGGTAATTGGTCCGTGGTTGGTCACGCCAGATGAATTAGAACAGTATAAAGTTGCCGCTAAAGATGGCCATGTGGGTAATGCGTATAGCTTAAAAATGACCTGCAGGGTAAATGGAGTTGAAGTATCTAAAGGCAATGCCGCCGATATGGACTGGACGTTTGCAGAAATTATCGAGCGTTGCGCGTATGGCGTTGATATTCTTCCTGGCGATGTGATCGGATCAGGTACAGTTGGAACAGGTTGTTTTCTGGAATTAAATGGAACAGGTTTACTTAACAATCCGAATTATAAACCGCAATGGTTACAACCCGGTGATGTGGTAGAAATGGAAATTACTGGTTTAGGCGCTTTAACCAATAATATTACAAAAGCCGATACCGATTTTTCGATTTTAGGGTTGAAGAAGTAAGCCTCTGATTTTCGCAATTGTATTTGTTGTATTTAAAAGTTAAATTTGAGTATGGAAGCATTGGTAGTTTATCCTGAAAATAAAGAACAGCTTGAGGCTGTAAAAGCCGTAATGAAATCAATGAATGTTGCCTTCGAACAGAAGACGGAAAAATATCCTTCGTATGTGGTGGAGGAACTAACGTCAGCCATACAACAGGTTAATGAAGGAAAAATCCATCCCTATACAAATTTGAGGGATTTGATTAAAAAATAATCATGCTATCTATATTTTATGCTGATAGATTTAACGAGTCATTTAATTATGTATATCAGTTTATTAACGAAAAATTTGGAATTTCCTTTGCAAATTCTTTTGTCGTTAAAGCAGAAAGAAAAATCGAATTGATCTCGAAAAATCCATTTATTTATAAATCATCTGTTTTCGGCGAAAATATTCGAGTTGCTATAATAACAAAACAAACAACATTATTTTATCAGGTTTTCGACGATAAGATTATTCTGCTTTTTTTATGGGATAATAGACAAAAGCCTTATTTTAATTCTTGATGCTAACCTTAAAAACTGAAGATTTATCTGCCGTACAACTGCAAAATTATCTGCAATATGCTATAGCACCGCGGCCGATTTGCTTTGCTTCAACCATTGATGCTGAAGGAAATGTCAATCTGAGTCCATTCAGTTTCTTCAATATGTTTAGTACAAAGCCGCCAATCTGTGTTTTTTCACCTGCACGGCGCGTTCGCGATAATACCACTAAGCATACCCTGGAAAACGTACTTCAGGTTAAGGAATGTGTGATCAATATTGTAAATTATGAGATGGTACAGCAAATGAGCCTGGCCAGTACCGAATATGCAAAGGGAATAAACGAATTTGAAAAAGCAGGTTTCACAATGCTTAAATCTGAACTGGTTACTCCACCAAGAGTAGCAGAAGCGCCTGTGCAGTTTGAATGCTTAGTTAATCAGGTTATTCAATTAGGAGATAGTCATGGTGCCGGAAACCTCATTTTAGCAGAGATTAAACTGATTCATATTAGTGAAGCTATTTTAAACAGTGAAGGTAAAATAGATCAGCAAAAAATAGATTTGGTAGCGCGGCTAGGTGGCGACTGGTATTGCAGGGTTACCGCTGATAATTTATTTAAAGTAGCCAAACCATTGGCAAAACTAGGAATTGGGGTAGATGCCCTGCCTAAATCTGTACGGTTCTCAAAAGTATTAACCGGGAATGACCTGGGTATGTTAGGAAATGTGGAGCTTTTGCCAACGGATGACGAAGTCGATTTGATCGCTTCAAATCCTGAAGTTAAAGAAGTGTTAGACGCTACAATTGGCGATATAACAAACAGGGAACGGGAATTACATGAACTTGCCCGGGATTACCTCAGTAAAGGAAACGTGGAATTAGCTTTGAAAGTTGTTTTGCTTTAATGCAGATAACACTGTGCTTTGTATTTTTCAGAGCCAGGGAATTCATAATTATCGGAGTATTTTTACTTTTAAATAAATAATGGTATCCGATAAGGAAATTAAACAACTGCGAAGTAGCTTTAACGGATCAGATAACATCATCCAATATTTCCAGCTATGCATACATCTGTACAAGTAGATCAATACATCATGAAATCGGCACCCTTTGCCATTCCAATACTGGAGCATTTAAGGATTTTGGTTCACCATGCAGATGCCAGAATTGAAGAAAAAACCAAATGGGGAATGCCGTTTTTCGATTTCCAAGGTTCAGTTTGTCACATGGCGGCTTTTAAACATCACTGTGCATTCGGCTTCTGGAAGGGTTCTTTAATTAAAGATGAGTTTAGCGTTTTTGAAACGAAAACAAGTAATATGGGAATGTTAGGGAAAATTAAATCCCTGGCAGATCTGCCGGATGATGAAATTCTGATTGCTTATATTCAACAAGCTATTCAATTAAATGAAGATGGGATTAAACTCCCGGTTAAACCTAAAGTAAGTGTGCAGGAACTTATTATTCCGCAATACTTTATTGATGCCTTACAAGAAGATTCTTTAGCCATGGGCGTGTTCCAAAACTTCAGTGTTTCTAATAAAAAAGACTACGTACTCTGGCTGGAAGAAGCAAAGACAGAAAGTACCAGACTAAAGCGTTTAGAAACTTCAATAGAATGGATTAGTGAAGGGAAAAGCAGGATGTGGAAGTATAAAAAGTAATTAGATTATACTTACAATCTTCATGAAACGATTTCTGTAGTGGCCATTAAGTTCGGTAATGGTAACACTGTGCGCTTTACCAGAAGATGCATGAATGAATTTTATGCCGTCTTCATCGATAGAGTAAACAATGCCTACATGTCCGATTCTCCTTACCCGGGAATTGCTTCCGGTGAAAATTAATACATCGCCAACTTTAGCATTCTCGAGGGTGGTTTCTTTTCCGGCACCACTAAATTCTCTTGATGAACGCGGTACCTTAAAACCAAAATTACTGAAAACATAACTAACGAAACCTGAACAATCAAAACCGATTTTTGGATTGCTTGTGGCATAGCGATAACGGATGCCCAGCATGCTTTTAGCAAAATCGATTAAAGTTTCAGAATTTGCAGAAGAACCACTATTAAAGTGTGCGGAAGGGTTTTTTGGTAAAGTAGCGACTAACTTTTTAACCAGGTCCTGATACTGAGCAGGGATGATGTTTTGAGCTTTCACTGCAGTTGCAGACAAAATGAAAAACAGAATTGCGAATGTTATTTTCTTCATATGTTGATTGGCAAGATATAAAAAAAATATAAAGGTGGCTCTAAATGTGGAAAACTCGTTAAAACAAAAAAGCCCGAACTATTGTCCGGGCGTCATTAAAAATGCTTTAAAAGTATTAAATACTTGAAAATAAAGTTTGTGCTTTATCGCCAATAACTGGCAATGGTTTATTTTGTAAATTGCTTGCACTGATTGCACCCAATACGATAAATACCAAATAAATGATACCAATTGCGTAACTGATATAAGCTAAAAATACTAATGGCGCAATCGTAAGGATAATCGTAATTAAAATATTAATAACGATAATGCTCAGGTGAAGCAATAATGACTGACGTAAGTGATAGGTTGATAAAGAAGTTTTGTTTTCTTTATAAATTGCGAAAAAAGAGATCAACCAGCCGATTAAAAAGATGTAACTTACTATTGCAGCGCCTTTACCATTGTCTGTTGATGTTGTGAAATTTTTGTTTGTTTCCATATTATATTTAGATTAAAGTGTTCCCTGATAGCGTGTAATGTATGTTTAAATTTTAGTTACGGTGTTGAGACTGCAACTGGTATAACTTTTCCATTAAAAAATTTCTGACCCGTTTTAGCGAAATCAGCCACGTATTTACCCATTTCAAAAGCCATTACCGGGCTCTGATAACCCGGAAAAGCTGTTTCCAGCATTTCTGTTTGTGCTGAGCCCAAAGCTAAACAATTTATTTTAATTCCTGTTTCAGATAATTCAAAAGCCAAGCATTCTGTTAAGGTATGCAATGCAGCTTTACTTGCAGAGTAGGCAGATAACCCCGGAAATTTAACACTCCCCTGAAAACCACCCATGCTTCCTATATTTACAATATGGCTGCCATTTTGCATTAATGGCAAAACGTTCTGGATCATTCTAAAATGTGAGATTACATTGCTCTGCAGCATTTCGCCTAAATCAATTTCGGTTGTTTCCAGAAAGGGTTTATTAATTAATGCACCGGCGTTATTAATCAGGATATCAATATTTCCTAAACGTTCTTTTAAAAATGGAATCAGTGCAGCGTAATCATCATTTACAATATCAAATTCTACTGGTAGAATGGTGCAGTCAGGGTTAATTCCTTTGGCAATTTCTAAGAGTTTACGTAATTTATCTGCCGAACGGGCAATGGCAACAATTTTATTTTCTTTGTGTAAACTAAACTCTAATGCGGTTTCAAATCCAATTCCGCTGCTTGCTCCGGTAATGATAATGTTCATTGTTGAGGTATGTTTGTGATGAATGTAGGCTCATCAATTTGTTTATAAATTTAAGATTTTAAGCCTTGTTTAAGCTTTTAATTTGATTTTTATTGTTTTATCGAAGCATTGTTTGTTGTTAATCATAGCGTTAGATCATGGAACTGTATTTAATAATAATCATTATTTATTCTACAATTAATTGGCTTACCGGATTTTTAATCACGTGCAAGCCATCATTAATGAGTTTTCTGTGATCTGATTCTTTTCCTGCTTTTATTTCCAGGTAAACATGAATTTCTTTTTCCAATTGATGGTAAATCTTCTTGTGAAAAATGATTTCTAAAATTTCCATTGCACACAGCCAATCTTGTCTGTAGTTTCGTTTCAACTGATCAAAAATGGCAGCAAGTTCACCTAAGTTTTCGCTACTTTCCCTAATCTCACGTACGCGTTTATACAATTGATGCAGTTGTAATGTTTTTTCTTCATAAACAACCTGACGGGCCTTTTCCTCACTGATCAATGTGATCTCTTCAAAAGCATCCTTATCGGCAGCACCATTAAAAACAGAAACAATTTGCGCTCCAACAGCCATATCATAATTGCCCCATTCTGGTTTAAAAAGGACATTCTGATTGCGTTCTGTAACTGTGCAGTTTGTAAAAGTAATCAGTAATATTTTTCCATCCCCCCTTAAAATATTCATGAGTTGACCTTCAACTTTTATTCCACTTTCAAAAATCAGCTGAATATTATCTCCAATACCTGTCAGTTGCTTTATTTCATCATCACTATAATCTTCCAGGGGCTTATTTGCATCTTGAAGCCTGCCAACGGGCGATGAAAATCCATCCGCATGGTAAGTTTTTCCGTGGTCAGCCAATTGCTTTCCCTGATAAGCCAGGGCAGAAGCGCCGGTAGTTTTAATAAACGTTACTTCATCAGCTAAGCCTACACCAATGTCAGTAAACACGCCAGTCACCTGCAAACCAGAGGAGTAAATGGCTGTGGCTACATTTTTACAGGCAATGGCTTTCATTATACTTTCCATCCCGCCGCGGCGGAAAGCCATGGTATCAGCAAATTGTTCCAGCACATCTTTTAAGTTTTGAAAAGTCTCGGTTACAAAAAGCTGGGGTTGTGTTTTTGTAATATCGTATTGATAATTGATGGTATCGATGTTGTACCATAACTTTTCGACTTCTTTAGTCATACAAGATGCACTTTCGCCAATAGACGACAGTAATCCTGCGCCATAAATTTTGGGATTCTCCAATGTGCCGATCAGGCCATATTCTACCGTCCACCAGTGTAAACGACCAAGCAACGCCATTTCTGAAGGCTCACCCATATTTTCACTGATGTAACGCAATGATTTTTCGGCTTTTGCAATTTGGTCTTCGTCTGCGTCAACAGCTTCTTTCAAAATTGAAAGTTTTCTAATGGCTTCATAAAGTTCAAAATCTTTAGCCGAAAACATGGCTTTAGCGCCAATAGCGCCAAAATAACTGAGGTAGTTGTTATAATCGGTATCAGCAATAATAGGCGCATGGCCGGCACTTTCGTGGATAATATCAGGTGCTGGTGTATATTCTATATGATTAATCTGACGGATATCGGCCGCGATGACCAACACCCGATAGGCCTGATATTCCATAAAAGCAGCTGGCGGAATAAACCCATCGACCGTAACTGCACCCCAACCAATCTTACCCAGATTATCATTCATGGTTTGTAAATCAGGAATGTATTCGATACTTAAGCCTGCTCTTTGCAAACCTTTGATGTAGGGATAGTATGCAACATCTTTTAGATAGCTATAGTTTTGACGCATCACGTAGCGCCAAACTGCCTGATCTATCGGCGTGTATTTACCGTAATTCTGATTAACAATAAATTGCTTTAAATGATTGGGCAATTTTGCTACCTGCGCATTATTAAAATCATTAAAATGGCTCATAGTGGTCATGAAAAATAAGTTGGTCGACAGCTAAGTTATGATGTTGCGTTTACCTAAGCAAGAAAGCCGCTGCTTAAATTAACAGCTTTGCGTAATTATTGGTTGCTCATCTTTTATAATTCTACTTTGACAACTTTCTTTCTATGCTGCTGTTTAAAGTGTCAAAACTTAAAATGATTGTCTACCACTTTATAATAAATATGATTTTAGCTTTTATCGCTGCGGCCAAGTTTCTTCACGCTAAACGTAAAATAGTGTTGGTACAGATAACTGAAAAGGGCCATTAACACGGAAACAGCAATTCTCGATAACATGGCTAAAGTTGGATAATCTCTTAGCAATTCCAGCAAAAACTTCAACAAAACATAGTTAGCGAGAATATTGATCAGTTGAAGGTTTAAAAATCGAAACAACTGAACACGTCCCGTTAATTCGCTGTGCGTAAAGATTACATATTTATTTAGCAAAAAACTGGTAGGTATTGCTACGGCATAATCCACTAATAAAGAGGCTGTTTCTCTTTGCAATACAATTATTCCAAAATTTACTTCTGTTGTTTTAAAGATAAAAAAGTACGCAAAATAATAACTTAAAATGCCTAGAAGCAAAGTGCCTCCGCCGGTTGCCAGATACCTGAAATTATGTGCAGAGATAAAATTTTTAAATGGTGGATAAAAAAAATCTATAAAGGCGAGAATAATTTTGCGCATTGTTGTTTCAGTAGTTTTGGCTGCAAAGGTAAATTATTTTTTAAACTGTTGCTTTTTCAACATGAAAGTAGCGGATTGCCTTTACTATTTGTGTAGAATATCGTTATTGCTAATTAGCATTTTGATTCGATGCCCCGACCTACTTTGGCTTTGCAACGTAATCAATCACTGCGCACCAACTGTATGAAGGATGACGCTGGATGCTGATGCCAACAATATTCAATTTGTTTTTTTGATCCAGAATAGTAAACCGGTGACCTAGTGAAGGCACACCACAATCTAACAGTAAATGGCATACAATATCTAAACCATTGGCATTTCCAAAATCGATATTTTCGCTCATGGTCCTGTTGGGATAGTATTTAGAAATTCTTTTCGAAAACTTATCGCCGTTACTGCTTTCGTGTGTATCTAGGTTATTTCTGTTCAGATCAATCGCATGGTTGCGACTTACAATCGATAATTTATCTTCAGGGTAAAACATCGGCAGGTTTTTGATGCCACTCAGATGCGACAGTAACGATAGGTAATAAGGGTTGTTTTTCGCGATTTTAAGATCATTATAGTTGCGGTATTTGCGAACTTTTGCATTGTAATCGCTGATGTAGTCTGCCAGTAAGGTGTAGTAAAACTTCTCGCCATCTATCCGGGCCAGGTTCATGTACATCACAATGTTTTTCTCTTCATTACTCAAATACGATACATTGGCAGCCGTGTTTGCCCGCTGGTATTCTGCGTCAGTCCATTTTTGTGCAAAAGTGTTTAATGCCGTTGAGAAGATTATAATTGCGATTAAAATGTGTTTGATCATTCAGGGGGATTTACAATGATAACGCGCAGAAAAATCGTTTATTTTTGAATGATGTGTTTTTGCGATAATTAATGTACGAAAGTAAATATTGAAAAAGGAATTAATTCTGCTACAAAGATATGGCGTTAAATAAAGCTCTTCGGCGCAAGCTATATTACGCCGAAAAGCTCAATTTGAAAATGCTGATTTATAAAAACATTCCGCCGGAAATTTCGATGCGTTGCGCATTAATCCATCTGGCTTCTTCCGTACATAAAAAGGCAACGACACCGCCAATATCATCAGGTAAACCAACACGGCCCAGCGCAGTTTGCGAGGCAATTCCGGCATTCATTTGTTCATTATCGCGTACCACGCCACCGCCAAAATCAGTTTCGATTGCGCCTGGAGCAATGATGTTGGAGCGGATTCCTTTAGCGCCCAATTCCTTTGCCTGATATCGGGTAAGTGTTTCCATCGCACCTTTCATTGCGCCATATGCAGAATAACCCGGCAGAGAGAAGCGAGCCAAACCGGAAGAAATGTTAATAATCGATCCTCCATTGTTAATGATTGCCAATGCCTTTTGTGTCAGGAAAAATGGCCCTTTTAAATGGATATTTACTAACTGATCAAATTGATCTTCAGTTGTTTCTGCGAAAGGTGCATTAATTCCGATTCCGGCGTTATTCACCAGGAAATCAAATTGACTGGTATTGAATGTATGTTGCAATGTGGCTTTTACTTCTGCAATGAATGCATCAAAACTACCACTGTCTGCAACATCAAGCTGAAGCGCTGCAGCATTTACACCGAGTTTTTTAATCTCATTAACGGTGTTTTCGGCTTCTTCTTTTTTAGATTGATAAGTAACGATTACATCTATACCCTTTTCAGCAATTTTAAGCGCTGCATTTTTTCCTAAGCCGCGGCTGCCGCCGGTAACTAAGGCAATTTTATTTTGTTTTTCCATTATTCTTTAATTTATTAAACAAAATTAAATGGAAAGTGATGAAATAAATGGTGACAGCTTAAGTTAAAATGGTGAGAGCTTAAGTATTATGCGGTGATCAAGTCTTTATTTGCTATGGAAATATAATACGCTTCGCGATATTGCTTGGGCGTTTGGCCGGCAAAATGCTTAAAAAACTTGGTGAAATTTGAGGGATCGTAAGTTAAGATTCTGGCAATTTCCGAAATGGGCGTGTTGGTGCTTACTAACATCGATTTCGAAATTTCCATTAAACGTTTCTCAAAAAAATAACATGGAGAATAGCCAGTGGCGGCTTTTACGGTATTGCTCAAGTGGACGGGATGAACATGAATCAGATCAGCTAAATCTCTTACCTCCAACATTTCTGTCGTTCGGCCAGACACAATATCATCAAGATGTTTATCTAACTCTTTCAAATAATCAGCCGCAATTTCGTGGCGACGTGCAAAGATTTTTTCAGGAAGTTTCATCTGATTATATCATTAAAGGAGAAACAAATATAATTACAATTGATCAAATCGAAATGTTGCAATTCCAACTATGCCTTTCTTTACTTTTGAATTACCTTAAAGCTAACTCCGGTTATAAATGAAATTCGTGTAGTTTGTTTACAAATTTTTCACGCTGATACCAATCATTATAAACCAGTTCGAGTTGCTGTACTTCAAATGTGCCAAAATCAAAGTTCCTGTATTTCTCTACCAATTTGAGCAGGCCGTTTTTATTTTGTAGTGCTCGCCTGAATCTGATGATGGTTGAATGTGCTGTTTGAATGGTATAACGTTTGTCTATACTCTGCTGGAGGTTGGTACCTTTAAAGCCAATACGTAAATCATCTCTGATTTCATTTAATGTATCAGTTAAAAATCCTTGAAGCAAAATGCAGGAAGGGGAGGCTGTAAGCCCTTTAAACTGAATCTTGAAATTTCGATGTTTAATTAAAATTTGCTCAATCAGTTTTACATAATCCGGTACGTTAATTTGCCTCAGGTTGAAACCAGTATAGCATGATATAATCGACATCACCGTGATGTGGAGGTCTGCATCTTGGTAATAGTACTGATGTGGATCAATGGCTTTAACCTCAGTTAAAAAACGCTGAATGTTAGCCTTAGTGCTTTCATCGGGCCTGATTACTAAGGTAATTCCGAAACGATAATCATCTTGTGCATCAATTAATTCATCGATTTCATAATCGCCATTGGCTATTTTCGCTGCAGATTCGTAATATAACTTGTTGTAGTGTGCTGAGAGATTCATTAATCCAGAAAAAAGTCGCAGGCTTTGAACCTGCGACTAAATATTGTTTATTACGATATTGTTTAAGCCAATAAATTCTTCCAGCTTACGGCTTTACCGATGATATTGGCCAGGTCTGCAATGGCAACGCGTTCTTGCTCCATACTATCGCGATGACGGATGGTAACCGTATTGTCTTCTAAACTTTGGTGATCTACAGTAATACAGAATGGCGTACCAACAGCATCCTGACGGCGATAACGTTTACCAATGGCATCCTTCTCTTCATAAATACAGTTGAAATCAAATTTCAGCGTATCCATAATTTCTCGTGCTTTTTCTGGTAAACCATCCTTTTTGGTAAGTGGAAACACAGCTACCTTATATGGCGCTAAAGCAGGGTGTAAACGCAGTAAAGTACGGCTATCCTGTTTATCTGCTGTGCTTAGGTCCTGTTCTTCAAATGCATTGATCATGGTTAACAGGAACATGCGGTCTAAACCGATTGAAGTTTCGATTACGTATGGAACATAATTCCCGTAAGGTTTGCCTTCTTCATTCAGATCGTTATCGAAATACTGCATTTTCTTGCCGGAAAACTCCTGGTGTTGCGTTAAATCGAAATCAGTACGGCTGTGAATACCTTCTACTTCTTTAAATCCGAATGGGAATTCAAATTCAATATCGGTAGCCGCATTTGCATAGTGCGCTAGTTTAACATGGTCATGGTAACGATATTTTTCAGCAGGTGTTCCTAAGGCTTTGTGCCATTTTAAACGTGCTTCTTTCCAGTATTCGAACCATTTTTTGTCATCACCCGGGCGAACAAAAAATTGCATTTCCATTTGTTCAAATTCACGCATCCGCATGATAAACTGACGGGCAATTACCTCATTTCTAAAGGCTTTGCCAATCTGGGCAATACCAAAAGGAATTTTCATTCTTCCCGATTTTTGAACATTTAAAAAGTTCACGAAAATACCTTGTGCCGTCTCCGGACGAAGATAAACCTCATCACTACCTTCTGCCATGGCACCAAACTGAGTGCTAAACATCAGGTTAAACTGGCGAACATCAGTCCAGTTAGCCGTTTTAGAGATGGGGCAAATTACTTTATAATCTATAATTAAATCTTTCAGCTGTGCTAAGTTTTCAGATTTAAGCGCCAGATTCATTTCAACCTCAAGCGCTAAGCCTTTCTTTACAAATCTCCAGCTGGCTTCATCAATAAAAGGATATTTTTCGCTCGCTAAGATGTCGTTTTCATCTTTAAAACCTGGAATCCACGCTGCCTGACCTTCATCGCTTAGTCCCAGAATCTCTTCTTGAAATTCCTGGAATTTAGCTTTGTTTTCTGTGCTGAAACTAGCTAATTCTGAGTATAATTCATCAATTTTATTTTCCAGTAACTGGTCGGCACGGTAACGTTTGTTCGAATCTTTATTATCGATCATCGGGTCGTTAAACCCATCCACGTGTCCGCTTGCTTTCCAAACTTTCGGGTGCATAAAGATAGCAGAATCAATCCCTACTATGTTTTCGTGCATTTGCACCATGGCTTTCCACCAGTACGATTTAATATTGTTTTTCAACTCGGCACCCAGTTGCCCATAGTCGTAAACAGCACTTAAGCCATCATATATTTCGCTGCTTTGAAACACAAAACCGTATTCCTTAGCGTGTGAGATTACATTTTTAAATTGTTCGTCGTTATTCTTTTGAGCCATAATGGAGGCAAAGATAATAAAAAGGTGGAGGGTTTAAAGGCATAAGGTGGAAGGTTTTTAATTAGTATTTATGGGTTGTAAGATTTTAGTATTTGAGTTAAATGGTTGAAGATTTTTTTGTGCAAAATACAAAAATCGATGCTACTGATTATTCAGTAACACCGATCTTGACGAGAAACAACTAATCTAATTAACAGTTGTTTTGTTGTTTACTTAAATTAGAACTGTTTTAAGCTGACACAAACTTTTATTATAAAATGTAATATAATTTATGGAGTAGGAGGAGTATTGGTACCTGTTGTAATAATACTTACAATTCCTTCAGTACCAGTTGAACCAACCCCATTGATTGGAGAAACTCCAACGCCTCCTTCAGAACCCCAGCTTGGAACCGGCCCCATAGTTTTGCAATCGCTGCTTTTAGAAAAAGTCCCTGTTGTTTTACCATCATCTCCGGGTTGTCCAGCTAAGCCTTGTGAGCCCCCTACTCCGGGCCGACCACCTGCACCACCATTAGTTTGCATAGGAACTTGAGTACTTCCAGATTGATTATGTTTCATCACTATCGAGACATCCCCGCCTCTGCCACCTGGGCCACCAAAACCGCCATCTCCGCCTCTCCCTCCATGTCCTCCATTTCCGCCGTGTCTCCCTAATTCACAGTCATCTCCATCGCCACCTCTACCACCTTTACCACCAGTCCCCCCTTTGCCGCCAGTGCCTCCATCGCCACCCTTACCCCCAATACTAGAAATATTGAAACCTCCATAGTATATTTCTACTTCTAATCTAAAGTTTCCAGCGGCTCCACCAGGTCCGCCTGTTCCACCATTACCGCCAGGTCCGCCAGGCCCACCAGGCCCACCTAATTCGGCACAATCATCATCGCAACACCATGGGCAATTTGCTTTGTTTCCATTAATACCTAAACCACCATTTAATCCTTCTGGTCCATTGAAACCTACAGCTCCATCTGTACCGTTTAAAATAATATTATGCATTTTAATATGATTTTATTAAGCTAATTTTTTATCTATTTATTTATTAAATTGAGGTAGAAAGGCTTTCAAGTTTGTTCGAATAAGCTCTTGCTGTTTGACACTTTAAGAAAAGGTAGGATGATTTTATTTCCATCTTTCCGTTCGTATGTATGACTAAGTTTCTACCTTTAATAAGATCTGTACCAGAATTAACTGTTAGCGTGGCATTAGTATTAATGATTATGTCATCTAATGCAAAATATACTACACTTAATCCAAGACGCGGATTCTTTAATAAATTCGTTGTCATTTTATAGGCATGTATTGCTTCAAAGTCATCCCATAAAATCTGTTTGCCATGATGATGGGTAAGTAGTTTCGCTAACTGAAAGTTGCTTTTCCTTCGTATATTCCTGAACTGGGTTTGCAACGAAGTCTCAACATGATCGTGACATTTACAATCACTTTGTTTTGAAAAGTTATAATCTTTTTTTGCAATTGCTAAAGATTCATCATCATCATCTGAAATAGCTTTTAAAACATTTTCCTTGCTTAAACCTTGTGGAATTATACTTAATTCTTGTAGGTCTTCAAATGATTTAATAGATACATAATGTAAAGCATCTGAAAACATTTTTTCATTTGGACCGATTGTAATGTGGCTGTTTTCATCAACTTCTAGGGTAATTGATTTTATCCTCTGTAGTTCCTTTACTGAGATTAATTTTCTTTCTTTAAAATTTTCCATGATTTTATAATTTATTTAATGGCAAATAATAATTTGTTGATTTATTTAGTAGACTGATAGCATTGTTATCTTAGAATCTGAGGTGTTTGGAGTTGCTACATTTGACTGGAGGAATTTAGTTGTCAGATTTAACTAGAAACTTTTAAATTTGATTATATGAGCAAACGAGTATTTGATGATTCCTTCAAAAAAATGGCTATAGATTTATCTAATAGCCGAGGATCGGTGAAAGAGGTTGCAGATGAGCTTGGAATAAACGATAGCCTTCTGAGTAAATGGAGACAGCGTGAGTCGGAGCCCAAACAGAGTCC
>NZ_WKKH01000044.1 GCF_009674725.1 Pedobacter petrophilus | reverse complement strand
TTCAGTAAAAGATTCTACCGTTAAAGATACTACTGTAAAAGCAACTACAACTAAAACAGAAGAAGTTAAACACTAGTTTAACTTTACCTATAATAAAACGGCCTTTAAGATTAATTTCTTAGAGGCCGTTTTTATTTTTACTGTTTTTCCGGGTTACCTTTTCAAATTCCGGGTATTAACAGTATATATTAACCCTAAAACAGATAACAATATGAAAAATGCATTCAAATTAGGCTTCTTAGCTATCGCACTATCTTTAACAGTTGCTGCTTGTGGCGGTTCAGACAAAAAAGCCGATGGAACAGATACAACAGTTACTGATTCCTCTACAATCGTTACAGATACTACAGGTTCAGATACTACAGTAAAAGACTCTACAGTAAAAGATACTACTGTAAAATCAACTACAACTACTACAGAAGAAGTTAAACACTAGTTTTCCTGCTCTGCTTTAATATGAAAGGTATTGATTTAACGTCAATACCTTTTTTTATGAACAACAAATAAAACAATTCTGATATCCGGGCAATTGTAGTAAATTTGCGGCAAAAATATAATCCGCATAATGAATTTAACATCACTACGAGCTATCTCCCCAGTTGACGGCCGATATAGAAAGACAACTGAAGACTTAGCTGCTTACTTTTCTGAAGAAGCATTAATAAAATATCGTGTTTTTGTAGAAATTGAGTACTTTATCTCTTTATGCGAAGCAAACCTTCCCGGACTGGAGACGTTTGATAAAAATCTTTATGCAGATCTCCGTAAAATTTATGAAAATTTTTCAGAGGCGGATGCGCTGGAAATTAAAGAAACAGAAAAGGTTACCAACCACGATGTAAAAGCAGTTGAATATTTTATCAAAAGTAAATTCGATGTTTTGTTACTTCAGGATTTTAAAGAATTTATCCATTTTGGATTAACTTCACAGGATATTAATAATACTGCGATTCCATATTCCATTAAATTAGCCCTAAACAACAGTTACTATCCTGCAATAACAACCTTAATTACTAAAATTGAAGCATTAGCAACTGAATGGAAAGATATCCCGATGCTCGCCCATACACATGGTCAGCCGGCCTCTCCTACCAAACTGGGTAAAGAATTTCTGGTTTTCGCAGATCGTTTAAACATCCAGCTGGAGCATTTAAAATTGATTCCAAACAGTGCCAAATTTGGTGGAGCAACGGGTAATTTTAATGCACACCACATTGCTTATCCGCAGGTAAACTGGGTAGATTTTTCTAACCAGTTTGTGAACGAAACGTTAGGTTTAACCAGGGCACAACATACTACACAGATTGAACATTATGATCAGTTTGCTGCGCAGTGCGATGCATTAAAACGCATCAACAACATCATCATTGATTTAGACCGAGACATCTGGACCTACATCTCGAAAAACTATTTCAAACAAAAAATTAAAGCGGGAGAAATTGGCTCATCGGCCATGCCACATAAAGTTAATCCAATTGATTTCGAAAATGCAGAAGGAAATGCAGGTATTGCCAATGCATTATTTGAGTTTTTTGCTGCTAAACTTCCCATTTCCCGGATGCAAAGGGATTTAACCGACTCAACGGTTTTAAGAAATGTGGGCGTACCTTTTGGACATACCTTAATTGCAATTCAATCTACCTTAAGAGGATTAAATAAAATTTTATTAAATGAGGCTGCTTTACATGCAGATTTAGATGATAACTGGGCAGTAGTGGCTGAGGCAATTCAAACGGTTTTACGCAGAGAAAATTTCCCGAATCCTTACGAGGCATTGAAAGAACTGACCAGAACAAATTCAAAAATAAATGCTGCCAGCATAGCGCAATTTATTGAAGGTTTAGCCGTAAAAGAGGAAATTAAGGTGCAATTGAGAACCATTACACCTTTCAATTATACCGGAATTTTTTAGTCAATTAAATTGACGCTAAACAGACAGCCTGCAAAAGCTTTATTAATGAGTAATTGTTAATTTTGTTTATTCAAATTGATTAAGACATGACGATTAACGTATATACAGAACAGACTCCTAACCCGGCCACCATGAAATTCATGGTAAATAAGCTATTGATTAACGGTAGTGAGGATTTCGCAACAAAAGAAAGTGCAGAACATTCGCCATTTGCAAAGGAATTATTCAAATTCAGCTTTGTTTCGGGTGTGTTCTTTGCCAGCAACTTCGTAACTGTTACCAAAACAGATGATGCAGACTGGGCTGATATTGAAGCGATTCTGAAAGAGTTTGTAAAAGGTGCTGTAGAATCTGAACTAAAAATTAAAGAGGAGACATCTGAAGAAGCTCCATCTTTCGAAGGAACAGAAACTGAAATTAAAATCCAGCAGATCCTTCATGATTATGTTCGTCCGGCGGTTGAGCAGGATGGCGGTGCAATTACCTACAAATCTTTTGATGAAGGCGTGGTGACGGTAGAATTACGTGGCTCTTGCAGCGGTTGTCCTTCTTCTACTATTACGCTTAAATCTGGCATCCAGAACTTACTACAAAGAATGGTTCCCGAGGTTACAGATGTAGTTTCAGAGGCTTTATAATAACCTGTTTTCATAGTTATAGTTAACAGGAATGGCTCACCTTTAGTGAGCCATTCCTGTTATAAAACATTGTTATTTATTATAAATTTAGAATCTCAAGATATTTTTATAACTAAGCATGGCTTTTGATAATCTTCCAGATCTTAACGCAGATTTTCAGGATGATTAAAAGTATCTCTTAATGGCTTCGAGCATTTCTGCTGTTAGTTTCCCATTAGTGGCCAATATTTCTCTTTTAACGAAATAATCATTACCACCAGAAAAATCGAAAACCTCTCCTCCAGCCTGCTGAACAATGAAACAGCCGGCAGCAAAATCCCATTGCTGAAGATTGTATTCGAAGAAAGCATCAAAACGGCCACATGCAGTATAAACCAAATCTACCGCTGCCGCACCAATACGACGCACACCATGGCTTTTCTGCATCATTTCTTCCAATAGCTTCAGGTATTGCGCCTGCTTTTCAAACTGATAGTATGGAAAACCTGTCGCCAATAAACTAGATGGTAAATCCGGATTGGTAGAGACTTTAATTTGTTTCTTGTTCATAAATGCGTCTCCACCTTTGTATGAATAAAACATCTCGCCCCGGTTTAACTCATACACTACGCCAACAACTGGTAACCCTTCTTCATACAAAGCTACACTAATGCCATAAGCTGGAATCCCATGAATGAAGTTGGTGGTACCATCCAAAGGATCAATAATCCAGGTATAAGTTTTTCCTTCTCTGCTGATCGTTTTTTCTTCGGTGATGAAGCCGGCATCTGGAATCAGTTTTTCGAGGTTACGAACCAGTTTCTGCTCTGCAGTTTTATCTACATAAGAAACCATATCGTTTAAACCTTTATACTCAATTTTACTGGCATCAAACTGTAAAGATTCTTTACGGATAAAATTTCCAGTAAGCTTAACAATAGCGATGACCTTATTGCATATTAATTCGTAATTCATAGTTTTTAAAAAAAGATGTTGTTATGGGTGCGAATCCTTAATCATAAATTTAGCTCAATGTATTTTTATTTCTGAGCGCATAGGCACTTAAAACGATACCACCGATAACAAGGAAAGTAGAAATCATTTCCGCTTGCGTGAATGATAAACCAAACACATGATATTTAGAGTTAACACGGATTAATTCGATGCAGAAACGCTCAATCCCATTAAGAATCATATAGATGCCGAACATTAGTCCTGGTGCTTTTATTTTATCACGGATGCTCCACAAGAATGCGAACAAAATTAAACAAACAATTACCTCGTAGATTGGTGTTGGATAAACACCCTGGGCCAATTCGTTACAAAATTTACCGGTACAGCCAGGAATTGGAATTCCCTCTCCCACCACATTATTTGGATAAGTGTATGACCATAACCAATCTGGCAACCAGGTAAAAGGTTTTGGATTTGAATTCACAATCCCCCAATCACCATCACCTGATAAGTGGCAGCCGATTCTTCCTACAGCATAGGCCAGCATCATTCCAGGTCCACCCACATCTAACATATGCAGGGGTTTTATGCCGTTCTTTTTTGCAATAATAAGTACAGCGGCACCTCCGCAGATTAATCCACCATAAAAGGTTAATCCACTAAATGAAAGTAAACGCTCTATAGGATGTTGTACAAAATCATCCCAGTATTCTAAATTATCAAAAAACTTTGCTCCTAAAAAACCCCATACGGCTGCCCAAACAATGAGATTACTCATCAATTGATAAGGATGAACGGTTACTTTCGTTTCTTTGGGTTTGTCTAATTTGTATTTGTCTTTTTCTTTATAATCCCAATACGCAAATAGCGCGGCAAATAATAATCCTCCAATGAAGTTACCTTTTGCAGACATCAATACCGTTTGGGCATCACTTACAAATAATGAATAATTTAATAATGCATAAACCAGCTTATAACCTATTAGGAAACCAAATAAGCCATTCATAATTAACTCTGTAACTGTGGCTTGTTTACCAATAATAATCGTTTTGGTAATAGGATGAAGTATTCCTAATGCCTCTTTCCGTTGTAATTCTTTAGTAAAAGCCCAATAACCTGCAACAAAGGCAAGCGCAACAAAAACGCCGAAGGTATTAAACGGCAATGGCAGATTGATGCCAAACAGGTATTCTAAAAAATGCGAGACAGTAGGAAACATACAAATAATTTGTTGCGAAGATAGGAAAGAAAGCTAGAAGACCAAAGTGGAAAGAATAGAGATGAAGAGTAAGGTGGAAATAGGAAATGGTAAGGCAGAGAGAGATAAAAGCGGAGAGGTAAAAGATTAAAGCTGAAAGCAGATTATTCGTTTTCCTTCGACTAGAGCCAAACGGTTATTAAATCAGCAAACTGGTAATACCTAGCGTATGTTTTAAAGATGTCGTCATTGCGAAGCCAATTCTTCTTGAGCTGAAGCAATCTGTCCTGCAAGAGGAATAAAAGCGGAGAGGTAAAAGATTAAAGCAGATTATTCGTTTACCTTCAACTAGAGCCAGACGGTTATTAAATCAGCAAACTGGTAATATCTAGCGTATGTTTTAAAGATGTCGTCATTGCGAAGCCAATTCTTCTTTGGCTAAAGCAATCTGTCCTTCAAGAGGAATAAAAGCGGAGAGCTCAAAGCTGAAAGCAGATTATTCGTTTACCGTCAGCTGAAGCCAGACGGTTATTAATCAGCAAACTGGTAATACCTAGCGTAAGTTTTAAAGATGTCGTCATTACGAAGCCAATTTTTCTTTGGCTGAAGCAATCTGTCCTGCAAGAGGAATAAAAGCTGAAAGCAGATTATTCGTTTACCGTAGGCTGAAGCCAGGCGGTTATTATCAGCAAACTGGTAATACCTAGAGTATGTTTTAAAGATGTCGTCATTGCGAAGCCAATTCTTCAAGGTAATTCTGAAACTTAATATAAATACTGACGTACATCAACTAACAAAAAACGGGAAACGAAAAACGCCTCCTAAAAAATCGCTAATGATGCGCGTAAGCAGTTTCCAGCTCAGCCACCTCTACTTCGCCATCTGCAGTAATTTCAAGAAGCTTAACGGCTTTCAGTTCGTTTACCATTACCGGATCGTATTTTGCACGAACTTTCACATAGTTTTTGGTAAAACCGTGCATGTAGCCCATTTTTTGATCTGCTTCGAAAAGTACTTCGGCATCACTTCCAATTTGAGATTGATAGAAAGCCCGGCGTTTTTTATCCGACAGGATATGCAGCATTTTACTTCGTTCGTTACGTTCACTTCCGGCAACAACACCTTTCATTTCGGCAGCCGCAGTTAACTCACGCTCAGAGTAGGTAAACACATGAAGATATGATATATCTAATTGATTTAAAAACTGATAAGTATCGAGAAAATCATCTTTTGTTTCGCCTGGAAAACCAACAATAACATCCACACCGATACAGCAATGCGGCATCACTTCTTTGATTTTTGCTACCCGCTCAACATATAAATCTCTCCGATAGCGGCGACGCATTAAACCGAGAATTTTATCAGAGCCCGATTGGAGCGGAATATGAAAATGAGGAACAAAACGCTTAGAACCGGCTACAAATTCGATAATTTCATTACTGAGGAGATTCGGTTCTATTGATGAGATACGAATTCTCTCAATCCCCTCCACTTCATCCAATGCTTTTACCAAATCGAAAAACTTATCTTCCCGCCCGCCATTGCGAATGCCAAAATCGCCGAGATTTACGCCAGTTAAAACGATCTCTTTTACACCACCTTCAGCAATCATCCTGGCACGATTCACCACATTTTCGATGGTATCGCTCCGGCTTGCGCCGCGAGCTAAAGGGATAGTACAATAGGTACAAGGGTAATCACATCCGTCCTGCACTTTTAAAAAAGTACGTGTTCTATCGCCAATAGAATAAGATGCAATGAAATTATGATTTACTTTCTCTATATTTTGCTGATGAACCACTGCTTTAGGCTGCTTGGTTAAATCGGTAATATATTCTACAATTCTGAATTTTTCTGCGGCACCAAGAACCATATCCACACCTTCAATCTCTGCGATTTCTTGTGGTTTTAGCTGAGCATAACACCCAACAATGGTAACAAAGGCATTTGGAGAATATTTTAAGGCCTCTTTAACAACCTTACGGCATTTTTTATCCGCATGCTCGGTAACAGAGCAGGTGTTAATCACATACACATCAGCCTGATCCTGAAAATCTACCACAGCATAACCAGCATCGGTAAATAAACGACCAATAGTTGAAGTTTCAGAGAAATTTAATTTACAACCTAATGTATAAAATGCGACCTTTTTCATTTAGCCTGCAAAGATAAGAAATTAGTTGGGAGTTATTTGTTGGGCCCATGGAGAACTGACAAACTACAGACGAAGAGCCTTTCGTACGATTACTCTTGCCAGCGATAACTTTGTTGCTCAAACCCAGCTAAATCCAGTACTCTGCTAATTACAGTTCCTGCTACTTCCTCAATGGTTTTGGGTAAGCTATAAAATGATGGATTAGCCGGACAAATAATCCCTCCAGCCTCGGTAACAGTTTTCATATTATTGATGTGAATCAAACTAAACGGGGTATCTCTAACCACGGCAATTAGTTTCCTCCGCTCTTTCAAAATAACGTCTGCAGCCCTGGAGATCAAATCGTTCGAAATGCCATGCGCAATTCGGCCTAAAGTACCCATAGAACATGGCACAATAATCATCGTATCGTATTTAGCCGATCCGGATGCAAAGGGTGCATTAAAGTCGTTTTTGCCAAAGAAAGTAAAATTGGTAAAGTCTGCATAATTCTGGTTTCCCAATTCAAATTGCCAAACTTCTTTAGCATTATCGCTCATCACTACCCCAACAGCTTCAATCTGATCTTTAAGTTCGATCAATTTATCGAATAAAACTTTAGCATAAATTGATCCACTGGCACCAGTAATGGCTACAATTACTTTCTTTTTTATCATCGCACAAAAATACGTTATTAAAACACTTGAATACAAAAAAAGGGCCGAATACAAGTATTCGACCCTACATCTACCTATGAAAAACATACCCTCGAAAGGGTAAGAACAAATATATATATTTTTTCAAGAAAAGATAATAGCGAACTGTTAAAATGCGCAAAACATCACAATATTTCACAAAAGCAAAACAACTACCTGATTATCAACAAAATAATTTTTCAATAATCTAAATTTTCACCTTCAAAACGATCAAAAAAAACACTATTTGAAACAAAATGGTCATATTAATACGACATAAATTTCAAAATAAATGATACTTATGGCATTATCTATTCGGCAATTTATACGTTATGAAGTTCATTACATTATGCACCGACATTAACTGCAGGTTTAAAAATGATTACCTTTTCGAGAAAAAAGGCTTGATTGTCAAGGCGTAGACTGAAATGAATCAGTCAGATCAACCCCATTGTTGTCGCCACCAATCCGTCTTCGCTGTTCGATTCTGAAAGAAACTTCATCACTCACTTTAACACTGTCAGGTGATTTAGCGTGAGTAATAAATATCCTGAAAATTATCATCCATGATTATTACATACTTTTCAATTTTATTCATTCAAAATTTCGAATTATATACAATTCGAGCAGTAATCACTAAATAAGGGAAAGATTTGAAATCCTTATCTGTCCCTTATCTGATGATAATTAAGTAACCGGCTCTTACTAACGCTTTCTATGGCTAATTTCGGTTTCTTTTTTTAGCCAATTGGTTAAATCTTCATTTAACATTTCTTTCGTTAAACGCCAGCCCCAATTGCCGGCTACATCGCCAGGTTTATTCATTCGTGCAGCTTCATCCAGGTTTAATATATCCTGAATCGGAATGATCGCAATCTTTGCGCCTGATGTGTAGGCAGCCCTTAAAATTGTCTGATTAACATTTCCCTCAGTTACATTCACACCAAAATAAACATCAAGCCTTTTCTTATTGTCGTCATCTGCTTCGTTTTTAAACCAGCCCAGAAGCGTGTTATTATCGTGGGTGCCAGTGTAAACCAAACAGTTGGGCGTGGTAAAATTATGTGGGATATGTATGGTTGTAATTAAATCGCCGCCAAAAGCAAATTGTAGAACCTTCATGCCTGGTAAATCAAATTTGTCGCGAAGCAGCTCCACATCTGCGGTAATTTCGCCAAGATCTTCTGCAATGAAAGGCAATCTGCCCAGTTCTTTTTCGATTACTTCAAAAAATTGGTTTCCTGGTCCGTCCACCCATTTCCCGTTAACTGCATTTTCGGCACCAGCATTAACTTCCCAAAACGAAGAAAATGCCCGGAAGTGATCCAGCCGCAACAAATCGAAAAGTTCCATATTCTTTTTCAGGCGATTCACCCACCAGGTATAGTTGTCTGCTTTCATTGCTTCCCAATTGAAAATTGGCATCCCCCAAAGCTGCCCGTTTTCATTGAAATAATCGGGTGGAACACCAGCAACTTTAAGTGGTTTCAAAAATTCATCGAGTTTAAATAAATGAGGTTGTGACCACACTTCAACAGAATCGAGGTCTAAGTAGAAAGGAAGGTCACCTACTATCCCGATGCCGAATTGGCTGGCATAATCTTTCAAGGTATGCCATTGTTTATAGAAAATAAATTGTTGCCATTTTACTTCATCAATTTCCTCCTCAAATTCACTGACAAAATCTTCAAGGGCCTTTTTTTCGCCAGTTCTAAATTGATCTGGCCAGTTGTACCATTCTGAATGCTGGTGATGGGCTTTAATTGCCATATATAAGGCGAAACTATCAAGCCAACTCTTCTCATCAGTACAGAATGTTTTAAAAGACTGCTTCAAAGCAGCATGATCAGACTGTTTGAAATTATTGTATGCCGTAGTCAGCAACTGATGTTTAGTGTTATCAACCACTTCGTAATCAATCTGATCGGTTGAGGTAGTCTTTGCATTTTCAAGGTCGGCGGCGGTTAATAAGCCATCTACCTGGAGAACTTCCGGACTAATCAGCAAAATGTTTCCAGCCATAGCTGAGTTACTGGAATATGGCGAGTGGCCATTTTCTTTTTTTGTTGGATTAACGGGCAGTATTTGCCAGTATTTTTGACCGGTATCAGCCAGAAAATCTATAAATTTTTCACTTTCCGGGCCAATGTCTCCAATTCCATATTCGGAAGGTAATGAGCTAATGTGCATTAGAATCCCTGCAGAGCGACCGTTACCATTGGCCTTTAATTTAATTACGCCGACTGGCATATTGCTTAAAAGCCGACTAACCAGCAGACCATCATTCAATACATCTTTTACACCAGATGTTTTTGAGATCAGATTATCCCATTCGGTTGGTGCTGCTGAAGGCAAAATGATCTGAGTGTCTTTCCAGTCGAATTTTGTGATTTCCGTCTCGTCTTTAGCCAATGCTGCCAACCCTACCGGGATCACCACAACTACCCATTCGTTTTTTAATTGTCGTGCGAAGGATATGATATTATTTTTAAATTCTCCTTCTACGCGAAGCGGAATATATTTTCCATCTTCAAAAAGCTGCTTATTCTCTTTTCTGAAGGTTGCTAAATTTTCGGTTAACCAAAGTTTTATTTTTCCGGTATAGCGTTCAGCCCATAGTGCCTCCAGGCTTCGATCTTTGTGTTCACCTTGAAAATCTATTCTCTTATTATAATCCACCGGCCTGCGATTATCGGGATCTACCAAACTCAAATCCCATAATTCGGTGCCTTGATAAACATCGGGAATACCCGGACACGTGAATTTTAACACCAGTTGAGCCAGGCTGTTAATGATACCAAAGTCCGCAATTTTGCCGATAAATTGTTGAATCGCCTGGCTACCGGGGTTATTAACATCAAGGAGTGCATGGGCAAAGGCTTTTACTTTTTGCTCATATTCTTCATCAGGTGATGCCCAATCTGAACGCTTTTTAGCTTCTCTTAATGCCTTCTCTATATACTGCTCTAAACGTTCGCCAATATTATCCGTATCCTCGTCCGGCATGGCTGAAGCCCCCAGGATAGTTTGAATGACCAGATACATATCGTTTTTATGCAGATTATTCATTGACTCTTCCTTCTGCTGAAGTTGATCTGTAATTTCCAACAGATCCTCTACCACATTAGTCCATTGCTCAGGAATATCAGTTAATACGTTTAACCTCGCCCTAACGTCTTCGCCTTTTTTGGTATCGTGCGTGGCGCTCCCGTTTAATGCATATGGCCAAAGTTTTTGCCTTTCTTCCATTTTTGCATGAAAATCTTCGGTAGTAATTCCAAATGCATGCGGCGCATCACCAACCTCGGTATGGCCAACGAACAAATTATAGGTAAACATCACCGTATCTTCTACCCCTTTTGCCATTAACGGACCCGTAAACTGCATCACGCGCTGGTAGAATTTTCCAATATTTTCCAAATAAACCGGGTCTCCGGTAAGTGGTTTTTCAATAAATATGCGGTGGAGAAAGGCAGCGGCAGATCTTAACTCTTCCGTTTCTTTTACACCTGAAATTAAATCTGTCAGCTGATGAAGGGATTCGCCCTGTAACGGAAACTGATAATCATAATAACGGTAAACCGGCATCTGAATCATCATTTCACCCATTGCCTTTTTTATTTTTTCTGAACGGATTTCGTTTTCATCAGCATCAGCAATCAGCTCCAGGTTTTTAGCCAGTTGATACAAATTATCAAGCTCGCCGCTTATGTGCTCGTATAAAATGGTTTCTTTTTTCTCATGAATCAGTATATCCAGATCCTGAGATTTACCGGTTACTTTCTGATATAGTTCATCGAAAGACTGTTGAGCGGAATTATTGGTAAAAAGGTTATTCGTAATGGCTAGAAAATCGTATCCGGTACTTCCTTGTGTGTTCCAATCTGAAGGAAGTTGTTCTTTGTTCTCCAAAATCTTTTCGATTACGATATAAACGTCATCGCCTACGGCTACCCTGAGTCTATCCAAATACACTTTCGGATCGTATAACCCATCGATATGATCAATTCTTAAGCCTTGAAATATGCCATCTTTTATCAGTGTAAAAATGTATTTATGGTAAGTATCAAATACATCTTGATCCTGAACGTTTAAGCAAATCAAACTATTTACAGTAAAAAATCTCCGGTAGTTAATTTTGAAAAAAGTTTCCTGCCAATTGCAAAGGCGATAGTTCTGATCATCTATAATATTTAATAGTTCAACTTTATCAATATTAATCTGATCTAATTTTTTTCCCTTAAGGTACTGATGAGTAGCGTCACTCACCGGCCAGGGGGTTCCACTATAATCCAGAAAGAACTGATTATCCTTAGCCACCAGTTTAATAGCATCGTTTTTTACAGCATCATTTAAATCTTCACCTAAAAAAGGAACCATGAGCTTTGGTTCTTCTGCTAAATTGATGTCGAAAAAAGTGGCATACTGAGATTCTTTACCTTTTTTCAATACGTCCATCAGCCAGCTATTGTTGGTATGGAAAGCCATATGATTGGGTACAATATCCTGAAGCCAGGCAATTCCGTTCTTTTTCAGCATCGCTGAAAGCTGGTACAATTCTTTTTCTGTACCGATTTCCGGATTAATCCGATGCGGGTTAGTGGTATCGTAACCGTGCATACTGCCCGGAGAGGCTTCAAATATTGGTGAGGCATAAATGGTATCAATTCCAAGTTCTTTTAGATATGGAACAATTTTTTCGAGCGATTTAAAAGGAAAATCTTTATTAAACTGAATTCGGTAGGTAGTGGTAGGTTTATACATTTTCGCAAAGAAAAATTAAGATAGATTCGGGAAAAATAGTTGCTTTATTTTGTACAGGAATGATTTCATCACTTGCTCCACCCCATGTAACAGATGAGGAGTTAAAAATATTTTGATATTGATAACCGTTTTCGAGCATTAAGGTTTGCGGCTGATCTGAAAAATTCATTAAACAAAGCAAGCGTTCATCTTCGTGCCAGCGTTGCAGTATTAAACAATTTTGTTCTGCTAATGATGTTGCTTTTATATTGTTCCTGTTGAGGATAGAAAGTGCCTTATGTTCTTTCCTTAAACTAATTAAGGCCTTATAATATTGCAGTAGATTGCGGTGCGGATGCCGGCTGAGTTTATTCCAATCGAGTTTCGATGTTAAGAAAGTTTCATCACTCTGGGGATCCGGTGTTTCCTCACCACTGTGAAAAGCTGCAAACTCTGCCTTTCTGCCTTTTCTAACCGCTTCAATTAGTTCTTTATCGCTGTGGCTGGTAAAAAACTGAAATCTATTGGTTTCGCCATATTCTTCTCCCATAAAAAGCATCGGTAAAAACGGACTGCAAAAAACCGCAGCCGCAAGCAGTTTAGACATCTCAAAACTAACCAATTCGCTGGTTCGTTCGCCCAGCATGCGGTTACCCACCTGATCATGATTTTGAGAAAACACCACGAATTGTTTTCCTTCATTTGCAGACGCCTTCGCTCCAAATTTCTTCCCGCGGTGTGGTGAATATTGCCCATCGTATACATAAGCATCGTTGTACGACTTTGCCAGATGTTCAATCCCGTTGAAGTCGGCATAATAGCCGTTTGGTTCCTGTCCGGCGCTAACCCGAAGGGCGTGGTGGAATTCATCTACCCATTGCGCATCCATTCCGTAGCCACCAGTTCCCGGGTGATTAATATATTTAGGATCATTCAGATCAAGTTCCACAATCAGTTGATGCGATTTTCCGGTATATTCAGAGAGTTGGTTAACGTGATTTTTAATATCCTGCAAGATATGGGTAGCGCTGAAATCTTTAATGGCATGTACTGCATCCATTCTCAGTGCATCAACATGGAAATCTCGAAACCACATTAATACATTTTCGATAAAATAATCGCGGACGGGGTCGCAATTTGCATCATCAAAATTTATGGCCTGGCCCCAGGGTGTTTGATATTTATCGGTGAAATATGGCCCAAAATCATTAAAATAATTTCCTTCGGGACCCATATGGTTGTAAACCACATCAAGAACGACGGCTAAACCTACCTCATGACATTTATTTATAAGTTTTTTCAATGCTTCAGGTCCGCCGTAAGAATTTTGGGTAGCGAAAGGAAATACCCCATCGTAGCCCCAATTTCTATCTCCGGAAAACTGCGCGACTGGCATCAGCTCAATTGCAGTGATTCCTAAATCTTTTAAATAATGAAGTTTTTCTGTGATAGACGAGAAATCTCCCCTATCTGTAAATGTTCCCGTATGTAATTCGTAAATAATAAAATCTTCGAGTGGCAAACCTTTCCAATGCTGATCACTCCACTTGAAATTATTCAGATTAAAAGCAGTGGAATTTCCGGCTACACCCTCTTTTTGCCATAAAGACGCAGGATCTGCCCTGCTTAAATATTTCCCATCAGCTGTTTGATGTTCTGTTTCTCCTGATTGTTGAAATTTAAAGTAATATTCATCTCCTTCTTTCACTGTTGAAGTTTCTAAATACCAATAGCCGAAATCGCCTTTAATTAAATTGAGTTCCGAACTGTTTGCAAATAAAGAGACATTCGATGCATATGGTGCCCAAAGGTAGATCTCGGCAGCCCCTTTTTCATTAAAATTTAAACCTATTTTTCTTCTGCGGATATCTATTTCCATATTTTCTTATCATTTTCATCCATACTTGTTGATTTGTAACGAGAACTAGATTTCAGTCCTGCCGGTTTAGAGATTATAACACTTTTAAATTATAGGTTACTGATTCAGCGAAAAGCTATCAATAACGTTTCCGGATTGATCTACGAAACTGATCTTCGCAATAACATCTTCATCTACCAGGTCTACAATATGTTCTTTAAGATTTCCTGATAGTTGCTGGCCGTTTTCTCCTTCGTTCACTACAACCTCTACCTCTGCGGGTCCTTTTTTAAAAATGTTTTTAGCGCTATTTCCTAAAAACAACTTTATCTGATTCATCAATTCTTCCATCTGTAACTTTTTACCATAAGAAGCATTTGAAAGTGCAAAATGTTTTGAACAAGTGCTGTATTCAAAATTATTCAGTTTAAAAAACGGTTGCATAAAGGGGTGCTAAAGGCTGCGTATAAACACCTGTATTTTTACGTTTTCTATCACTAAGCCGTAACATAAATCTGAAGGAGAATTGCCCAAATAACGCTCTTATGAGCGTTTTTAGCCCAATTGAATAATCAGCCCAAGGCTTTTAACATGATCTTTTGGTATAACATTTGTTGGCAAAAAGTACATCCTTAACCTAAAACATCATGACACAGTTCGAATTTAATAATATGGTTAACAGCCATTCCCTATCGCTAAAAATGCATGCTTTAAATTTCACTAAAGATATCGAAGATGCAAACGATTTGGTACAAGACACGATGTTGAAAGCCATTAGATTCTATCAAAACTTTCAAGAAGGTACGAACTTCAAAGGCTGGCTTTTTGTAATAATGAAAAACACATTTATCAACAATTACCGCAAATCGGCAAAAGCGAAAACATTAATTACGCAGGATGATGAGATTTCATCAGCAAACCTGATGTATAGCGCTGAAAAAAATGCAAGTGTTGGAAAAATGATTGTTGATGATATTCAAAAAGCATTAAACCATTTACCAGAAGTTTACAGTGTACCTTTTATTAAATACTTTGAAGGTTTTAAGTACCATGAAATTGCAGATGAATTGCAGATTCCGCTGGGCACCGTAAAAACAAGGATCCATGTGGCAAGAGAAATGCTAAAAAAATATTTAAAAACCTACGCAAAAGAAGCGTATAGCGCATAGTAGTGGAAGCCTCAGTTTGAAACAGCTGAGGCTTTTTTATGCCTTTTTCTTTCCAACATAATCATATTTCACGCTCATAAACATGAAGCGGTCCGGTCCTTTTTGAGGAACAAAGTATTATCAATACCGACTAACTGAAACATCAGTCGAAAGTAGGAAAACGACACCGTAAACATTTTCTATTTCAAAACTTAGGCAATGCCGATGAACAGCAAATTCAAATCTCATTAAGAAAAGATCTGATCTGTTTGCACAAGCCTAAACGTTTTTTTGCAACCCTTATGCTCAGCCATCGCCTGGTGTTTTTACATGCTTTGTAAAAGCCTGCGTCTATTTGCAAAGCAGATGCAACCTTCAAATTCCAGGCACAAAAAAAGGGCAGCCTTTGAAAGACTGCCCTTAATTTTATAAGGTTATTTTTGTGATTGTTCCGGCGCTTTACCGATCAAATCCATAAACTGATCCAGTTTAGGTGTAATGATAATCTGCGTCCTTCTGTTTTGTGATTTACCAGCTGGGGTTGCATTGTCTGCAATAGGATTGAATTCTCCTCGCCCACCTGCTGTTAACCGTTTAGGATCTACTCCATATTTTGTCTGCAATACCTGCACCACGGAAGATGCCCTCAAGGCACTTAAATCCCAGTTATTTCTGATATTAGGCTGCGTAATGGGCACGTTATCTGTATTACCTTCAATTAAAACATCATAAGTATTGTAATCAGTAATGATTTTTGCAATTTTACTTAACGTTTCTCCTGCTTTATCAGAAACCTCAAAACTACCAGATTTATAAAGCATGTTATCGGCTAGGGAGATATAAACCACGCCTTTTAATACCTGAACATCTACACCGCTCAATTCTTCTCTGCTTAAAGATCGGGTCAGGTTATTCGTTAACACCATATTAAGGGAGTCGCTCTTGTTTTTAGCATTTACCAGCTGTTTGATGTATTTATTGGAACTGTTAATTTCATCTGCCAATTTGGAGATGTTCACATTTCCCTGGCTGCTGGAATTTAAACATTTATTCAATGCTTCCTGTAAAGCGGCAACATTAGATTTTTCTGAAGCAATTTGCTCCTCTAAACTTTTTACCCTACTGCTGGAACCTGAAAGCTCCCGTTGACTATCCTGGTATTTATTACTCAACTCTTGATTTCTTTCTCTTAATTTAGAGTAAGTATCTTGCAGTTCAGTATATTTTTTGTTGCTTACACAACCGGAAATCATTATTCCGGCTAAGAGCATTATCGGGATTGATTTGTAAAATTTCATAATCGTATCTTTTTTATAGCTGAATATTTAACAAATTCCTTGCCGTAAAGTTTAAACTGCCTTTGCGCATTATTTAAGTGTGTTAATCTTAACTAAATCGAAAGTTACCGTTTGTTTTATAGCGAAAAAACTAAAATTACGTACAAGATCTTTGTTAACATTTGCCATGGTTATCACTTTATTCCACGTATGATAAAGTGATTTATGGAAGAGTTGGTCTAACCCTCACGCTTCGTGATACTGTGAATTAGCATGATGATATAAATCATCAGCATTATTAACAGACTAAGTAGATTGTGAATAGGTTCGGAAAATAAAATATTAATTGAAGAAAGCTATGCTTTCTGGTTTTGAGAATTTACGGTTGATGGTAACGATCTTCATCACTACAAAACGTTTTAGTAATTCTAGCAGTGGATAAGATTTTAGAAAACACAAGAAAAAGAGAGAAAATAATTATGAAAAATCCAGGCGAAGTCATACTAATCCAATTATTTATACGTCTTTAAGGTAAAATTTGATTTGTTTTCACAAGTTTAAAGTTTTATTTTGCAACATAATTAAATACAAAACTTATCGCTGAAGAAAATGTTATCAAAAGCGATATGAATCATCATATAACATTCTTAAAATGAACAAGCTTTTCGTTGGTGGCCTGGCAGATAATATTCAGGAAATGGATTTAGCAATTTTTGTTAGCCTACATGGTAAAATAGACACCATTAAAGTTGTTCGTGACCGGGCAACCGGAAAATGTAAAGGTTATGCGTTTATTGAGGTAGCCAGCCTTGACGATGCCAAAAACATTATTTCCATGCTAAATGGCGAAACCTTTAAAGGCAATGTGATTACCGTTAAGCTATCTGAAGAAGTTGCGCCTAAAAAACCAGCACCGAAGCCTAGACCAACTGACGCTTTTAAGTCTAAGAGACCACGTTTGCAACGCTAATAGCTTTTATCATCTTTCAGTTTTCTGCTTGCTTTCCTGACTTTAGTTTAAGAAGAAATTTTGTAAATCCTGCTGCAGAGTAAGGTTTCTAAAAAAAATTAAACATTAAGGCTTTAAGAGGCTTGAGCTATAATTTTTTTTAATGTTTCCAAACGTTAGCATTTGGGTTGGCTAAGAAGCCAAACCGATACCGCAAATATTATAACTTTCTATCGTAGTAAATCCCGTCTACCTGGATAAATTATCTCAAAAAAGTGTTGTATATCCTCCCATTTCCATCTAATGAAACAAAGGCATTAAGATGCTTGAGCCACAATTATTTTTCTTAATGCCTTACTATTTTTACACAATAGTGTTTTGGTTAGTGTATAAAAAAAGGATAACAACCGAAGCTGCTATCCCTTAACTCTCATAAAAAAGCTATTTAGAAAATAGCTACCAATAAACGCTGTAAAGTGCCACCAACATTCCTATAATAATTAATGTTCCAACAGCAAAACTTGTCGATGTTTTAAACATGCTGACATCAATGTCCAATCCTTTTGGATTTACGCCTTTTCTGTTTTCAAATAAGCTGATGATCACCATACCGATGATACAGAAAACAAATACAAAGCCCATTCTGTCAAGGAAAGGAATTTCGTAAATCCCTGCAGCATTTTTCACTGCGAAGCCTGCACCAGAGAGCCACGAAAGATCAGTTAGGTTGGGTAAAGCCTTTAACAATAACGACATTCCGAAACCACCAATAGTAGCGAATAAAGCGGCGTTTGATGTTGTTCTTTTCCAAAAGAAACCTAATATGAACATGGCAAAAATACCAGGCGAAACGAAACCGGTGTACTCCTGGATGTATTGGAAACCTCCTTTTTTATCGATACCCAGGTGAGGTGCGATTAAAACACCTAAAATCATGGCTACGATAATGGAGATTTTTCCGGTTAAAACAAGGTTCTTCTCAGTAGCCATTGGATTGATTACTTTTTTGTAAATATCTAACGTAAAAATTGTTGCAATACTATTTGCCTTACCTGCCAATGATGCCACTACAGCTGCCGTTAAAGCCGCAAATGATAAACCTTTTAAACCTGCCGGAAGCAAATTTAATAATACCGGATAGGCACGATCCGGGTTTACAGAACCATCCTGCAACATCTCCGTTTGGAAGGCACCATCTTTGTAAAGTACGTAAGCTGCGATACCCGGAAGCACCACAATAATTGGCATCAACAATTTTAAGAATGCAGCAAATAATAAACCACCTCTGGCAGTGTTCAAATCTGCACCAAGCGCACGTTGCGTGATGTATTGATTACAACCCCAATAGTTTAAATTTACAATCCACATTCCACCGATCAGCACACTTAAACCTGGTAAGTCGATATAATTTTCGTTATCAGGTTTTAAAATCATCTGAAAATGCTCTGAAGCTTTAGTGGTCATTAAACTATAACCTTCAAAAATACCTGTTGTTCCGTAATGACTTGAAACCAGGTTTAAGGCCAGATATGTGGTGGCTAAACCCCCTAAAATCAGGAAGAAAACCTGAATTACATCGGTATATCCAATTACTTTCATCCCGCCAAGGGTAATAATAATGGCAAAAGCAGCAATGGCATACATACACAGTTCCAGGTTGAAACCAGAAATACTGCTTACAGCCAGTGCACCCAAGTAAAGGATAGAGGTTAGGTTTACAACAACATAAAGCAGCAACCAGAAAACCGCCATAATCATGGCAACAGTACCATTGTAACGCTGGTGCAGGAACTGTGGCATGGTTGCGATTTTATTCTTCAGGTAAACCGGGATAAAAAATACTGCCACCACGATGAGGGTTAAACTTCCCATCCATTCATAAGTAGCAATGGCGAGTCCCATTTTAAAACCAGATCCACTCATGCCAATAAACTGCTCTGCCGAGATATTCGACGCAATTAGTGAGGCACCAATCGCCCACCAGGTAAGCGATCCCTCTGCTAAAAAGTAATCTTTAGAGCCTGTTGATGCCGATTTTTTCTTATTGTAAATATAGAGGCCATAAGCCGCCACAATTACAAAGTACACCGCAAAAACGATGTAATCTTTCGTATCGAGAATATTATTTTTCATTCATTTATTTGTTTAGTTATTATTTATGTGCTTTACGAAATCAACTTACTGTTAAGCGATTAACTCTGAACCATTGGCCGTTTCTACAATATAAGTATCGAGCGTAAGGCCGAATTCTTTTGAATAAAGCGTACTAACTGTCGCAATTAAAGAATCAATTTCTTCGTCTTTCACGATATTAATCGTACAACCGCCAAAGCCGCCACCCATCATCCGGGCGCCCAAAACGTAATCAAGATTTTTCACATAATTAACCAGAAAATCCAGTTCCTTGCAACTTACCTCGTATTCTTTACTCAGACCTTCATGTGTGGCCAGCATCAGCTCACCCAAAGCCACTAAATTGCCTTGTTTTAGTGCTGCTGCTGCTTGTTGAATCCTTGCAATTTCTTCAACTACAAATTTACATTTCTGATAAACCTCGGTATCTTTAGGTTCAACATAGTCTTTGAGTATTTTCAAATCGGCATCTCTTAAACTGTTCACTTCAGGATGATGCATTTTAATCCAGGCTACTCCCTGTTCGCATTGCAATCTTCTTTTATTATAGGCAGAATCGGCCAGCGAGTGTTTCACATTTGTGTTTAGCAAAACGAATTTGTAGCCATCTAATTTCAATGGGATATATTCATACTCCATCGATCGGCAATCCAGTAAAACCGCATGATCTTTTTTACCAAATACCGAGGCAAACTGATCCATAATGCCACAGTTTACGCCTGCAAATACATGCTCCGCTTTTTGTGAGATCAAAGCAAGATCCATTTGCGAAATCTGAAGATCATTCAGGTAATCAATGGCAAATGCTGTAGCACATTCCAGCGCAGCTGATGAAGAAAGACCGGCCCCCAGTGGAACATTTCCATCCAGGTAGAGGTTGAAACCTGCAATTTTATAACCCCTTTTTACGATCTGATCAGCCACACCAAGTACGTAATTTGCCCAGCCAAGATCAGAAATTTCAATCGCAGCAACTGAAGACTGATAAGATGCCTGATAACTTTCAGAGTATAAGTGAATTTCATCATCTTCTCTTTTAGAAACCGCTACATAAATTGCCTTATTGATGGCTGCAGGCATTACAAAGCCTTCATTGTAATCTGTATGCTCGCCAATGATGTTAATTCTTCCGGGAGATTTAACCAAAACCGGCTCAGTTTGAAAAACATCTCTGAATGCTTTTCTTAAACGTTCAATATCCATTTGCACTAATTATTTTATTTTTTGGTTAGGGTTTTGTTGTTTTATAGTGTTCGGTAGCCAATTCTTTCAACCGGTTTGCGGCAAACTCCGGTGTAATATCACGTTGTGGATTGGCCAGCATTTCGTAACCTACCATAAATTTTTTCACCGTTGCCGAACGAAGCAGTGGCGGATAAAAATGCATGTGCCAATGCCATTCAGGATGATCGCCATCATTTACCGGAGCCTGATGCATTCCGGCAGAATAAGGAAATGAAGTTTCGAAAAGGTTATCATATTTCGTTGTGAGTGCTTTTATCGCTTCAGCAAGCGCCTGCTTTTCTGCCATGTTAAAAAACTTGATGCTGTTGACATGCCTTTTGCTGATGATCATCGTTTCATATGGCCAAACTGCCCAAAAAGGAACCAAAACTGCAAAATGCTCATTTTCAAAAACTACTCTCTCATTCTTTTTTAATTCGAGCTTTAGATAAGCCGATAACATGCTGGCGCGATGAACGGCATAGTAATTTTTCTGACGTTCAGTTTCTTTCACGATTTCCATTGGCACTTCACTCTGCGACCAGATCTGCCCATGTGGATGCGGATTGCTGCAACCCATAATTTCGCCTTTGTTTTCGAAAATCTGAATGTATTTAATCCATTCATTTTCCGAAAGGCTATTGTACTCTTTTTGCCAAAGATTAACAACAGCAGTGATTTCACTTACAGTAAGTTCGGGCAGGGTTAAGTTGTGCTTCGGACTGAAGCTAATTACTTTACAGATCCCGCGTTCATTTTTAGCTACTAATAAGTCATCATCATTGAGGCTATCTGCAGGCGTATCTTCCAGCAAAGCTGAAAAGTCATTTTTGAAAACGAAACTTTCTTTATAATCCGGATTCACATCACCATCTGCACGGTCATTGCCCGGACACAGGTAACATTTCGGGTCGTACTCCGGACGATTGTCTGCTGCAAGGTCTTCAACCTTACCGTGCCAGGGCCGTTTGGTACGGTGTGGAGATACCAGTACCCACTCGCCAGTAAGTATATTTAATCTTCTGTGAGGATTTGAATCGAGATCAAACGAATTACTCATATTATAGTATTGATTAGAATGTTGGTCTGCAAATTGAACTTTGTGTTCGGCTAAATTATAAATAAATTATTATTTGTCAAAATGACATTTAATAATTTATTTATAATTTCTATTTTCGCAAAAATTTGAAGATATTCAGGCAGATTTAATTTAGTTTCAGAATGATTGAATATTCGGGCCAGCCGCATTATCTGGTAGCTGTAGATTGTATAGTTTTTGGTTTTGATGGCGAGCGCCTAAAGTTGTTATTGGTTAAAAGAGGTTTAGAGCCAGAAATTAACAAATGGAGTTTAATTGGTGGTTTTGTAGGCGCAAACGAAAGTCCTGATGATGCTGCAAACAGGGTATTGAAAAAAAACACCGGCCTGGAAGGGATCTACCTCGAGCAATTACAAATTTATGGCGAGCCCGACAGAGACCCTATTGAACGCACACTATCTGTAGGTTATTTTGCTTTAATTGACATCAATAAATACCAGGCACAACTGAGCGATGAATATCATGCAGAGTGGTTTTTAATTAGTGAAAGTCCGAAGTTAATCTTCGACCATGCTCAAATGGTTTCTGATGCGCGAAAAAAGCTTCGTTATAAGGCTGCCCTCCACCCTATTCTTTTTGAAATGTTACCTAAAAAGTTTACGCTTCCTCAGCTACAGATGCTTTTTGAAGAGGTAAACGACACCAAAATAGATACCCGGAATTTCAGCAGAAAAATTAGCTCGACTGGTTTATTAATTAAACTGGAAGAGAAGGATAAATCTGGCTCTAAAAAAGGTGCATTTTACTTTAAATTAGATAAAAAGAAATATAAGGCAAATTTCCAGGCATTTTTAAACTTCATTCCCAATTTGAAAATATAACGAAAGTTCCAACCTGCACATTGCCTTTAATATAGAAATAGTCGTGAAAAAACTACAATAAATGCTCCCAAATTAAAATAATGAAACTCAAAAATTAGTTTAATTGATATATTAGCACCATGCAAAAGGAACTGGCGAATGAAAAGTTGATCCTGGCAAATATTGCCACCGGAGATCAACAAGCTTTCGGCATTCTTTTTAATTTCTACAGGAATAAGGTTTATGGTTATGCTTTAGCAATTCTTCAGGAAGAAACCGCAGCTGAAGAAATCGTTCAGGATGTATTCATCAAGCTTTGGGTAAAAAGACAAAGTTTACCAATAATTGAAAATTTTGGAGGATTTTTAAGAACAATAGCTAGAAATGAAACCCTAAATGCCTTGAAAAAAGTTGCTCTTGAACAAAAAAAACATCAGATTGCTAACCAAAACACCACAGATATTGATTCGGGCACTGAAAATGAAATCCAGTTCAGGGAAACTAAGAAGTTATTGGAAACCGCCATCGAAAAACTTCCGCCTCAGCAAAAGTTAATTTATAATCTCTGCCATATTGAAGGCTTAAAACAAAAGGATGTTGCCCAAAAGCTAAACATTTCTCCGCTAACAGTAAAAACACACCTCAGAGACGCCATTAAATCAATCAAAAACTTCCTGATTATACACGATGAAATAAAAGTAGTGCCCCTTTTACTATTTTTTATTAAATAATTTAATCTTTACTACCTCCTTTCTTCTTCAAGATTGTCATTATTTAAATGGCTATAGACGATCTACCGTCATCTTAGCACAAACCAAACAAAATGGAACAGGAAAGATCTGCCTATTTATTTGATAAGTACGTGAGTAAAACGTGTTCTCCTGCTGAATTTAAGGAGTTTATGGCGATCGTAAGGAACGCGGACAATGATACAGTTCTTAATTTGGTGATGGATAATTTTTGGAACCAAAGCCAGGAAGCAGAAGTTTCCCAAGCTAAAGCTGATTTAATTTTGAATCGTGTTTTATCCCGCAAGGCTAAAAGAAATCAGAAAATGCCAAATCTTTCCATTCAGTGGTTAGGTTGGGCGGCGGCAATTCTTGTCATCTGCGGAGCTACATTTTTTTTCAACAACAAAGCGAAAACTTCTGCAACTATAACGGCTAAAACATCCACCAAGGTAGAAAAACATGATGAGTTGGTAAAGTTGCTGACTGTTAAAACCGGTAATGAACATCAAAAAGTAACCTTGCCAGATGGCAGCACAGTGATCTTAAATAATAACAGCTCCATCAGTTATCCAAAAGTTTTTGGGCGAGAGCGAACCGTTATTTTAAAAGGAGAGGGTTATTTTGACATCAGGCATGACATTAAAAGAAGCTTCACTGTGCATACAGGAAAATTAATCACTACAGTTTTAGGAACTGCATTTAACATTAAGGCATACGAGCGCGACCATGAAATTTCAGTGACCGTAACCCGGGGAAAAGTAAGTGTACTGGATAGCAATGCTGTGCTGGCTGTGTTAACCCCTAACCAGCAAATTGTTTTTAACAAGAAAGATAAACAGGCTAATCTTGCCAGGGTTGTTGCCAGGAATACCGTTCAATGGCAGGAAAGCGATATTTTCTTTGATGACACCTCACTGGACGAAGCAGCCCAGGTACTATCAAAGCGATTTAATACCACCATTACCGTTGATCATAAAGATTCAAAAAGATGCAGGTTTACTGCAACCTTCCTGAAGGGAGAATCATTGGATGAAATTCTAAAAATTATCTGCTCCTATAATAATGCACAATACCAAACTAACGCCGGCGGCATAACCATCAAGGGCGAAGGATGTGAATGATCAATAACCAGTAATCAATCAACTAAACCAAACAAAATGAAAAAAACTTACCAGCTGCGAATTTAAATGAATAAAAAACTCCTTGCCGCTAAACAAGGAGTCGTTGCAGATACAGCGCTAACTGTATCTGGGCGTTTAAACAATTTTCTAAGATTCATTTAAAACATTTAAAACTATGTATTTTTCTGCACAATCGGCAGAGGACAGGAAGAAATATGTTTTCTTCACTGCATCACCCCAAACACGATATTTAATTCGTCAGCTTATGCGTACCAGCCTAATTATTGCTATCGTATTCATCACCTCTCTTCAATGCCTGTTTGCTACCGAAGTGAATGGCCAATCTACTCAGCAGGTACAAGTTACAATCAAACTGCAAGAGGAAACCATTACTTCAGCTATCAAAAAAATAGAGCAAAACAGTCCGTTTCGATTTATTTACCGCAATAACGACCTTAAAGATATTGTGCCGGTAAGTATGCCATTAGCCTCAAGAACGGTTAAAGAAACGTTAGATTTTATTTTAAAAGGAACCGGACTCACCTATCATCAGGTAGGAGATAAAATCCTAGTTTCCAAGCTCACTGTGGTAAACACTACTGAAAGTGTAAAAGATACCCGTTTAACTGGAATGGTAACCGATGAAATTGGGAATCCACTCCCTGGTGTATCTATTCGCATAAAAGGAGATAAAAGTTTCAGTACCGCATCTGATCAATATGGGCACTATAGTGTTAACATTCCTACAGGAAAAACCATTAGCATCATATTCAGTTATGTGGGTTATGTAACCAGAGAAATAGCCGTTGATGAGAAAACAACCTCGTTAAAAACGGCTTTGGTTCCGGAAGCGGGTAGTTTGAACGAAGTACAGGTGATTGGTTATGGTACTACCACCAGAAAGTTAAATACGGGTTCTGTTGCTTCGATTACTTCTAAAGAAATTGAAAAACAGCCTGTTGGAAACCCACTGGCAGCACTTGCAGGCAGAATGTCCGGAGTGTTGATCGGACAGAACAATGGTGTACCTGGGAGTACCATTCAGGTACAAATCCGTGGCCAGAATTCTTTATCTTCTGGTGGAATACCACTATATGTAATTGATGGTGTTCCGTTTACTAATTTTAATGGTGGTTCTCCTCCAACCGATAATTTAAATGCCTTTGGAACTTCTGGTGCAAGTGGCGGTATAAGCCCTTTTGGCATGATCAATCCATCTGATATTGAGAGAATAGACATTTTGAAAGATGCGGATGCGACATCAATTTATGGCTCCAGAGGTGCAAATGGCGTGGTATTAATCACCACAAAAAAGGGTTCATCCGGCCGGGTAAAAATTGGTCTGAATTTAAATACCGGCTTAACAGAACTTAATCGCTTCATTCCTACATTAGATCTGCAACAATATCTGGCGCTTAGAAAAGAAGCTTTTCAGAATGATGGTGTTACTCCGAATGCAACCAACGCACCAGATTTAACCCTATGGGATCAAAATAATTCGACAGACTTCCAAAAGTTATTAATTGGCAACCGCGGCCATGTGAATGAAATTCAGGGATCCATGTCTGGTGGAAACGACCAAACCCGTTTCTTTTTTAATTCTGCTTATCGTAGAGAAAGCACCGTTTTTTTAGGGGAGAATAGCAGTAAGCGTTTCTCTTCGAGACTAAATCTTGATCACAGCTCGCAAAACAAGAAGTTTATGGCATCGTTTTCCGTGAGTTATACAAATGATAATACAAATCTTCCTACTTCTGATCTTGCATCAGTTTATAACCTGCCTCCTAACCTCCCCTTATACGATGCTACTGGCAAATTGTTCTGGTCTAATAACTTTACCAACCCATTGGCAAATTTGTTGAGAAGATATACGGGAGTAACTAATAATTTAATAGGAAACGCTAATCTTAAATATGAAGTTTTACCAGGATTAAATGTAAAAGCGAATTTTGGATATACGAATACAAGATTGGACCAGGTTGCAACAATCCCTGCATCATCCGCAAACCCGGCAAATAACCCTTTAAGTTCTGCAACATTTACAAATTTAAATGCACAAAATTGGATTATAGAACCTACGCTAGATTATGTAAAAACCCTGGGTAGAGGGAGGTTAACCGCCCTTATTGGAACGAGTTTCCAGCAAAACTCTTCCAATGGACTTTCATTGGCAGGAACCAATTATAGTAATGAAGCACTTTTAGGCACTTTAGGCGCAGCTGGTACAACCACTGTTAATTACAATAACATAGTTAAATATAAATACAATGCTGTGTTTGCAAAAGTAAATTATGATTGGCAGGAAAAATACCTGATCAATGCTACCTTTAGAAGAGATGGTTCATCAAGGTTCGGCCCCACAAATCGCTTCGGTAATTTTGGTGCTCTTGGGGCTGGATGGATCTTTACACAAGAAACTTTTGTAAAAGATAATTTACCTTTTTTGAGTTTTGGCAAACTAAGAGGCAGTTTTGGCACTACAGGCAATGACCAAATTTCTAATTTCATATACCTCCCTTTGTATTCAAGTACAAATACATATTTAGGAAATGCAGCTACAGTTGTTACCACAATACCTAATGAAGAAATCAAATGGGAAACAACTAAAAAATTAGAATTTGCTATTGACTTAGGTTTCTTAAATGACAGGATTTCATTTACGGCAAATTATTACAGAAGCAGATCTTCAGACCAAATTGCATTTAATGCCTTGGCTACACAAAGTGGTTATAATGCCTATCAAACCAATTTACCAGCATTAATTCAAAACAAAGGTTTGGAGCTGGAACTTAATAGCACCAATATTATCAGTAAAGATTTCAGTTGGAAAACAAATGTAAATTTCACATTTACGGACAATAAATTACTTGAATTTCCGGATTTAGATAAATCATTTTCGGCTTCGACTTATGTAGTGGGAGAATCAATAAATTTGTTTAGACTGTATCATTATCTAGGTGTCAATCCAGTGAATGGTGCAGCGATATACGAAGATAAAGATGGAAATGGCACTATTAACATCAATGACCGTTATGTAGCCGATTTGGGAACGCCATTTTTTGGAGGATTTAATAACACATTTACTTACAAAGGATTTGAGCTAGGTATTTTCTTCCAGTTTAACCATCGCTTTGGAGTGACCCAAATATTAAACACGAGACCAGGCGCCCTTTCTAATCAAAATAATTACTGGCTTGACAGATGGACACCAGGTAATCTAAACGCTAGCAATCCGGGTGCATCAGCAACTGCCGGCACAGCAATAGCCGCATCTTATAACTTGTACACCTCGTCCGATGCAGTATATGGAGATGCTTCCTACCTGAAGTTAAGATCCGTTAATCTGTCATATAACATTCCTCAAGATTGGCTAAAACAGGTTAAGATATCCAGTGCCAGTGTTTTTGTTCAGGGTCAGAATCTGTTTACATGGGCTAAAAACAAATACATTTTGGATCCGGAAACCACTGTTCAAGGCGGTCCTCCTGGATTAGGCACAGGTGTAATTGGTCAGGTTTTGCCTCCATTAAGAACAATTGTATTTGGTGTTAACTGTTCATTCTAATTAGAAATCATGAGAAAAGCTTATAAAAATTTCATATACAAAACATTGATTCTTGCCATAGTAGTTTCGGCTCCATCCTGTAAAAAATTCGTAGAATTGGGCGCCCCTCCTACTCAAATTTTATTTGCTGACGCTTTTAAAACAGATGCATCGGCACAGAGTGTAGTGTTAGGATTATATTCAAACAATGTTACTACATCAACTATTGGAAATTTCACCTTCCTAACGGGCATTTCAGCTGATGATCTTCAATACAATTCGACAGATCCCATATTTCAGGAATTTGCTAATAATGCGATTACTACCACAAATGCTAGCAATGCAAATAGTGTCTGGGGAAATTCTTACTCACTCATTAAAAACACAAATAATGCCATTAGTGGACTTACCGCGTCTACCACACTAACCCCTTCCGTAAAAGACCAACTTTTAGGTGAAGCGAAGTTTATAAGGGCCTTTGTTTATCTCTATTTAGTGAACTTGTTTGGCGATGTTCCTCTCCCATTAAAAGACGATTATTCTGCCTTTGAAAATGCTGCTTTACCACGTACATCATCAGCACAGGTTTATGCTCAAATCATTAAAGATTTAACCGAGGCGCAGGCTTCTTTGCCAGTTGCATACGTGGGTACATTTAGAGGCAGAATTAATAAATATGCTGCAACAGCACTCCTGGCACGCGTTTATCTTTACCAAAAAGATTACGCTAACGCTGAACTTCAGGCTACGCAGGTAATCAGTAGTGGTGTTTATAGTCTGCCTACGCCGGACGTTGCGTTTGTAAATAACAGTAACGAGATCATTTGGCAAATCGGAAATTTAACAGGTATTTCCCTATTTGGAGGTAATTATGTTACTGTAGGTGCTACAACGATTCCTGCCTTTTCTCTGTCTGAAACCACTTATCGAAGTTTTGAAAGCGTTGTCGATCTACGCAGAACGAATTGGGTAGCGCCAAAAACCGTTTCAGGCAAAGTATTATATGGGATAAGCAAATTCAAGCTATCGTCCGGAACCGGTAATGAATACAACGTTGTTTTGCGATTTGCCGAGCAATACCTCATCCGTGCAGAAGCGCGGGCACAATTAAACAACTTAAGTGGCGCCAAACTGGATTTAGATGCGATCAGAACGAGAGCTGGTCTGCCTGGAATAAATGCAACTTTCAATCAGGCACAAATGTTAGCAGCAGTTGAGCAAGAAAGGAAAGTAGAATTGTTTGGCGAATGGGGTCACCGGTGGTTTGATTTAAAAAGAACCACTCGTGCTGATGCCGTATTGGGAAGTTTGAAACCAACCACCTGGAAGTCAACTTCTGTTTTATACCCAATCCCCCAGTCGCAGATTTTAATCAATAATGCACTAACTCAAAACCCTGGATACAATTAAAAATTACCTAAATTTTAAAACGATGAAATCTTTAAATATCATACTCACCTCCCTTGCTCTAACAGCAACGTCGGCTCAGTTGAGCGCGCAAACTAAACCACTTGATAGCACAAAAATTTACCTGGATAAGCTAATTGCCTCTTCAAATCCTACAGACAAAACATTGTTAAACAGCAAACTGGGAACACTTGCTGCATCAAACAGCGAAAAGGATATGGATCTAGCCATTAACTATTATTTTCGGCTAAAAAACCAGAAGGCTACTGATTCGTTACTGGAAGTACAGTTAACAAAATTTCCAAACGGTATGCGTGCCAGAAATAAAGTGGCTGCTGATGAAATTTTCCCATTGAAAACTCCAGTTGAAAAAGAAAAAGCCTATAAAACCTGGATTAAAAAGTTTCCGCCTGCTAACTATAGTGGTGATGACCTGATTACTTATGATTATGTGACCAGCAGCATTGCGAGCGGTTATGCTGAAGAAAAAAATACAGCTAAAGCCATTGAATATGCCAATAAGCTGCTGGTTGATTTTTGGAAAGGAAATGGTTACGGTGGTTTAGCGGAACAATTTTATAAAAACGGAGATTTAAAAAATGCATCCATCTACTATAAAAAGGCGATGGAAAATGCTAAGGTGTATTATGATGGAAAATTGCCTAATGAAAATTCCTCCAAATTTGCGGCTTCAGGTTATCCCGGTTTAACCATGACCTATGCCAACATTTTATTCGAGCAAAAAAATTATAAGGAAGCACTTAAGTATGCAGAATTAGCATCTAAAAACCCCCAAACGGCGTCGCCAAGGTCAAATTTTCAATATGCTAAAATCTTAATGGCTTTGGGTAGAAACCAGGAAGCTTATGAAAAATTAGAAACGGCGGTAAAATCAGGCAAGGCTGATGATGAAATGAGTGCCACATTCAAAAAGCTTTATACCAAAATAAAAGGTAGTGACGCTGGTTTCGAGCAGTATGCAGCAGAAATCAGAAAGGGGATTATTGCCAATCTTCAGCAAAAACTAAACAAGGAAATGGTTAAAAAACCAGCCATGGATTTCACCTTAACTGATCTTGATGGCAAGCAGGTAACCCTGAGCAGTTTGAAAGGCAAAACGGTGATTCTGGATTTCTGGGCAACCTGGTGCGGGCCATGTAAGGCTTCTTTCCCGGCGATGCAAATGGCTGTAAATAAATATAAAAATGATCCCACAGTGCAGTTTTTATTTATTCATACCTGGGAGAAAACACCAACTCCTACCAAAGATGCGGCAGATTACATTAAATCGCAAAATTACAATTTTGAAGTATTGATGGATAATAAAGATCCTGAAACGAAAATTAATAAAGTGGTAAGCGATTACAAGGTGAATGGAATTCCATCAAAATTTATCATCGATCCGCAGGGGAATATTAGATTCAATTTAATGGGTTTTGATGGCGGTAATGAAGCAGCTGTCGACGAAATTTCAATGATGATCGATATGGCGAGAAAGGGATAAATACGAGTGATTTAGTTTTAACAATCGCATTCAGACAACCATTTTTTGGAAGTTTGAATGCGATTTTATTTTGAAGCTATTGTGGAGAGCTATAAGTGTAGATTGAGCCGAAGGTAATCTTCGCCGGGTGCGCATAGGTTTGGCGACGCTTCGTGCCTTACCGTGACAGTGGCAAAGTGAAAAACATAAAAATTTAAAATAACTTTTCTTGTGGTGGAGTTGCTCCGGCAAGGCGGATATAAACAGTGGTTTGGCCGCGGTGGTGGGTTTGGTGTTCAAATCCTTTGCCTAAAGCCAGCTCACGGCTCATTTCAAAACGATCAAAAAGCTTTACTTTTTCGTTTAGTTGCGTTGCGCTCATTTTTTTAATGGTAGCAATAACATAATCATAGCTATCCAATACGTTTTTGGTTACCGCAGCCTTTGTTTTCCCGCTGGTTTTTTCCAGCTGATCCATTCCTTCAGGATTTTTTTCTCCCATGGCAGCTGCAGCAAAAACGTAGTTATCAGCACCTAAGTGCAACATCTGTTCGGCAAAAGATCTCATTGCCGGCGTTGGCTTTAACGCGTAACCTGTCTCAGGCATCGCTTCTAAATAATCTTTGGTGTAGGCTTTAGCACGCTCCCACTCTTTTAATACATCTGCAGTGGTGGTTTGTGCTTTTGCAGTACCTACCATGGCAAGAAGCATAAATGCACTTGTTAATAGTTTAATAATTTTCATATGATCTGGTTTTATTAAAACAAAATTATGGTTTTGAACTAGATTTAGGGTAATAAACTTTTCATACAAAGCCATGTATGCGTAGCTGCTCTGCCTGGCTGCTTCTTTGTGAGAGCAGGTTCCAAAATAAATTCAGGATGAAGTGATGTTTAGGATTTCTCAAAATGCGAAAAAAGAATCGTCCTGCGGAACTTGATTCAGCATCTTTATTATATGTTTAAACCTAAAAATAATTATCTATTCATCACAAATAAACCGGGCACATACGCGATTTTGTAAATAACATTTTTTACCGTAGCGCTACATCAAAATACTGCAATAAGCTTAGCTTTGTATTCTCTCTTTTATCAATGGCTAAAAACAGAAATACCTTCCCTACAGAAAATATATCCTTTAAAGACCGACTCTCCTCGCTTAAAAACCTTCCCGATTTTTTTAAGCTGGTTTGGCAGAGCAGCCCGAGCAAAACCGCTATCAGTTTTACTTTGCGTATTTTAAGATCGGCTATGCCTGTGGCCTTATTGTATGTAGGCAAGCTCATTATTGATGAGGTGGTGATGTTAAATAGCCATGCTGGCCATGGCGATATGCAAAAACTCTGGGAATTGGTTGCGCTGGAGTTTGGACTCGCCATTCTCACAGACGGATTAAACCGGATGATCAATTTAACGGACAGTTTGCTGGGCGATTTATTTTCGAACTATACTTCCATGCGCATCATGAAGCATGCGGCAACGTTAGATTTAGATCAGTTCGAAGATTCTGTATTTTATGATAAACTGGAACGGGCAAGGCAGCAAACGGTCGGCAGAACAGTATTGCTCTCTCAGGTAATGAGTCAGGTGCAGGATTTAATCTCAATGGCTTTTCTCCTTACGGGATTAATTGCTTTCAACCCCTGGTTAATTCTGTTATTATTACTTGCAATTATCCCCTCTTTCTTAGGCGAATCTTATTTTAACAGTAAAAATTACGCCCTTTCCCGCAGTCAAACGCCCGAACGCAGGGAGCTGGATTACCTTCGCTATTTAGGTGCCAGTGATGAAACGGCCAAGGAAGTAAAGATCTTCGGACTTTCAGATTTTGTGATTGGAAGGTTTAAAATGCTATCCGATAAATTTTATTCGGATAATAGCAAACTTGCAGTGCGTCGTTCTGGCTGGGGTACTTTCTTTTCCATATTGGGCACATTGGGTTATTATGCTGCCTATGGCTTCATTATTTACAATACCGTTGCCGGGAAATCAACTGTCGGCAGTCTTACCTTTCTGGCAGGTTCATTTCGCCAACTGAGTGGTTTGATGGAAACCATGCTATCCAGATTTACGATGGTATCTCAGGGTGCAATTTATCTCAATGATTTCATCGACTTTTTTGAGATTAAACCCAAAATTACCAAACCAGAAAATGCAATTCCATTTCCAAATCCGATCAAAACAGGCTTCGTTTTTGAAAATGTAGGTTTTCAGTACCATAATTCTGAACGTTGGGCAAACAGAAATCTAAGTTTCGAACTCCGACCCGGGGAGAAACTAGCTCTGGTAGGCGAAAATGGAGCTGGAAAAACGACTTTGGTTAAGCTACTGGCGAGGTTGTATGACCCGACAGAAGGAAGAATATTATTAGATGGGAAGGACCTGAAATCTTATGATCTGGATGATCTAAGACACAATCTCGGCATCATCTTTCAGGATTATATCCGTTATCAAATGACGTTTTATCAAAATATTGCGGTTGGAAATATCAAAGAGATTGATAATCGAGAACTGGTTAAAAAAGCAGCAGAAGAAAGTCTGGCAGATCAACTGGCCGCAAAATTACCCGGTGCTTATGAGCAATGGTTAGGTAGAAAATTTAATGACGGCATAGAACTTTCTGGTGGCGAATGGCAAAAAGTAGCCTTAGCGAGGGCCTATATGAAAGAGGCACAGGTATTGATTCTGGATGAGCCTACTGCCGCTTTGGATGCCCGTGCCGAATACGAAGTTTTTCAACGGTTTGCAGAATTAACCAAAGGAAAATCTGCAGTATTAATTTCTCATCGCTTTTCTACCGCACGTCTTGCAGACCGGATTTTGGTTTTAGATCAGGGAACCCTTTTAGAATCGGGCACACATGCAGAATTACTCGTAAAAGAAGGCAGATACGCCGAACTTTTTAACCTGCAGGCAAAGGGGTATCAATAGAAGTTTTATTAAAAAAAACCTGTCATCCTGAGCCTGTCGAAGTACGATTATATTTCGACACGGAAACAAGGAAAACACGGAAGAATTATGTATTTGAATGCAGTTAATCATGATCACACCCAGCCTTCGAAGTATAGAATCATCAACTCCAAGAAACAAAATCAGCTGTCATGCTGAGCCTGTCGAAGTACGACTATATTTCGCCACGGAAACAAGGAAAACACGGAAGAATCATGTATTTGAGTGCAGTTAATCATGATCACACCCAGCCTATTGCAGTATAGAATCATCAACTCGAAGAAACAAAATCAGCTGTCATATTGAGCTTGTTGAAGTACGATTATATTTTGCCACGGAAACAAGGAAAACACGGAAGAATCATGTATTTGAATGCAGTTATCTATAAAAATTGTCATACTCAGCCTGTCGAAGTATAGAATCATCAACACGAAGAAACAAAATCAACTGTCATACTGAGCTTGTTGAAGTAAAATTATATTTCGCCACGGAAACAAGGAAAACACGGAAGAATCATGTATTTGAATGCAGTTAATCTATAAAAATTGTCATCGTAAGTTTGTATAAATAGGTTTTGAGAATTGCTGACAGGATATAATTTTGTTCAGCATAAAAGATCCAGCA
>NZ_WKKH01000043.1 GCF_009674725.1 Pedobacter petrophilus | reverse complement strand
GGACTCTGTTTGGGCTCCGACTCACGCTGTCTCCATTTACTCAGAAGGCTATCGTTTATTCCAAGCTCATCTGCAACCTCTTTCACCGATCCTCGGCTATTAGATAAATCTATAGCCATTTTTTTGAAGGAATCATCAAATACTCGTTTGCTCATATAATCAAATTTAAAAGTTTCTAGTTAAATCTGACAACTAAATTCCTCCAGTCAAATGTAGCAACTCCATGTGCTTAGCCATACCATACACGAATGAGAGACGAACAATAGACGAACAAAGTGCGGATAAGCTATTAACCATTACCCTGCTCTATTGTAACCAACTACGGCTACAGGCACATAGCAGGTAAATTCCTTCCCTGACTAAGAATTGCTGGATAGAATTTACTTATCGCAGTGATAGCCGGCGATCTCACCACTTCTTTTTCAAAAGCAAAATCGGGTCATAAATTAACCGCATCAACCGGTACCTTTTGCCTAATTTCATGTCAATAATCTTTTGATCATCCGTTTCATTGATGGCAAATCTCCGGAGTGAATACTTGTTTTCAAATTGCGTATAAATGGCTAAGCCGAATTGATAGCCTGCCTTTGCCAACATTTTCCGGTGTTTAGCCGGGATTTCGCCGTAAGGGTATGCGAACGAATAAATGTGGTGGTTAAGCAGTTCTTCGAGTGTTTTTTTTGAATTGGCTATATCGGAATATGCAGCGCCTTCGCTCACCTGATTTAATTTGACATGCTTTTCTCCGTGACTCCCTATTTCCATCCCTAAATGGAGCAGCTTTTGCAATTGTGAAAGGTTCATCAACTTTACACTCGCCATATTATATTCTTCCATATCCCATATATTCTGTCCATCGATGTGATTAGAGGGCATATAGAATACGGCTTTCATTTTTCGTCTCACCAATTCCGGGATGGCAAATTCAAAAAGTTCGGCTGCGCAATCATCAAAAGTGATGACCAGTTTATTTTGTAAATCTCTGGTTGTTAATTTCCTGGTGATGATTTCTTCAAAGGTGGTGGTTTGTAACCCTTTCTCTTCGATCTTGTCGAGGAATTCTATAAACTTTTTATGACTGATGGAAAATTGCTGCAAACTTGGATGAGGCTGTTCGGCTACATGGTGTAGCATAGCAATGGGAATATTCAATTTGTTTGGTAATTCTAAAGCGTAATCATTATGATACCTCAAATAAACGTATTAAAATCAATTAAAACGGTAAATTATTCTAAATAAAAACACAACCCTAGTTTTTATAAGAAAATATACATGAGTGGGATTGATCTGACCAGCGTACAATTGTTTAGCGCTTACGCCATCTCACTTGTAGCCTGGAATCCAACCATTTCATTAACTAGGGGTGTTTTTTTACGAATGGCCTGTTTTTTTTGGAAAAATTGGTGGTTGAAAAGCAAATGAATTTGTTATAGATGAGGCCCGGAAAGTAAAAAAGTTTCCTAACGGAGGAAAGTTTGTATACCTTTGCGAGCATTTTAGCGTTCATACCTCAAAACTATATTATAAACATATGAGAATTTTCTACCTCTCCTTAATGCTTTTCTTCGTAAATGGGATGGCTTTTGCCCAGACTTTGCCGGTTGGTTTACTGGAAAATGTAGAAGATGCCTACAGAAGGCAACAACTGTTGGGTAAAGATAGTTCGAATAGTTCTTATATGATCCGGCCGATGTTTATGTCGGATAGAAATGATTTATCTTTAGATCCAGATACCAGTTATTCCTTAAACCACTTTAGAAAGTTACTTTACAGTAATCCTAAATTACATACGCAGATTTATGCGCTACCTGTAGCCTGGCAGCAACAATTTAATTCGCATCATCCTTATGGAATGAATGATGGCTCCATGGTGCAGGCAAAAGGTTATCAAACGCAAATTTCTGCAGGGATCTACGCCAAGATTGGGCCTTTAAGTATTCAGTTGAGGCCAGAATATGTTTTTGCAGAAAATAGTAATTTTCAGCGCTTAGCCGATGCACCGAATGGGGTGTACTGGAATACTCCGTTTACTGGCTTGTTTTATAATCGGATTGATCTGCCTGATCGCATGGGCAACAAACAATATTCAAAACTAAGTTTAGGGCAGAGCAGCATCCGCTTAAATGTTGGTCCGGTATCAGCAGGCTTTTCCAATGAAAACTTATGGTGGGGGCCAGGAGTTCGAAACTCTTTGTTGATGACAAACAATGCATCTGGGTTTAGACACCTAACTTTAAACACAACCCGACCAGTGAAAACTTATATCGGATCTTTTGAAGCACAGGTTATTGGAGGAAGATTAGAGCAATCAGGCTTTACCTTAAACCGGGATCCAACCGTTCCGCAAGCGATCAGAAATGAATTGGTTCAAAAACCCTATGAATGGCGTTACATTTCTGGTATGGTCTTAACTTATCAGCCAAAATGGGTGCCAGGCTTATACCTGGGTTTTGATAGGACCTTTATTGTAAACCGATCAAAAATGGGCAATGGTTTTGGTGACTATTTCCCGATTTTTTCTCAGGTGGAAAAAGTAGGATACGTTACGCCAGAAGGAACGTACAGTGAGGATGCTGCGGAAAGGGATCAATACATCTCATTTTTCACTAAATATGTTTTTACAGAAAGCAAAGCAGAAGTTTATTTTCAGTTTGGCAGGAATGATCATTCTTATGATTTAAGGGATGCAGCTGCAGAACCGGAACATACCCGGGCTTATATAGTGGGTGTTAGAAAGTTAGTTCCATTACGAAGACCAGATGAATTTATACAGGTTGGTGTAGAGCTAACACAGTTAGAAAGAACTACTACAGGTCAACTTCGTGACTATCCGAGTTGGTATAGTCATGGACAGGTTTTAGATGGATATACGAATAAGGGTCAGGTTCTTGGTGCTGGAATCGGACCAGGGAGTAATCTGCAAACGCTGGATGTGAGCTGGGTAAAGGGATTGAAACGCATCGGATTGCAACTCGAACGTAAGGTAAATAATAATGATCTCTTTTATGATTTTGCTTTTGCTTCGGCAGATCGAAGACAGTATATCAACAGGCATTGGATAGATTTGGCTATAGGAAGTACTTTCTCCTGGAATTTCAAACGGTTCGTGGCCAATGCGCAGCTTACGTACGTTAAATCATTAAATTATCAATATCAATGGCAAGATAGTAATCCTCCAGGTGATTATTGGAATTGGCACAAGCAAGATGTAAACAATTTACATGCAAAAGTTGGGCTTGTATATCTATTTAATTAGATAATGAATTTTTTAAATTCAAAGTTTAGTGAATTGGTCAAATAAGTAAGCTAATTTCATTATTACATTTAAATGATTAAGTTTGCAATTGGTTTAAAGTAACGTTTATTCAATTGCAAGAATTATAGATTATACCAATATTTAACTTATTTAATTTTAGAAATGGTAATATTTGACTACCATAAATACCTATGAATATAAACAAAATCAAGAAAGGCGATTCAATTTTTTATATTTTAATTGTTCTTTTAGCTCTGCAAACTTCCTGTGTAAGCAATAAAAAAATCGCTTATTTTCAGGATATTCAAACAGTCAATCAAGCGCAACTCGAAAATGCCACAAAATTTACGGAACCTATTATACAGCCAGATGATATACTGAGTATTAATGTTTTTACTTTGAATCCGCAAAACGGGGTGGTTGTTAATCAAGCGGCATCTAATAATATTTTAGGTGGATCTGCAAATACTTCTGCAACGGCGCAGCAAGTTTCTGGTTTTTTGGTAGACAAGAATGGAGATGTTGAACTTTCTTTAATTGGGAAAGTTAAAGTTGCCGGATTGACGACGTATGAGGCACGAGAATTAATTCGGGAGAAGGCTGCTGTAGTTTATAAAGAACCTAATGTTCAATTAAGATTTGCCAATTTTAAGGTCAGCGTTTTAGGCGAAGTGAATGCTCCCTCTGCCTATACATTGCCGAATGAGAAAGTTACCATTCTAGATGCACTAAGTCTTGCCGGTGATTTGACTATCTATGGCCGACGAGAGAATGTATTGATTGTAAGGGATAATAATGGTAAAAAGGAATTTGCCCGTTTAGATTTAAATTCATCAGAGATTTTTAATAGCCCTTACTATTATTTAAAACAAAATGATGTAGTTTATGTGGAGCCTAACAAACGAAAGGTATCAGCATCTAATTCTGCACAAATTCAAACCGTAAGTGTATTGGCGTCGGTCCTTTCCGTAATTATTATTGCTATCACTAGTTTCAGATAAAAATAATTCATAAATGAACTCAATTCCAGAACAAAATTTAGATCTTCGTGCAGAAGATGAAACACTTGATATTAGGAAAATAATATTAAAACTTTTAGATAACTGGTATCTATATCTTGGTGCGGTTCTCATTTCGTTGATAATAGCCTATTTCTATTCAAAGTATACTCCTCCTATCTATCAGATAAGCTCAAAAGTATTGGTTAATAGTAATGATAAAGGTGGATCACCTGGAGCACAAGGTTCTGCATTAATGGATCTTGGTGGGATTATGGGGGGGAAAAGTTCTGTAGACAATGAAGTGGAAATTTTAAGAACAAGATTTTTGATGGAACAGGTCGTTCGTCAGATGGAACTCAACATTGTTTATCAGGAGAAGGTAGGTTTCAAGAAAAGGGAAATATACCAAACGCCAATCAAATTATCCATTACAAAAGCATTAGATACCATTTCTCAAACGTTGGTCACAGTAGATGTAACGGGCTCTAATACACTTAAAGTTTCCGCTAACGACTTTGAAAAGGAAATAAGATTTAATGAAGAGTTTAACTTGAATGGAGTGGGAATAGTTAAACTAATTCCAACTGGCATTGCAAAGCTTGAACATGGTAAATTTTTAATTCAAGTTTCTTCGATAGATGATCGTGTTGCAGAATTGCAAGGTAAAATGACAGTTGGTGTAACAAATAAACAGGTAACGATAATGGATTTAGGACTCTCATATCCGCACCCAAGAAAAGGTGAAGATATTTTAAGGGCCATAATAAACCGATATATTTCATCAAGCCTCGAAGAAAAGAATATTATAGCGGATAGTACGACTACATTTATACAGAAAAGGCTAAGCATCATTTCTGGCGAATTAGGTGATGTTGAAAATAAGCAGGAGAGGTTCAAGCAAAATAATAAATTGACTGATATGTCTGAACAAAGCAAGTTACTTGTTCAAAGCACCTCTGCATTTACGAATGAGCTGGCGAAGGCGGAAACTCAGATAACGGTATTAAGCGAACTGGAAGGCTATTTAAAAGATGAGAGCAAAAATAAGAGGGTTTTTCCAGCTTCTTTACTTTCATCAGATATGGTATTTTCTGGTATAATGAGTCAATATAATTCGTTATTAATAGAGAGAGATAAACGTCTATTGAGCGATACAGAAGAAAGCCCTTTTATAAAGAATATTGATGAGCAAATTTCTGGATTAAGAGCTGGTTTATTGAGTAATATACAGAGTTCAAAAAATAGTTATATCATTACCCGAGATAAACTTCGTTCTCAACTCAATCAGGCTGAGGGGAGGGGAGAGCAAGTTCCACAAATCGAAAAAGATTATTTAAAGCTTGCTAGAAATCAACAAATCAAACAAGAGTTATATATATTTTTGATGCAAAAAGCAGAAGAAACTGCTATTTCTAAAACTTCAAATTTAGCGATAGCAAAGACAATAGATCCTCCAAAATCTGCTATTGCTCCAATCAGCCCAAAGCAAAATACGATTTATTTGATTGCTATAGTTATAGGGCTTATCATTCCAACAGTATTTATAATATTAATTAACTTATTAAATACCACGGTTTCTACAAAAGAAGATATTACCTCAGCAACGATTACACCAATTATTGGTGAAATTAATCACAATAGTAGTACAGACAATTTAATTGTAGCACATCAGGGAAGATCCGCGATATCTGAACAATTTAGGGCTTTGCGAACCAATCTTTCTTTTTATTTAAAAACATCAAGCCAAAAAGTAATATTATTGACTTCAACTGCCTCTGGAGAAGGTAAATCATTTACAGCTATTAATTTAGGTAATATACTTGCACTCGCAGGCAAAAAAGTTTTATTAATGGAACTGGATTTACGTAAACCTGGCCTTTCAGCAAAATTAGGAGTAGCTAATACAACTGGTTTTAGTAATTATACTATCGATCCATCTGTAAAAGTTCAGCATATCATAAAACCACTGGCAATTAACCCAAATATGTTTATTATCTCATCAGGACCACTACCTCCAAATCCTGCTGAAACTATCATGTCTGAGCATACAGATGATTTAATTGCCCAATTGAAAGAGCAGTTCGATTATATTATCATGGATGCTCCCCCTGTTGGTATTATCACGGATGCCCAGCTTTTAGCTAAGTATGCAGACGCGACTTTGTATATTATAAGACAGAAAGTTACTCAAAAAAACCAACTTTATATTGTAGATCAATTATATCGAACACAAAGAATGAATAATTTAGGCATAGTAGTGAATGACATTGTTCCAAAAGATTATGGCTATGGTTATGGCTATGGATCTTACGGAGAAAATGAAACTAATAGCACATTTAAGTCTCTACTTAAAAAGTTTAGAGGATAAGATTTATGAATTATACTTTAAAGGTGGCGGAAATCCGAAAGGAAACTGAAGACACAGTTACTTTATGCTTCAAACAACCTGGTTTAAAGAAAATTAAATATATTGCGGGCCAGTATCTCACATTAATTTTTAGAATTAATGGCAGGAGATATATTCGGCCTTATTCATTTTCTTCGTCTCCAAATGTTGATACCTTTTTAGAGGTTACTGTCAAACGTGTGGCAAATGGATTAGTGTCTAATCATATTAATGATATGATTAACGTTGGAGATTCCATCGAAGTAATGTCTCCAATGGGTGACTTTATTTTTGGAACAGATGATGCTATAACCGATGTTTATTTTTGGGGCGTTGGCAGTGGTATTACGCCGTTAATTTCAATTATTAAGCATATTCTTAGCTCAACTGCAAGTATAAACGTCCATTTGAATTATGGAAATAAAAACCATGAAACGACTATCTTTAAAGATCAGATTGAAGCCTTAAAAACTCGGTATTCTGAAAGATTAACCATTAGACATTTTCATACTAAACTCGTGCTTGATGAGGGAAATCCATATCTGATTCAAGGGAGAATTGATCAGGATAAAGCCTTATCCATTCTAGATGTCGCACTGGATCCAAATTGCTGTGCGCATTACATCTGCGGACCCATAGGTTTGAAAGAATCAGTTAAAAGTGCCATACAAACTAAGTTTGGTCGCTTAATTAATGTTTATTCTGAAGACTTTGAGTTGGTTAAAGACCCAAAAGACTTTATCGATATCCATACTCAGGAGATTTCACTTACTTTCGAGGGCAAGTTGCATAAGCTAGAAATAGCTAAAGGCAAAACCATTTTAGAAGCGGCTTTAGATGCTGATATAGAACTACCTTATTCTTGTCAGACCGGTAATTGTAGTACTTGTAAAGGTAAAGTATTAAGTGGGGCTCTTAAAATGATTGGCCTCACCAAGGAAAGAAGTGATCTGGAAGAGCATGAGTATTTATTATGCTGCTCACATCCATTAACAGAAAATGTACAAATAGAAATCCAAAATTAAACATATGAAAGTTGTAATTCTTGCTGGTGGTTTAGGTACCAGGCTTATGGAAGAAACGGAAGCCAGGCCGAAACCAATGGTTGAAATCGGTGGTAAGCCTATTTTATGGCATATTATGAAAATCTATGAGGTCTATGGCTACAACGATTTCGTATTATGCCTGGGTTACAAAGCCCAGAGCATTAAGGAGTACTTTTTAAATTATTATCTGTATAATTCTGATGTCAGTATTGACATAGAAAAAAATAAAGTCGATGTTCATTTTTCGAATTCTGAGTCCTTTAAAGTAACCTTAGTTGATACGGGTTTAACAACCAATACCGCAGGTAGGATTAAGAAAATCCAAAAATATGTACGGGATGAAACGTTCATGCTGACCTATGGGGATGGAGTAGCTGATATCAATATCACAAATCTTGTTGACTTTCACAAAAGCCATGGTAAGTTGGCGACACTAACCAGCATTCAAACGCCTGGTCGTTTTGGAAATATTGAAATGGATGAAGATGGTTCTGTAAATCACTTTGTAGAAAAACCTCAGGGTGATGGGATGTGGATTAATGGCGGGTTCTTCGTTTTAGAGCCTGGTATTTTCAAATATCTTGAAGGAGACATGGATGAGATCCAGTGGGAGAATATACCACTAAAAGAAATAGCAAACGATGGTCAACTGGCTGCCTACAAGCATGGCGGATTCTGGAAACCTATGGACGCCTTAAGGGATCGGATTGAATTAGAACAGCTTTGGTCTACTGGGCAGGCAAAATGGAAAATCTGGTAGTATGTTAGATCAACTAAAGCAAACTTATTCCGGTAAGAAAGTTTTCCTTACCGGTCATACAGGATTCAAAGGATCCTGGATGCTTAAAACCCTGCAACTATTGGGAGCGGAAGTAAAGGGCTATGCTTTAGCGCCTCAAACCGAAAATGATTTATACTATTTAATCGGTGGAGATCAAATTTGTGAATCAACTATAGCAGATTTGAGAGACCGTGAGGTGTTAAAAAAATCAGTTTTAGACTTCCAACCTGATTTTATTTTCCATCTGGCCGCTCAGCCGTTGGTAAGATTATCTTATGATATTCCATCCGAAACGTTTGAGGTGAATGCCATTGGTACGGCAAACCTGTTGGATGCCGTTCGATTGCTTGATAAAAAGTGTTCTGTTGTGTTAATCACCACAGACAAAGTATATCACAATAACGAATGGGATTATCCTTACAGAGAAAATGATCGTTTAGGTGGTTATGACCCTTATAGCGCTAGTAAGGCTTGTACGGAATTGGTGATAGATTCGTATAAGAATTCATTTTTTAATAAAGCAAAGATCAGCGAACACCATAAAGGCATTGCGATTGGCAGGGCCGGGAACGTTATTGGTGGAGGTGACTGGTCTAAAGATCGTTTAATCCCGGATATTGCCAAAGCATTATCAAATGATGAAGAAATAGTGGTTAGAAATCCTAAATCTGTACGTCCATGGCAACATGTTCTCGAGCCGGTTATCGCCTATTTGATATTGGGTATGAATTTAGAAGCTGATCCTGTTAAATTTGGAGTGGCTTATAATTTCGGCCCTTATGCAACGGATGCCCTACCGGTGAGCGAAATGTTAAAGCTTGCTATTGATTGTTGGGGGACTGGAAAGTACAAAGTTGAACAGCTACCAAATCAACCCCATGAAGCAGGGCTACTCAAATTAGACATCAGTAAAGCTATTGCTGATCTTCACTGGCAACCAAAATTGAATGCGGCTAAGGCCGTTGAGACTACAATAAGCTGGTATAAGTCATTCGTAGCTGATAAGGAAAATATAGATTCCGTAACTGCAAATCAAATTTTAGCATACCTCAATGCGTAAAGTATTATTAACTGGCATTACGGGTTTTCTAGGGTCGCATATTGCAGAAATATTAATTCAACATCAGGTTGAGGTAATAGGATTGAAAAGAAGTACATCTAATTTATCCAGGTGTACTTCTTTTGCTGATGCTATCAAATGGATAGACCTTGACAATGGCAGTGACTGGAAAGCGCAGGTAATCACTCAATCGCCCACTGAAATTATCCATTGTGCATGGATTGGTGTTGAAGCTAATGATCGAAATCAGTGGTCTCTCCAGGCAAAAAATATAGCGCTTTTGATTGACCTTCTAGAGTTGACCCAAAGGCTGGATTTAAAGAAATTCATCTTTCTTGGCTCTCAGGCAGAATATGGCAATATAAGCCACAAAGTTTCAGAAGATGATGCGGTGCAGCCTATGAGTGCTTATGCAAGTGTTAAGTTAAGCTGTTTACAAATTTTAAAGACTTATTCTGAACTCAATAATATTAATTGGCTTTGGTTAAGGGTATTTTCTGTATTTGGTGAGCGGGAAAGTGACAACTGGTTGATTCCCTCTGTTGTTAACACCATGAAAACTAAGTCAGAAATGGATTTCACAGGTGGAGAGCAGAGATACGCGTATCTATACGCAGGCGACTTTGCGAAAATTTTATTGTCAATTGTAGAAAGTGAAATTAAATCTGGGATTTATAATGTTTCAGGAAATCATACGTTAACACTAAAGTCGCTGCTTGTTCAAATAAGAGATGCTATAAATCCATCTTTTTTACTAAATTTTGGTGCTATTCCATATCGTGAAAATCAATCCATGCATATCGAAGGAGATATTACCAAGCTAACTAATGAAATTGGGATGATCGATTTTACTGATTTTAACGTAGCTTTGTCCAAAACCTTAAATTATTACCTATCTAAATAATATTTCCATGAAGGCATCTGATTTTATTGCTAGCTTTTTGAGCAAAAAAGGAATCGAAAGTGTATTTGAACTTTCAGGAGGGATGATTACCCATATCTTAGATTCGCTAAACCAAACGACAAAAATAAAAATTGTTACGATGCACCATGAGCAGGCTGCAGCATTTGCAGCGGAAGGCTATGCACGTATCACTGGTTTACCTGGAATAGCACTGGCCACCAGTGGTCCAGGCGCGACGAATTTGCTTACCGGAATTGGAAGTTGTTATTTTGATTCCACTCCTGCAGTATTTATTACCGGGCAGGTGAATACGCATGAGCAAAAAGGCGATCGTGACATTCGTCAGTTAGGATTTCAGGAAACTGATATCGTAGCGATGGCTAAACCAATCACTAAAGCTTGTTATCTCGTTAACGATCCTAATGAGCTTGAAGCGGTTTTTGAAAAGGCATTTGCTTTAGCTATGTCTGGAAGACCGGGTCCGGTGCTGATCGATATCCCAATGAATGTGCAAAGGGCACAAATAGAGGTTTCAGATAACTATGTGAAGAAAGATGTAGCTGCGAACATCTCTGTGAATACGCTAAACGACTTAATCGCTGACATTAAATTATCCAAGAGACCTTTAATTCTTTCTGGCAGGGGCATAAAGGCAGCATCCAGCCAAATCGCTTTTGATCATTTTGTTGAAAAAACGCAAGTGCCTGTGGTTACGACCTTATTGGGGCTTGATACGATAGCTTATCAAGATGATTTGAGGGTTGGGTTTATCGGAAGCTATGGAAATCGGTGGGCCAACATTTCCTTTGGGGAGTGTGATCTGCTTATTGTATTGGGCAGCCGGTTAGACATTCGTCAAACTGGTGCAGATACCAAGTTTATAGAAAACAGAAAAATCTATCATATCGATTGTGAATCCGGAGAGATCAATAACCGGGTATTGGGCTGTATTCCAATCGTTGCTGATTTAGGTAAGTTTTTTGAGGAGTTTGAAAAAGCTGCTCAAGATTTGGTATTCGTGGCACCTAAAGAATGGCTGACACGGATTAACGCATTAAGAACAGAATGGCCTGACACGAGTGAACTTACACCTGATGGGATCAATCCAAATAAGTTTATGCATGCACTTTCTCAGGCAGGAAGTGAAAATAAAGTGTATCTAGCCGATGTTGGTAGCCATCAAATGTGGTCTGCTCAATCCCTTGAGTTGTTAAAAGGTCAGCACTTTATGACCTCTGGCGGCATGGGTGCCATGGGTTTTTCACTGCCGGCTGGAATTGGCGCTTGCATCGCATTAAATAATCAACCCGTGGTGGTATTGATCGGTGATGGATGTATGCAAATCAACATTCAGGAATTGCAGACCATTGTACGTAATAACCTAAAGGTTAAGATCGTAGTGTTGAATAATAAAACACTTGGTATGATCAGGCAATTTCAGGATAGTTATTTTGAATCAAGATATCAATCTACCTATTGGGGATATAGCGCCCCGGATTTTGCAAAAGTTGCTATTGCCTATGGAATCGAGGCGATAACTATTGAGCGTCCGGATGAAATTCAATCTGGCGTAGATTGGCTCTGGAGCGAAGAAAATAAAGATAAGCCACAGCTTTTACAGGTTATGGTTGATCCTCATACCAATACTTATCCAAAAATAGCATTTGGTAAACCCATTACCGAAATGGAACCTTTTGCGACGCCTATAGAAATGGAAGGCACTTAGTAATTCTAATTAGATAAATACAGAACAATACAAAACATATGTTAAAGAATATCACTGATTCAAATCTAGAAACTGCATTGCGTGCAATTGCAAAGCAGAACACAACTCAAACCATTATACCAGGTCAAAACTATATTCCTGTTACCGGAAAAGTTTTAGATGAGGAGGATATCATGTTAGGCGTTGATGCAACATTAGATGGCTGGTTGACTGCTGGACGTTTTGCCAGTCAATTCGAACACGAATTTGCTCAATATTTTGGTGCTTCTAAAGCGCTTTTAGTTAACTCTGGTTCATCTGCAAATTTGGTAGCATTTTATGCTTTAACGTCTCCAAAATTAGGAGATCGTGCCATCAAGCCTGGTGATGAAGTTATTACAGTGGCGGCGGGTTTTCCGACAACAGTGAATCCAATTGTACAATTCGGTGCTATCCCTGTATTTATAGATGTTGATGTTGCTTCTCATAACGTTAAAGCAGATATGATCGAGGCTGCTGTATCTCCAAAAACTAAAGCGATTATGATTGCTCACTCATTGGGTAATCCATTTGATTTGGATGAGGTGATGCGTGTGGCGAAGAAATACAATTTATGGGTAGTTGAAGATGATTGCGATTCTTTAGGTGCTACTTATAAAGGAAAGAAAACAGGTACCTTTGGCGATATTGCTACATTTTCATTTTATCCTGCACATCATATGACTATGGGTGAAGGTGGAGCCGTAATTGTAAACAATCCAGATCTTGCAAAATCTGCAGAAAGCTTCAGAGACTGGGGAAGGGACTGTTATTGCCTGCCTGGTAAAGATGATACCTGTGGATGTCGTTTTGGACAACAGTTAGGCTCATTGCCTTACGGTTATGACCATAAGTATACCTATTCTCATATTGGGTTTAACTTAAAGGTTACGGATATGCAGGCTGCATTTGGTGTTTCACAATTCAAAAAGTTAGACTACTTTATCCAACGTCGCCGGGAGAATTTTGCAGCATTATATTCCAGGATGAAAGAATTTGAAGATGTTTTCATTCTACCTGAAGCTACACCTAATTCTGAGCCCTCTTGGTTTGGCTTTTTGTTGACCTTGAGAGAAGGTGATTCAAATGATCGCCACATGTTGGTTCAGCATTTAGAAGAAAAAAAGATCGGAACAAGATTGTTATTTGCAGGTAACCTATTGAGGCAACCCGCTTACGCCAATGTTGAGCATAGGGTTGTTGGCGATTTAACCAATACCGATATTATCATGAACCAATCGTTTTGGTTAGGCGTTTGGCCTGGATTAAATGAAACTCACTATGATTATATTGCTGATGTGATTAGAGAATATATAAATGCATAATTATATTGATTTCTTAATACTTTTATAATTGAAAAAATCCATAATATTAGAAGTTGGGATTGTTCGAATCTTCGTCGTTTTATTACAATTACTCTTTTTAAAAGCTTATAGTAATCATTCAACACTTTATGAGCTGGGATTATATTATTTTCTTTTTACACTTTCCTATTCTTTAAATGCATTTGTCTTAGTACCGTTAGATTATTTTCAGCAATCTCAAATATATAAGCTGAAAGAAAATGGATATTCTTTAAAATCATTTTATGCGGTCAATATTTGGGTGCTAAAATTAACTGGTATCATTTTATTTCTAGCTGTATCAATAGGGTATTTTATAAACCCTAATTATTCACTAGTTGCTTTAATTATAATTGTTTTGGCTCTAAGTACATACTTAGTTAATTTTTTAAGGGGGTTAATTAATAACTTAGAAAGGAGAAGAATGGCAATTTATTCCTTGCTTTTAGAAAATGGATTAAAAGTCGGGCTGTATTTTATTTGTATTCATTATTTTACATCTAGCTCAACTATTATTTTGATAAGCGTACTTTCAGCTTCTATATTATCTTTTTGCCTGCTGATTTTTTTAGTTACAGGGTTTGAAGAATTTAAGCGGGCAAAGATCCAAATATTTAAACCTTCCGATATTTTTAAATTTTCATATCCGATTTCTTTAGGGGCCGTAGTTAACTGGATACAATTACAGGGTTATAGAATGATTTTAGTGCCATTTGGATTGGTAGAAATTGTTGGGGTTTATGCAACAGTGTCAAATGTTGGAACAAATGGAATGAATGCATTTTCGACGATTTATTCTCAACTTTTTGTGCCAAACCTCTATAAAAGCCAGGGTAAGTATTTAAAAACCTATCTTATATATGCCTTATTATCCATAGTCGGCATACTTGCGATAAGCTATTTTTTATCAGACTTTATTGTTTTGATACTTACAAAAAACGACTTTGTTAAATATTCTACTTTAATCCTATATGGAATAATAGCTGAAGCAGGTAATTTCTTAATTGGGGCATTATTAATTTATTTAACGATCCATAATTTAACCAGTGCATCGCTAAAGTCAACCATAACTGGCTTGATCGTTTTTCTTATTACTTTCTTTGGTTTGTACTATTCTGGACACATTAACGTATTTACGATAGGTATTCCAATTGTGGTAACACAGATTGTGATTACTATGTATTTGGTGTATATAATCCACACTGAAAAAGCTAAATCCTAAAAATATATCATGATAACATTCGTAATTTTTACTTACAACGAAGAACATAGAATCGAAAAAGTAATCAAAAACTACCAAGGATATGGAAAGGTTGTGATAGCCGATGGAGGTAGCACTGATAAAACACACGAAATCGCTAGGAGTAATGACTGTGAGGTGTTTATTAGACCTAAAACGAATCATGTCTTTGTAGAAAATAAGGAAGTATTGGATGCATTATATGAAATACTTACTACTGAATGGGTATTTCTGGGATATGCAGACGAACATATGAGTAAAGATACTTTAGAAAAAATTTCTGAAGTTGTAGCCTCTAACAAATTTGATGCAATTAAAATTTATCGTAAGAACTATTTCTACGGTGATTTTTGTAATGATTCATACAAATCTGCAAATAATAGGTTATTCAAGACTTGGGCTTACGATTTCACAGATAACTATATCCATGGGATGGGAAAGCAAACTGTTAGTGATGATAGAATTTATAATCTACCACCTCAATACTTTATTCATCATTTCATTGATTGCACTCTTGACTCTCATCTTTCGAAAATAAATAGATATACAGATAGTGAACAACTAGCACATAGTAACTTAAAATCAAAAACCTCAATTTTCTATTTTTTCTATTTAATAATTAAAAATTTAGTAAAAAATTATTTCTTTGAGAAAGGTTATAAAACAGGCTTTGCAGCATTGTCCTTGGCTGAGTTAACTATATTTTATGAGATTGTAAAAAATATTAAAATTTACGAAAGTCAGCATCAAATAACTGACGAAACTATTGACAAGAAAAACAATTTGCATCGCATGGAAATACTTAAAGATTTCATTAATACATCTCCCGTTGATGATAAGGTTCAAAAAGGCAATTTAAAAAATGGAAAATATTAAATTATCAATTTGTATTCCCACATACAATAGGGCAGAATATTTGGATTTAACACTTGAAACCATTACCTGTCAATCAGTATTTACTAAATCAAACGACATAGAAATAGTTATCTCAGACAACTGTTCTTCAGATCACACTGAAGAGATTGCGAGGAAATATATAAAGGATTTTGGCAATAAGATAGTTTATTTTAAGAATGAGGAGAATTTGGCTGATAAAAACTTTGAACTCGTGCTATCGAGAGGTAGAGGTTTGTATTTAAAGTTGAATAACGACACATTAACTCACACATCCAATACGCTAAATTGTATTTTGCAAGACGTAAACGCAAATATTGAGTCAAGAAATGAACTATTTTATTTAAATCAGGGCTTAGATAAATCTAAATCGATATTGTGCAATAATTTAGATGAGTTTATAAACAAGGCAGCGTACTTTGGGGGGTGGATTGGCTCATTCGGCATCTGGAAAGACGATTTTCATAAGATGGAAGATTTTAGCAGATATGCAAAGCTATTACTAACACAAACGGACGTATTATATAGGTTAATTTCTAATAAAGGAAGAATATATGTAAATAATGAATTGATTTTTCTATCTCAAGATTCAAAAATTAAACATAAAGGGGGCTATGATTTAATCACCATTTTTCTAGACAATCATAGCTTTATTTTAAATGAGTATGTGGAGAAAAATCAAATTTCAACTACTACCTACAAAAAATTGACTTCAAAGTTATTGTTGATTTTTCTGCGCAAGTATTTGGTAATGGCGGCAGTTGATCCTGATAAATACCGATTTAAAAGCAACTCACCATTTTCTCGCATAATAAAATTTTACAACCCGCGGTATCTGTTATTATTTCGGTTTTTTACTTTATATTACACTTATTTAATTTTTAGCTACTTAAAAAAAGCAGGTAAATCGATCTTGCCAATTAAAAAAAAGGTTATTAAGTAAGGCTATGCATAAATATATTAGTAAGTTTAAGGTTTTATGGTACTATTTAAGTTTGCATTGGTACTATATTTTAGTATTTGCAAAGATTGGAAAGAATGCAAGAATTCAAAAACTTCTCCGATTGGAATGCCCTGAGCATATATTTATAGGCGATGATGTTAATATTGGAGCTAATAGCTGGTTGGCAGCTAACCCTTTGACTGGTCAAACGGATTGTAACTTAATAATTGGTAATAGAACTTATATCGGTAATTTTGCACATATATATTGTATAGGAAAAATAACAATTGGCGAAAATGTATTGATAGCTGATAAGGTTTATATCAGTGATAATTTACATAGATATGAAGATGTCAACATAGCCATATTGGATCAGTCGGTTAAACAATTAAAAAATGTTCTCATTGGGGATGGCTCATGGATTGGCGAAAACGTTTGTATAATCGGTGCAAACGTTGGAAGAAATTGCGTAATTGGAGCAAATTCAGTTGTAACTAAAGATATTCCAGACTTTTGCGTAGCGGTGGGCAGCCCAGCAAAAGTGATCAAGAGATTTAATACCGAAATGGGAATTTGGGAAAAAGTTAACAAAAACAATTAGATGGCAAAACTTGGCTTAGTAACCGTGTTGTATAAAAGTGATGAGGTTCTTTATGGTTTTTTTGAAAGTCTTTCGAAACAGATATTCTCTGATTATCATTTATATATCATAGATAACTCACCGTCAGAAACTACTGACAGTTTGCTGGTAGAGTTGATCTCTAAATTTCCAATATGTGGGGTTTCTCATATTAGGAATGAAAATAATAATGGAGTTGCTAAAGGCAATAATCAAGGAATTAAATTGGCACTTGAAGATGGTTGTGATTATATCTTGTTGTTAAATAATGATATTGAATTCCCACAAGAAAACCTCTTGGGAGATATGTATTCATGTGCAGTTTTAGAGGGGCAGGACATTATAATACCTAAAATATTCTACTACGATAGCCGAACCATATGGATGGCTGGTGGCTCCATATCAGAATTTAAAGCTATAAGCAGTCACGTCGGTGTTGATGAGATTGATATAGGTCAGTATGATCAAAGTTTGTATTTTAACTATGCGCCAACCTGTTTTATGCTAATTAACCGCACTGTATTTGACGCTGTAGGGTTAATGGATGAGGATTATTTTGTTTATTATGATGACACAGACTTCCTATTTCGCGCTCGCAAGAAAGGATATAAAGTATACTACTTACCCAAGCTAGAAGTTTTCCACAAAGTTAGCAGCAGTACTGGAGGTGGGGAAACATTATTTTCCATTTACTACCTAAATAGAAACCGCATTTTCTTCATTTTAAAAAATCTTAAATTCCCAGCCAGGCAAATTTCATTATTTTATACATTAGCTACAAGAGCTGTACGGCTACTAAAATATAAATTGCCAGAGCGCAATCAATTGGTTAAAGCAATTAAAGACGGCTTTAATATGAAAAATATATAATTTATTGATATGCTTTTTACCAAGATTTTAATTTGTTTTTCAATGTGCGTTTTTACGATAGGCACGTATTTTATATGGTTTGATAGAAAAAATGTATTAAATCATTTAGGCATAGGTTTGTGTTTTGTAGCCTACGTAATACCGCTCTTCGTTTTTGATTTAAACGATTTTGCAACAGACAACACTATAAATCAATACGCCATAATAAATATTCTTGGAGCGCTAACTTTTATTTTGGGGCTTTTAATTGGAGTTCGGTGGAAAAGCCTGATTTTAGTAGATACCGTTATGAAGTTTTCTACTGCAACAGATGGTATTGTAAATCCAAAGTTTGGAATAGGTGTCATAAAAGCTTCGAAGGTGATTTATACGATTTGCCTGGTTATTATGGCGCTATGTTTTTTATATATGGGATTTTTGCCAATGTTTGCCGCAGATCCTTATTCTGCAAAGCAGTTTAAAGGGATTTACAATATTCGATACCACGATGTTGCACTCTTTTATCGAACATCAAAGCAACTCATTCAATTGTTAATGCCTTTCTTACTAATAAGCTTTTTTGATAAAAAAAGTAAGAATATCTTATTATTAATTGTTATTGGGGTAATATTAATTGCTGTTTCACTAAGCCGGTCTGAAGCGGTTACTGGCTTGATTCTAATTTTTTCAATAATAATTGCATTAAAGAAGAGCAAAAAGGTATTTATATATTATCTATTGTCTTTAATTTTTGTATATTCATTAGGGAGCAGTTTTTGGATTATTGCATCAGTTTATTTTCCTAAAGCAGGTTATGTCCATGAAATTGATAACTTAAGTATTGGCTATGCCATAGCTTCGGGTGCTCCTGATATTCCAGACCAACTTAGTTTTCTTGAGGCATTTAATTCAAATCATATTGATTTTACTTATGGACTAACCTTTGTTGGCGGCCTAATTCCGTTTAACTTTAAATGGAATCCTTCTGTTTGGACCCTTTTGGTCGCAAACGATACCGATGATATTTCTGAAATTGCATCTGGAGGTCTGAGACTTCCAGTTTCTTTGTGGGGGTATGTTAGTTTTGGTTGGCTTGGTGTAGTTGTGGTTCCTTTCTTTTCAGCTTTTTTAATCGGCTATATTACAAAAAAGATAAAATCTATTGTTAATAAGTTAACAGCCGGCGCAAATGGTTATTTAATATTTTATTGGCTTGTATTCTTATATTTAAATATTGGGATTGTCTTTACATCATTTTATACGCTAAGTATATATTTTCTCCCAGGATTTGTTTTTTATGCTATGGTTAATTACTTTATAAAAAAGACTAACCATAAAAGACTTCCTTTTAACTAGATGAAAAACATTATTTTTGAAAATTAAATGCAAAGGAAATTAATATGCCTACTTTTAACAAAGAGAAAACAGATAAACTTAGTAAAATTGATTCTGTTTTTAGAAAGATTTACCTTAAGCCAAAGAATAATAAAATATATCCTTTATTATCAGATATAGAGGTAAAAGAAATTGTCGTATTAGCATTTCTTTTGATTGGCGATACGATTATGTATATTCCTGCTTTTAAAACAATCCGAAAAAATTTTCCAAATGCAAAAATTACTATTGTTTGTGAAAAAGTAACGGAAATTATATTAAAAGATCAAAAACTAATAGATAATTTTGTAATTATCGATTGCCCTTGGATTGTTAAGACAAATTATTCTCTTAAAAATCTTTTAAAATTTAAATCCACATTGCGTGTAATTAATGGTGTAGAATACGATCTTGCAATAGATTTCAGAGGAGATTGGCGGAATATCTTTTATTTAAATTTTATTAATTCAAAACGAAAAGCAAGTTTTAATTTTACCGGCGGAGAGTATATGCTTACCGACGTAGTCAAACCTATTGATGGAATAGATAACTTTACTGAAGAATCATTATACCTCCTAGAACAGCTTGGGATGAATGTTGAGATTAATGATCGTGTTCCCAAGCTTCAACTCTCTTCAAAATCATCGACATATTTACAAAGTATAAGCTCAGAATTTAATTCAGAAGGGAAATTTGTTATTGGCATACATCCGGGATCGAGTCAAGAAGTGAAAAAGTGGGAGGAATGTAAATATGCTGAGCTTATTTTAAGATTAGCAAAAACAAGCAATATAAAATTTTTTATATTCGAAGGACCAGATGAAAATGAAACTGTAGGAAAAGTTATTGCCGATCTAAAGGATAAAAATGTAGATTTTCTTATTGTAAAGAAAAATCTCATTGAATACATAGATATTTTGAGTTTATGTAATTTGGTTGTTTGTAATGATAGTGGAGCGGCTCATATTGCGGGAGCATTTGGAGTCCCAACTGTAGTTATATTTGGGAATGTTGATCCTAAATATATCATTTCAAAAGAGGCATTACATATAAGAGTAATTTCACATAAATTAATATGTAAACCTTGCTTTCAAAGTTTTTGTAAATATGGACATCGAGACTGCATAAAAAAAATACAGGTAGATGAAGTATATAATACTACAATGGATTTAATCGGGTGGAAATTATAAGGTATGGGATTTAAAATAATATGGTTTATTAAGACTATGTTTTGGCGATTGATTGTCGGAAGGATAGGGATACTTAGCTATTTTAGTGACCCTGTATTTTTATTTGGCGCAAAAAGAATTTTTATTGGAAATAGAGTGAGAATTTTTCCTCAAGCAAGATTGGAAACTCATTTTAAAGGTGAAATAATTTTTGAAGACAATATTTCAATTGGACAAAATCTTCACATTGTTAGTTCACATGAAAAGCTCGTAATTGGAAAGAACACAACTTTTTCCGCTAATGTATTCGTTACAAATGTGGATCATGAGTATTCAGAATTAAATATACATATACTTAAACAAAAGTATTTAGTGAAAACCACTAAAATAGGTGAAAATTCGTTTTTGGGTTACGGGGTTGTAATACAGGCAGGTACTATTTTAGGTAAACATTGCATTGTTGGCTCTAATGCTGTTGTTAGAGGAGTTTTTCCAGATTATTGCGTTATAGTAGGTTCACCTGCAAGAATAGTAAAAAGATATAATCACGATTCTAAATTATGGCAAAGAACAGATAGTGACGGACAATTTTTAAATTATAAAGAATAAAATCAAAAAATATAAAATGAAAAATATTTTAATCACAGGTGGTGCTGGCTTTATAGGCTCTAACTTAGCACTTAAATTAATTGATAAAGGTTATAATATAACTATTTTGGATAACTTATCTAAACAGATACATGGCGAGGATCCAATTCATACCAGTCCGCTATATCAAAGCATAATTGGAAAGGTTAAATTTATCGAAGGAACAGTTACCTCTAGGGCAGATGTCGAAGCGGCAATTATCGACCAGGATGTTATTGTTCATTATGCTGCCGAAACAGGAACAGGCCAGTCTATGTATCAGATTGAACAATACGCTAACGTAAATATTGGGGGTACCGCGATATTGTTAGATTTACTTGCAAACAAAGACAATAACGTTAAAAAGATTGTAATCGCTTCATCGAGATCAATATATGGTGAAGGAAAATATTTTTCGGAAGAATTTGGAGATGTTTATCCTAAACACCGTGAAGATTCGGATATGAAGAGCGGCGATTTCGAAGTTAGATACCCAGGTGTTTCGCAGCCTTTGAAACTAGTTGCTACGGATGAAGATTCGAAAATACATCCATCATCCGTTTACGGGATTACAAAACAAAATCAAGAACAGATGATTATGACGGTGTGTCCAACAATAGGCATCGCACCTGTGGCGTTTAGATATCAAAATGTGTACGGTCCTGGCCAGTCCTTATCTAATCCATATACCGGTATTTTATCTATATTTTCTACACTGATAAAAAACAATAAGGCGATTAATGTTTTTGAAGATGGTAAAGAAACCCGCGATTTTGTATATATCGATGATGTAGTTGATGCGACTATTCTAGGAATAGAAAATGATGCTGCAAATGGCCATGTTTTTAATGTTGGGACTGGTGTTCCAACAGAAGTGAATACTGTTGTCTCTGAGTTATTAGCAAACTACGGAAAAGAAGTACCAGTTAAAATCTCTGGAAATTATCGTCTCGGTGATATACGACATAATTTTGCAGATTTAACTAAGATAAAAAATACTTTAGGTTTTGAGCCGAAGGTATCTTTTAAGGATGGCATAAAGAACTTTGCAATGTGGGTAAACACACAGGAAGTAAATGCTGATAAATATGAGAACTCAATTACAGAGATGAAAGAAAAAGGGCTATTCAAATAATATGTTTAAAGGTTCTGTTTTATTTATTTGTCCAGCATTTTTTGGATATGAAATTGCAATTACTAAAGCTTTAGAGTTTAATGGCTATTCAGTGGATTATATCGATGAACGACCATCTAATAATTCATTTTCAAAAGCTATTTTTCGAATAAAGAAAGATCTTTTAAATAAGCAGATCAGTAGTTATTATAAATCGGTGGAAGAGAAGTTAGCTCACAAAAAGTATGACTATCTTTTCATCATAAAGGGCGAAGTTGTGCCTATTAGTTTTATCGAAAATTTTAAGGAGAAAAACCCAAATGCGAAACTAATTTATTATACCTACGACTCTATTAATAATAATAACAAAAATTCGATTTTTATACTCCAACATTTCGATAAGTGCTTTAGTTTTGATTTTGAAGATGTGAAGAAGTTTCCTATTCTGAAGCAGAAGCACCTTTTTTTTACTGATGAATTTTTGATCGAAGGAGAAATCCCACAAAAGAAACATGATGTCTCATTTGTGGGTACCTTGCATTCAAACAGGTTTTCTGTAATGAAAAAGCTTTTCAGTTATTTCAAAAAAACTTTCGTATTTTATTATATGCCGGCCAGGTGGTTTTTCTATTTCGAAAAACTTACTAAGAAGGAATTTAAGCCTATATCAATATCAGATGTAAGTTTCAATAAGATTAGCAGGGCTGAGGTGGCAACGATTTTTAAAGCCTCAAGAAGTGTTTTGGATATACAACGTTTTGGTCAAACCGGACTAACGATGCGTACTTTCGAAGTGCTCGCATCAGGTGCTGTTTTGATAACAACTAACCCTTATATTGAACAAGCCGACTTCTACAATGCTGATAACATTCTTATTCTACAAGATTTAACAGATGAAAAATCTATTACTGAAATTTCAGAAAAAGCGGTACAAGATGTTGAATCAATAAGAGGTAAATCTGCAGCTTTTGAAAAATATTACGTTAATAATTGGGTAAATGAATTCTTTGAATAAAAACATGGAAATTAATAATAAAAAAGTTTTAGTGATTGGTGATTTAATGATCGACCATTATATCTACGGAGATTGCAATAGAATCTCTCCTGAAGCACCAGTGCCAGTGGTTGAAGTGCAAAGGGAAGAGCAGACATTAGGTGGTGCGGGAAACGTATTACAGAATTTGCAGGCTATGGGCTGTTATGCAGATATAGTTTCCATCGTTGGCGATGATCAGGAAGCTGATTTTATTCAAAGTGAACTGGTTAATAATGGTTTATTGGGAAATGGTCTAGTAAGGAGTAAGGCAAGATGTACGACAATAAAATCGAGAGTACTAGCTGCTAAGCATCAGTTAATTCGGCTAGATAAAGAAAACACTGAACTGATATCATCTGCCGAAGTTGAAAAATTTCTTCCGCTTTTTGATAGTAAAATTCCGCTTTTTGATATCGTCTTAATATCCGATTACAATAAAGGATTGTTGACAAAGGACTTGTTGAGTCAGATTTTTGAAAAGTGCAAAAAACACGGTAAGGTTACTATATTAGATCCGAAAGGGTTAGATTTTTCTAAATATAGAGGGGTAAGCATCATAAAGCCAAATAAGAAAGAGGCGATCATGGCTACCGGCATCAATATAAAAGATCAAGAAAGCTTAAAACTTGCATGTCAAAAGTTACAAGAAATTACCGACTGTGATCATGTGATTATTACGCTTTCAGAGGATGGAATTGCTTATTTTTCACATGATGTTCTCAATATAATCCCGACTGTTGCTATTGATGTTGTAGATGTTACAGGAGCCGGTGATACAGTATTAGCATCTTTAGGTATTGCATTAGCAAACAATAATTCGTTGCACGACGCTTGTGTATTCGCAAATCATGCAGCGGCTGTTGTTGTAAATAAAGTTGGTAGCGCAACGGCCACTTTGGAAGAAATTATGAATAAAGAAACTACCTTAAAATCATAAAAATGACGAAAGACAATACAATTATACTTACAGGAGCAGCGGGTTTCATTGGTTCTTGTATGGCACAACATCTGAATGACAATGGATATACAAATCTTATTTTAGTCGATGATTTTGGGCATGAAAGTAAGCGTAAGAATTGGGAAAATAAAGAAAGGGTAGCCTGCATTGAGCGTAAAGAACTCAAAGATTTTCTAGCACAGACAACATTGAGTGTAGACTTAATTATCCATTTAGGTGCAAGAACCGACACTACGGAGTTTGACTACAGTATTCATCAGGAATTAAATGTAGATTATTCAAAGTTTATTTGGAATTTTTGCGCTGAAAAACAAATTCCTTTGATTTACGCATCTTCAGCAGCCACGTATGGCGATGGTGAACTTGGGTATAATGATGATCATGAAGTGGTAGAAGAGTTAAAGCCGCTTAATCCATACGGAATTAGTAAGAATGAATTTGATAAGTGGGCACTAAAGCAACCTTCGGGCCCAACCTTTTGGACAGGTTTAAAGTTTTTTAATATATATGGGCCCAACGAGTATCACAAAGGGAGAATGGCAAGTGTTATCTGGCATTCTTTTAATCAGATAAATGATTCCGGGCTCGTTAAACTATTCAAAAGTCATAAAGAAGGATATGCAGATGGAGAGCAGTTAAGAGATTTCGTTTATGTTAAAGATTTGCTCAAAGTTATTCTATGGATGACCAACGAAATGTTAGCTGAAAATTGGTCTATTGACAATAACGGACTTTATAACTTAGGAACTGGTAAAGCCAGATCATTTGAAGATTTGGTTAAAGCTACTTTCAAAGGTTTAGGAATTGAGCCGAAAATTGAATTTATAGACATGCCAATTGATATCAGGGATAAATACCAATATTTTACAGAAGCAAACATGAAAAAACTGCATTCGGTTGGTTATAACGAAGATTTTTATACACTTGAAAGTGGTGTGTATGATTACGTTAAAAATTATTTAATTGATAATATTTATTACTAATGGAAGAAGTTATTAAATTCATATTTGCGGAACACAAAGAAGTTATTGATCGTTCAGAAATACAGCTTACCCAAAAAATACAGAGGGCGAGTGAATTAATCATTAGTCAACTTAAAAAAGGGAAGAAAATTCTGCTTTTTGGAAATGGTGGAAGCGCGGGTGACGCTCAACATATTGCTGCGGAATTTACGGGGAGGTTTTTGAAAGAACGCCGGTCATTGCCGGCAATCGCACTTACCACAGACACTTCGGCTCTTACGGCCATTGGAAACGATTACGGCTATGACAGGGTTTTTGAGCGTCAGGTAGAGGGGTTAGCTAGTGAAGGTGATGTGCTAATTGGTATCTCAACCAGCGGAAATAGTACTAATGTTTTAAAGGCGTTCGAAAGAGGTAAAGAAAAGGGTTGTTATATCATCGGGTTATCAGGCAGAGACGGGGGCGCAATGAATGAGCTATCGGATCTGAATATGGTAGTTCCCTCGGATGTTACAGCCAGAATTCAAGAAGTTCATATTCTGATTGGCCATATGATTTGCACTGCTGTTGACAATAATTTTGATTAAATAATGATAGACACACTGGAATTATTAGCAAAAGAAAAGATATTTTCACCTGATGAAATTGCATTAAAATCAGCGTTATGGAAATCAGAAGGGCAGAAAATTGTATTTACCAATGGTGTTTTCGACTTATTACATATTGGTCACCTGAGCTATCTAATGAAGGCGGCTTCGTTAGGTACGAAACTGATTATTGGAGTTAATTCAGATATATCAGTTAAGAGGCTTAAGGGCGAAAATAGGCCTATAAATGCAGAATATAGTCGCCTATTAATGCTAGCTTCCTTATTTTATGTAAGCGGAGTGATAGTCTTTGGCGAGGATACACCTTTGGCGTTAATAAAGCAAGTAAAACCTGATGTCCTTGTGAAAGGGGCTGATTACTCTATTGATACAATTGTTGGCGCTAAAGAAGTTTTGGCAGATGGCGGTGAGGTACAAACGATTGAATTTGTTGATGGCTATAGCTCAACCAAATTAATTGCAAAAATAAACACAAAGAATGAATAAAGCACTTTTTCTAGATAGAGATGGCGTTATAAATATTGATCATGGCTATGTGTATAAGATTGAAAACTTTTTTTTTACAGATGAAATATTTAAAATTGCGAAGCATTACCAAGATCAGGGTTTTTTGATTATTGTAGTTACGAATCAGTCTGGTATTGCACGTGGTTATTACACAGAAATCGATTTTCATAGGCTAACAGAGTGGATGGTGCAAAAATTTCGGGATCAAAATATTGAGATCACAAAGGTTTACCATTGCCCTCATCACCCTGATTTTAATGGACCTTGTAGTTGCCGAAAGCCAATGCCTGGGATGATTTTGAGTGCAAAAGCTGAATTTGATTTAGATCTTCCTAATTCTGTCCTCATCGGGGATAATAAAACGGATATTGAAGCGGGCGAAAAAGCGGGGGTAGGAGAAAATTATTTAATTTATGAACTAAATATTAATAGGGCATAACTATTCAGGTAATTAAGGTTCCAAAATTTTGTATTTAATAGATACTTACCAGTAAATTAAGTATATCATAATTAATTATATTCATTTACGGCAATTACTTGCTAAGGTTAAAAATAGATATACTGGTGAAATTCTTAATGTGTTATCTATTAAAGTAGGGAGTAGTGGATCCTTTGAATTTTGAATAAATCTTAAAAGTGTCGTAAACGACTTTCGAATAATAAATTAAATTAAAATGGCTTCCATCGTTAATAGAGAACAAAGAGTATATTTTTTAGATTATGCTAAGTTTATTGGAATCTATCTGATGGTCTTAGGGCATTTAGAATTACCACAAGACATTAAAAATTCGATATATGCGTTCCATATGCCACTTTTTTTTGCAATCTCTGGTTACTTATTTTCCTTTAAAAAAAATATGTCGGCAAAAGATTTCATCCTAAAGCGGGGTAAGCAACTTATAATTCCTTACTTGATATTCAATGTCATTACCTACATATTTTGGCTCTTTGTAGGTCGAAAGTTTGGTCTTGATTCTACGGAAGACATAAAACTTTATAAGCCTGTAATAGGTATTTTTTACGGTAATGGTAATAACAATTTTTTAATTCATGATACTGTATTATGGTTTTTGCCTTGCCTTTTTATAGTAGAGACTATTTATTTTATTTTTTTCAGGAATAAGACCAAAATAATATCTGTATTATTGCTTTGCTGCTTCCTTGCTGCAGGTTTTCTGGATTATAAATTTATAAAAATCAATTTACCATGGGGTATAGATACTGCTTTTACAGCAATTGTTTTTTATGGATTAGCGAATTTGTTTAAACCAGGCATAATTAAATTATTAAACATTCCAAAACTTAACTTGGGCATCTTAACGATATTCTTATTTTTGGCATTTATATACCTGTCCACATTAAATGGTAGAGTGGATATGCTGGCATTAGCATACAATAATTATCCTTTATTTATATTCAATGCTCTACTTGGGGTGATGCTTTGTTTATTAGTATCTTATCTGGTAAGCGAAGGGTTGGGGAAACTCTTTGTTATAGAATACATCGCTAAGAATACTATTATTATACTTGCGTTTCATGCTTTTGGATTTACTATTATTAAGGCTGTTACATACTACCTACTTAAGTATCCAATGTCAATTTATGAGACAAACTTATACTTTAACATTTTTGTTGCTGCCATCACAATATTAATCTTAGTGCCAGTAATGATACTCTGGGATAGGTATTTTCCAGCTATTATTGGAATAAAACCTAAAGCAAAATAAATCAGGCTTTGATATTTTAGAAAAACTGATCAAAACAGCCTGACATTTTTCTTTATATTTATACATATTTTAAGGTGTGGAATACATCGGGATAAAGTAAAATAAAAAAATGAATCACATCATATTTGGAGGATCCGGGTTTATCGGTACACACCTCAAACGTTACGTTAATGAAACCCTGGCTTTGGCTGATCAAGTATATAGTTACGATATCAGAAAGAAAGTGAGCGATGGTTTTACAGAACTGGATATTAGAAAAGCCATCGCTTTAAATTTACCAGATGCAGCTAACAGCGTTATTTATAATTTAGCAGCTGTCCATACTACACCAGGGCACCCTGATCATGAATATTTTGAGGCCAATATTTACGGTGCACAGAATGTTTGTGATTTTGCAAGACAAAATAAGATTCAAACTATTGTGTTCACGAGTTCTATTGCCCCTTACGGTGCATCAGAAGAATACAAAACTGAAGATACCTTACCAATGCCCAATACACCATATGGTATTTCCAAGTTAACTGCAGAATACATTCATAAGTTGTGGCAGGCTGAAGATCCGTTAAACCGTAAACTGGTAATTGTTCGTCCTGGGGTGGTATTTGGGAAACAGGAGGGCGGAAACTTTACCAGATTGTATCAATCCATGAAAAAAGGATTTTTCTTTTATCCAGGGAGAAAAGACACCATCAAAGCTTCTGTATATGTGAAAGATGTGGTCAGAATTTTATATGAAACTGCACAGCAAGAAAAACAAGGTGTGGTCACCTTTAACTTAACTTATTTCCCTGCTCCCACTATCGAGCGGATTTGTGAAACGATGGCAGAGGCTACCGGAGTTAAAGCGCCTAAAGTATTGGTGCCAGGCTGGGCTTTGAAATCGGCTGCGAGGAGTGCTTATACGGGAGGAAGGTTATTGGGAAAAAAAATAGCAGGCATTCATCCAGACCGGGTGAAGAAATTAATGATCTCTACCAATATATCAGGAGAGAAACTAAGCAAATCGCCGTATGCCCTTCAGTTTAGTTTAAAGGACGCACTTCATGATTGGTTTGAAGACTGTGAAAAAAAGGCACTTTACTAATGTAATGTGTCCGTTCAGTGCCTGTAGATATCTTTTGCGTTAACTGAGCATAAGCACTATGTCATTCAGGAGATTTATATATGGGCTTATAAACTGTCATAGTTAACCTCAAAATGTCTATAATTCCGAACATATTCATTAGGATACTACGAAAATCTGCATGATTAATCTTCCCATAGGTAAAGCAGCAGTGATTAGGGGATTAGACAATTTTATTGTAGTGGATGATGAAAATGTATTGATGATTTATCCCAAATCGGAAGAGCAGGAAATTAAAGAAGTATCTAAAGAAATGGTTGCCAGATTCGGAGATCAATATTCTTAATAGGAGCCAGGGCTTATTAAATCAAGATAAGCCCTTTTTTCTACTCGTTATGGCTGTTGATCTACTAATTGTGTAAAGCACAATTTTTCATCATGCAGATCAATTGAAAAGTGTAACTTTGATGTGAATTAAATGTGTGCAATCAGTATACATAATAACCAAACTTCACAACGATTTAATATAAGAGGCATTATTTTTGTTAATTTTGCTAAACATTTATTACACTTAGTTGTTGGCGCTCGATAAATTTTATGCAAACACGTTACCTATACATTTTAAAATACCTGTTGCCTGTAACCGATCTCCTGATGGTGCTCGCCGTGTATTTTTTCTCTTATCAGTTTACCAGTTACCTGGGCAAAAGCGTAGATGCTGAATTGCAGTGGCATTACGTAGTGGTTTGTAGCTTGATGTGGATCGTTTCTACTACCTCTTTCGGGCTTTATACGGAATATGGTTCCAGGAGAATTGAGCGGATTTACAGGGGGACCTGGCGAAGTGTGCTCCTGCATGTAATTTTATTCTCCGTATATTTATTTTTTTCTAAACAAAATGAATTCTCCAGGTCTTTTCTGGTGGTATTCTATGGCACATTAGGGATTCTGTTTCTGGTGAATCGTTTTATTGGGACATCTTTTCAGTTTTTATTGTTTAACCATTTACGGGGCGTAAAATCTGTTGCCATTATGGGCAATAATGCAACCGGAACCCAACTGGCTACTTATTTTGAGAAACAGAAATATATCGAATTTCATGGATTTATTCCAGATGTGCCGGATCATTATTTAGAACGTGATGGTAAACTGAGTAGTGCAGTAGGCAGACAGTTTGAACTAGCGGTTGAAAAAGGAATTAAAGACATTTACGTAACCATAGCGCCCGAGCGGATGAGCGATATGTTGTTGTTAACGGAGGAAGCAGAGCGCCAATGCGTGCGGTTGAAGTTTATCCCGGATATTAGCGGTGCATTATTGTCGCCTTATACGGTGAGCTACCTGGGGAATGAATTCCCGGTGATTTCCCTTCGTTCTGAGCCCTTAGAAAAAATCCACAACCGTTTCAAAAAACGTTTGATCGATGTGGTATTTAGTGGCCTGATTATTTTATTTGTGTTGAGCTGGTTATATCCCATTATTGCGTTTCTGATTAAGTTGCAAAGTAAGGGGCCGGTACTGTTTAAACAATTGAGAAGCGGACGGGATGATGAACCCTTTTATTGTTTTAAATTCCGCAGTATGCGGATGAACGCAGATAGCGATAAAAGGCAGGCGAGTAAAGATGATGACCGCATTACGCCGATTGGTAAGTTTTTAAGAAAATCGAGTCTGGATGAATTGCCACAATTTTTTAACGTATTTATGGGGCATATGAGTGTGGTTGGGCCAAGGCCGCACATGTTAAGCCACACCGAACAGTATAAAGGCATTGTAGACCAGTTTATGGTGCGCCACTTTTTAAAACCTGGTATTACCGGTTGGGCACAGGTGAACGGATACCGTGGTGAAACAAAAGAAGATTATAAAATGGTGAAGAGAGTAGAACACGACATCTGGTACCTGGAAAACTGGACAGCCGCTTTAGATGTTAAGATTATCTTTATGACGGCCATTAATATGGCTAAGGGCGAAGAGAATGCTTTTTAAGTAGCGCAATATCCTTATCAATAAAAAGCTCGATCTGTTTTGCAGACCGAGCTTTTTATGTTTTCGAGATTTTTTATCCGCTCTTTGCCGCGGGGGCATGGTACTTTGGAGCGCCAAAGTACCCAAAGCGCTTCGTCAATCCAGCCAGGGGCCTTTGCACTATCTCCCGCACATCAAAAAAACAGCGGCACTTGTTTTGTGTTCCATCCTTCATTAAATTGAACTGTCATTATGAACACAAAACCACTGCGTTTAAGGTTTGTTAGTGCTATGGGTTCTTTTGTACAACTGTTTTTTTGATTTTTCCGGCCCTTGGGATTGACGGCGTTCTTCGGTAAGGCTTGTGCTTTTATTGAAGTTAGTTAGCAAAGTGCATAGGAAACTACGCCAGAAGTTTTTATATGATGGTGCCAAGGAGGGGGTAGCAGGCTGGGGTGTAAAAAGGAATTAAATGTTTTTAAACTCAGTTTATCCTTAAAGATTTTTTATCCGCTCTTTGCCGCGGGGGCATGGTACTTGAGGCGCCAATTACCCAAAGCGCTTCGTCAATCCAGCCAGGGGCCTTTTGCGCTATCCCAAGCGCATCAAAAAAACAGCCGGCACTTTGTTTCGTGTTCCATCCTTGTTTAAATTGAACTGGCATTATGAACACAAAACCATTGCGTTAAGGTTTGTTAGTGCTATGGGTTATTTTGTACACCTGTTTTTTTGATTTTTTCCGGCCCTTGGGATTGACGGCGGTCTTCGCTAAGGCTTATACATTATTTAAGCTAGTTAGAAAAATGCCTGGCATATGTTAGCTGCCCGATCCTCCAAAGGAGGAGGATCGCGATCGTTATTTCCTCTGCAACATCTTAGGATGGTAGCAGCAGACCTTAATTTATCCCACCATGGTATTGGTTGTTCTTTTTACGCCTACCTTTCTTACTGCCTGAACAATGGCATCTTTATCATAACCACATTCTGCCCATAGTTCTGGTTGCTCTCCGTGATCTATAAACTGATCGGGGATGCCTAAGCGGATTACATTCGCATTGTACTGATGATCAGCCATAAATTCTAAAATGGCAGAACCGACACCGCCGGGCAATGAACCATCCTCTACGGTAATGATATGTTTGTATTTAGAAAAAACCTCGTGGAGCATTTGCTCATCTAATGGTTTCACAAAACGTAAATCGTAATGTGCCGGATAAATGCCTTCACTACTTAATTCTGAACGTGCTTCGACAGCGAAATTACCCACATGGCCGATAGTTAACAGGGCAACTTCATCACCATCGCATATTTTCCGGCCTTTGCCAATGGCTAAAGCTTTGAAAGGCCTTTTCCAATCAGGCATCACTCCATTTCCACGTGGGTAACGGATAACAAAAGGACCCACATTTTCTTGTTGTGCGGTATACATCAGGTTGCGTAATTCTTCTTCATTCATCGGCGAAGAAATAACCAGGTTTGGGATACACCGCATATAGGCAATATCATATGCGCCATGGTGTGTTGCCCCATCCGCGCCAGCTAAGCCGGCCCGGTCTAAACAGAAAACCACGTTAAGCTTTTGAATGGCTACATCGTGAATGACCTGATCATATGCCCGCTGCATGAAACTAGAATAGATATTGCAGAAAGGAACCAATCCTTGTGTGGCTAAGCCTGCAGAAAACGTAACCGCATGCTGCTCTGCAATTCCAACATCAAATGCACGCGTGGGCATGGCCTTCATCATAATGTTTAATGAAGAGCCTGATGGCATTGCAGGGGTAATGCCTACTATTTTATCATTCGCCCTAGCCAGTTCGACCATGGTATGTCCAAAAACATCCTGGTATTTTGGTGGCTGAGGTTTATCCGGAACGCTTTTTTTAATTTCTCCGGTAATTTTATCAAAGAGGCCCGGTGCATGCCAGATGGTCTGATCTTTTTCTGCCAGTGCAAAGCCTTTACCTTTTACGGTAATGCAGTGCAAAAGTTTCGGCCCCGGGATAGCTGATAAATCTTTTATGGTTTGGGCTAAACGGGTAACATCGTGTCCATCTACCGGACCAAAGTACCTGAAGTTAAGTGCTTCGAATAAATTACTTTGTTTCAGGAGTGTTCCTTTGATACTTTTCTCAATTTTCTTCACATACTTGTGTGCATTGGGACCTAGCTTAGATAAGCCGGCCAATACATTTGAGATATCATCGCGGAAGCGGTTATAAGATTTCGAAATGGTAATGCTGGTGAGGTATTCTTTTAAGGCGCCAACATTCGGATCGATAGACATGCAGTTATCGTTTAAGATTACCAGCACGTTACTGTTTTCTATTCCGGCGTGGTTTAAGCCTTCAAAGGCCAGGCCGGCCGTCATTGCACCATCGCCAATTACGGCAACATGCTGTCTGTTGGTTTCACCTTTTAACTGCGAGGCTACCGCCATACCTAAGGCAGCCGAAATGGAAGTAGAAGAGTGACCAACGCCAAAGGTATCGTATTCACTTTCCGAAATTTTAGGAAAGCCACTGATGCCTTTATAGATTCTGTTGGTATGAAATAATTCTCTGCGGCCAGTCAGGATTTTATGTCCGTAGGCCTGGTGTCCAACATCCCAAACGAGCTTATCGTAAGGGGTATTTAACGCGTAATGCAAGGCAACCGTTAATTCAACAACACCCAGGCTGGAGCCAAAGTGGCCGCCGTTCACACTCACCACATCAATAATATACTGACGTAACTCCTGGCTTATTTGTTCTAAGTCAGACTCGCTATACTGCTTTAAATCAGCAGGGTATTTAATTTTAGATAATAGGGGGCCAGCTTTAACTTGCATTCAGATTTTTAGGTAAAAACAAGATACAAAGTAAGGTATTTTTGTTCTAATATTCATGTAAAAAATCAATCAATCCATTGAATGTCAGTTCTGCTGATTTTGAAAACCTGCATAAAATGCCTAAACCTTTAATATAAAATTCGTTATGTTTGTTTTTACAAATGCAATCAGCGATTTTCGAGATAAAACTTCCGGTATTCGAAGGGCCATTCGATCTTTTATTATTTTTCATCGAACGGGATGAGTTAAATATCCAGGATGTTGAAATTGCAAAAATTACCAATGATTTTCTGGCTTATATCCACCAACTCCTTTCGGTTAATGTAGAAGTGGCGAGCGAATTCATTTTGGTGGCCGCTACCTTAATGCGGATAAAATCCAAAATGCTGCTGCCCAGAATTGAAGTTGATGAAGCTGGAAATGAAATTAATCCGGAGGAAGACCTTATTGCCCGGCTGATTGCTTACAAACAGTTTAAATCTGCTGCGGAAGAAATGAAAGCTTTTGAAGCGGACAGAATGAAGCAGGAACGAAGGGGGAATATTGAACATGACCTTACACTGGCCGCCGAAAGTGCTACGCACCAGGATGAACTGCTCTCTCTCGACCTTTATAAACTGCTGATGGTTTACCAACGCACCATGCAGAAATATGAGTTGCGGAGCGAAGAGGTTAAACATACGGTAGTTCAGTATCCTTATACGATAGAACAGCAAAAACATTTTATTGCCAATTTACTGAACATTAATGAGCAGATTGATTTTGCCGTAGTTTTGAAAAACTCTGAAAATAAAGTTCATTTCGTATATAATTTTCTGGCTATCCTGGAGATGCTGCAGCAACAAATTGTAGAGATTACGATTGGCAGTGGCTTTAATAATTTTCAGGTGAAAGCCGGGGGTTAATGGTTATCGTATCCAGTAGTCAGTATCAGGTATCAAGTGGTAAGTACAAAGTACTAAGATTGGAAATTGAGTCAGGTTGAAATGTCTTTAGTTTTTTAGCTAAAGGGTGGGGAACTACAGGATAAGATAGATTGGCTGTTTTTTTCGCTGCGCTGGCTTGCCTCGGCTGGCCGCCGAAGGGCTCTTACTTTTTTGCTTGATCAAAAAAGTAACAAAAAAATCAAGGCTTGGATCTGATGTTGGATAAGCGAGTCGAAAACCTGTTTCGGCAGCACAAGTACCGATGAAGAATCGGCAAATGTGCGCTGCCTTGGTTCGGTGGGTGTTTAAAGTTGGTGGGGGTGGTTTTCAACTGCTTCTCCTTCCATCATCTCCTAGGCCGGAGAGCAGGGTGTAGATAGTAGGGTGTTGATAGCGGAGTGCCGTCAGTAAATCGTCATTCTGAATTATTTCAGAACCTATTTTGTAAATAAAAGATGCTTGCGGGTTTAAAGTAAAATCGTCCTTATACGAAAAATCGTCATTGCGAACTGAAGCGGAGGCGTGAAGCAATCTACTTTGTTGTTGCTTATCAATTATTTGGCCGCTGCGCTGGCTTTGTTTCGGCTCGCCGCCGCCGAAGGGGCTCTAAACTTTTTCTTGATAAAAAGTTTAACAAAAATCAAGGCTTGGACCTGATGTTGGATAAGCGAGTCTAAAACCTGTTTCGGCAGCACAAGTACCGATGAAGAATCGGCAAATGTGCGCTGCCTTGGTTAGGGGTGGGGGTGAAAGTTGGTGGGGTGGTTTTCAACTGCTTCTCCTTCCATCATCTCCTATGCCGGAGAGCAGGGTGTAGATAGTAGGTGCAGATAGCGGGGTGCCATCAATAAGTCGTCCTTGCGAACTGAAGCGGAGGTCGAGCGAGGGCGTGAAGCAATCTTTTTTTAATATCATCGCTCGTCTTCCTGAACCTATATTCCTTATACGAAAAATCGTCCTTGCGAACTGAAGCGGAGGTGGAGCGAGGGCGTGAAGCAATCTATCTTGTTGTTGCTTATTAATTATTTGGCCGCTGCGCTGGCTTGGTTTCGGCTCGCCGCCGCCGAAGGGGCTCTAAACTTTTTCTTGATAAAAAGTTTAAC
>NZ_WKKH01000042.1 GCF_009674725.1 Pedobacter petrophilus | reverse complement strand
GGACCTTATTAAATTAACTCGGCTAAGGGGGGCTTTTTAAAGTGGTGAAGAGGGGTCAATTTGAAGCGGTTTATCCACCACGCAATAAAAACTCAACCTGTTTGGTAAAATGTAAGGAAAGGGAATTGTGGAATGGTGCATTTTGACAAAGTGGTTGCACCTAATTAAATGCAAAAATGCGTTTCCGACCGTAGCGAGGAATTGCATTTTTGCCACCCGATTTCTCGGGTTAGGCAACTTTTATCGGGTGGGTATTAAAATCTTTCAGATTATGGAAAAAACCTCTGTATTCCGTCATTCCATTGCGGAACAAATTCCAAAGCAAAGAACAGCCCATTTGTGCCAACGACGAATTAATAAATAAATCCTGTTTTTCCAATGCTTCAGCTAAACTGCAACTTGGCATGTCGTCTTGTTCTTCAGACTGTTTTAAAAGTTCGCCAAATTCATCGGTAATAAATGGCAGGCTTGCCACCGTTTCATACTTTTCTGATTTGGTTTGTTTGATTTCTCCAATAGTAGATAGTAGCACTTGCCCTATATGCTGGCTATTGCCAAAATCTAACCAATAACGTGGGCGGTTGGAATAGGCTTTACGGTTTTTCAGCATTTTTAAAATGTCCGCAATCTCAAATCTTGCTTTTACGCTATCTACACAAGAAATATAAATATTAGCCAGTGCATTTTCGGGCAATTTATCCAAACGGTCTTTTTCAAACTTTACTGTTTCAGCTTTCCAGTTTGTCCCTGAAAATCGGTTGGCTCGGTTGATTAATGCAACGGATTTGTACAATCCTATTTCACATTCTGCGAAACGCTGTCTTCCTAAATTGGCATTCGTAATTACATCATCATCCCAAAGGCGGATTTGTAATCCTGCGTGTCCCAACTCAATTAAACTGTGGTTCATTTCCATCAATGCAGTCAAAACCTTTGAGCCTGTGCCACCTGCACCAATTAAATTTACTAAAATCGGATTGGTCGGATTGATTAAATCGCTATCCGTAAAATGTATTTTTTGTTTAGCTAAATTCATCACAATAGATTTTTAAGTGTTTTGTTATTCGGTTTCAATACCTCTTTCGGGAAGGCTTTATCTGAACCAATTAGGTCTTTCCAAACGGTTACACAATTTCCGTTTATCGGATTGTAATTTCCCAATAAATGACTGAAATAGCTGTTGAAAAAATAGTTTTCCCAAGCTTGTATAAATTCCTCCACGGATGCCGAATTTTGAATATCAATATTTACCGTTCCCATACACACGTTGCCGTTTTCATACACATTGAAAAATGGTGCGTAATGCAAAAGCGTTTTTTCTGTGGGTCTTCTATCGTTTGCCAAAGCAAATACTGAAAGGCTGTTTTTGTTAGCAAACCAAAGCATTGACGGTACTTGTGCTTTTCCATTCGGAATACCCAAACCATTTACAAAATACAGTTGCCTTTGCTGTGCTTTGGTGTACCAAAGTACCGTGCCTTTTTCACTCGGATTAATGTGCAGAATGTTAGTCGGCAAAATTCCTTTAGGTTTTAAAAAAGCTTTGTTCTTTTCTTCGTCGGTCTGTAATGATTTTGCCAATACATTGGCTTCTTTTACCGTCAAAGGATGCGCATTTATTGGATTTCCATTTCTGCCCATATCGAAATGCTCCACATACATATCGGCATTTGCTCCTGTGGTTTCATAAAAAACCAAGGCAGATTTCGGGTGGTACAATGTCCCGAAGTTTTGGCTTATGTCGTTTAGATTGTTCATTTTGTTGTCGTTTTATATTCATATAATAAACCGCATAAATCGTTTAGTATTGGAAATATACGGTTCTCAAAATCAAGGTTACTTGCAATTATTTCGCTTCCGTCAAAACGTTTGGAAATTGTAGGTTCTGCCATTGCTCCATACTCATTAAATTCATTGTTAATGCTATCCGAAAGACTTTCACACAACCAACCTTTGGTGTCTGCTACAAATGAAATGTACTTTTCCATTCCAATGGTTTCATTGTCATAATCATCATTGTAAGGGTCTTGCTCGGAAATGGGTGCATTTCTAAAAATGTTTGTTGTTGGATATTCCGTAAAAAGCTCAAAAGCTTTACAAGCCAATTGCCAACATTCTTGGTCAAATTCATCAAGGATTTTGAAGTTGTTTAAACGCTGTTTAAATAGTTGTAAATTGATACGATTGAATAGTTTCTGTTCTAATTTGTCGCCAATTTGTTCTGCTTGCCTTAACTCGCTTTTGTATTTCTCAGTTTCGTCCGTTTCATCATCCTGTTCCACCCAGTCGGTCATCATTTCATACATCCAATATAAATAGCTGTTTTCTTTTCTGTAATATGGTATATCGGCAATGTGATATAGATAACTGCAAACCGAAACCAATAATTGAGCGGTTTTTTTATGCTTCGGGTTATTGAGCATTTCAAAGAGCGGAACGATGGGGATATAATACAAAGTCGTTCTTGTGTCGCACCGTTCCTCACTTACAAAAAAAATTTTCTTACTATCTTGTACCAATCGTAAACTATCCCAATTTGCATTGGTGCTTTTTAACTTGGCTTCTATATCCCACATCGCCAAAGTTATATTGTAAGGATAGCCGTAAATCTGTGTCTGCATTGGTTCAATGCCGTAATGCTCGGCAAGTTTGGAAAGGGATTGATAAAAATCCCTCTCCGTTTTTGCTGTTTTCTTACAAACCTGTAAAGATTGTTTCGTTTTCAGTTTTGGCAGAAATACCGACTTTAAAAAACCATTGGCAACATTGCTATTGGTACGGCTTTCCGCTTGTCTTTCTGTATTTCGTTTGTATCTTTTGGTCTTTGCATCCATTGTGCGAACCCGTTTAACTGTCGGTGCAATTGTCGTTGTCGTTTCTGTTCGGATTTGCGGATAATTCCCGATATTATATGTGGTTGCATAATTCATCTTTTTACAATTTTGGTTTAACCTTTTGTACCCATTACGCTCTCAAATTTGTACTCTACGGCATCGTCTTTTATTTGCGGTGCAGATATTTTTGCCGTTGTCAAAATCGGGTACATATTGGCGTAAAAATTCATCACGGCTTCCACACTCCAACGTGGTTCGGGGTCGGTTAACTTCATGTCTTGTCCTTTATCTTTGAGTATGAAAACTCGCTGTAATTGCGTTGCTAATAACATAATTTTGAAATTTTAGGTTAATAATTTTGTTCGTCCTCGTATGTTTCATCAATAGGATAATCATCCAAAACCTTTTCCTCTTGCTGTGGTTCGGGTTTTTCTACTTCCGTTTCTCCAAAAAGGCTCGGTGTTGCAAACTTGTCAGATAGTACATTTTTACGTTTGCGTATCTCGTCTGCTTTTTCGGGAAACTCTGTTATATCGGGTACTTTCATCCACGCTTCACGGAATTTGCATTCCTTCTCCAATTCATCAGCTTTTGCCATTCCGTCTTTGAACTTCTTGTCTTTGGCTTCCTGCTCTTTCTTCTGTTTATCGGCTTTTTCTTTCTCCATAGCCGACTGTTTTTTGACTTCCTCCAATTGTTTTAGGAATTTTTCCATATCCACCATTAAACCGGAAACGGTTTGGATAGGTGCAGTTATTTGCTCAAAAAATCCATCATCAAACTCCTGCGGTGTAGCGTTAAATGTCAATGGCGGAATTAGGTTTTTGGCGTTATCTCCGCATTGTTCGTTGTTGAGCATTACCGATACGATTAGGTTATTTTCTGCGCCTTTTGAAATGTTCAGTTGTAATACTCCTGTAAAGCCCAACTGTGCTATCTGATTGAAAAAATTAGTATTCATTGCTGTAAAATTTAAAATGTTTTTAATTGCGTTTTGATTGCTATTAGTTTCTCGTACATATCCGACCAATAGGTTTTTTGTCTTTTGTCAAACTCCGAAAAACCTTTATCCTTATGCCTGTATTCCTTGTATTCTGCTGTTATTCGAATAGCTTCTTCAAGGTCTGTTACTTCAATTTGGCAACCATTTAAATCTGTTACTTTCATAGTTGTTTTAGTAGGCTACCACGGTTTAAGACGGTAGCCTACGGATATTTAATTAAGGTTTAAGATTTCCGAACCGTCCATTGCAAAGGCAGTACATAATTCAAATGCTTTCTGTGATTTGAGTTGAGCAGTACCACCCAATACAATACTCTGCAACTTGGCTTCATCGTTTTTGTAATTGCGTACATTCTGATAGTAGCCTGTTACGGCATTGTATGCCCCGAACAAAGTGCCTTTGGTGGTTTCCATTTGTTGGGTATCGCTTACCATAGCATAGGCAAAAGCATCTTCAACTGTGTTTTTGAACACGGTAGAAATTTCATCTTCAGCACCTTTTTTGATAAGGTCAAACGTTTCCTTATTTGGGCAAAGTGCCAATTGGATTAGCTTTCTTACTTCTCGGTCTGTTACTTTTACTTTTGCCCACTCGTTGAAAATTCCCTCTAATTGGTTACTCAATGTGTCCGCCAATCCCATAATCTTGTGGGCGTTCTCAATACGCTGTTTCGCTCCCGAAGTGTGTTTGATACGCACAACGTTGGTCATACTTTTCAATGAAGCGTTAAGCGTATTTTGACACACAATTCTGATAGGCGTGAATGCAGCCGTGATGCTTCCGCTACCATCGTGCGAAGTGGTTAGAAAGATGTATTTTTCTGTTAGATCATCGCCATTACCTACACGGATATAATCGGGTAGTTTGGCTGTGATGAAAATGCGTTCTCCGTTGCCTAATGCTCCTGCGGTTTCATATAAAATACCGTTGCCACCGCCTACAATAGCATCAAAAAAATTAAAGGCTTCACGGTTTTGTACGATATGATAGTCTTTACCAACTACACCCAATACAGTATTGTTATCGGTGCGTATGTTGGAGAAATAGTTAGGGACTTCCAATTCACTACTGCCTATTTCTATGCCTTGTACAGTTTCGATAATGCCCGAACCTTTTGTAAATAGTGGTGCTTTTACCACTTCGTAGTCTAACCCTGCGTGTTTGATAGCTTCCTCGCTCGTTGGGTATTGCTCTACGATTTGACCCAAACCGTGCCACGCTTTTTGTTGTACGCTAAAGAATGAATAACGTCCTGTTCTCTCGTTGAAATTGATATTATGTGCCATAATGCTAAATATTTGATGTTAAAAAATGTTTGAATACTCGTTGTTAAAATGGAAGGTCGTCTTCTGTTCCCTGTGCTTTAACCATACTATTTTCAGCTTGTGCTGTAGCCTGTAAAGTTTCTGTTTTCTTGCTACCTCCGTGCAGTTTGATTTGTGAGGTATGGAAATTAAGTCCTGCTCTTGCTTCTCCGTCATTACCTGTCCACGCTCTTGTGCTTACCCTGCCTGATAGTTCTACCAATGTGCCTTTTGTTAGGATTTTGGCAACGTTAGGGGTTATCCAATAGGAGCAATCGAAATAGGTTGTCTGCTCTATGCGTTCGCCCTGTTTGTTACGGTAGCTGTCGTTGATTGCTACTGAAAAGTTTACTACTTCTTTTTGCTGTGACGTTGTGCGTACCTCCGCATCTCTCGTCAATCGTCCTGTAATGTTCATAGTTTCTATTTTTTGCGTTATTGATTTTGTTCTGATTTTACTTTTTTTGATTTATTCGGTAATGAGAGGAGGTGCTGAAGTTTCGTTTCTCTTTTACCATTTCTAATGCTGTATTTTTTCATTTCTGACATTTTTTTTATTCGTTTAAAGAGCCGGAGTATGCTTTGTTTCGTTTCACGAGCATAAAAGGTTCGTGTTTAGCAACAGCAAGGTTTTGACAAAAAATACGACCCGAATGGGTGGAGATTTTTTTGGCAAACCCGCAGGGCTTGACCTTGATGTTGCGTTAAGAACACGGAAATACCTTTGCTCTTGAAATGGGACAAAAAAGCATACTGGCTCTTGGATAAAAACCTATGTGGAGGCCAATGGAAAAGGCATTAAGAAATGGTCTATGTGATTACAAATCCAGAATTTATCTGACAGAATTTTAACGATTTTTAAGTGTTTGTGGCTATGAAAGCCACCAAAAGGATATTGGAAAATATTGGTTGGGATTTGCCTTGAATTTTCCGATATTTTTTCAGTATATCCAACCAAAGCTCTTTTATACGAAGGGGATGAGGAAAGTAAATAAATGTGCTTTGGGGATAAAAAGTATGGGCATTAAAAAAGCAGGATCGTTAAATCCTGCTTACTATTAATTGTTATTGTAAATATCAAATGGTTTCAATAAAAGCTTCTTCCATTGCCTTAAATTTATGTGATATCAAATCCATATCTTTGCTAATCTTCTGGCTGGTTATCTTGGCATAAATCTGTGTAGTTGAAATATTTTTATGTCCCATCATCTTGCTGAGGCTTTCAAGTGGTACGCCTTCCGTCAAAAACATAGTGCCAAAAGTATGCCTTGCAGTGTGAAAAGTTATTTTTTGCTCAGTAACAATTTCTACTTTTTCAATCAATTTACCTATGTGAGTATTACAGGTCATATTGCTTGGTACGGGAAAAATAAAATCGTTCTGGGTAATACCCGCATATTTTTCGATTATTCGCTTAGGAATTTCCATTAATCTTACATTTGAAGCAACACCAGATTTTTGCCTACGGCTTATAATCCACTCATGGCCATCAAAGAAAGATTGAATATTACTCTTCTTTAGTTTTTTGATATCGATATAAGCTAATCCAGTGAAACAGCTAAAAATGAAAAGATCTTTTACAAGCTCATATTTTTCTTTTGTAGGTGTATGGAAAAGAAGGGTTTCTACATGTTCTTTCAATAAATAGCTTCGATCATTTTCCTTCATAGAAATCTCATAGTCTTCAAATGGATTTCTTCTGATAAGTCCATTCTTGATTGCAATTTCTGCCACACGATACAAAGGCATTGTATAAACCCAAACGGTATTATGTGTACAGCCTTTATCCACCCGCAAAAACAAATCAAATTCCCTGATAAAGTCACTGGTCAATTCTCTAAATGCCATATCGTCTCTATAATACCGGCAAGTGATAAATTCCTTGAGGTGATTATAGACAATTTTGTATTTGTAATACGTACTTTGTGAGCGTTCTCCTTTAGAAACCATTTTTTCGAAATCTTCATTGTTTTTCTTAAAGATGTTTAGCAGAGAGTCTTCCATAACACCAACGCCTAAAAACGTAAGTTTTACTTTTTGTGCAGTTGCAAAGCCTTCATCTTTGAGCATCTCATCATAAATCTTATTGATGCGTACACGGATTTTATCCAATTTCTGGTTGGTGCTTAATGCCAAGCTACTCTTGCCCAATACACGACCGTGTTTTAAATCCCAGCTATTGGGATCAATTTCTAGTTTGGTTCCAAATGTTTTAGGGCTTCCGTCGATGGTAATCCGTCCCATAACTGGTACATTACCGTTCTTTTTTGGTTCATTTTTCTTCAAGTAAAGCAATAACTTAAAGGTGGATCTTTTCATTGTCTCCATAACTCAATTGTTTAATGTTTAAAATTAACTATCAATGAGTTACAAGGAACTATGAAAAAGATTGCAAAAGATTGAATTATAGTCTTTTATTTAAATCATTACCAGACTAAACTGGTAATGATTTAGTAACCTAACCTTGTCTTTTTAAGTCCAAAACCTGTCGTACACCGACCTTCAACTTTGTCCTACCATTTTATAAACCTCTGTACAGTAATGATTTTAACCGTTTTGCTTACTTTTGCTTTTTAATAATCTTTTTTTTGAAAAAAAACTGGGTTTAATCCAAGGCTAAAAAGACTCCAATCCTGAAATACGATATAATCAATTAAGATTTCCTATTAAGTATGCCTCATGAAATAGCCTTGGGCTTAAGCCCAAGGCTAAAAAAGCCTCCAATCATAAAATCCGAGATTGAATCAATTAAGATCTCCCTGTAAAGTGTACTTCATGAAATAGCCTTGGGTTTAATCCAAGGCTAAAAAGCCTCCAATCATGAAATCCGAAATTGAATCAATTAAGATTTCCCTTTAAATTGTACTTCATGAAATAGCCTTGGGTTTAATCCAAGGCTAAAAAGCCTCCAATCATAAATCCGAAATTGAATCAATTAAAATCTCCCTGTAAAGTGTGCCTCATGAAATAGCCTTGGGCTTTAAGCCCAAGGCTAAAAAGCCTCCAATCATAAAATCCGAGATTGAATCAATTAAGATCTCCCTGTAAAGTGTGCCTCATGAAATAGCCTTGACCTTAAGCCCAAGGCTAAAAAAAAGCCTCCAATCCTGAAATCCGATATAATCAATTAAGATCTCCCTGTAAAGTGTGCCTCATGAAATAGCCTTGACCTTAAGCCCAAGGCTAAAAAGCCTCCAATCATGAAATCCGAGATTGAATCAATTAAGATCTCCCTGTAAAGTGTGCTTCATGAAATAGCCTTGGGCTTTAAGCCTAAGGCTAAAAAAAAGACTCCAATTTTGAAATACGATATAATCAATTAAGATTTCCTATAAAGTGTGCCTCATGAAATAGCCTTGGGCTTAAGCCCAAGGCTAAAAAAAAGCCTCCAATCATAAAATCCGAGATTGAATCAATTAAAATCCCTGTAAAGTGTGCCTCATGAAATAGCCTTGGGCTTAAGCCCAGGGCTAAAAAAAAGCCTCCGATCTTTTCAATCGGAGGCTCCTCATATATCAAAGTCCCCTTAGGGGATTTAGGAGTTAAACACCCAATAATAATCTAGCTGGATCTTCTAATAATTGTTTCACACGAACCAGGAAACCTACCGACTCACGTCCGTCGATAATTCTGTGGTCATATGATAATGCAACATACATCATCGGACGAATCACTACTTCACCTTTCTCGGCTACCGGACGCTCAACAATGTTATGCATACCCAAAATAGCCGATTGTGGCGCATTAATAATCGGCGTAGACATCATTGAACCGAATACTCCACCATTCGTAATGGTAAATGTTCCGCCAGTCATCTCTTCGATTGTTAGTTTGCTATCACGTGCTTTTAATGCCAATGTTAAAACAGATTTTTCAATTTCAGCAAGTGTCATGCCTTCTGCATTACGAATTACCGGAACAACCAATCCTTTCGGAGCAGAAACTGCAATAGAGATATCAGCGAAATCATTATAGATTAATTCTTCACCTTCAATACGACCATTTACAGCAGGAAATTCTTTCAATGCTACAGTAACTGCTTTGGTAAAGAAACTCATAAAGCCTAAGCCAACACCGAATTTTTCTTTAAACTGATCTTTATATTTACCGCGTAAATCCATAATCGGCTTCATGTTAACCTCATTAAAGGTTGTTAACATGGCAGTTTCATTTTTAACGGCAACTAAACGTTTTGCAACAGTTCTACGTAATGGAGACATTTTCTCACGACGTTCAGCACGTGCACCTGCCGGAGCAGCAGCAACCGGGGCAGCAGCTGGTTTCGGCGCCTCTGGTTTTTTAGCAGCTTCTGCTTTTACAGCATCGTCTTTAGTAATGCGACCATCAACACCTGTTCCTTTTACAGCAGAAGATTCAATTCCTTTTTCTGAAAGGATTTTCCCTGCGGCAGGAGAAGGTGTACCAGTAGCATAAGAGTCTTTAGTGGCAACTTCCTGGTCTTGGGGTTTAGCCGTTTCAGCTACAGGAGCTGAAGCCTGGGCATCTGATTGTGAACTCGGAGCATCCACCTTAGGAGTAGCAGCTGCACCGCCATCTTCAATATTACAAACTACTGCGCCAATGGCTAATGTATCGCCTTCAGCGGCTATGGTTCTTAAAGTTCCAGCTTGCTCTGCAGTTAATTCAAAAGTAGCCTTGTCTGATTCTAACTCAGCAATCACTTCGTCCATCTCAACTACATCGCCATCTTTTTTTAACCATTGTGATAAAACAACTTCCGTTATCGACTCACCAACTGGTGGAACTTTGATCTCTAAACTCATATTTTTAAAATTGTAATGTTTGTTGTTATATGTTTTAAGACTGCAAAGCTGAGGCATTTTGGATCTATAAACCCACTACCCTAAACCCTGAAACCCTTTATCTAAAATTAATCAGCTTCTGCTAACTTCTTACTTGCTTTCTTAGCGGCATCTTTCACTTCTTCTTCTTTAATCGAAACTTCTAAAGCTTTAGCTAAGATATAAGCTTGCTGGTTGGCATGTTGTTTTGCGAAACCTGTTGCAGTACTGCTGCTTTCTTTTCTGGAAATTACATCGATACCTTTTAAGCCTGTTTTATATAATTTGCGGAATAAATACGGCCATGCACCCATATTTTCCGGCTCTTCCTGTACCCAGAAAATTTCAGCAGCATTTTTGTATTTGGCTTTAATTGCTTCCATCTGATCAACCGGAGTTGGATATAATTGCTCAACCCGAACAACAGCAACATGTTTTACCTGATCTGATTGTTGTTTCTCCAATAATTCGTAATATATTTTTCCACTACAGAAAACGATCCGGGTTACCTCGTCAACGTTAACATTTACATCGTCAATTACTTCTTTAAAACCACCCTCTGTAAATTCTTCTAATTTAGAAACACAGGCAGGGTGACGCAATAAACTTTTCGGCGTAAATACGACCAAAGGCTTACGGAAATCTCGCTTAAACTGGCGACGTAATACATGGAAGAAGTTAGCGGGTGTTGAACAATTTACAACCTGCATGTTGTAATCTGCACAAAGTTCCATAAAACGCTCAATACGTGCTGAAGAGTGTTCCGGACCCTGACCTTCGTAACCATGAGGTAATAACAGTACCAAACCGTTTTCACGTTGCCATTTAGTCTCTGCACTTGCAATATACTGATCTACTACAATTTGTGCTCCATTGAAGAAGTCACCAAATTGCGCTTCCCAGATGGTTAAAGCGTTGGGATTTGCCATGGCATAACCATATTCAAAACCTAAAACTCCATATTCTGATAAATGAGAATTGTAAATATCGAATGGTGCCTGCTGCTCAGAAATGTTTGCTAACGGCACATATTCCTCCTCACTATCTTCTAATGTTAAAACAGCATGACGGTGAGAGAAAGTACCACGTTCTACATCCTGGCCACTTAAACGAATTCTTTTGCCTTCTGACAATAAAGTGCCATAAGCCAGTTGCTCGCCCATTGCCCAGTCAAAAATATTCGTATCGTTTACCATTTTGGTACGCTCTGTAAATAATTTTTCAATTTTTTTGAAAAACTTTTTATCAGATGGTAAAGTGGTAATACGCTTACCAATTTCCAATAAAGTAGATTTTTTCACAGCCGTTACCGGAGAAGTCTCAAAATCTTTCGGCGTAGCCATCCGCAAATCTGCCCAGGCACCGCCAAATTTAACTTCATCTTTACTCGCTACAAAATCTTTGGCTTCGTTTAAGCGTTCCTGTAAAATTCCACGGAAATCTTTTTCCATTTCTTTTGCAAGGCCCGCTTCCAATTTACCTTCTTTGGTTAATTGCTCGATATATATTTCCCTTGGATTAGGGTGTTTTTCAATTGTTTTATATAATAAAGGCTGCGTGAATTTAGGTTCATCTGCCTCATTATGCCCAAATCGGCGATAGCATAAAATATCAATGAAAACATCATTTTTATACTTCTGGCGATATTCCATTGCCAGATTAATGGCATAAACCAAAGCTTCAGGATCATCACCATTTACGTGGAAAACCGGAGATAAAGTTACTTTAGCAATATCTGTACAATAGGTACTGGTACGCGCATCTTTATAGTTGGTAGTGAAACCGATCTGGTTATTAATCACCAGGTGAATGGTTCCACCAGTTTTATAACCTTCAAGGCCTGCCATTTGAATTACTTCATACACAATCCCCTGACCAGCAACAGACGCATCACCATGAATTAAAATTGGTGCTAAACGGCTGTTATCGCCACCATATTTAAAATCAATTTTCGAACGGCTCATGCCTTCAACCACACCATCAACTGTTTCCAGGTGAGAAGGATTTGGACAAAGACTTAAGTGAACGCTCTTACCGGCAACAGTGGTTACATCTGTAGAATAGCCTAAGTGATATTTTACATCACCTCCATAAGGCGTATCAGGATTGTAGCTCTTACCTTCAAACTCCGCGAAAATATCTTTGTAAGTTTTCTGCATGATGTTCGCCAGTACGTTTAAACGACCGCGATGTGCCATACCAATTACAAATTCCTCGATTCCTAAATCAGCGCCTTTTTCAATTACCGAATCTAATGCAGGAATTAAAGCCTCTGCACCTTCTAAAGAAAAACGCTTTTGGCCTAAGAATTTCGTACCCAGGAAATTTTCAAAACTTACAGCTTCATTTAATTTTCTAAGAATACGTTTTTTCTCGTCGATAGAGAAACTTGCCGTATTGCGGGTACTTTCCATTTTCTGCTGAATCCAGTTCAACACTTCAGGAGTACGTAAAAATTTATATTCTGCTCCGATTGAGCTCGTGTAAGTCTGTTTCAGGAAAGCAACAATATCTTTCAATTTTGCTGCACCAATTCCAATCTCCACTCCGGAATTAAAAACAGTTTCTAAATCGGCATCAGAAAGGCCAAAATTTGAAAGGTCTAAACTTGGCAAGTGTTTGCGTCTTTCGCGAACCGGATTGGTGTGTGTAAATAAGTGACCACGGCTTCTATATCCGTCAATCAGGTTTAAAACACTAACCTCTTTTAAAAATTGTTCCGGAGTTTCTACATTCGCAGCTGAAGCTTCAGAACCTCTTCCAAAATCAAAACCTTCAAAAAATTTTTGCCAACCAAACTCAACTGATTCAGGATCTTGCTGATACGACTGATATAAAGAATCTACATATTCGGCGTTTGCGCCGTTGAGATAAGATAAACTATCCATTATTAACTGTTTACTATAAGCATTACAAAATTAGAATTTTACCTTATATAAACGGCAAAAAACTGTATTAAAATAAGATTTTTTGAATTATAGAACCATTATCAATAAACGAGTGATTTTTGGTTGAATGAATTATTAATTGATAGTATCAAAAAGCAAGCCATTCTATCATTCAAAATTCTCTCAGTCAATCATTTGTTCAGGAAGCCAGATTAAGGCATAATTTCCTTTCGGATCGAGATTTTTAATGTTTTTATCGATATCGAATACATTTTTCGTTTTTTGGTCATTGCCAACACCTGCAATATTAGCCCAATTCCCCCAGGTACTTGCCGGATTGTAATCAATCAGCTTTTCTTCAAAATAAGCCGCGCCAAAAATCCAGCTAACTTCCAGGTTATTGACCAGATATAAAGCGGCCGTTTGACGTGCAATGTTCGATATAAATCCAGTCTGATTTAATTCGGTCATCACTGCATCAACCACAGCAAATCCGGTTTGTGCATTTTTCCACTTGCTGAAATTCTCTTGCTCGTTTTCAATATCCACTAAGCCCTGGCTGCCGAAACCGTCAGGATGGAAAAAAGTATTGCCGTATTTTTTGAACATAAAACGGAAATAATCTCTCCATAGCAAACCCAATAGAATATGGTTAAACATGGCCTTCGTATTTGGCATTCCTTCCATTTTCTTAATTTCCCAATACACTTTACGCGGAGAAAGACAACCCATTGCCAACCAGGCAGAAAGTTTAGAAACAAGAATTAAATTTTTAGTAGTAGCGGCTTGCTGCATGGCAACAATTACTTTCTGTAAATGGGCTAAACCTTCGGCTTCGCCGCCCACAAATTCGAAATCCGACCTTTCGTCCTTTTGCTGTGGAACCAGGTTTAATTCTGGTAAAGATGGTAGCGTGCCCCAATCAATTACTTCTGCGACATTGATGCGATCTGGAGCAGGAAAACAAGGTTTTATAATGGAATCGCGCTCAATTTTCTTCTTAAATTGATTAAAAGCATCCGGAATATCTTTGATAGGAAAAGGTAAATCTTCTTTATTATATAAGGTATGGCCAATAAAGTGCTTAAGATTAACCCGTAATTTCCAGAGTGCATTTTCTACCAAAGCAGATACATGCGTTTCTTCCCGCGCCACTTCACGGTGATGATATACTTCTGTAATTTCATATTCCTGAATCAGCTGCGGAATAATTTCCTCCGGATTTCCTGTTGCAATTAATAAATTACCTCCAATTTGCTTGAAACCACTCCTTAACCCTACCACACTTTCAAATAAAAATTGCGTCCTGACGCTACCGGTTTTCAATGTTCCATACTTGGTTTCCTCAAACTGGCGGGGATCTAAAATATAAACAGGTAAAATTGAATCTGACTTAGCAATTGCCTCCACCAACATTTCATTGTCGTGCAACCGGAGGTCATTTCTAAACCATACTAAAATTTTTTTAGACATCTTTTATCGGAAAAGGGATTTAAGAGAGTAAGTACAAATTTATCTTATTTTTTTCAGGCATCAAAAACTGGGAAAATTCTTTACATACAGGCAACAAAAAAAATATAGTTATGGAAAGCCGGCCATTCGTTCATCTTCAGTTAAAATACAAAACGATTACCTTAATTAAACCCGATGAAACGAATCTTATTTGCGCTATTATTTCCCATAAGTGTTTTTGCTCAACAACAGATCAAAAGCAAAGCATCCTTAGAAAGTGTAACAGTCTATAACAATGGCGCTCAGCTCTCCCATATGGGAAAAGTGAATCTCCCTGCCGGCACATCAGAAATTGTAATTAACAACATCTCCGGGCGGGTAAATGAAAATTCAATTCAGGTAGGCATTTCTGGCGGTGTAACCATTTTAGCCGTTCAGTTTAACCGGGATTTTTTAAATACAGATGCCGCGAACCCGGAAATCAAGAAACTGAATGATAGTATTAAGATTGTTACTGCTGCTGTTACGAAAACGAAGAATGAAAAGGCTGTAGAGGAGCAGACTTTACTATTACTGGATGAAAACAGAAAATCTGGCGGAACCAGCAATGGAACCAATGTTTCCGAATTAATTAAACTGGCAGATTATTATCGGTCTAAAAACACCGAAGTAAGAGGAGCAATTACTGCGCTTTCGTTGATTGAGGAAAATCAAAATCAAAAACTCACTGCGCTACAGCAGCAGTTAAACGAGTTAAAAAACAATCCGAATGAGCAACTCGGACAGCTGGTGTTGCAATTAATGTCAAAAACCACCACACTGGCAGATTATAATATTTCATATGTTACACCAGGTGCGAGTTGGTTGGCCAGTTACGATATTAAATCTGCCAGCACAGCTAAGCCGCTCGGATTGGTTTACAAAGCAGCCATCACCCAAAATACCGGGTTAGATTGGAGAAAAGTAAAACTTTCCCTATCCACCGGGAACCCAAATTATAATATTACTGCCCCAACTTTAAATCCCTGGTTTGTTTCCACTTATCCGCAGGTACAGAAAGCGTTAACGGGACAAGTTTACGGCATGCAAACAGCTGACAATAAACTAAATGAAACCATTATGATAAGAGGTATCAGTACGCAAAAAAAAGCTGCAATGCCTGCTCCATCAACAATAAACAATTACACTTCTGTTAATGAAACGCAGTTAGGGGTAACTTTCGATATCGATATTCCTTATGACATAAACAGCGACAATAAACCCCACACGGTTTCATTTAAAGAATATGAAGTACATGCTAAATACAGATATTATGCGGCACCCAGATTAAGTAATGATGCTTTTTTACTGGCTGATGTGTTGGATTGGGAAAAATTGAATCTTCAGGCCGGCAATGCCAATATCATTTTTGAAGGAACTTATACAGGCAAATCTTTCATTAACCCTGCAAATATTCTGGATACTTTAAGCCTGAGCATGGGTAAGGACAAAAAGATTATCATCACTAAAGAAAAACAGGAAGATTTCAGCAGCACAAAATTGATTGGTAGCAATAAAAAACAACTGTTTACTTATTTGATCAAGATTAGAAACACCAAAAAAGAATCCATAGAACTATCGCTTAAAGATCAGTATCCGCTATCAACAGAAAGCGATATTGAAATAGAATTGCTCGAAAGCAACGGCGCAACAGTAAATAAGGAAACGGGAATGCTATCCTGGCAGCTGAAAATTGCACCCAATGAAACGAAGACGATTAAATTGAGCTATTCGGTTAAAGCACCAAAAAATAGAATCATCGCTGGTCTTTAGTTTATCGTCTATCGTTGGTCGTCCTTCGTTTATCGTCGCAGCTCGGTTTAGTCTTTAGTCTTTAGTCTTTAGTCTTTAGTCTTTAAAAAAACCCTTTCGCATGTTTAGTGTTTAAAATAGATGGCGAAAAAGATTCTGATTACAGGCGCAACCGGACTTGTTGGAACCGCACTCAAAAAACAGTTACTGAACCAGGGATATGAAGTAAATACGCTTTCCCGTAAAAAGGATAGCGATCCAAATAATTATGCCTGGGATGTTTACAAAGGAGAAATCGATGTAAACTGCCTGATTGGTGTGGAGGCCATTGTTCATTTAGCGGGCGAACCAGTGGCTGACAAAAAATGGACTGATGAACGAAAAAAACAGATTCTTGATAGCCGGGTGAAGTCGACCGAATTACTTTTTCAAGCTATAAAATCCAAACCTGATCATCAAATAAAATCCTTTATCTCTGCCTCTGCCGTTGGTTATTATGGGGATTGCGGTGATGAAATCTTAACTGAAGAAAGCCCAAATGGTTATGGATTTCTTGCAGAATGTTGCAAACTGTGGGAAGATGCAGTTGATCAGGGAAGGAAATTAAGTTTACGGATCGTAAAACTGCGCACTGGCATTGTTTTTAGTAATGATGGCGGTGCTTTACCTCAACTTGATAAAACTGTAAGATTATTTGTAGGAGCTCCAATTGGAACAGGGAAACAGTGGACGCCCTGGCTCCATTTAGACGATATGGTTGAAATGTATATTTATGCCATAGAGAATTTGCAAATGGAGGGTTGCTACAATGCTTGTGCCCCATATCCGGTTACGAATGAAAGCTTAACAAAAGCCATTGCGAAACATTTACATCGCCCGGCATGGCCAATCAAAGTGCCGAGAAAAGCAATTGAATTATTAATGGGTGAAAGAGCCGATGCTGTATTGATGAGCAATAATACTTCTGCTCAAAAAATTTTAAATGCGGGTTTCAAGTTTAAATTCACACATTTGGATGATGCGTTGTCGAATTTGTATCAAAAATAAAAGTCTTCCAAAGCCAGTATATAAAATCAGAAATAAATGAACAATGAAAATTCAAAGTCCCCTTCAGGGGATTTAGGAATTAGTATTTTTTGGTTCCGCCGCGATTTGCGTTTAGAAGACAATGCCGCATTATATCATGCCTTGAAAGGCGGGCATCCCGTTTTACCACTTTTCATTTTTGATCAGAATATTCTGGATAAACTGGCAGTTGATGATGCCCGGATTACCTTCATATATCAAACTGTTGCTGATTTAAAGACTGTACTTCAAAAGTATGGATCAGATGTACTTGTTAAATATGGCAAGCCTGAGGAAGTATGGCCTGAAGTATTAAGAGAATATGATGTTGCAAAGGTTTATACCAACCATGACTACGAACCATATGCCCGGGAACGTGATGACAACATGGCCGAGTTTTTAAGAAGTGAAAAAATCGAATTTAAGACTTTTAAAGATCAGGTGGTTTTTGAGAAAGGAGAAATTTTAAAGTCTGATAAAACACCCTATACCGTTTTTACACCGTTTTATAAACAATGGCAAGCTAAATTGAACGACTTTTATCTTAAAGCTTATCCAACAGAAAGATATCTCAATAACTTTTTTAAAACTAAATACTTGCCTTTGCCAACGCTAAAAGAAATGGGCTTTGAAGTGAGCAAATTAGCATTTCCAAAAATCAGCTACCAGGACAAACTAGATAGTTATGCAAATGAACGCGATTTCCCGGCAATAGCAGGAACTACCAGGATTGGTTTGCATTTGCGCTTTGGAACCGTGAGCATCCGTAAAGCAGCAAAGGATGCAGTTGACGCGAAATCAAACGTTTGGCTTTCAGAACTGGCCTGGAGAGAATTTTATATGATGATTTTGTGGCATTTTCCATATGCTGCCTTTAACTCTTTTAAAAAGCAATATGATCACATCAAATGGCGAAATAATGAGAACGAATTTAAAGCCTGGTGCGAAGGAAATACGGGCTACCCACTTGTAGATGCAGGCATGCGTGAGCTAAATGAAACCGGTTGGATGCACAACCGCGTGCGCATGGTAACAGCAAGTTTTTTATCTAAACACCTGTTAATCGACTGGCGATGGGGTGAGGCTTATTTTGCCAGTAAACTGCTTGATTATGAAATGGCAAGTAATGTTAGCGGATGGCAATGGGCTGCTGGTTCTGGAAATGATGCCGCACCATACTTCAGGGTTTTTAACCCCGAATTACAAACCAAGAGATTTGATCCTAAATTTGAATACATTAAAAAGTGGGTACCAGAGTTTGGAACAAAAAAATATGCCCAACCAATAGTTGAGCATAAATTTGCAAGGGAAAGGGTTTTAAAAGTTTTTAAGGAGGGGTTGGCTAATTCGTAACGCTAACAATTTCGATATCGAAATCCAAATCTGCATTTGGCGGAATGATATAATCTCCAGTTGAAGAATTTCTGCTTCCTGCCTGACCATAACCAAGATCTGAAGGAATAAATAAGCGAAGCTTAGTACCAGCTTTAAAGTTTTTTAGTATATCCCAACCAGGAATTACTCCTACCAAAGTCGTTGAATATGTACCCGCTGTATTTGAGTCAAAGATTGTCCCAGTTAGAAGTCTGCCAGTATAATTTACAATTAAGGTACTTGAAGACAACACTTGACTTCCCGTTCCTTGTTGCGTAACGATATAACGAACGCGGGAAGGGTCTTTGATAGCGGTAAGATTATTGGATCTTAAAAAATTATTAAGTTCTAATTCATTTATATCATGAATTTTAGACTCGTTGTAAATGCCCAACTCAACTAAAATATTCTCGTTTGAACCTACGTTTATAGCGCTCAAACCATTTTTACCAAAAGCTAAGTTAGAAGGCAAAACTAAGCTCGCTTTTCCGCCTCTGCTTAATTTCGACAAAACTTCTCTGATACCTGTAAAAACATAAGACGTACCAGCAATTGCAAATCGATCTGTATAACCCAAAAAAGTACCAGGAATCATAACATCAGAACTTTGATTTAAAACTTGTCCATTTAAAGTTTTAAATGTATAAGAATAATATACAGAATCTGAATTTTTCACACTAGCTCCAGTCCCTGGTGAGGTAACGCTATAGTAATATCCAGTTGGATCCTTTGTAAATTTTAAGCTGCTGGCTTTTACGAAAGCCTGAATCGCCGTATCATCAATCGTTTCGATTGAATCATATTCCTTCTCGCAGGCGCTAAAAAGTACTGTAGCCAATAAACATAAGCAAAGGCTAAGTTTGGTAAATTTGTTCATTTAGTTTGAAACTTCTGTAAGTGTGATATTAAAATCGAGTATAGAATTCGCTGGGATATTTGCTCCCTGGGCTACATTTCCATATCCGAAATAGGAAGGAATAATTAATCTGATTTTTCCTCCTTTTTGAATTTTTGGAATGCCTATCTGCCATCCGGGGATTACTCTGCCTAATGAAAAAGTTATCGGCGTGCCTTTTGAACTATCGAAAATATTTCCATTAAGCAACCTGCCTTCGTAATCTGCTGTAATTTGAGTGTTTGTTGTGTAAGAAATGCTTCCTGTTCCAGGTGCTATTATTTCATAAAAAACACCAGATTGATCTTTAACTGCATTAATGTTGTTCGCTTTAACAAAAGCCCTGATGGCCGTTGTATCTGCTTTAAACTGCGGTACTGGATCATAAGCTTCGAAAGCCTCATTCTTTTTACAGGAAGCAAAGCATCCTGCAAAACAGACGAACAGTATTAAATATTTGAATTTAAGCATCATTGGCAAAAATAAGCTTTTAATACGGATGCTCCAATTTTTAACCAATTTTAACATTCCTGAGAAATTAGCCGTAAATATTGATATTATTTAGCGTCGGACAACTGGATTGTAAAGTCAAGCACAGAATTACCTGGGATTGGGCCTGTTGCACCGCTTCCGTAACCTAAGCCCGGAGGAATAATCAACCTGATCTCGCCACCCTTTTGAATTTTAGGAATACCGATTCTCCAACCCTGAATCAATTGTGAAAGAATAAAGGTTTGTTCTTTACCACTCCCATTATCGAACACCGTTCCATCCAATAACCTTCCTTCGTATTTGATCGTGATACTCGTACTGGCTGGATAAGTAAAGTTTCCGGTGCCTGGTTTAATGATTTGATAATATAAACCAGAAGCATCTTTCGTTGCGGCAATATTATTTTTAGCAATAAAATCAGTGATTTGCTTATCCGGATCTTCATCTTTTTTACAAGAAGAGATTGCGGTTACGACAAGCAGCATAAAAAGAGTAAGGTGTTTAATTTTAATCATTTCCAAAAATAGGATTTAATGTACAACTGACAAAGCCATACTTAATCTCTTTTTTATCTCCAAAGAATAATTAAAATTGATTATACAGGTATTAAAAAAAGGTTTAAGATCCTAATGTTATACACCCGAACCTTAAACCTTCAAACCCTTAACCTTCTCCCTTAAAAGATATATTTATTGGCTGCTATTAGTTCTTGCGCTACCCTTTGGCGGGCATCTTTTACATTAAATGGTTCTACTTTTGTAAACCTGCGTAAGCCCACCAACATCATGCGTTGTTCATCGCCTTCTGCGAAAGCCCAAAGTGCTTCTTTACCCGCTTTGGCTACACCATCAACAGCTTCCACCATATAAATGCGCAATAAATCCAGTTGAACAGCTGTTGCTGCCTCCCCCTTTGTAGCAACTAATTTCTCAGTCCTTAACAAAGCTGATTCAAGTACATAAACATAACCAGCCATATCTGCAATGTTCATTAAAATTTCCTGCTCTTTGCTGAGCGTCATCATGAGTTTCTGAACTGCCGCACCAGCAACCATTAAAGTTGCCTTTTTTAAATTTGCCAGCACTTTTTTCTCAGCAGCAAACAGCGTGGTATCTTCCTCACCAAAATCTGGAATGCTCATTAATTCTGCAGCTACTGCTGTTGCCGGGCCCATTAAATCGAGTTCGCCTTTCATTGCACGTTTCAGCATCATATCAACAGTAAGCAAACGGTTAATTTCGTTTGTTCCCTCGAAAATTCTATTGATTCGCGCATCGCGATAAGCCCTGTCCATTGGTGCATCGGCACTAAAGCCCATCCCACCGTAAATCTGAACACCTTCATCCACAGTATAATCCAAGGCTTCAGAACCCCAAACTTTTAAAATGGCGCATTCAACAGCGAATTGCTCTACGGATTTTAGTCTGGCTTTGCCAGATTCCATTCCACCGGCAACCAGTTGATCATAAGTATCATCTATATTTTGTCCGGCCCTGTAATTCGCTGCATCGACAGCATACAATTTTGATGCAATTTCTGCAATCTTAAAACGAATGGCACCATATTTAGAAATCGGCCGGCCGAACTGACTACGTTCATTCGAATAATTAATAGCTGTATTTAGCGTCGCTTTTGAAGCCCCGATTGCCGCAGCAGATAATTTAATCCGCCCAATGTTTAAAATATTTACCGCAATTTTAAACCCATTTTCTCGATCACTCAGCATGTTCTCAACTGGCACAGCGCAATCGTTGAAGAAAACCTGGCGTGTAGAAGAGCCTTTAATTCCCATTTTATGTTCTTCCGGATTCATGGTAATGCCCCCAAAATCTTTCTCTACAATAAATGCAGTTAAATTTTTATCGTCGTCTATCTTGGCAAAAACGATAAAAATATCTGCGAAACCACCATTGGTGATCCACATTTTTTGTCCGTTGATGATATAGTGTTTCCCATCTCCGCTTAATGTGGCTTTTGTTTTTCCCGAATTTGCATCTGAACCGGAATTGGGCTCCGTTAAGCAATAAGCAGCTTTCCATTCGCCAGAACCTAACTTCGGAATGTATTTTGCCTTTTGTTCTTCATTACCATAATATAAAATTGGCAATGTTCCGATGCCGGTATGTGCTGAAAGCGCCACAGCGAAAGAGTGACCAGCACCAATTACATCAGCTACCAGCATGGAAGTATTAAAATTCTTTCCAAAACCTCCGTATTCTTCTGGCACAGAAACACCAAGAATCCCCAGTTCGCCAGCTTTGGTTAATAGCGTAGGCATTAATTCAGGATCTTCCTGTTTGTCTATTTTATCTAGATTGGGGTATACTTCAGCTTCCAGGAAATCGCGACAAGTTTGTGCAATCATCTGTTGCTCTTCATCAAATTCTTCAGGGATAAATACATCCTGATAAACGGTTTCTTTAATTAAAAATTCACCGCCTTTAATTGTCTTTTTTTCGGTTGTTTCCATTATTTTAGTATCTAGTAGCGAGTATCAAGTATCAAGATTTGGGTTTAAAAACTTGAAGTCGCTGGGTTTTGGTATTCAGTAGCGAGTATCAAGTATCAAGACCTCGCTTAAACTCAAAATCGCTGTATTTATTTCTCTTTATTGGCATTCAATCCTGATACTCATATCTGGGTAACACTTAATTATACTTTAATACTTCTATCCAAAGCGTAAATCATTTTTTGTATTTCAGTTATTTTCTCAATTAAATCAGTTGACAATTCATTATCTATCAATTTTAGCCGGTTTGAAATGATTAGCTGCGTTTCCAATTCGAATGCCGAGCCTTGGCTTATGTTCAAAAAATATTTGAATTGAGCACTACTTCCTCTGCCAGACCCTTCGGCAATATTTGATGAAATCGAAACAGAACACCTCTTCATTTGCGAAACCAAACCATACTTTTCATCATTAGGTAAAAGTGAAGTTACTTTGTAAACTTCAATTGCCAAATCAATTGATTTTTGCCAAACTTTTAAATCTTTAAAATTGTGCATATGCCTTAGTATTTAATAATGTGTACAAATATGTTCAGGATGATTTTTTGCAATTGCCTTAACACTCGCTATTCAATCTTGATACTTGATACTCATATCTTGATACTATTCTACAACAATTCAAAAATTCCTGCTGCTCCCTGCCCTGTACCCACGCACATGGTTACCATTCCATATTTTTTATCCTGTCGTTTCAATTCATTCATGATTTGCACGGTAAGTTTTGCACCGGTACAACCCAGCGGATGACCTAAAGCAATTGCGCCACCGTTTACATTAATGATGTCTGGATTTAAACCCAGCGTTCTGATTACAGCCAGAGATTGAGAAGAGAAAGCCTCGTTCAGCTCAATCAAATCTATATCATCTTGTTTCAAACCAGCTTGTTTTAATGCCTTCGGAATCGCTTCAATCGGGCCGATGCCCATAATTCTTGGCGGAACCCCGGCAACACTGTAACTCACCAATCGTGCAATCGGTTCAGCATTCAGTTCTTTCATTTTCTTTTCAGACACTACTAAAACAAACGCGGCACCATCTGATGTTTGCGAAGAGTTACCAGCAGTTACACTTCCCACTGCATCAAAAACAGGTTTCAATTTTAACAATTTCTCCAGAGTAGTATCTGCACGCGGTCCTTCATCCGTATCTACTACATAAGAGCGTGTTTTCTTTTTCAGGTTATCATCCAAATAATTTTCATTTATCGTGATGGGCAAAATGCCATCTTTCAAATGACCATTCTTAATGGCTTGAATTGCTTTTTCATGAGATTTAAGTGCAAACACATCCTGATCTTCCCGACTAACTTTATATTCGTTGGCAACGGCTTCTGCTGTCAGGCCCATTCCCCAATACCAATCGGGATTATTTTTTGCTACTTCGGCATTTGGAACCAGCTTCCAGCCCCCGAAAGGCATTCCACTCATTACTTCTACCCCACCGGCAATGATACAATCGGCCATGCCTGCTTTAATTTTCGCAACAGCAGTAGCGATGGTATCCAGTCCTGATGCGCAATAACGATTTACGGTTACACCCGGAACTTTTTCAGTATCCAGGCCCATTAATGAAATCATCCGGCCAATATTCAGTCCCTGCTCTGCCTCTGGTGTGGCATTCCCCACAATTACATCATCAATCTGTTCTTTATCTAAATTCGGAACCGATGCGACCAAAGCCTTGATCACTTCTGCGGCTAAATCATCAGCCCGTGTAAAACGGAATACGCCACGAGGTGCTTTACCTACTGCAGTACGATATCCGGCTATAATATATGCTTCCATTATTTTAGTATCTAGTAGCTTTTAGTATTAAGTAGCGAGTATCAAGTATCAAGACTGGGCTCAAAACTGGAGATCGCCAATTTTATTTTTAAATTTGTTCAGAATCTTGATACATGATACTCATATCTTGATACCCATTTAATTTCTCAACGGTTTCCCTTTGGTAATTATTGATTGGATCCGCTCTAACGATTTTCTTTCTCCGGCGAGCGATAAAAATGCTTCTCTTTCCAAATCCAGTAAATATTGTTCACTTACCTCTGTTGGCGAAGACAAATCTCCACCACACATCACGTAACCTAATTTTTCAGAGATTTTTTTATCATGTTCAGAAATGTAATGTCCGGCGTACATACTATTTGCACCGGCATATACAATTCCTAAACCTTGCTTGCCAAGCACTTTAATATCTGTTCTTTGAACCGGTTTGGTATAACCTGCATCTGCCAGTTCAATTGCTTTTGCTTTTGCATCGGCCAGCAGGCGATTACGGTTCATGGAGATGGAAAATTTATCTTTTTGAAGGTAGCCCAACTCATAAGCCTCATAACCTGAAGTAGAAACTTTCGCCATACCGATGGTTAAAAAGCGATCTTTCAATGCATTTTGAACGATTTGATCATCTTTATATTCATCAGAAGCACGTAACGCGAACTCTTTTGTTCCGCCACCACCTGGAATAACCCCAACGCCAAATTCCACTAAACCCATGTAAGTTTCTGCGGATAACTGAACATGATCTGCATGTAAGCTAAATTCACATCCTCCACCTAACGTGAGGTTATGCGGTGCTACTACAACAGGAATTGAAGAATAGCGGATGCGCATGGAAGTATTCTGGAACATGCGAATGGCCATATTCAATTCGTCCCACTCCTGCTCTACTGCCATCATGAAAATCATCCCGACATTTGCTCCGGCAGAAAAATTTGCACCATCGTTACCAATTACCAAACCGCGGTAATCTTTCTCGGCCATATCAATGGCTTTGTTAATTCCTGAAATTACGTCGCCGCCAATGGTATTCATTTTAGTATGGAACTCTACATTTAAAATGCCATCGCCTAAATCTATAATAGAAACGCCAGAGTTTTTCCAAAGGGTTTTATTCTCGCGAATATTATCCAGAATGATAAAATCATCGGTGCCGGGGAGCGCTTTGTAAGATTTTGTCGGAATATCATAATACTTTTTAACGCCACCTTCTACTTTATAAAACGATGTATTTCCAGCATCAAGCATTTCTTGAACCCAAGCCGCAGCCTGGTTTCCATATTGTGCCATCCCTTCAATTGCTGCTGCAACGCCAACAGCATCCCAAAGTTCAAAAGGACCTAATTCCCAGCCGAAACCAGCACGCATGGCATCATCTATCCGATACAGTTCATCAGAAATTTCCGGGATTCTATCCGAAACGTATTCGAATAATCCGAAAGAAGAATGACGGAATAACTCGCCTGCTTTATCTTTTCCTTTAGCAAAAATCTTCATGCGTTCCTGAAGGTTTTCAACTGGTTTGGTCATTTCTAAAGTGGAAGACTTAACTTTCTGTTGTGGCTTATACTCCAGCGTTTTTAAGTCAAGCGCTAAAATTTCTGTTTTGCCTTCTGCAGTTTTTGTCTTCTTATAAAAACCTTGTTTGGTTTTATCACCCAACCATTTATTTTCTTCCATTTTCTGCACATAGGCTGGGAGTTTAAATAGTTCGTGTGCCTTATCTTCAGGGCAATTATCATAAAGTCCTTTAGCCACTTTGATCATGGTATCTAAACCGACTACATCAGAGGTACGGAAAGTAGCTGATTTTGGTCTGCCCAATGCCGGGCCAGTAAATTTATCAACCTCTTCAACTGTTAAATCCAGCTTATCAACCAAATGAAGTAAGGCCATAATGGAATAGACACCTACGCGATTTGCAATAAACGCGGGTGTATCTTTACACAAAACAGTCGTTTTACCTAAAAATTTATCGCCATAATGCATCAGGAAATCAACGATTTCCGGATTAGTATATGGCGTCGGAATTACTTCTAACAATTTCAGGTAACGTGGAGGATTAAAGAAGTGCGTTCCGCAGAAGTTTGCTTTAAAATCTTCACTCCTGCCTTCGGCCATTAGATGAATAGGAATGCCTGAAGTATTTGAAGTGATTAAAGTTCCGGGTTTGCGGAATTGCTCTACCTGTTCGAAAACTTTCTTTTTAATGTCGAGGTTTTCTACAACAACTTCTATTACCCAATCAAAGCCGGCAATCTTCGACATATCATCATCGAAGTTTCCGGTTTTAATTTTATTTACCGCTTTTTTAGAATAGACCGGCGATGGATTGGTTTTTACTGCCGTTTGTAAGGCGGTATTTACAATTCGATTCTTAACCGCCGGCTGATCAAGAGTTAACCCTTTAGCCTGCTCTTCGGGCGTAAGTTCTTTGGGTGCAATATCTAAAAGCAAAACCTCTACACCAATATTGGCGAAGTGGCATGCGATACGCGAACCCATTATACCTGATCCCAGAACAGCAACTTTATTAATGCTTCGTTTCATAATTATTAATCAACAGTATATGCTACAGTTATATCATTTAATTTTATTAACAAATTGATGAACGTTTCCTTTTCTTTTTTAGAAAAATGTTCATCGAGATACTCATTAAATTTTCGAACAACTCCTTTGGCCAGCTGTTTTTTTTCTTTACCAAAATCAGTCAGGAAAACTTTTACAGAACGTTTATCGCCAACTGATGTCTCCCGATAAATTAATTTAGCCTCTTCCATATTATTCAGCATTCGCGAAAGGCTAGTTGCTTTTACACCAAGTAAGCCAGCCAGGTTAGAAACAGCAGTACCTTCATCATCGTTAATATTAATTAACATATAGCCGATTGCCTGGGTAATCCCAAAGCTGGCAGCCATTTGATTATACTTATTAAACATGTTCTGCCATGCGAATTTGACATGGTAATCTAATGTTTGTTGTTGTTTCATTTCACGAATTTATTATGCTTGCATAACAAAGCTAACGAATGTATTTTGTTATTGCAATAGAAAATTTCAAAATAATTGTCAAAAGATTCTTATTATAATTGCACACAAATCATATCCGCAGAATTATGCTTTTGATCAAAAAGATTCTCCTCATCCATTTAATAATGCTCACTGCTATTAGCAGTATGGCACAAACCGCCTATTTTGGAAACGTGCCTACAAATGCTGATAAACTTGAGGCTTTCAAGAAAACGACTACGTTATTTACGCTACCTTATGCAGATTACAAAAATATTGATCAGTTTGAACAGGCTATAAAAAAGAGCTGGACCATTACGCCCTATAAAATCATTAAGCCTGAGGAATTGGTTAACTATCAAACCTCTGCCAATTATTCATTTTTCTATCTGGATACCTACGGCGAACAAATCGATACGATTAAAAATCTAAATCTGGTTTATGGACTAAAAATGATCTCGCCAACGCTCAAACCAAAGCAGATGCAGGAAACCACCCTGGCTACGGTTACTTTATTTCCTGATGCGGTTAGCACATTGCAAATTATATTGGTAACTGAAGAAGGAGGGTCAAAAAGAGCAACAAAATCTAAGCAACTCGGCATGTTGTACAATCATTCCAAATTTTTAAACTGGTCGGCGGGCTTGCTTAGCGGCTATTTGAAACAGATTAATGATGGGCTATTAATGAAACAAACACGGGGCCTGGATTATCAGTTTTACAACAAAAAAAGGCTTCCGGAATTAGTGGAAGAAACATTATACATTCCGGAATATGTCCGGGAGGTTTTTTCTTCGCAACCGGTTACTTTAGTACAAGCTCCGGCTGAGGAACAATATCGCTATAAATTTAAATTTGTAACCAATGCGGCATTAGATAGCTTGATTTTAAGTAAGGAATCAAACATCAAATACCTGGTATACACCAAGCGTTCAAATGATAAAATGATCAGTATCTACGATAGTAAAGATGGATTACTTATTTACCAGATGTTTTCTTTCCAGGCGCCAAACTTTAGTATGAATGATCTGAATAAGATCAAAAAGACAATTAAAGAAATCGAATAAGATTAAAACTGATTGTTTAATAGTGCAGATATGCCTTATCGGCGATGTTCGTTAATCTAATAAACTTGCTTCAGCATCTGATTTACCTAGAGACCTGCTTTTGTAAAACCATTTAAAACAGAAAAATTAATGCACAAAAAAAGCTCCCGATTTTCATCGGGAGCTTTCCTTTTATAAGTTAAATCGACTAGTAAAGTGTGAACTCTACACGACGGTTTTTCTGACGACCAGCTGCAGTTTTGTTTGTTGCAATTGGCTGACCCATTCCGTAACCTGTAGCCTCAATACGTGATGCATTAGCACCTTGAGATACTAAGTAAGCTTTAACAGATTCTGCTCTTTCTTTAGATAAACGTAAGTTTAATTCTTTAGAACCAGTATTATCTGTGTGACCAGCTAATTTTAAGCTAAAGTTTTTCTGAACCAATAATCCGGCAACTCTATTTAAAGAAGCGAAAGATTTAGAACGGATAGTAGCTTTACCTAAATCAAATTCTAAGTTTTTAATGGCTTCACTAACTACTTTACGATCTTCTTCTGTAATAATGGTTACCTGAGGTTTTGGAGCAACTAACGGACATCCAGAACCATCTACTACCGTACCAGATGGAGTATCAGGACATTTATCTAATTTATCAGCAACACCGTCGCCATCGCTATCTTTTAAAAGATCAGCCATTTCTGAACGTAATTTAGCGTTCTCAGCTTTTTGAGCATCAAGATCACCTTTTAATGCGTCAGCAGCTTGTTTAGCTTTTACTGCTTCATCATAAGTTAATGCAACCGGATTGTGGAAAGCCAATTGTTTTCCACTTCCTAATGCAAATTCTAAACCAGCATAAGCATAGTTATATTTATCATTGCCCCCTTTGTAATAACCATCTAAGTTATCACCATCAACAAAGTTGATTGTCCAGCCTAAATCGAAGTTTACTGCATCAGAGATTTTAAATTTAGCACCAAGACCTACCGGAATGATTAATTCGCTAATCGTTTTATCACCAGCATATAGTGAAGTACCAGTTGCTGTTGTAATTGTTGGTTTGTAACCAGCTAAGCCTGCTCCGACAGATGCATAAAGTTGTAAAGCATTCTCTTTCTTAAACATATCGATGTTAAACATGTTAACAACAGCATTTAAGCTACCCGAATATTCTAATTGGGTATCAAAAGCCTGAACCGAAGAGTTGTTTACTAAGCCACTTTCGTAAGCTTCTGTATTATCGCCTTTTAATTTACCTCTAACCCCGTCTAAACGTAACGAGAAATAAGGGGTAAATTGTTTTTTAATGTAAAGGCCATAACCAAAACTAGTTTTGTTATTGCTAAAATCATTTTTACCACCTAGCGGAGAAAGTGGTGTTAAAGCACCAGCATTTACACCAATAGACCAGGTTCTGAATTTCGTTGTTGGGGAAGCCGGCTCCTGTGCGGAAGCAGCAGTTCCGATAAACAAACCGGCTAAGGCAACCGGTAAAGATTTAAATAGATTTAATTTCATGTTTGTTAAATTAATTTGTAAGCGTTTGCCACAAAGAGCAATTGCCATACCAAAAATATCATTTCAATGAAATTAAATTAATTTATCATTTAATAGCCAACGGCTATGTCATCACCCCGTGGATCTGCACCGCCCTGATAGCTTCCTGAACTGGTTTTTAAAATGGCATCTACTCTGCCAATTGCACCCCGGGGTGATATTTTATACCCCTTTAACTTTAGCTTTTCTATCGTCAGACTATCAATGGCATCTTTTTCTACGTATACTTCATCGGGCAACCACTGGTGATGAAATTTCTTAGCAGCAACTGCTTGTTGCATATTCATATCAAAATCAATTACATTAATTATGGTCTGGAAAACAGATGTAATGATGGTAGAACCGCCGGGCGTACCAACTACCATAAATAAATTTCCATTTTTCTCTACAATGCTAGGGGTCATGGAGCTTAACATTCTTTTATTCGGAGCAATTGAATTTGCCTCACCTCCTACTAAACCGTACATATTTGGTGCACCTGGTTTTACAGAAAAATCGTCCATTTCATTATTTAGAAGAAACCCTGCGCCTTTTACCGCTACCAATGCGCCGTATGACCCATTGAGGGTAGTGGTAATGGAAACGGCATTTCCATCATGATCTACGATAGAAAAATGTGTGGTTTCTTCATGCTCAGCCCCCTTAATCTCCCCGGCCAAAACCTGGTTACTTGGCGTTGCCACAGCCCAATTGAAACCAGACATCCGCTTACGGTTGTATGCAGAATCAAGTAACTGATTTTGCGGCACCTTATAAAAATCAGGGTCGCCCAGGTGTGTGGCGCGGTCTGCATAAACCCTTCTCTCCGCCTCCACAATTACCTGAACGGTAGAATCAGCATTATAGCCCCATCTTTTTAGGGGAAAAGGTTCTACACTTTTCAACAGTTGAACCAGCGCTATACCGCCGCTTGAGGTTGGCGGCATGGTGATCACTTTATAACCCCGATAATCACCAGTAATAGGTTTCCGCCAGGCAGAATGATAGTTTTTTAAATCTTCTTTAGTAATCAGCCCTTTGCCCCTTTGCATTTCCGCAACGATTGCATCTGCCACCGTTCCTTCGTAAAACCCTGACCGCCCCTTTTCCTGAACCAGCTTCAAAGTATTTGCGAGTTCCGTTTGTACGAGCAGATCGTTTTCTTTCCAGGTACTTTCCAGATTTACAAAAGCAGTTCCGTCCGGATTAAACCTCATGAACTTTTGATGCAAGCCGTTTAACTCTGCTGCCTGACGCTTTGTGATCTTGAAACCTTTCTCGGCCAAATCTATCGCAGGTTTAAGAACTTCTGCCCATGTTAATTTACCGTATTTCTGATGCGCCTGCACCATTCCATCTACAGAACCAGGAACGCCAGCGGCTAAATGCCCGTATAAACTCTTGTTTACTATCGGGTTTCCAGCACTATCCAAGTACATATCACGGCTGGCAGATGCAGCAGCTTTTTCTCTAAAATCGAGCGTATTTACCTCCCCTTTAGAAGATCGGTAAACCATAAAACCACCGCCACCAATGTTTCCTGCATTTGGATAGACTACGGCCAGCGCAAACTGAACAGCAACAGCAGCATCAATGGCGTTACCGCCTTTCTTTAAAATTTCAATACCAACCTGCGAAGCTTCCGGATGTGCAGAAACCACCATTCCGTTTTTATACTCACCACTATTATTTTTTCCGAGTTGCCCGGTTACGCAACCAGACAAAACGATCGCGACAACAATAAAAAGAGCTGATATCTTAATTTTGGGCCTTATAGTTTTCTGCATCCTTGTATATTTTCTCGATGATATCGATATTTTTCTCGGTGATTACTTTCCTTTTAAAACTTAATTTTGGTGTAAGTTCGCCACCCTCGATACTCCATTCCTTAGGCAGTAAAGCAAACCTTTTTACCTGTTCCCACTTACCTAAAGCAACACCTAAAGCCTCAATTACTTCGGTATACTTTGTTAAAACCTGATCATTTTTAATGAGCTCTTCGTTAGTTGTATAAGCAATTCCCTTTCTTGCTGCCCAGTTTTTTAAAGTTTCAAAATTAGGAATAACTAAAGCTGATGGAAATTTCCTGTTTTCACCTAAAACCATAATCTGCTCTATAAATATCGATTCCTTATATTTATTTTCCAGTATTTGCGGCGCAATGTATTTACCTCCGGCAGTTTTGAACATCTCTTTTTTACGATCTGTAATTTTAAGAAACTTGCCCTCTATCAGCTCGCCGATATCACCAGTATGAAACCAGCCATCCTGATCAAGCGCTTCAGCTGTTAAATCAGGTCGTTTATAGTAGCCTTTCATTACGTGATGACCTCGGGTTAATACCTCGCCGTCTTGCGCTATCTTAACTTCTACACCGGTAATTACTTCACCTACGGTTCCAAACATTGTACCGCCAAAACGATTTACGGTAATTACCGGAGAGGTTTCTGTTAGTCCATACCCTTCAAAAACAGGCATACCCGCTGCCCAGAATATCCGGGCCAAGCGTGGGTTCAGTGCAGCACCGCCCGAAACAATTACCACAATTTCTCCCCCCAGGGCTTCCTGCCACTTTTTAAATACCAGCTTTCTGGCAATGCTCAATTTGAAATTATACCACGCACCGGCATCGAGGGTGTATTGCTCTGCCAAAGCTACAGACCAGAAAAAGATTCGCTTTTTAACACCTGTTAGTGATTTGCCTTTTTCCATAATCTTATCGTATACTTTTTCCAGTAAACGTGGGACGGTGGAAAATAAATTTGGTTTCACATATTGAATGTCGGCTACAATAGTTTCCATACTTTCAGCATAGTAAACTGCGGTATGATTATATAAATAAAGATAAATAATCATTCGCTCAAAGATGTGTGATAAAGGCAAAAAGCTTAATCCTTTTTCTCCTCCTTTGGGAATGATAACCAACGAATTTAAAAAATTAGATACCAGATTATTATGGGTAAGCATTACGCCTTTTGGCGTTCCTGTAGTACCCGAGGTATATATTAAGGTAAGAATGTCTTCCGGCTCAACCTTTTCCCTGTATTCATCCAAATTAATATCGACGGCAGCTTTACCCAGATCGGTTAATACCTTCCAATAGTCAACACCCTTAACTTCACTAAAGCTGTATATTTTTATATCCGGATTTACCTCAAGAACACAAGGCTTTATCTTTTCATATAAAATCTCATCTGCTACAAAGACGATTGATACCTCAGCATCTTTCAGAATAAACTGAATATCGTGTGCGGCCAAAGTTGGATACAGTGGAATCTGATAGGCACCGATTTGATTCACTGCGAAATCGGCAATATTCCATTCCGGCCGGTTGTGAGACATTACCGCCACCCGGCTACCTTTTGTAACGCCTTGCTTAATTAATCCACGGCTCAGGTGATCAACAGCATCGCAAAAAGCATCTGTACTATAATTTACCCACTTCCCGTTAATTTTACCACTAACGAATTCTTGCTTAGGCTTTTCCAAGCTGTATTTTAATAGATCGAAAACTCGTGTAATTTCTGCAGCCATATCATTCTATAATATTTGGTTAAGTTAAAAAAATCAAAGCTGAAAGGACATATATAAAGATATGTTTTGATGTAATAATTAAGATTGACACCCTAAATGCTCCCCCACACCTTTCCTTCGAAATATTTTAATAAACTTAAGAATTACAGAATTACTATGCAAGCATTGTTTTTTTATCCTGATATTTTTACCCAAAAAGTATAATCGGCATTAAAGTTGTTATGCAGATCTTAATTAAAAAAAATATTAATTTAAAAAAGCTCGATTATGAAGAAGTTATTTACAATTTTAGGTTGCGTAGCATTGTTTGCAGTAAGTACAACGAAAGTTAGTGCTCAGGATTACAAAAATGCGATTGGTGGTCGTTTTGGTAGCTACAATGGTGTAACGTTTAAAACAGGGCTAAACAAAAATGCAATGTTGGAACTAATTGGTAATTTCAGAAGTTCCGATAACGTGAATTATTTTCAATTGACTGGTTTGTACGAAGTGTACAACAAAATTGGTGGCGCACCTGGCTTGAATTGGTATTATGGTGGTGGTGCCAGTGTTGGATCAATGAAAGTAAAAGGTTTTGATGGCGATGTTTATTTAGGTTTAAATGGTGTTTTAGGTTTAGATTATAAATTTAATGGTGCGCCAATTAATTTATCTTTAGATTGGATTCCAACATTGAGATTAACTCCTGATACAGATTTTTACAGTGGTGATGTTGGTTTAGGTGTACGTTTTACTTTCTAAGCATTACATTTCAACAAAAAAACCCGTTAAGAAAAATTTCTTACCGGGTTTTTTGTTTCTATAAACAACTTAAAATCTAGGTTTATTTCCCTAACCATTTGGCAAACACCGCTTTCTGAGCTGGTGTGGCATCTTCCTTTATGGTTGGTTTTAAACGCACATTTGGATTTTCTTTTAGGGTTAAAGCGATTTCTTTATCCAGTCCATCCCGTTTAACTTTCAATTTTAAAACCTCTCCAATGTTTTTCTTCGTTACCAGCGGTAAGGTTTCAAGCGATAGCTGTGGACTTCTTAATTTGATGGTTTCCAAAGCATCATTTACTATTACACCATCTAATGAGATGATCTCATCATTAACGTTTAACCCTGCAATCCATGCTGCCGAGTTTCTGGCTACCGAAGTTACATTGATGGTTCCGTTATTGGTTAGTTGTCCGCTGGTGCCCGTTACCGGTTTATTTGGCGTTGCGTTTTCCGTTGCGACATCAATGCCGGCATATTCGAAATATTTTTTATACTCAATATCGTCTACACCATTAATGTATTTTGTCCAGAAATTAGTGAAACTTATTCCAGAGATTTTTTCCACCATCGCCTTAAATTCAGCATCAGTATATCCGCGTTTTAATGTTTTACACTGCAGGTACATTGCTTTCATTACATCATCAAGACTTTTTTGTCCTTTAGTAGCATTGATAATTTCCAAATCCATCAGAATCCCAACTACTTCTCCTTTACTATAGTAAGAGATAGAATTGTTTCTTGAGTTTTCATTCGGGCGATAGCCAATAATCCAGGCATCATAACTAGAAGATGCCGCAGACTGATACTTTGCTCCTGGGGTATTTACGACTGTTCCAATGGCGCCGGCAAGGTCGTTCACAAATGTAGGAGCATCATTAAAGCCTGCCCGATGCATGTATTTATTTTCGTAATATGAGGTGAAACCTTCTGCCACCCAAAGGTTAGTGGTGTAGTTTTCATTATCGTAATCGAATGGCCCCAAAGCTACCGGACGTAAACGTTTCACATTCCAAAGGTGATGATATTCATGTGCTACAAGCGCCAAAAAGCCTTTATAACCAGCTTCTGTATTGTATGCATTTCTGGTTGCACCCAAAGTAGTAGAGTTTAAATGCTCCAAACCGCCACCGCCTCTTAAAAAATTATGAACGATAAAAACGTAATGTTTATTTGGATTTTCACCATAAACCTTAGTGGGCTCTTCTACAATTTTGGCCATATCTACCTTCAGTTTTTCCTTATCGTAATTACCGCCACCATACATGGCTACTTCATGACGAACACCTGCAGCCATAAATTCAAAAACATCCTGATTTCCCACTTCTATAGGGCTATCATATAAAATATCGAAATCAGTTGCTTTGTAAGTGAATGCTTGTCCAGAAACCGGCTCTAATCCTGTAGAAACTTTACTCCAGGTATTATAAGGGATTATTTTTACAGTACTTGGAGATTTAATCATTCCATCAGGATGCATAAAGATTCCTGTTGGTGATAAAAAAGCATGAGATTCATCAATAAAGGGTGTACGCACGGAAATTTCAAATGCATAAACGCGGTAGTTAATTTTAATGTTATTCGCTTTCGCAGAAAATATCCGCCATGTGTTCTTTCTAACTTTTTCTACTTTAGCGGCTTTACCACCTGCGGTTGCTTTAAATTCCTCTACACTTTTTTCAAACTCACGTACCAAATAGGAACCTGGTGTCCAAACCGGCATTTTAACATCTACATAATCTTTTGCCAAGCCAGAAATATTCATCTGAACTTCTGCATAATGAGCTTGTGGTTCTTTAAAAGAAACTTCAAAGCCAATTTTTACCTGCGCCTTCGCTGTCATAATACACGTTAGTAGTAAAACTAAACCTAAAATTGATTTTTTAATAAACATATTAAATGTGATTTGCCACAAATTTAAATTTATTGCTTAGGTTTTCGAATTAAAAACTAGCCTGAGGTGTAAAATAGTTGTGAGTTTGGTGTTTAGAGTCTTTAGTCCGAAGTCTATAGTCAAGAGTCGACGGGCGATAGCCTTTGAAAGTTTGGAGTCGGGAGTCTTTAGTCCGAAGTCTATAGTCAAGAGTCGCTGGGCGATAGCCTTTGAAAGTTGGGAGTCTTTAGTCCAAAGTCTAATAGTCAAGAGTCGATGGGAGATCGCATTAAGTTCGGAGTTGTGAGTTTGGAGTCGAAAAAGTAAAGTTGCCAGGCTGTGTTGTAAACTCTGCCTACCGTTTGGAGTTATTCATCATGCTAAACTCCGGACTCCCGAATAAAGACTCCTGACTCCAAACTAACCAAGGATAGCAAAAAACCTATCCGCCCCGGACTCCCGACTAAAGACTCCCGACTCCAAACTAACCAAGGATAGCAAAAAACCTATCCGCCCCGGACTCCCGACTAAAGACTCCCGACTCCCTACTAAACCAAGGATAGCAAAACCTATCCGCCCCGGACTCCCGACTAAAGACTCCTGACTCCTAACTAAACCAAGGATAGCAAAAAACCTATCCACCCCGGACTCCCGACTAAAGACTCCCGACTCCAAACTAACCAAGGATAGCAAAACCCTATCCGCCCCGGACTCCCGACTAAAGACTCCTGACTCCGAACTAACCAAGGATAGCAAAAAACCTATCCACCCCGGACTCCCGACTAAAGACTCCCGACTCCAAACTAACCAAGGATAGCAAAAACCCTATCCACCCCGGAC
>NZ_WKKH01000041.1 GCF_009674725.1 Pedobacter petrophilus | reverse complement strand
TTCTGCTTTTTTCAAGCAACAACTCTGGGGGTCAATTTAAAATTGGCGAAAGGGGGTCAAATTTATTGGTATATGCACCTCAAAGAGCGGTTCTCACCTTTTCTAACGGTACAGAGATTAATCCTGACACGCTTACGCCCAATAAAAATGTTGTTATTAGTGAGAACTTGTTGATAAATAAAAAAGCGGCGGGGATTGTTGAACTTAAAACTATTGGGAAAGGGCTTAAACCAGTTATCAATGGAACTATACAAACTTTTCAGGCAACTAAGTACACTTTAGTATTAACAGATGGCACTAAAGTGTACTTGAACGCCAATTCTCAGCTAACCTTTCCCGAAATATTTTCAAAAACGGATAGGGTAGTAAATTTAAAGGGTGAAGGATACTTTGAGGTGACAAAAACATCAAAACACACTAAATTCTTTGTAAAAACGAATGAACAGGTTGTTAAAGTTTTAGGTACAAAGTTTAACATTAAATCTTATAACAAGACATCGGTGCAAACTATCCTTCTAGAAGGATCCGTAAGTATCAGCCCCGCAGATAAATTTTTCCATTCCGTTATCATTAAGCCAAATCAACAGGCTATCCTGAAAAATAACGGTGTACAAATATCAAAAATTGAAGCATCAAAAGCATTAGCGTGGAAAGATGGTTTTTTTGTTTTTAACGGCGATAATACCCTCGATATGCTATCTGAAATAGCCAGGTGGTATAGCTTGGAATTAGATACCGTTAATGCAGGACATCTTAAAGAGTATTACGGCAAAATCCCATCAAATGTAAATTTAGGGCAGTTGATCGAATTACTTAACTACAGCGGTGTTCATGTTAAGGTATACAAGGATGATTTAGGAAAACGCAAACTTTTTATTTTATAAAACACATGGAATATCAGATCGGATAACGGTGAGTTATTTCTTTAAAATACCGGGCTGTGTTCCCGCACAACCCGGTTAATTGAATAGACGATTTCATTTAATTCACAGTAAACTATTGACCCCTAAACGCAACAAAACTAATGATTTTAAATTCAATTCACTTCCCTAACCGGAGAACTTTTTTTACTTTAACTTTTTTATGGCAGCGAACGAATATATGGAGTATGTTTTTGATGCTTTTAAAGTTTTTGGGCCTTAACAACATAAAAATCAGTCTTAATCTTTTGTTCCTAACCGTTTGTTTGTTTGCTTCTCAACGATGTTGCGCACAGAATATAACTATAAAGAAAGAAGATGTTTCGTTGCAGGTTATCCTCAAGGCAATCGAACGGCAAACCTCTTATGTGTTTTTTAGTGATAAGTCAGAGGTGGATGCTGTAAGGTTAAGTGTTAATTTTAAAAACATCCCTCTAAAGGAAGTTTTAAATACCGTACTGACAAAAAAAGGATTTCAGTACAGATTTTTTGACAAAACAATCGCTATTAAGAAGTATAGCGGTTCTGCCGGGGCCTCCCAGGGCCTTACAACAGTTGCCGCTCGATTTATATATGGTCAGGTAGTGGACGAAAATAACCTCACCTTAAAAAATATTGCTGTTCAGGATCAACAGACAGAACAAAGAACCACGACTAATAATAATGGGACGTTTAAGCTATCCCGCTTAGGTGAATATGGCACACTTATATTTTCAGGGGATGGATTTTCAAAGCAAACGGTGGATTACACTGACTCTACGGCTTTACGCATCACCATGAAAAGGGGTAAAGATCGGGTTTTAGAATTATCAGAAGTGAGTATTAACGCCACCAATAGCCCTATTACTATTCCCAATAGGTTTGTTGATTTAAGTAATCGTGGATACATGAATCTTGCTCAAATTCTCCAAGGTACGGTACCTGGCTTAACGCTGCAAACAGCAACATCAACCAGTAAAGTGGTTACCAGTTTAGATGTTTATGTAAAATTTCTAAATGGGCAAAATTACATGAATTTTCTTCGTATGAGTGTCGATGAGTTCTTAACCTACAAGGGAAACGTTGAAGGCCAGCAAATTATAGATTTACTCTTAAGCGGTCGAAACGTTCCTAAAAATATAAGTAATATTTACATACTTAACACGGTAACCAAAAGCACAACGGTACTGATTCCTCAGGTAAGGGGGGCAAATAGTTTTGCAGGTTCAACGGCTGGAATGCTTGTAGTAATAGATGGTTTCCCACAGGATGGCTTTCCTGCTAATTTTCCAATGTCTAATGTGGAATCTATAGAAGTAGTTAAAGATCCAAGAGAGTTAGTGAAGTGGGGCACAAGGGCAAATAACGGGCTGATTTTAATTAAGACCAAAGTAGCCCAAAAGGGCCATTTACAAATTAATTACAGCGCTAATTTTTATTATGAAAAGGCACCCAGATTTAACAGGGAAAAAATGCAGCTTGCCAGCACTGCAGATTATCTGGACTATGTTAAAGACATAGATACTACCTTTAAACCATCATACTCAAATCAATCTTATTATTTTACACCGGCACAGCGGCTGTTTGCGCAGAACAGGTTGGGCATGATCACTCCAGAATCCTATAGCAAGAGTTTAGACTCACTAAGCGGGCTAAGTAATGAAGGGCAACTAAGCCTTCTGCAGCAAGACAGGTTCAGCCAAAATCATTCCCTTAACTTAAACGGAGGTAACCGTATCTATAAATTTAATTTTCTGACAAATTACCTGTACGATCAGCCCCATGATTTAGGCAGCTATAGTAAAACGCTGACACTCAATTTAAATAACACTTTTAATCTATTTCATAACAATTTAAAGATTAACTGGCTGATTAACTACAGTAATGCGCTGAGAAGAACAGGTTACAGTTTTCAGCCTAATTCCTTTACAGAACCTTATCAATTACTTCACGATCCCCAGGGTAATTATGAATATGATTATAGTGGAAACTTTTCGCCATATGCAAATGCGCTTATAATGGCTAATGGTTATCGCAATTATGGTGTCAATGTGCTGGAAGATGCAAGGAGTAATAAAAACCTTTCACGCTTTATTCAGAAAAGAACCAGTTTCAACTTAAACTGGAGCATTCTTCCCGGTCTAACTTTTGGTACTTCAATTTATTATGATGGATCAAATTTAAATACAAATAATGTTTATGGAAAACAATCCAGCTATGTAAGGCAACTGGTAGATACTTATGGAGAATATACACCAAATGGTGTTAATTATTATGTTCCATGGGGGGATATTTTGCAGTCAAGCAGAAGGAATAACGAGTTATGGAATTTACGCTCCGGCATTACTTATTCTAAATCTATCGGAAAACATCAAATTGCACTTTCTGTAGGCGGTGGTGCATCAAGTACAAGCAGCACAAGGCCCAATAATTCGGTACTTTATGGATACAATGCCGAAACTAATTACAGTTCACCTGTATTCCTACCTACGCCAGACCCCAATGCACCGATTACCAATTACAATTACCTGCTCTCAAACAGCCTTGCACCAGGGGCCTACCCGGCTACCTTAACCAGGCCTATCAATGGGGACACATCCGTAAATAGGAATTTGAACGCAAATGCGGTTATTGCATATAAGTTTGCAGATCGGCTGACCGTATCAGCGACTTATAATAGCGTGTTATCACCTGTGTATGGGCAGGCTGCATCCTACTCAACTTTGTCAAGTTCAAACGTTAGCGTCAACGGTTTGGTGATCAGGCACCTGAGCAAATTTTTCAATCATGTATATCTCTCTACCGGGATAGATCATTTTAAATTGCCCGATTTACCAGAAAGTTACAGTAATATACGATATCAACAATCTGTTTGGAACAATTACGCAATATGGGTAAACGGGCTACAACCAACACAGCAAAAAGGCCAGTCCTCCACGAATTGGTACCAGAAACTTACCTTTAACGTAATCGATAGCCTTCTTACACTTAATGTAGCGTATAACACGCTTACCAACCGGGGCAATCTCAATAATTTAAGTACAGACCCTGCCTCTTTGAGTACAACGGGTAATCAAACCAATGTGGTAAATTATGTGAGTGCCGGTTTGAGTGGAATTTTGCGCCATGGCCTGCTTAAATTTCAGGCGGCTTATGCAAAATCACCAGAGGGCATAGCGACAGTAAACGGTGGCTTAAATTATGATATCGGACATGAGAAGTACTTCACCTCAGATTTGATAACGGCATTTGATGTCGGGGCCAAGCTCGAAAATATAAGTGCTTACCAGGGTTTAGGTATAATTATGGGCACTAATGTGGGTAACAACGGCTCTTTTAGCCAAGCTGTCAATAACAATTACACCTTACTTCCCCCCAATAACGTCAACTTAGAAGTATACACCAGAATTGCTATTAAGGATGATCTATATAGTTTGGATTTGAGATATTACAATCGCAAAACTTCCGGCTTAAATAATTTTACCACAACTTTAACAGACCCCACTACCGGTACTAACGCTAAAATAACCTACAGCACAATTACTAACAAAGGATTGGAAACTTACTTCAGAGTGAGGGCCTTAAAAACCGAAAATTGGGAATATGGTGTTACGTTGAATGGGGCTTATAATTTAAATATAGTTACTAACGTTCCGGATCCTGTTTTTTATGGCTCATCAGACTATACTACCATGTACCGCAACGGCTATGATGTTTCCAGCATTTTCAGCGTAAAGTCTGCCGGATTGGATCATAACGGAGATCCTCAAATTTACAGTGATCAAGGAAAAATAGTTACAAAAATAGATAGTTCAACGATTACCACGGGGCTAATTTACAGTGGTAAAACAAGGGCTCCGTGGACTGGAGGTCTCATACATGATGTTCGGTATAAATTTCTTTTTGCCCGGGTATCGCTTGTTTTTAACCTGGGCCACGTAATGCGTACTTACATACCTTATGCGTCTAACAACCTCAAGGAAAATAGTGTACTGATAGCAAACAGGTGGCGAAAGCCCGGAGATGAGGAGTTTACCAACGTTCCCAGGATAGACAAAGATAACCCCAGCAATTTAAGTTACAGGGCGTTTGTTACGCAAAACGGCACAAACAGCATTACAACTGCAGATAACATACGGCTGCAGGAAGTAATGATAGGATGTAACTTAACTCCCGGATTTTTAAAGAAAATAGGAGTTAGTGGTTGCACAATCACGCTCACGGGGCAAAACCTTGCATCATGGAGCAGAAACCCCTATCACATCGATCCCGCAACAGTTGATGTTGGCGGAAGAATAGGTTTACCCATACCTACCCAGTATTCATTCAACATAAACGTTAGCTATTAAGCCATGCAAACAATTAGTAAGAACATAACCACTTTACTGTTATTGTCAGTAGTCTTTTCTTTTGGAGGATGTAAAAAGTTTCTGTCCGTTACGCCATCCACACAAAGCGTCAATCCCGTAACTATTAAGGATTTTCAAGAAATTTTAAACAGCGATTCCTTAAGCCGTACCCAATTTTTCCCGCTTGATTTAATGACTGACGATGTTGCACTGACCGATAATCAATTTAATACAGGCGATAATTTTTACCGCCGAATTTACACTTGGGACGCATTGATCTGGAACCCTGCACAAATTGATTTCATGTACAATTATAGCTACGCTAAAATATTACAAATGAACGTTATCCTAAGCCGTATAGACGCGGCAAAAAAAGATGCACTGAATACGCCCCAAACCAAAAACCTGATCGTTTCCCAGGCCTTGACAAACAGGGCATGGTATTACCTGCAACTTGTCAACACATACGGTGCGGCATATGATGTATCTACTTCAAAAACAGATCCGGGTGTGCCGCTTGTGCTTACGCCGGATGCATATGCGTTACCAGCGCGGGCATCAGTAGAACAGGTTTACGGTTCCATTATTTCAGACCTGAAAAAGGCGGCAGCTAACACTGATATGCCATCAAAAGGTATAGATATTATCCATCCTGGTAAGGCTGCGGTTTACGGGTTACTGGCCAGGACCTACCTCTATAAAGGCGATTATGAATCAGCTTCACTGTTCGCTGATTCCGCTTTAACGCAGGAGAGCCGTTTGTTAGATCTAACTCAAAACCCTTACATGCCTAATCAGTTACAGGACTTGAATACCAATCCGGAAGTTTTGCTGGGAAGAATCAGTTCTGACGAGGGCTTTTTTAAAACTTACAGTAACACTTTCGTTATAGGTGGGTCATTATTAGATAGTTTAGGCGGGTTTTCCACCGCCGACAAACGCTTTTCTAACCGATTTTCAACCAGTCGTTTCTCTCCAGGAGTGTACAAACAAAACCAACTCAACGCACAAACTATGGTTTTTGACAATAGTGTTGCCGTTCCCGAAATTATGCTGATCAAAGCGGAATGCCTGGCGCGTAAAGGCGACTTCTCGGCCGCCGGAGACCTACTGGATAAATTAAGAAGCAGCCGCATAATTAACTATTCTCCATCCGGCAGGACATATACAGCCGATAATATTTTAAGTTATGTAATCGGTGAAAGGCGACGCGAATTGTGTTTTCATGGCGGCCTGCGTTTATTCGATTTAAAACGCTTTAATAAGGGCACGCCATTTCGGCAAAGCATTTTGCGAACGAGCTATTCCGGGACAAATTACGCAGAACTGCTGCCGGGATCTGTACTTTACCTGCTCCCCCTTTCAGCTTATGTTTTGGCTGCCAATCCTAATATTCTTCAAAACCCAAGGTAAACCTGTAAAGATATTTATTATGCCAATTTATAAACAACCATCTGATTTCATCACCAACTGCAAAATAAGCAATAACCGATTATTGACCCTAATGCTTACAGTTGCGATATCCTCCCTTTTAAGTGCATGCTCAAAGGAAGACAGGTATGATCAGCAATTGATATCTGTCAAGGGTAATTTCAATCCAATTTCTTACCTCCAAAAAGGTAATTTAATCTATTTAAATGGAGAAAGTTATACCAAAACAACAAATTTTATTGGCATTCCTGTTTTGCTAACTGAAAAGTCAAAAGTGGCCGACACCATAGTTGCTACAGTTGATCCATCACTGATAGCCGAATACAATACGCAACACGGGGAACAAAATCCTGTATTTCCCGAGGGTGCGTTCGGCCTGTCTAACAACGGTCGTTTTCCCCTGGCAGCTGGTGAAACCCAATCAAAAGATTCGTTGTTTGTTACTTTGAAAAATGGAACGGGTCTTAAAGGACAGGCTGTTTATCTTATACCCGTAAGGCTCGCTTCCAAAAATAAAGGCAAAATTCTGAACGAAGTGCTGTATTTCAAAATGCTGCTTTCATCGGGCAACCTTACTGCGTTTGTAGACGGTGCATCAACCGGTAATGGTGTTTTTGGAGGCAGAATACCGGGAGGTTCGCTGAGTCTGGTATATTTTGACTATTATCCCGATTCTTTAAAATTTAATGTAGGCCTAAATACGGCCTTGCCAGACCATGACGTAATCGTAGAAGGCACACTCCTTTCCGAAACCCAGCTGGATTCCGTTAAAAACGCTCAATATTTTTTTGCAAGCCCGTTACCAGGAGGTTATGCTACACTATCAAAAAGCTTGTCAATTATTCCTAAAGGGCAGATAGCTGGTCAAGACAGCTTAGTGGTAAGATTGAGTAATAAAGCCCAACTTGAAAGAAATCAATATTATCTCTTAGGGATAAAACTTAAACATTATAGGGCCTCGAAATATGGTGTTCCCCCTGTGCCCGGCGATTCGTCGGTATGTTACGTGAGATTTTTTCTGTACTAATAAAATTATTGTGTAATTAATTTAATCATCATACTTAAATATAATCAATGAAAATTAAAACAATGCTATGTGTTTTCGTCGGCTTACTTCCGGCACTTCACTTAAAAGCGCAGTCAGATCTTAAGCGCTTAGTCCCGGATATTTACAAATATATATTGATAGATACTGCTAACAAAGAACACTCTCTAAAGGAGTATAAAGGTAAATATATCTATCTGGACATCTGGGCATCATGGTGCTACCCCTGCAGAAAAGAATATCCGTTACTGGAGGCTATGATTGCGAAGCTCGATACTTCTAAGGTTAAAGTTATCAGCATTTCTATCGATCATCAATCTAAGGGAATGACCGGACCATCCTGGCGTTGGATGGGGGCGCTTAAAGGGTATTCGATGAAAGGCACGCAATGGTGTGTAACAGACACCACGATGGAGAAGGATTATAAAATAGACCAGATCCCAAGGTTTATTTTACTCAACCCTGACGGCACGGTAAAAGAGATGAATACTACCAGACCCTCAAACCCGGAGACACTCGGTAAACTGAATAAATTGCTAATAACTAAATAAATAAAGATGAAAACTAAATTAATCGTGCTATTGATATTAACGGGATTGTATTTTTCCGCTGTAGCACAACAAAAAACACCTGATGTACAATACACAATTACAGGCAAATTAAAAGGGATAAAAGAACCCGCTAAAGCTTATATGTATTACCAATATCAAGGTTTTCACAAAGATTCGGCAGTGGTAACTAATGGACAATTTACGATGAAGGGTTCTGCTCCTTTACCCATGAAAGCATTTGTGCTTTTGGCGCAAGCCGGACAGAACATTTACTCCCACCCATCAATGGACCAGGTAGCTGTGTATCTACAAAATGGAACCATCACCATCGAGTCTCCAGATTCCTTAAAACATGCTAAAGTAGGTGGTACGCAATTAAACCGTGATCAGCAAGATTATATTAATGCTTTAGGAAATATCAGGGATTTGCAGGCAGACCTGAGCACAAAAATGCGTAATGTTACCGATCCTCAGGCGCAGGATTCTGTTAAAAATGATTATGCGCAGCTTGATGTAATGTTACAAAGCAACTTGGCAGCGTTTATACAAAGCCACCCTAACTCATCTGTTGCTTTGAATGTGCTAAGAGCTAACTTTAAGCCTTCAGATAATTTCGAATTGGCAAAAACCTTATTCAACACCCTTTCAGATTCTATCAGGAAATTGCCTCCGGCAGAAGTATATGCCATGTCGATGGAAGATGTAACAAAAGTTGGTATTGGTAAAGTTGCACCCGACTTTGCGGCACAAACGATGATCGGTAAAGAGGTTCATTTATCAGAATTTAAAGGCAAGTATGTGTTGCTCGATTTTTGGGCAAGTTGGTGTGGCCCTTGCCGCAAAGAAAGCCCAAACCTGGTAAAAAGCTATGATTCATACAAGAATAAGAACTTTACAATTCTTAGTTTTTCCTTAGACGATGACGTCGCCGCATGGAAAAAAGCTGTGGCAGACGATAAGTACGTATGGGATAATGTATCGGGCGCATCCGGGCAAACCGGATTGGTAGCTAAGCTCTACAGTGTAGACGGAATTCCCGCCAATTTTTTAATTGACCCTTCTGGAAAAATTATTGCAACCAACCTCAGGGGAGATATGTTGGAGAAGAAGCTCGCAGAAATAATTAATTAACCGCATGGGCTATTCCCATAACCACACCACATTCAGTGTCGTTAAATGCTTAGGCAAACATCAATATTTAACAAATGAGTCTTAAAAGAATAAAAAAAAGCATGCTATTAATCCCTGCTTTGGCTTTACAAGTATTCTACTGCGCCAAAAGCCAAGCTCAGTTTGTTAATGGAGACAAAGAGATAAAGGCCAGGACAATAGTTGTAGCAGATTCTCTACTGAGAAACCAGCTCATCAAAATTTCGCCACAAACCGTTATCGGATATTTAAATGATGCTAATAAGTCCGCGTTTGTCAATATAATTAAATTGCCCGTAACGGGTAAGACTAAAATAGATGCAGAAACCATTTATTTACAAAGCAAAAATGCAGTCGGATGGGTTGCCATGTGCTATCGGAAACGTTTTACAGGGCCTTTAGAAGTTAATGCTGCATCAGCATTTGTCATCACAGCAGGTGGGATTTGCCTAACAAATTACCATGTAATATTCGCATTTGCACACGATAAAGGGCTTGATGGTTCCGGCGCCTTTATGGTGCGTTTAGGTAACGGCAAAATTTACCAGTTAAAAAAAATTATAGCGGCATCAAAAGAAGATGATATTGCTATTCTGCAGTTAGACGTGAAACCCGGAGAGCAACTTCCCTACTTGAGTATTGAAAAAGAAACTCCTAAGATAGGAGAAGACCTTTTCATGTTGGGAAATCCACAGGATATGTATTACTCGTTTACCAGAGGGATCGTATCAAATTTATATGCTGACGGGGTAAGTTGGCCAGATGGCAGTGGTGGAAGCGTGCGGGATCTCATGGCAATAACTGCAGATTTTGCTATTGGGGCAAGCGGCAGTCCTATAATCAATAAAAATGGGAACGTAATAGGGATGGTTTCCAGTACGCATACCATAGAGCAGAACAAAAGTGGTTATCAGCTTACACAAATGGTTATAAAAAATGCTATCCCGAACCGGTCGTTGCTAAAGATATTGCAGTCAGTTAATGTGGAGTAAATATTTTGTTAAACCCTTCTTCAAACTTTAGCAATCAATCCAAAAAACATAAAACACCAATCAAGAGCATTATGGCTATGGATTGGCTTTACTATTAAGCTTTATAAATATATGTTAAGTCCTAAAATAGTTTTTACCTTCATCATTTTTATTTTGGCAAAAGGTATATCAGTTGCGCAGGTTAAGAAATATGCAGCAACGGATTCGGCTTTTAGCCAACAACAATTTCTTTATCGGGGATTAGCGGATCTTATCTCCAATTATCACTACGCGCCACCTAAATTTGACGACTCTTTATCGGCCAGAATTTATACAAATTATCTCAATAAATTAGATCCCAACAAAGCTATTTTTCTGAAGACTGATATCAGCCGTTTAGATTCTTTCAGGTACCTGCTGGATGATGAATTAAAAGGGCAACGTCCCGCTTTGGCCTTTTTTACATTAGCCAGAAAAATTTATCTCCAGCGCATACAGGAATTAGAAAATATGCCTTTACTTAAAAATGATGGCTGGCGACCAGGTTACACCAATGAGGTTTTGCTTTCCAAAGACAACCTTCATTGGTGCCTTGATAATAAAAGCAGGATGAATCGCTGGGATAAATTAATTTCTTACCAGCTTTTTATCAAACAGGCCGACCTGGCCACAGGGTTTAAAGATGTGAAGGAACGCGATAGGCGGGCGCAGTTATCCGTATTTAATAAATACAAACATTGGTTTAGCAATGAACTAAAATCAGAAGATGATTATAAAAGTTTTGCTGATTACATCAATGTGATTGCCTATATATTAGATCCACACTCAGAGTATCAGCCTCCCGTTAGCAAGGCCAAGTATGATCAGCAAATGAGTAATATGTTTTTTGGGATTGGCCTGACCCTGGGGGCAACCGATCAGGGTGATATTAAGGTTGTTACTTTGATCAACGGCATGCCGGCATGGAACAGTAAAATGATCAATACAGGCGATATTTTACTTTCTATATCACAAAACAGCACTGGCAGCTGGGAAGACATAGATGGTTGGGAAATCCCGGAAGTGGTGGAACGGATTCGCGGAAAGCAAGGAACCACGGTAAGGCTGAAAATTAAAGATTCAAAAACGGGCAAGATCAGTGAGATACCATTAGTACGTGAAAAAGTAAGTGTACAGGAATCCGGTGCCCGAAGCGGCATCATTTTAAGCACTACAGGTAAAAAAACAGGTATAATTCAATTGCCGGAATTTTACAATGACTACGCTCACTGGGACGGTGCAAAAAGTGCTAACGATATTGCCCGTGAACTGAATTTATTGAAAAAAGAAAATATTGATGCGTTGGTTGTTGATCTTAGATACAATGGCGGTGGATCTTTAGAGGATGTTGTTAAAATAAGCGGATATTTTATTAATCATGGGCCAATCGTACAGATTAAGGACCATAAAGGGGCACTTAGTATTTTATCAGATGAAGATGGTGTTACGCTATACGACGGTCCTATGGTTGTTTTAGTAAATGGTTACAGTGCATCTGCATCTGAAATTTTCGCAGCGACAATGCAGGACTACAAAAGAGCCATTATTATCGGTGCAAATACATATGGCAAGGGTACCGTTCAACACCAAATACCATTAGGTCCGCAGGACGGTTTCGGTGAACCAAAATATGGCGCGATGAAACTCACAATGGAAAAGTTTTATCGAATCAATGGAGCTACTACACAAAAGACCGGTGTTCATCCGGATGTTTATTTACCTGATTTGACATCTTATGCTTTTCCGAAAGAAAAAGATGCTTTTTCTGTACTGACAGCAGATGCTATCGGTAGCGTAAATTATCGGGATTTCGAACATCCCGTAATTGATTCCATGTACGCCTTTAATCAGTATTTGAAAGGGCGGTCAAGATCAATCCATGAAATGGATTCGCTTGTTCATTTTTTAAGTTCAAAACCAGTCAAAAAAATTGGTTTTGGATACGCCTACAATCAAAATAAATCACGACAAATTGCCATGGCTAATTATAAGAAATTGGAAAAAATAGAACCATCTGAATTGAAAACAATTGGAATAGGAGATTACCAGGCTACCGAATGGTACAAATCCTGGCTCAATACAACGGTATCTAATTCATGGATACGGGCAGCGATAGAAATTATTACAGATCGAAAACAAATGGCGGGTAGCAAATCTGTTGTAAATGGTAAATAAAGATCAATCGGAAATACATTCATGCATAACGAAAAGAATTATCCACCCCCCTTTTTAGCTATGTAATTCACTATAAAAAGATTCATTCGTTTTTTTAGTTAAAAAAAGATTTAGTTAACAGAGCACCACCCTGAAGAGTGGTGCTCTTAAAAAAACTCATTATATGTTTGCTATAAAACAGCCGTTAAATAATTAAAAATAGTGGCGAAAAAATGCTCAGTATCCTGTAAGTAAATGCAATTAAAAAAGGCGGGCTTATGATGTTTTGCAGTATACATAGCAATTAAATAGGAGTTCGCTATGCTTCTGCAATAGACGCCCATCATTTCTGTGTATGTTATGTTAAAAGTGTTTGAAAGCAGGAAAGAATCCGTTTGGAATTTTCAATGAATCGGTTCGAAAAAAGCCCGGGGTAAAGTCGGGCTGGGAAATGCTCACATAGGCCTTAATGTTTGCGGAAATAATGATCTTATTTAGAATAAATCCTTAATAAAACAGTGCAAAAGAATTATTATAATTTAAACAGTAAGTAGTTGGAAATTAAATAATAAGACTTCTAAGACATTCAATATCTCATGGAAATAAAACGATCCCATCTTACCAATCCAAATAGCCTATCAATTCTGTTAAAATACAACTATAAGCAGATAATTTATATGGTTTTTAAACATTAGGTTGAGTTTATATTTGAGATATCCAAACAATCAAATATTTCTAATAACAATTGCTTAATCCACGCTTATGTTAAGTTCAAAGACTAAAATTAATATGGTTATCAACTGGCGGGTAAAAAATAGCTTGTTAAAAAAGGCACACTATCGCCATTCAATTAATTTTTTACATTCTTTTATCGTTGTTTTTATCATAATGCGCGTTTAGCGTCCTGATAATAAATTGCCTGCAACTGAGCTAGAATAGCCAACATTTTAACAAGCTTTATAAATGTAAAATGCTATGTATTATTATTTACTCTTAAATTAAATTAGCATGAAAATAAAAAATAAAAGACTCGCCCTTATTGTTTCCTGTTTGTGGATCGTTATTGCATCTTTATCTTCCTGTTCAAAGGATGCTGTTGAACCAGATCAAAAAACAAGCACCTTAACAACCACTGCTGCTGCTAAAGATACCTTTAAAGCGGTTTCACAACTTAAAACACAATCAACTATTGTGGCTGCTTACAGAGAAACCTACCAGGGTTTTAAATTAGAATATGATGCCACCGCCAACACCACAGCTATAAAAAATGCCGCCCATCATCAGCTGGATATTATAGTAAAGTCCGGATTAAAAACCGGATTAACCAATATGCGGACTATAACCGCCATCAGGTTTTATAGTGATGGAACAGATAATATTTTGTATTCCGGCGGGGTTGTAAATATCAACAACCTGAACGTATTTATTAATATTGATAAAGACGGGGGGACGGTTCTTTTTCATGAATTAAGCCATTATCTTAATGACAAATTTGTTTCAGGCGGTATAGGAAATTCCCGGTTGGTTACATTATATAATGCAGCGGTTTCAAGCAAAAAATACCCTGCCAATGCATACTCGATGGCTAATGTGGCCGAATATTTTGCCGAAGACATGTGTGCTTATTTTCCAGGACAAAAAAATTCGGCACCTGCCACCAAAGCGCAGCTTGTTGCCTGGGACCCGAATATGGCTAGCTACATTCAAAGCCTCAATTTTTAATACTTATCACTAAACTTAAAGCATCTTTACATTTATAGCTTGTTAGAAACAGGTGTCGAAGAAATCATCGGCACCTGTTTTTTACGATTACCATAAAAGTGGGTAAAACAGTTGGCCCTTACCCACCAATGGGCTGGAACAGCTGGAACTGCTATGGATTAAGCGTTGGTGTAGAAAAAGTTAAAAGTTCTGCCTCAGGCAATGATTAATATTAAAATATCGGAATCGACATTAATTAACTGCCGGTTACAGGTAATCAAAGAGTTGCAGTTCATAATTATTAAAGGACACTGTTGGGCAGATATCAGGTTACACAAATATTAAAAAACGAAAACGGGCAGTAAATGCACAGGCATCAGGTTATCTATCACCCCAATAAATTTGTAGTTTAAAGCAAGCCATGGTTTGCTTTGATCAAATCGGCTTGCGGTGATGCGCAGACCTTGTATACTTCACTTTGTCCGGCATTTAATTTAAGGGAAGATCATGAGTTTTAGTACCGGTACGTGAAGAGGAAAACAACAACTACTCAAGGTTTGTTGATATCAATTATAGATGCTAACCTGAACATTGAGGCGATTGAAAATTCAGAGTTGGTTTTAATAAGCAAGGCGGCGCATGAATATTCGGAAACATCCATTCCTGAATTTTTTAAATTTAATTATTTTCAATACCTGGGTGCTTATATCGCTCAACACGAGGTTATTACAACCGCCGTTACCGAAAGACTAACTATATTACGCACACTGAACATTTAAAACAGACAAAAATGAGAACAAGTTTATTATCGATAATTGCGCTGTTAATTTCTACTTCTATTTTTGCTCAAATAAAAGTACCGGAAATTAAGGGGAAAGAAGTTTCTATAAGTGACGACGTTATTTTTCATCAACTGGATGAGCATACTTGGGTCGGTTCAGGCCATGTAATGGCAGGTGAAAGTCTATACCTGCTCGAAGGAAATGATCGGGCACTCTTAATTGACTGTGGTACAAAGATTGCGAATTTAGACAAGGTTGTTGCTGCTATAACAAAAAAACCGGTAATGCTGGTAGCAACACACGTCCACCCTGATCATGTAGGATCAGCTTCCTGCTTCCCGGAAATTTATATCAATCCAGCCGATACAGTTAACATACCCAGCTTCCTGGCAAATTTCAAGGGTGCAGTGAAATACCTGAAAGACGGTGAGATCATAGATTTGGGCGGCAGAAAGGTCGAGGTACTCTTTACACCAGCTCATACACCTGGTGCTACCACTTACATCGATAAAAGTGCGGGTTACGGATTCAGCGGTGATTCATTCGGATCAGGTAATCTGCTCCTGACGGGTACATTTAAACAGCTTATAGCAACTTGTGAGAAGACCAGTGCGTTTATGGAGAAGAATGCAATTAAGTTCTTTTATCCAGGACACTTTTTTGGAAAAAATTTAGAAACTAAACAGCGGATTTATGACCTGATTTTGTTAAGCAAAGATGTTTTATCCGGCAAAGTAAAAGGACAAGAAAACCCAGGAGAAGTGCTTGGCCTCAATCTAATCGTGAGTCAGTACGGAGTGCGTATCAATTATAATGAGCGAGCGCTGTATAATAAATAAAGATTTATTACACACGTCGATAGGAAATCCATTAACCGTATTCAGCTGTTTAGGATAAGTTGTCTACCCCTGTTAGTTACTACATTTTCTTTCGGTATCCGTGCAGGGATATAATTTATACATTCTTTATCGGCTGAGAACAAAAAAACATAAGACAAAAAAAAGTTCAGATTTTACAAATGAACCTTTTAAAAACCCGGGGGCTGATGGTATAAATTTCAACTAAGTTTTTGGCTGATTTGAAATGGTTGGCCGAAATGCCATGCCGGATGAAGGAGCTTGAGGAACCCGGAAAACTCATAAATAAGCATTTTCAGTACACATTTTCGTAACATCTAACCATTCAATGTTTTTTATCCCTGGTAAAGAAGTTTTAAAGTGCTCTGCCAGGGATTCTTTTATTAAAAACTATACTGGCAGAGAAAAGTATTTTAAAATAGTCATGTCTACGAACTTAAAATATTTTATAGAATCCTTCTTTTCCTGAATTTCTTGAAAAAGAGATGGTAAGCGGAGGATAGCTGTTTACAGGCGAACCCCGGCCTAAAGAGCAAGCTGCCGGTAAATAAATGGAATTAAAAAGATAAAACAGTTGCTGTGTAAAATTTCTGTTTTAAATGCAGTTTTAATATTGGATTAATATTCCAAACTTATTTTTGAGAATCACTAATTAAATAAAATGAAAAAAATAGCACTGGTTACCGTCTGTCTGTTCTTTTTTTTCTTTTCCAAGGCTCAGCATAAAACCGGCATAGCACCTTCAGATTTCCCTGCTTCAATAACTGCCCAGCCCTTTTTGTTTTCCGTTAATACCCTCACCGCTGATGATCAGAAATGGAATGTCCATTACTCAGGAAGTTATGCAGAAAGAGCGGCCGGGCAATTCGGGTATAATGGGCTTGGCCAGCAATTTGGCTTGAAGGGATATTTGGGTAACCGGTTTACACTTTATGCAACTGCTTCTATCGGCTTTGCAAACGGCAGAGGAACCAGCTCCGCCCAACAGGCTGAGGTAATAAGAGATTTAATTGGCGGAAAAACAGCAACCGGATTTCGATTGGGTGCAGGCCTTGGTTTAAGTCGCGACTGGTCTAATGTAGGATCTGCAATAAGTCGCATTACCACTTCTTTTGATCAGCAAAACTGGCGACTCCTTGGTAATTTACGTTTTGAAAAGGCATTTGATAAAACACGTGATAAACTGGATTTTATTTCTGCCATAGGTTTTCAGCATCGCATCACCGGGGGCTGGTATTTGGGTTTTGAAGCCATTGGTCAGGACTTGGAAGGTTTCTGGGAAAAAGATGAGGCTGAGGGTGGAGCAAAGGTCATGATTGGGCCATCAATGAATTTATCACCTAACCATTCCAGGCTATCATTTTCTTTATCTGGCGGACCTGTATTTTATGCGACCAGAAGTACTGTTATCCCTTCAGAGGCCATCCGCGAAATCGGGTCTGTTGCATCTGGCAATGGATACACCATCCGGGCGTTAGTAAATTTCAATTTACATTAATAAAAATAATTATTCTACAATGAAAAAATATCTCGTCCTGTTTATAAATGTAATGATTTTTCAAGGTGTGTACGCTCAATGGCCAGGAAAAATTGAAAATTCGAAACAGGTTCTTTTGCCTAACGGATGGAAATTAAGTCCCGCAGGTCATGCTATCCCCCTGGGCGATTTGCCTTTAAATATGCAGGTAAGTTCATCAGGAAAATATGTAGCGATTACGAACAATGGACAGAGTACACAGTCTCTTCAGCTGATAGACGCTAAAAGTGAAAAGGTTTTAGATGAAAAGATATTGACTAAATCATGGTATGGGCTTGCTTTTAGCAAAGACGAAAAGCAACTTTATGTATCTGGCGGGAACGATAATATCATTATCAATTTCAGTATCCGTAATCAAAAACTTGCAGAAAGAGATACCATAAAACTCGGACAGGTTTGGCCAAAAAGCAAAATAAGCCCAGCAGGAATCGTAGTAAATAAATCCAATACTAAGCTTTTTACCGTAACCAAAGAAGACAGTTGCCTTTATATTATCAATCCAGCCAGCAAACAAATAACCAAAAAAATTCAGCTGCCAGCCATTGCCTATAGCTGTGCACTTTCTGGCGATGAATCGAAATTATACATTTCGTTATGGGGAGGTCGTGCGGTGGCCGTTGTCAATACGATCGAAGAAAAAATTACTGGTACTATCCCTGTTGGCGATCATCCTAATGAACTTTTGCTTAACAAAAAGGGAAATTTTCTTTTTGTGGCCAACGCAAATGACAATTCTGTTTCGGTAATCAATACCGTAACCAATAAGGTTATCGAAACAATTGTAACAACTTTGTATGCAACTCAGCTAACAGGTTCAACAACAAATGGTTTAGCGTTAAGTGCTAACGAAAAAACTTTATATATCGCAAACGCGGATAATAATTGTCTGGCTGTTTTCAATATTGCGCAGCCAGGAACAAGTCAAAGTCAAGGCTTCATCCCTGTCGGATGGTATCCAACCAGCGTTAAGGTTATCGGTTCAAAAATTTTGGTTTCCAATGGCAAGGGCAATACCTCAATGGCAAACCCCCAGGGCCCACAGCCTATTTCAAAAGCCGATAATAGCGGCTATCAAATGGGGAGCACGGCTAATAATAAGCTCCAGTATATCGCAGGATTATTTAAGGGTAGTTTATCTTTTGTGGATGTACCAAAGTTCGAACAATTAAAAGTTTATACTCAGCAGGTTTACGCAAATACGCCCTTCACGGATAAAAAAATGATTACGGCAGATGGCGAAGCGGGTAATCCTGTTCCCCGTAAACAAGGTGAAAAATCTCCCATCAAGCACGTATTTTACATCATCAAAGAAAACCGCACCTATGATCAGGTTCTGGGGGATATGCCCAAAGGGAATGGCGATTCGACCCTGACGCTTTTTGGAAAAAGAATCACTCCAAACCAGCATGCTTTTGCAGAAAATTATGTGCTGCTGGATAATTTTTATGTAGATGCAGAAGTGAGTGCCGATGGACATAACTGGAGCATGGCAGCCTATGCTACGGATGTGGTAGAAAAAACATGGCCTACAAGCTATGGAGCCCGTGGAGGAAGTACCACTTTTGAAGGCGGCAGACCTGTAACCTACCCTAAAGATGGTTTTATTTGGGATTATTGTCAGCGTGCAGGAGTTAGCTACCGCAGTTACGGCGAATTCGGAGATTATGCAAAAGCCAATATAAAGTCGCTACAGGGGCATATGTGCCCGAGCTCACCCGGATTTGATATGGACATCACCGATCAGGTAAGGGCAGATGCCTGGATCCGTGATTTTGACTCGCTCGTGGTTGCCGGCGCCGTTCCCCAATTCAGTACGCTCCGGGTTTCGAATGATCATACCAGCGGACAGAAAAAAGGAAAAGTATCACCACAGGCTGCAGTTGCCGATAACGACCTCGCGGTTGGCCGAATTCTTGATAAACTTTCGCACAGCGCGGTATGGAAAGAATCGGTCGTATTTATCCTGGAGGATGATGCCCAAAACGGCCCCGATCATGTAGATGCACACCGGTCTCCGGCTTATATAATCGGCCCTTACGTAAAAAGAAATACAGCCGTGCACACCATGTATTCCACTTCAGGATTTTTAAGAACAATGGAATTGATCCTGGGTTTACCACCAATGAGTCAATATGATGCCGCTGCGGTTCCCCTATTCGAATGTTTTACCAGCAAACCAGATTTTACCCCATACAGCGCCATTACACCTTTGATTAATTTGAATACCAGAAATGTGGCCGTTAATGAGAGTAGCAGACGATCAGAGTTTTTCAATTTTGCGAAGGAAGACTCAGCACCTGATCTCGATTTAAATGAAGTCATTTGGAAATCGGTCAAAGGTGAAAACGCTGTAATGCCAGCTCCGAAAAGAAGCGCATTTGTTATTCTGGAAAAGAAGAAAAAGGACGATGATGATTAATTTTAAATTAAAATTAACACCGGCATCTGTTACGGTTTTTATTTGTTCGTCAACTTATTTTTGGCTAAGATTGCCCATGTAGTCGAAAAATCCTTTTACACAATAGTTCATGGTACCTAAATAAAGTGTGGAGACTTTCAAACCTATATTACCTAAATGCTCAAAAGGAATATATAATTCTATAAATTAACCGTTATTATTCTATTTCCCAAAAACCTTGTTAATCGCTTCTGTTTTATTATCTACTTGTAGTTTTTGGTACATGTTGTAAATGTGGCGCTTAAGGGTATTGATGGAAATGCCCAACTTATCTGATGCTTCTTTATAAAAAAGCCCTTGGGAAAGCAGTTCTAAAACTTCTTTTTCCCTTGGGGTAATCGTTAACGCGGCAGCATTTTTATTTTCTTTTTTTTGGAAACGTTGTACCAGTTTGCGTGCAATATCAGGACTCATTGGGCTGCCGCCATCGTGCACCTCGCGAATAGATTGCAATAAAAATTCAGGCTTGCTTCGTTTAAGGATATAAGATGATGCCCCATATTCCAAAGCCTGATACACTTTTTCATCCTCATCATATATCGTGCATATCAAAAATTCTGTACGGGGGCAGGTGGGTTTTAATTGCTTTATACAGTCTATGCCATTAATTCCCGGCAATCCGATATCCATCAGTACTACGTCGGGCTGTAGCTCCGGAATCCCTTTCAGTGCATCTTCCCCATTTCTAAATACGCCGGTACATAAGTAGCTTTCTTCCATTGCTATGATAGATTGCAGCATTTCGCTAATAGATGCATTGTCTTCTACAATAGCTATGGTAATTAATCTTTTCATTGGTTAGGTTTTTAAAAGGTAAGTAACCGTAATGCCTGTTCCCCCACCGGGATTATTTACCCAAATAATAGTGCCGCCAATGGTTTGCATATTTGCGTTCATATTGCGCAGGCCATTGCCCAAAACAATTTCTTCTTTTTGATCAGTCATGCCTTTTCCATTGTCAGCCAGGTGTAGGATTAACTGGTTTGTTTCGGTAATGGTTACTTTAAGGGTTACGGCTGTGGCCTGAGCATGTTTTACGATGTTATGGAGCGCTTCCTTTACCGTAAGAAAAAGATTTCGGCGTACACTGCCATCCAGAATATGTTCGGCAATGGGTTGCGGTAAGTGCATGGTAAAGTGAATACCTGCATCATTCATAAATCCTGTTGCAAATTTGCGCGTGTAGGCCAGCAGGCTTTGGAGGGTGTCATTGTTATTATTCAATGTCCATACAATCTGGTTCATTTGATCTACCAATTGCGTAGAGTTATCGGCTATAATGCTGATCTCTCTTGCATCCAGTTGGGGATGTTTTCTTTTCAGCAATTCGGTACTCAGCACTATGGAAGTTAGGGATGCGCCCAGGTCGTCGTGTAGTTCTTGTGCAATACGGGTGCGTTCTACGAGTTGCATTTCCAGTACCGCTTTGCTTTGTGTCCATTGCTGCTCCTTTTCCAGCAACTCAAAACGGTTTTTCTCTATTTGTATTTTTCTGCGATAGCTCATCAAAAAACCAGTTCCTGCCAGGGCAAGCAAACCGGCGCTCATGATTAAAATGGTAATGGTATTGCTTTTCCGGGTCAGTTGCAGGTCTTTGCTAAGCAATACGTTTTCCTGCATTACTTTTTTGCGTGCTATTTCATATTTTTCGAGGTCTTTATTTATTTCCTGCTTACGCAGTTCGCCGGCAAGGCGGTAAGCATGCGCTAAACAGACTTGTGCCAATTCCTTATTGCCCGTCATTTTAAGTATGTTGTAATAGCCATCGAAAACGTTCTTCCTCAACGAAAGCGGCAGCAGGTTTTCATCAAAAAGCTGTTGCATCGGAATGCCCTGTTTCAATATATTTGCCGCATACGCCGTATCATTAGCGTGGTCGGCTATTTCCATCATTTGGGTTAAAGTTTCAAAATGCCTGGGTGTATTCCTATTTGTATCCGATTTTAACATTTGTTCGGAAATAACTTTTGCACTATCGTAATTTTTGGTGCTTTTATACATGGCCACCATGAGCGAGTTTACAATATATTCCTTCGTTTTATCAGCATAATCTCGTTGTAATGCCTGTGCTTTTCTGGCTGTAATACGAAAATTAACGGTATCGTTTGCCTGGTAATAGGCATTGCTCATCGTTTGATAAGCCCCAATCATTCTCGAGGTATCCTTTAAAGGCGTGTAGTGATTTAAAAACTTATTGGCATTTTCCACGGCGAGTTTATAGTTACCCAGCTGGGTATGTAATACGGCCAGGTTATTGTACAGCGGAAAATTTTTTAAACTATCCGGTGCTTTGTCCCGCTGTAGGTATTGCAGTGCGGTTGTACTTGCATCCGCAGCTTCATTCAGTTTGCCTGCTACGCTGTAGGCTATTGCCCTCGAGGCGTACAGGTCACTATACGTATTCGGGTCGTTTATTTTTTTGGCCAATAGGATGGATGCATCTGAAAGTGCTATCGCGTGGGTAAAATCATTCTTGTAAATGCTGTAGTAAAAGACCAGCATGCGGTAACTCTTCACCTGTGCTACATCATCTTTATGCAGTTTCGCGACAGCAAGCGCCTTTTCGTAAAGCGGAATAGCAGCTACAGGGTCGCCTTTTGCCTTGTTAATGGCTGCATTAATCAGCGGCTTTAACAAAACGCTTACACTACGTTTATAAAAAGCAACATTACCTGAAGATTGATCTTGCCTGCAGCCACATAAGAGTACCATGGCACAGAACAACAGGTATATGCCTGAAAGCCCCCGGTTACAAAAATATTTTTCACACAATCGCATATAGGTTTACAAGGCTACATTAAATATTCGCAGCTAAACAAAGGTAAGCAAATGTATCTACCGGGGAACTCATACAAAGGTGTGATGGTACGCCATTATAGAATGCCGGTTTCGGGGTGTAGGTTTTAGCTAAATAAAAGTAGGATTGATACAAAAGTGTTATTGTGAGACTTACAGATATGGAGCATCTTTGATTAAATCTAATAATTTAAAACAAAAAATAATGAAAAAGTTACTCAGCATCACTACTGTTTTATTCTCGATGTTTATCAGCTTCAGCGTCGCCGCGCAGCAGACCGAAATGGGAAAAGTTTGTAAAACTTACAGAGGCGAGGAAGGCCTGATTGTTACTACGGCACGCTATGGCCCCGACAAAAATAACGAAGTACTGATCGGGGTTTATGATATTGACCATTCCTGGGCTGGAAAAATATTTAAAGCCAAGGTAGAGAACTACAACGGTAAGGCAGATTATGAAATTACTTACAAAGGGAAAGCATATATCATTATGACTTTAAGGAACAATAACTACGAAATATACCTTCCTAAAGAAAGTAATATGCAAAAATCACCGATGTATATTGCTTATGCCAAAGATCTATCTGATAATTGCACGCCTAACAAGTTTTTACAGGAATATAAGGAACAGCAAAAAACCAAGAAATAAGAAAGAAAAATGTTAGCTGTAAAAGCGTATTCAGCACCAAAGAAATCCGATATGAAGAAAAATATTATTTTAACCCTGCTGCTCATTTTGTTGGGCGCAGGTATCAATTCCGTTCATGCCCAGTCTGAAGAGGAACGAAACAAAATCCAAATGGTGATTGACGAAGGCGGCCAAAAGATTATTGTGGATCTTAACAATATAAGCACGACAATGAGTGGGTATAGTACTGCATATGCTGTTGACAGCAATAGCACAACTGGCAAAAAGGTGGCGGCGGAACAATCTGACTATTTTTACCTTTCTATGGAAGTAAAAAAAATAGAACCCAGTATGATGAAAATTCTTTTCAAAAGGGATGCCCGGTTTGATGGGACGATTACCGTTACAGATACTTATGGTAAAAATCCGGTCAGGATAATCAAATTTAAACAGGCGAAAGTTTCAAACTACTCCGACCAGATATCCAGAGCGTCCTATAACGACGCATATAGCATGAGTGCTCTTTCTGTCTCCTGTAATAGTATCACCATTGATGGGGTAGTAATAGCGCCTTAAAAACGGTTAACAAAATACTATCGTAGTAAGAAGAAGCCAATTCGTAATGGGAAGCGAATGTCTTTATTTCTTTCTGCTTTTCATGGCCACCTATCTAAAAAAAAGATCAGGCGCATTAATTGTACTATAACAAATTTAACCCGTTATGCTGCTCAAATCGGTTACAAAAACACGGTGGACCATCACGGCAGATCGTATAACAATTCGCCCGTATGGCCGTCTTTATATAGACAGCATTATGATAGCGCTGGTAGGTATAGGCGTGTTTATTTGGTTGTACCATTTTTCTGATTTTGCTAAAACAGACCATGGCAAAGCGCCATTATTAGTGGCCTTTGGGATTCTGTTTTTTTTAATAGTTACTTTAGGATACGCCAATACTTTAATCGAATTTGATCACCAAAGCGGCATCATGCGTAAGAAGCTATGGGGTTTTGCCACCGTAAGTAAAATACCCTTTAGCGAGCTGCAGGAAATTAGCAAAGTTGGTGCAAAAGATATATATGGCGAAAGTTATGCATACAGGATATTCAAAAAAGACAACCGCTTTGGTCCAGGCTTTGTAATTTCCAGAAATTATAGAAAAAAAGAAAATTCCAATGCAATTGCCTTTACAAAGGAAGTGGTTCCGGCTATTCATAATTCCCTTCGCCAACACCATAAAACTTTATACGATGTAGCTCCACCAGTTATGCTTTCCTATTATTATTTTGTTTATGAAAATGGTTCATACCTTTTAAAAAGCAAAAAAATAGGAATTGTCATACTGGGTGCATTTTTTATTTTATTAGGCACTTCATTCTTTACTGTAATTCCCCAAAGCCCGATAGCTGCAATTATAGTAGGAACACTTTTCTTCTTTTTCGGATTTTTCTGTATTACGGCAGTATTTACAAAAGTAATTTTTAGTAAGGCAGCTCAAACCATTGAAAGAACCGGAATGATAGGTTATTTAAATAAGCATTATCATTTTGAGGATTTTATAGGAATAGAAACAGTGCGCATCTATACTAATTTTATTTACACAAGAACTGCTGTCAACTTAAGGTTTAATAAACCGGGAAAACCTGGCCAGGCCGATATTTTAACTATAGCATCCCTTCGAACCAGTAAACAACTTGAACAGTTTGTACACGAATTTTATCAAATTACCGGTTTAAATAATGATGAGATCAAACAAAACATACAGTCTTTTCATTAAAAAGGAATGATTGGAAAAATGACAATTCCCCTTCCCTGATATACAGTTGCCTTTGCATTGTATGCAGATTAGCAATAAATTAGCCGGCTGCATGAGTTCGTCAAACCAATTGTCATCATGATCGAAATACCATATATCATCCGCGGTTATTGCTGGTTTTTCAAAGGGCGAATATTGAAGTTAATAGTCTAAAATTCCTGGCAGTTCATTCGGTATATATCTATTTAACAAGAAGTCTATTTTCTGAACAGGCCATAGAAAATATGTCTGCTGAAAGCCTATTTATAGGGAAAGATATCATAAATTCCCTAATCCAGAACGCATCTGATGAACCACCTTCAATCATTGAATCTAGAAGTGATAAGAAATCCGTTTGAAGAGATGGATCTTCGAGTGTTTCATAAAGATGGTGTTCGTACGCTCTGGTGATTAATTGGTCAATATTATTAAATGCACGCACCGGATTTCCTTTTGAAAGTTTCAAAAGATTTGGTAAAAGCCGCTGGAGAATTGCTACCATCAATAGATCTTCTCTGATAAAAGCGGCAAGATTAATTACGGATTGAATAGGTATTGGCCCAAAGCCCGCTAAAAGCTGGATATTAAAAGTCCTTATGGCCTTCGATAGGTCGCCAGTGCCTTGGTACACGATAATTTTTTCGGTTAAACCAAGCCTTCCGACGTTGTCGATTTTTTTCTTATTTTCTTGTCATTTTACCACTGATTTATTTAAAAAAGCCAGGCAGCATCATATGCGAAATAAATTAACACTAAACGATTATAAAAATGTTATTCAATAAAATACAAGTAATTATGAGAAAGCAATTCATTATCATCTGTTTAGTTTTAACTTGTATCGTTAATTTTGCCCAGGCACAGGAAACCTTAAAGATAGCCTGGCCGGATGAGTACAAATGGAAAATAGGTTCTAACCAGAAAAGTGGAAATACGCGTATGGTTGAACTGTTACCTGGAAATGCGTCTTTTAAAAATTGGACAATCATAGGCACGATGCTGTCCATGATGGGCTCTACATCTGTTTCGGTAGAACAAGCCATGACCATGACTTATAATCAAACCCTCAAGAACGCCCCCGGAGCCAAGATCACAATGATTGAAAAGGGAATCAAATCGGGTTCACCCTGGATATTGTTCCGCGTCGAGTCGCCAGGGTTCAACAATAGCGACACTCCCGAATCGCAACTCTACTACATCATTCAGGGTAAACGGGCTTTGTATTCCAATTTCGTGGCGGTGAAGCAACCTGCGCTGAGCGTGCTGTTCGTGGAAAAATGGGCCAAGGTTTTTAAAAATAGCATGTTGGTGGGTAACTAATTCCAAGTACAAAACTTAGCCCTTATATATGACATTGCCCTTGGTGATATCAGTGATCGACAATAGCCTACAAAGTTGTTTTATCAATTTTATACCCGAATTGTTCCGGTTTTTCCTTTACATCACCGTCTATCCATTTGGATTGGACATAAAACTTACCATGATCATTAATTAAAATAAATTCGGGGATCATGCTTTTACCTGTGCGATAACCTGACACATTTTTAAGATGCGTTAAAATCAGTTTAGAACCGATTGCTTTAGCACTTAACTCATCCAAAAACGCCATTTGGAAACCTTTTCCTTCGGCGGTGATCTTGCTGTTTGTGATCTTGATATCTAATTCCCAGCCTGCGTTTTGCCCGGCTATATCTCCGTAAGTGAAATACGCAGAATATTTGCCAACCCAAGTTGAGGGAATTGCTGCATCGGTAGGCTCAGCGCTTTGGTTAGATCGCTGTTCGGCGCTAATATCTGTATAACTTGCTGCAAAAACTGAACTTGCAGGAGCCTGAATTGCAACTTGGCTCTCCGTTTTTTCCCTGTAGCTGCTCAATATGATCAAACTTGCTGCGCTACTCAAAATTAGCCTCTTCATAGATTTACAACAGATTAAATTAAAAAAGGATTTAATTAATTTTCCACCCCACCAGTTCAGCTATATGCGTAATCTTTGCACCTTAATTTACAACAGTTTAAATAACACTTCGATTGTGCGTAGTTATGAAGGTAGTTCCTGGTGCAGCTGCAGTAGACACGGCCAAAAATAAGTTACCTCTTTCCTATCCTGGTTCATTTTACTGAACTGTAGAGGCAAAGAAGATTTAGCGATGACCTGCTGAAAGTTTTTGCAAAAAAACAGAACAACTTTGACGGCGCCATCACAATTATGGTCAGTTTCAACATAAACCCAACCCGGACAATTAATTCTCTAAAACAAAGCTTTACAACTGCTCCGGCCAACGCTCAACTGCGTCTTATACGGATGCCTATGCTGCACTATGACATTTTACGGTAAAGAAATATCGATTAATGGCATTGTAATTGAATAATAGCTGAATAAAATAGCAAGTAAAGGTTACTTCTCAATCTTTTGAAGATGAATGGTACAACAGGATTAAAATTTATGGAGAAACGCCCCGATTGGTATATGTTTGGTCAGCACAGCAAGGAAACTGTAGCTGCATGGGCTCGTGATTTGCGTTATTTTCATTTTGTAAGGGCTTGGGGAGGGCACGCGAATGATGGTGATGCATTTAAGGCTGGCATCCTGTTCAAGGATAGAATTGATTTGGAAAACAAACTTGCCCAACTTGGGATTGTGCCTGGAGTAATCGGGCCCGGTGATCCTCAGCCTATTACAGGTAAGTCTTACCCCTATAGCGAATTTCAAAAGTTTAAAACACCTGTTGCCGCTTACCCTGATCTGGAACAGCCCAGCCATGTAAGTATTGCGGCACAAAATGTGTTTGTTACGATCCGCAATAGTGCAATTCTGTTCTCCGTGTCTGGTACCTCAGACGGCAACTTATATGAAGTTTCGGAAAGCGACTTTCAGACCTGCATAAAAATTGAAAAGGTATTTGAGCAGTTCAACTGGCAGCAATGGAAAGATACGAGCTTAGCACAAAGCAGCAGTTGTGTATCCAGATTAAGCTATCCGGAATTTTATTAATCACCGGGAGCTGTCATTAAATGCACTCCCATTTCCCCGTGCCCGATAGCGTGGATAGCCAACATCATCACCACCTCCCCTTTCTTAACAATCAGCCTTGCTGGTAGTTAGGCCTAACTTGACATTGGGCTTAGGCCACGGAAGGTCTAATTTTTATTTAATTTGAAGCAGCCTGCCTGGCGACAGTTAAAGCTTTTTTATAGTCTTTGGTACTATTCAGCATGATCATTTCCTTGGCACTTCAGTATTAAAATCATCCTGTGCCTTGAGCGTAAATGCACTGTACCAAGGCAAAATCAACAGGATAATATATTTGCCTGGGAACCTGTTAAATAGTTAAATATTATTTCCACCACTGGCGTTTTTCTTCGGCGATGGCAGCTTTGCTGGCAGGGCGAACATCAGAAGGTATTGCATCTAAAAAACTTTTCCAGCCATACTTTTCATATTTTGGAGGAACGGTAATGCCATCAACATCATTAAATTCGGAGTCTAAAAATGAATAATCTCCATACTGAAGCTTTTGGCCAACCTTACTATTTAATGCTTTAAGTGTGCCTGTAAATTTATTATTCCCATAACCATCTATTCCAAAGTCTATGGTATCATAAAGAAGTTGGTTTTGTGAATTGAGGCAAAAATCAGTAGTGACTTCCCCGGCAATAGTGCCACTTCCGGGCGCGGTTTTGGCTTCAGTTAGCGCAACCTGACAAATCAGTTGTCCGCGCTTATAGCCTTTAAAAGGTTCTGGTGCATAGGGATTTTCCCCGGGTTTAAAAATGCCCGCCTGTTTTACCGTAATTGTTCCTGTAAAAGTCCGGACCTGATTACCAACGCGCGTTTTCCCCTGAACGTTGTAGCGGTAGGGATTTCCTGCATCTTTACTAACGGAGGTATAGTGAATATAAAAACGCTGATTGTTTTTCCCAAGTATGCCATAAGGCTCTGGAAAAGGTTGATCTTGTTTAAGACTAAGCAGCCTAAGGCGATCTGCCCGCCACAACGGAGCTAGGTTGTAATTCTTGATATTTGAATAAAAATTAGTGGTGCCTGCAGGCTGTGCTTTAACTCCACTATTAAACAAGCATGTGATGCTCCACAGGCATAACAACATGTACAAGAGACGAAAATTAATTTTATTCATGATGGTTATTTTTTATTTGCATAGATATTGAAACTTTGAAAAGGAACTTTGCCGAAGTTTTTTACCGTACCTGCTTTGGTTTTTGCTTCTTCGTGTGTTATCGCATTGAAACCTTCGCCCCCATCCTTAAATAAAAACCATTTCTTTTCTGCGGGCAAGTATTTAAAGGTAACAATCCGGGTCCACCGCCAGCCGCTACCCCCATAATATTCTGCTGAAAAGTATCCGTTTTTAATGGTAATTTACGTTTTGAAGGCCTTGCCGTATACTTTGCCACTTACTACCCTGCTATCATCAAACTTAATTTCACCATCGCTCTTTTTTTGCAGGCCAAAAGGAAAGTCAACATCGATACGATTAAAGCAAATCTGGAAATGGGATACATAAAGCATTCTTTTTTTAATCAACATTAATGTCCCCTCTTTGGTTTAAAAAATTGAATCTTATCTCAACAATTACTATTTGCAGTGTTAAGTTAAAAAAATAGCAGTACTTGAGTTAGCAATGCCCAAACAATTAATTTTTATATGAGGCGTAAACAAATGCTATTATCTACCGGTGTCAATTCACGATATTAGGACACTGATTGTTCATACGTATTGAGATTTGCCTGGAACTTAACAATACGGGCTACAATTTGCTATGAACAAATAGGCTAATTTACATAGAATAAGCAAGATTAAAATCATAAAACTTCAAGCTCCTGTGGCCGCGAAAAAACAACAAAGTAGAATCAATATGGATAAAAAGTCTTTGAACAATAATGTCTCAGAAGATGATTTAGTTAAAAATTTGAGTCTTTAGAAACTATGAATAAGAAGCTAAATCAAACGGAAGTTGATATTTTCACAAATGAGACTAAGCGTAAATTGCTTTCTAAACCAAGTCATTTTACGTTCTCTATTGTGCACAGCGCTATAGAATTAATAAAGGCTTCAGGACGCTTTCCGAAGCAAATAATTGGATAACTGCCATTAACCCGATCAGGCTACAGGCAGATAATTGTATGAGATTATTCGCGTGATCACTAGTGAAATTAAAATATTAACAGGTTTTCTGTCCAACCAGGAGTATGAGTGTAATTAACCAAAGAAGAATAGCAATAGGTTATCAAAATTATGATAACCTGCCAAAGTCGGCAAAATTCAGCCCGCCACCCCCTTTCGTGTTCACCGAACAGGGCGTAGCTATATTATCCAGCATACTTAATAGCGAACGGGCCATTAACTTCTCACTGCTATTGCATAGATTTATCTAATTTGATATCTGCCGGTAGAATATGCTCAGGAACAAAGCTAACATCAAGTAAAGTAGACATTTCGATTTTTTTCTTTAGAAATCCCATTTTTAAGCCTACATCGGCAATTTCCTGTAATTCTTGTTCACTTGGCTTTAATTTAACGTAACTAACTCTTCTTGGTGATGAGGTTAGCACATAATTCAATATTCTCGGATCCTGACGATAATATACTGCGGCAAGTTTTGCTGCCTCCTTCCTATGCAGCTGTGCCCATGCACCTGATTCTGCAATACCCTTGACCAAGTCCTTAACAACTTTTGGCTGTTCTTTTATGAGATCCTCATGTACCACTAGTACGCAGGATATGAAATCCGGCCATATATCTCTTGCAAAATAAAGCACTCGTCCAATATTTTCAATCTCAGCTTTAGCACAAAAAGGTTCTCCTACGAAAAAGCCATCAATCGCACCCGTAGCCAACGCCGTTGGCATATCCGGTGGCGGAAGCGGAATAAAGTTTATTGCATTTTCAGCCAGTCCTTGCTTCTCTAGCAATTTAAGTAAAACAAAGTGCTGATTGCTGTAAAAACTCGGAATAGCAATCTTTTTCCCAACCATATCACGCAGATTTTTGGCCTTGCTAAATTTATCCACGATTAGTTCAGAACCATCCCGGTGTCCTAGGTAACAGATTTTAATAGGTAATCCATCTTCCTTCATTTTCATTGCGAGCGGCGCAAGCATAAATGACGCTTGTATTTTCTTGGTCTGTAATGCACTTACCACGGTGGGAAAATCTGAAAATCGCTGGGATTTGAAAATGGTTGTAGAAGAAGAAGATTTTGAAGCAAAATCAGTAACTGGACAAGTAAGATGACAGGTTACAGGCAGGTAGCCAACATTCAAGGATTTTTTTTCGCCTGACTGAGCGGAATTCTCGCCCACATCTTTAATGGTCAGTACATTGAAACGCAGAATTCCGAGTATGATAAGTATGGTTACCAATACTGCTGGAAGTTGATAGATTTTTTTCATGATTTTAAAAATTTTAGTTAACTCATAAACCCAACTCATGTAATACGTTATCGGCTATCTTGATGAGATCCGGATCAGAAATATGCCTTGGATGAGCTACATTTACATCCAATTCTGCACACACCATACTGGGACGCTTTGTTAAAACCAAGATCCTGTCCGCAATTTGGACAGCCTCCTCTATATCATGTGTAACCATGATAACTGTTTTTGGTCGTTTTGCCAATAGGCCGATTAGTTCCCTTCTCATTTTTAATCTTGCCTGGTAGTCAAGTGAGGAAAAGGGTTCATCCATTAAAATAATATCCGCATCCCCGGCAAGCACACGTCCAAGCTCAACGCGCTGCTTCATTCCACCTGATAACTGGTGGGGATAGTGATCTTCAAAGCCTTCCATATTAATGAGTTCGAGCATATCCTGAATAGCCTTTTGTTGTGTCCGCTGGCTTTTGAGATGACGCAATCCTATACCGATGTTCTCATTAACTGTCAGCCATGGAAATAGACTGCCATGTTGATGAACAGTGCGAATTAAACCATTCATCTGCACGGCACCCGACTGAGGCAAGAGATAACCGTTTAGTAAATTAAGCAATGATGTTTTTCCACAACCAGATGGTCCAATAATGACAACTATTTCTCCCTTATTGACTTTGAGATTTAGATTTTCTATTACTTTTTGATTATGGTATCCGAAGGATACATTCTCAATAGAAATATGACTGACCCAATTATTATTTCCCATAACCCCACTTTATGTTTTTAGCTTTAGTGAACTGAAGAAAGACACGATCGATAGTCATCCCCAAAATGCCAATGGTGATCATATAGCAGACTGCAGTATCAAGGCGCAATGCATTTCTAGCATCCCAAATGCCGTAACCAAGACCATCCTGACAGCCGACCATTTCCGCAGCTACGATCACAATCCAGCTTATTCCATAGCAAATTCTTAATGCAGAAATAAGTTGCGGTAAAATAGCCGGAAGTGTTATTTTCAGAAGCAGCTCTGAACCCTTATAATGATATTCCTTTGCCACTCTGAAATAAATATCAGGTATAGTGGCTACGGATGAAATTACGGAGAGGCAAAGCGGAAAGAAGGTTGCCAGGAAAATCAGAAAGACAGCTGGTTTATCTCCAATATGGAACCAGAGAATTGCAAAAGGAATCCAGGCAAGTGGAGAAAGAAACCTAAAAAAATTTAATGTCGGAATGAATGCTTGTCGTAAAGCTTTACGATGTCCAAAATATAAGCCTAAAGGTATTGCCACTGTAGCAGAAAGCAGGAAACCTATTATTACCCTCCATAGTGAAGCGATGGTATCATTAACCAGCCTGAGGCTCGATAATTCTTCAGCAAAACTTAATAATACTAAATTCAGCGTTGGAAAAGCATAATCAGGGAACACTTCAAAGTAAGAGATACACTGCCAGATGATTAAAATCACTGAAATTGTAAACAAGGGCAATAGCAAAGGAACACTAAACTTCTTCATCTGGAGCGCTTTAAAAATATCATCAGTATCAGTATAGGTTAGACAATTTAGGAGTCGAAATTATCATAGTAGGAAAAGTCTTTGGTGATCTTTCCATTTTCTATGGTAAAGATTACGCAAATGGGGAGTGTAAAATCAGAACCATCTGCTGCTGTCCCGGATGATACGAACTCTACAATAACATGAGATTCGCCAGAAGGATAAACTTGTACAAGTTCATTTTTTAAATTTGGAAACATCTGCTGCATTTCACTGTAGCGCTGAATAATTTCCTGCTTGCTTTGTTTAACAACTTGCTGCCCAACCGATGGATCCTTAATTTCTGCTTCCTCAGTATACAAATCGGCCATCTTTTCCCATTCATGTTTATTGAAAAGATCAAAATACGTGTTGATTAATTCGCTGTTTTCTGTTTTCATATGTTTAATTTTATTTCTATTAATTGAATTTTATGCTAAACTGATCAAACGGCTAAGCGATAGCTAGAATGTTCAAATTTATTTCATTCGTTTCTTCTCATCATCGCTGATCCACTTGGCTTTTTTGGTCGCTATCTTGCCTTTGCTGTAAAAATTATAACGGAGTGTCGCTTTCAACTGGCGCGAATCTCCTGCATTTTTATATTCAGAACGCCATCTTACACCTTGAAGAGACCCATCGTAGCGAAGCGTTTTCAGAAAATCATTCACTCCAATCTTTAGGTCAAGCTTATTCTTCAAAAAAGATTTCTTAAAGCCAGCAGAGAAACTGTAAATCGTCGCAAATGTAAACTGTCCTTGTACCGACGGAGAGATAAGTGTATTGTCAATTTCCAGGCTGATCGCTTTTGGGAGTGTAAAAGCATGTTGACTGAACAACTGAAATGAAGTTTTTGAATTCTGTGTATATCCCAATAACATCAATTCATTTTCAATGTATTTTTGATAAACAACACCGATATTAAAGTAACTTTCCCACCACGATACAGGGGTAAATGGTACACCTAAATTTAGCTCTATACTTGAAAGGTCACCTACATTTGCAGGCATTAAACGCTGGGTCTTTTGTACAATATCCTGGAACTGAGCGGTCGTAAAAACGTCTTTGGTATGCAGATAGGTTAATGATACGGTATATTTCTTTTGCAGCTGAGCGGTGAGCTCGAATTTATTGGTGTAGGAAGGAACCAAGTTGGGATTACCTTCCAGTACAACATATGGATTTACATAATAAATAAACGGATTGATGTCTACATAGTTTGGCCTGGCGATTCGTCTGGAGTAAGCGAAGTTTAAATCTATTGTTTTAGTCAACGGATGATCCAGGGAAAAACTTGGGAAAAATCCGGAAAAATCTCTTTCAAAGCGAAAAAGATTGGTAGAAGAAGAACCCGACATTTTGCTATTTTCATATCTTATTCCTGCTGAGATGCCTAACTTTTTGATCTCAGTTTTATAATTGAGGTATCCCGCAGCTAGGTTTTCTGTATAAGCAAAGGCATTTTGACGGGTACTATCGATGAGGCCAATACCTCTGAAATCTACGATGTTTTCTGTCTTTACGTTACTGAATTTCATACCTGCTTCAAACTTAGATTGTTTATTGACACTGAGGCTATAATCAACTTGTCCAGCCCACACGCTGATCCCTGTAGACGAATTGTTTGTGATGTTTTCCTCGATGCGGGATGTACCGGCAGTTAAATAGCTATTTTCGTAATTCCCAAGCTGATCCTTAATAAGGTGAATATGATCTGCACTTAATCTCAGGTTATTTAAGGAATCTATATTATAATCATAGGAAAAATTGAGGGCATCTTGATTTGTTTTAGGGATTTCATCAGCAAAGGAAATGACATCTGTGGAAGTTGCGGATAAATTGGAGAGCCGTATGTAATTGCTTTGATCAATTTTATTTCTACTATAGTTTTTAGTATAAAAAAATGCTGCAGACTGGTTTTTAGCTACCTTCAAATTTATGCCAGAAGTGAGTGTATGCGTTTGTTCCGGAAGGCTTTCAAATCTAATTGATTGATTTAGTGTAGCATCTTCGAAAAAGAGTGTTTCAGAAATTTCTCCCAACGACTTTTTATAGCCATAATTATAATTTAAAAATACCGATATATTCTTTTTTCCTAAGGAGAGGTCCAAGCCAGAATTCGCCCTGGGATAAAATCTTCCGTAGCCGATGGAGCTTCCGAAACCTGTATTCAAAACGCCGGTAAAGCCCGCATCAACTTTTTCTTTTGTCCTGATATTAATCACGACTGAACCTTCAGCATCATTTTTCGCGGATGGATTGGTAATGATCTCTAAGACTTTGATATTACTTACAGGGATAGCCTTAAGCATTTGAAGCAGATCGCCTCGACTAAGGTATGTAGGTCTGTCATTAATTGTTACCCTCACCTTCTCCTGCCCGTTTAATAGAATATTACTTTGCCTATCGATCCATACTCCAGGTAAATTACTAATCATCTCCACCACATCTGTTCGTAAGGCGCCAACAATGCTATTTTCTACATTAAAAATTAATTTACCTTTCTCCTTCGTAAATAATGCTTTTGAGGCTGTCGTTGTGACCTCCTTCAAGGCGGTACCACTAGCGTTAATTAAAATTGGCCCGAGGTCAACACTATCATTATCCTTGGTTAAGTCAATCGCAATTATTCTTTTTTCATAGGACAGATGAGAAATTTTCAACAGGTAACGGCCAGCGGCTATTTTATTAATTTTGAAATAACCGAGTGAATCAGAAACTGCACCACCAATAAAGGAAGAATCTCTATTGCTCAGTAAAGATACATTTGCCAGTTCTACAGGTAGCTGCTGACTAAAAACATGACCCTTAACGAAGAATGTCTTTTCTTGTGCGTATAAAAAAGCAAATGGACTTAGTATTAATAGTAGTGTAAGTAATAATCTCATAGGATCTGTTATTATAGTTAGGATCTGCATTTAGCCGGCTAAATAAACACCGAGTTCATTATGAATGTAGGATGGCACCACTATAGGGATTAGTTTATCTTCATTTTTCATAAAAAAGCCAATTTCATGAAAACCTTCTGCTACGAGCTGATTTTCGCCATCCACCATTTTTAAATATTCAAACCTCATTTTCACCTTGTTCTGTTGTATCCCTAATAAATACATTCCTACCAGCACTTTATCAAAGGCCATTAGCTCACCAAAGTAATTACAGCTACAGGAGATAGTGACCAATGCCAGTCCATTTTGAATATCCTCCAAGACTCCCGGTGCTTTCTCCTGTAGAAAACGCTCCCTGCAGATGCCCTGCCACTTCAAATAATTGGCGAAATAAACGTTACCTATCAGGTTCGTTTCTTCAAAACTAACCGTATGCAAATACTCAAACCTCTTCATGATCTACAGGATTAAATTCATTCACGAGTACCGTTGTAAAAACAGATTCGACATTAGCCTCTTTTGCAATAAATGAAAGGGAAAGAACAGTATGGTTACCACATTTATAATAGTGCAGTTGACTACTTTTTTGCTGATTAAAAAGTATTGTCTCCATGAGATGCAGATCTGCTTTTTTTAAACTTTCAGCTATCCCCCATATTCTTGTAGCAGAAACAGATAGTTCTTCTTTACAGGAACGCGAAACATATGTCGCCAAATTATAGCGTTCCTGTCCCAATAAAGCAAGCCAATGATCATCTTCTTTAATGGTAACCTGTTCCAAATCACAGCCGATTTGATAAGGCGTAAGCAGCTGTACGGTCAAATCTCTCATATGTGTTTTGGAAATGTGCCCTTTTTGAGTGAAGGGCTTACCATCATATCGTTTAGTGGTCACAAAATCCTCTGTTTTTGAAGTAATCTGCATATACCAATAAATTTGACCCCCTTTCGCCAATTTTAAATTGACCCCCAGAGTTGTTGCTTGAAAAAAGCAGAA
>NZ_WKKH01000040.1 GCF_009674725.1 Pedobacter petrophilus | reverse complement strand
ATATAAGAAAATAAACCCATAAAAACAAGTCAAATAGTTGGTAATCAGATATTTAAACACTTAACTTAATGACATTGGACGCAGGCCTCCCTGGTGGTGTTTCAAAATCAGTTCTGAGGAGTCGCCCTGCTAAACTTGATTCAGCATCTATTTGTAAATAGGCCCTGAACTAAATTCAGGGTGACGAGGCGGTTATGTATTCTTCGAAAACGATTCTTCCTTCACCTCGTCGTCCTTGCGAGGAGGCTTTTTCAGCCGACGAAGCAATCTTACAACAATGGTCATAAAATCTCTATTCACGCTATCTAAGCGCTACATCCAAGCAGCCAAAACGTACTATTTTAATACCTTCGAACTAGTTCTTTCTACTTTTAAGATGCATTTTTGTACCCTAGAGCTACCTTTTTCTACCTCAGGGCTTCGTCTTAATACTTCGGAGCGACATCTTTCTACTCTTAAGGCACCTTTTTGTACCCTAAAACTACATTTTCTTGCTCAGGGCTTCGTCTTAGTACCTCTGAGTGACATCTTTCAACTCCAGAGCTACCTTCTTGTACCTCAAAGCACTGTCTTATTACCTCTGAGCGACATCTTTCTACCCCAGGGCTACCTTCTTGTACCTCAAAGCTCTGTCTTATTACCTCTGAGCGACATCTTTCTACCTCAGAGCTACCTTCTTGTACCTCGGAGCACCAATTTAGGGCTCCGAGGTACTTTTAAATGTCAGTGGAGGGCATTTATAACTCAGATCAGGATTGTGGAAGTTCATCAGTTCGTTTTCCACGACCGGGAAAAAGTTGTTTCAGGTCGTCGTACATGGAGCTTAACTGCTGAAAAATAGCATCAATATCTGTCGCCAGCTTGTTATCTTTTTGGCTTCACTTAAATCGATGTAATTCTGTACCAGCGATGGGTTCTGTGCAGCTTACGAGAGCGTTTTATTGATGAATTATTTATCAATAGCTAAAAAATTAGCCAGTCAAAGTTTTGTTTGACTGGCTATAATATGAAATCGCTTTAGTTAAAGGAACCAAGCTTACGTGTGATGTGCTTTATATTACGTGGTAGCGTTATTAAAAAAATTATAACACTAGATCATTCCACCCATCAACGGGTCAGTTTTAGTTTCATTACCAGTTTCAACCCTCCCGGCAAAGCGCTCAATAAACTGCTCATGTCCTTTTACTGTTAAACGGAAATCGTACCAGTTGTGACTTTTACTAAGATCCGCAATAGCTGAGACAGTTCCTTTTGCCTTTATCTTCAGAAGCCGGTCAGGCGCCTTGTAAGCGACATCACTCATAATTACTTCCAGGGATTCTGAACCAGAATTTTCAAGTTCAACAATTAAATTACCAGATGGCTTACCAGAATTATTCAGCTCATATTTGCATCTTACGGACAGGCTGGAAAATGCCTTATTACCTGCGAATTCCCTGAAGAATCCATTTGGACCGTAGGCACGAAGGTGGTACGCTCCATTTTCAAAACCGGTAATCTTCCAGTTATCCTCAAGGGTATCTCCTGCGCAAACCGTATAGTCCCTAACGTGTAGCAATTCTCCCAGATAAGGATTGATTGCATAAACAATATAAGGAACTCCTGAAGACTGCTTTCCAAAAATGTCGTTTCCTGCGGCAAAACTGATGCTAAACTGATCTTCGGAGGCTTTTCCATTAAGATATAATTCATAAGGCAGCGCACAGGCAGATCGAATGCCCTTTTCCTGTTGAGGAAAATACGTTGATCCACTATGCTTCTGGTTTATGGTTTTGATTTCCGCAGCATCAAGCGCTTTATAATTATCTGGAAGATCTTTAAATTTTGCAGAATAGATCTTTTCCATAAAAAGCTTCTTCTCCAAAGGTTCGGGATAAGAAATCTTTTCACCGTTGAATGGCCTGAAAACGGAGGTGAGGTCACCACAGACTGTACGTCTCCAGGCCGTGATATTTTCTTCAACTACTTTTTTACCAAACTTCTTACTGATGAAATTCTCCAGAAACTGAAGCGAGGAAGTATGGTCAAATACCTCAGAGTTAACATAACCTCCCCGGCTCCATGGCGATACAATTACCATAGGCACCCGGTAGCCTAAACCGATCTGGCTTTCCCTGATACTGCTTTCCTTCATTGATGGATTGGTCTGCTGGTCTTTCGCCGCATAATCCATTTTGGTATCCAGTCCCTTCGATACCTTACCCGCATTTTCCTTAAAAGGATGTGGTGGCACAAACGGCGGCACATGGTCAAAATAACCGTCATTTTCGTCATAAGTCATGATGAAAATGGTCTTTTTCCATTGTTCAGGATTTTTAGTTAAAATATCCATTACCTCACTTACGTACCATGATCCAAACCAGGGCACTCCCGGATGGTCGGAAAAATTGGCTGGTGTTGCTAACCAGGAAACCGTTGGCAGTGTCCCCAGGTCTACATCTTTTCTAAACTGATGCAGGACATCCCCCTTTGGAACATTTAGTTCTCTTTCTATCCCTTTATTATCATATTTCATAGCCGTAAGTTCATGAAAATCAGAATCTCCCGTATTTACGCTGAAAGCCTTTTTATTTAGGTTTTTTGCATTCTGGGATAGCTGATCATAACTGGCTGTGTTATAATTCTGCTGATCAGCTTCGGTTTTCAACAGCAGTTTTTTTAATGCAGCCAGCTTGATTTCCTTCTCTTTTGAAAGCGATTCTTTCGATGCATCTTCAATCTGCTTTAATAGCATTTCCTTTTTCTCCTGAAGGTTCGCAATAGCCGTTGGCGTCAACCTTACGTTATAGGCCTCAAAGTATTCCATTACATTTGTACCAAAATTACTCAACCAGGCGCTTGATTCCCCGTTGAGTCCGTACCCCATGGTCAGCTCATTCTGATAGATCTTCCACGATACGCCATTTTCCTCCAGCCGCTCAGGGTATGTCTTCCAGTTCAGTGTTGGCTTATCATAATTATTGATGTTCCATAGGTGTGCAATACCTTCAGGCTTGTTGCTTTCCCTCACGGTACTGGTCATCCAGTAATACCGGTTCGGATGGGTACCGGCAATAACCGAACAAAAGTTCTGGTCACAAACGGTAAATGCATCTGCAAGTGAATAATAAAACGGAAAATCTTCTCTTTTGCAATAGCCCATGGTTAGCGGCATGTGTGCATAGGTAGCTTTATATGGTTTTTTATTGTCCAGCCATTGATTGTATTTCCCACCATTTCTCGCATCTGTCTGATCCGTCCAGTTATGTGGCGTAGAGCCCATCCAGGCAATCTTAGTATTTTTGATATCCAGGTGCCATGGCGCAAAGGTCTCCCCTTCTTTATTAGATTGAAGCCAGACTTTGTTTTGGTTTGGCAGGTTGATGGCACGGGGATCATTAAATCCCCTCACGCCCTGCATCATACCAAAAGCATGATCAAAAGACCTGTTTTCCTGCATTAGGAAAACGATATGTTCTGCATCGTAAAACGTACTCCCTTTAGCCGGGTCAATAGCAAGCGCCCGCTGAATGGCAGGAGGCAATACGCTTGCCAGGGCAGCACTCCCTGATAGCAGGGCTGCCTTTTTTATAAAATCTCTACGTGAATCCATCTATAATAGTCAAAATATTTAAAAAGAGTAACGGGCCCCTATCTGAAGTTGATACGGCGTTCCGGCGGCCTGGGTAACCCCAACATTTTCGTTTACCCGGTATTCATACTGTTTAGTTGCCTGATTGAACCGGTTAACGGTAAGCAATGTCTGATCGCCGAGATTATAGTTTACTCCCCACTTTTTATTAAGCAGGTTAGCAAAGTTAAACGCATCAAAACTCAGCGTCAGCTTCTGGTTCTTATAGGTTTTGAAGTCTTTTTGAACACGGAGATCAAAGGTTCCTGAAAATGGATTAATTCCTTCATTTCTGTTCGCAATCTTGCCCAGGCTTTTTAAGATATATTCTTTAGCCCGGTTGTCTGGGTTAGCCAATACTTTTTCCATGGAAGCCTTGTTCGCTGCGCTGATTGTTGGACTATTCGGATCGAAAACAAAAGCCAGATCATTATCATTACCCGGCCCCCCTACAAAATCACCGTTAATATCAGCGTCAACCGTCATCGAATAGCGTGTTCCTCCGATTCCCCTGAAAGTTGCAGCCATTGAAAACCCTTTCCAGCTTGGGGTGCTGCCATAAACCACTAATTTATTTCTGAATTGATTATCTGAATATACCACCTGGGAAAGGTCACGCGGATCAGATTTTACCGGCCGGAAAGTTGAAGTATTGGCAACATTACCATTATAAGATGAATTGTCTTTGGCGTCATTCAGTGTGTAACTTACATTAATGTAGCCATCTTTCAGGTAGCGGTAGCTTGCATCCAGAATCATGGCCTTCTGACTAAGGGTAGCGCCATTGGTGAGCATTAATACCCTTCCCACTTCATTTGTCTTTCGACCTAAAACACTATTGGTAATCCCTGAAGAGGTGATTGATTCCGCGGGAACATACACTCCCCTGTTTTCTTCACCTGCCAGGGTGAAATATGGATTATCAACCATATTTTTATCCAGGTATACATAATTATTTGTGGTGTATGAATAAAGTAGGTTTAATCCAAGTCTTAACCTGTCGCCAATAATTTTGTTATAACTTAAGTTGGCTTTAAAAGTAGAAGGCATCTTTAAGTTAGGATCATTAAGATTGATCGTAGAAACATAGGGTACACCAGCAATAATACCGGGTGATGAGGTAGGATCCTGGCGGTATCTGGGGAAGTTCGGAACAGGAACAAGGCTTGTGCCTGTAGCGGGCCTGGATACATCGATCGAAGCGACTTTCGTTCCGCTATTCTGGATGTTATTAACCTGTGCATAGTTTACCGGATAAGATGAAAATAAACCACCGCCCAAACGGATGATATCTTTCTTTTCATTATTGATGTCCCAGGTTAGCTGGAACCGTGGCTGGATTTTGCCGGCATCCGTGATCTTGCTATCGGTACGCAGGCCAAGCGTACGTTCTACTACCGGATTGTAATCCGCATGGGTAAGAAAGCTGGTAACATCATAACGCACACCAAACATGGCATTTATATCTTTTGCCAAATCAAATTCCACCTGACCGAACAATGATAGATTCAATAAATATTGCTGTACTGTCGGTATTCCATCAATGGGCGCTTCTCTTGCATACCTGGAAGCATTGAGGTTATCAAATTCTGTGAGGCTGTTAAATATAAAACGTCCGTTCTGCTCACTTGACAGATAGGTATCCATATAAGTTAAAGTATTATCAGTACCGAACGTAAATTTGTATTTACCTACATTATAATAGGAGGTATTGATCAGTTGAAACTGATTTTCCAGGTTGTTTTCCGGAAAATAACGCTGTCCTCCCAGCTGAACCGTCCTATTGCCCAATGTGCCATTTGGAAGGGTGGATCGTACAGTTACAATCGCTCTTGGAATGTTTGCCGCCGGAAGTTCGCTATTGGGCAGGTAATCACGTTTTGCAGTCTGGTACTGAACCTTAAATTCATTTAAAAATGATGGGCTAAACTGAGACCGCAATGATACCAGTGTACTGTTCTCCCTTGATTTAAAATCGCCCCAAACTTCAAAAAGATTAATGTTGGAGTTATCGCTGTTACTGACCGGATTTACCCAGTCAGAATAATTATTGCGGATGGTCAACCTGTGTTTATCATTAATCTGCCAGTCTATCCTTGCAAAAAATGTGTTGGCAAGGGTTTTTCTTTCAAACTCTCCAACCTGTGGTCCGGAGCCTAATCCATATTTAGCACGACCGATATTAACTACACTATCCAATGCACCCTTGCTTATACCCAGGCTGATTTGGTCTGCATCATTCCGGATATCGGCAATGAAAAATGGCATGGTTTCATCCTGACGATCAAGCGCTGTGAAAAAATGAAGCTTATCTTTGATGATCGGCCCTCCAAGGCTAAATCCGTATTGATTGGTGGTAAATTTCTGCTCCCGTTTATTTCCCCTGATGTCATATGGACTGGCCAAAAAATCTGAGCGGTAATAATCAAAAACTGATCCGGTAAAGGTATTTGTTCCTGATTTGGTAACCGCCGAAACCGTACCCCCACCTTCTCTTCCCCGGCTTACATCGTACACATTTGCAGCAACCTCAAATTCCCTGATCGCTTCTAGTGATAGCGAATAAGGGCCACTCCCAATTGCGCCCGAAGTAAGGTTGTTCCTGGCACTGGCACCATCGATCAGATAGTTGGTTGAAGAAGCACGCTGACCGGAAATATTTGTACCATTTGTTGTTGGGGCAAGTGCCGAAAGGTTATTAAAATTCCTGTTCTGGGTGGGTAACTGTTGAATATTCTGTGCAGTAATCGCCGTACTGGAGCCAAGCCTGTCGATACGCTTGCTTAAAGTATTCGCACTTACATTCACTTCATTAAGTTGGGTATTGGATTCACTCATACGGAAATCCGCTACGATATTGTCGCCCTGATTTAAAGACAGGTCGCCTTTAACCTGCTTGGGGTACCCAATGTAGCTTACTGTTATACTGTAAGGCTTTCCAAGGGGTAATTGTATGAGCGAATACCCACCCTCTTTATTGGTGGCGGTAACTGTACGGAAACCGGTGGATTCATTCTTCACGATGATGGATGCACCGGGAACAGGCATACCTTTCTCATCGGTTACATGGCCCCTGATGGAAGCATCGGTAGACTGGCCATTGGCCACATTATTAAAAAGGAATACTAATAACATTATTGGCAACTGGGCCAAAAACAAAATTTTTCTTATAGGAATGCTTACAAAACGGTAATAATATTGCATATTTATTTGCTTAAATGATTTTTCGGGATTAATTGAGCTTGGATTGTGCTGCTACAGCGCAAGTCCGTCAACCGGGTTTCTATTGCAGTAGAAATCCGGCTTTTATATTTTTTAGTCTATGTCATTTTCCAGGAATAATAAGCAGTGAATGACCATTTAATTCATATCGTATCCCCGTCTGCATGGCCAGTTTATTCAGGGTATGTTCCAGATTATAATAATCTAGTTCTAATGTATATTTTACAGGGACAGCCTGCTCCCGTACATCAACCTTTACACCAAATGCTTTTGAAATAAGCGCTCCAATTTGTATAAGTGTTTTTTGCTCTATACTGGTAGTCAAATAATTTTCCTTGCCTGTCTGGCGCACCTTCTCCCCACCTGTAATGAGCGTTTTCCGGGTCAACTCATCATAGTGTAACACCTGATTTTTAATTAGCCCCGCACTTAAAATGCGGAAAGTGTGCCCAACCTGGTGCTCTACCCTAACTTTACCGGTTTTAACAGATACGGTATAGGTTTTCTTTAAAGAATTCGTATTGATAATAAAGGAAGTACCAAGAACGGTGGTCTTATAATTTCCGCTGGATATAATAAATGGATGCGCAGGATCTCTCTTGACTTTAAAAAATGCTTCTCCACGATCTAAAAATACACGGCGCCTGGAAGATTTGTTCAAGCCAGCCATGACGCGAAAAAGCGAGCCGGGCTTTAGGTCAACAGATGTTCCATCTTCCAAGATTAAATGACGTGGCCTGGATTTTGTGAGATAGGTAGTATAGGCCGCAGGTCTTAGTGGATCCCGTGACCTGGATACCTTACCTAAAAACAGTAGAGTTGCCGCGAAAAAAATCAGAAGAGATGCGGCAACAGACCAAGCCCAAAACAAACTCGTTCTTTTCGGCTTATTAACAGGAATCTTTTTGTTAATGACATCAAAAATTTCATCACCTAAATTATCTGACAAAATATCTGGGGAAACCCTGTTCTGTTTTCCAAACCATTTATCAACTATCTCACGGCGCCCACTGTTCATCGTACCAGACTGATAATCTGACAATTGATCCATTAAAAACTTTTTATTGTTTGGCTTCATTCACATACAAAGCGTTCAAATCACAAAAAAGTACTTTAAGCGAATGTTAACTTTCGATTAACTTTATATGATGACGAAGGCGTTTCAAAGCTTCAGAAATATTGTTCTTAACGGTTTGTTCTGAAAGCCGTAGTTCTGCTGCAATCTCTTTGATCGATTTATCGTGGTGTCTGCTCAACTGATAACAATGTTTCATATTTACAGGCATGCTTACTATTGCAGCATCAATCTCCGTTCCTAGCTCCTTTGCTATATACTCCGCATCTGCTGCATAAGAAGTATGCAATTCCGCTGTAAGTTCATCTGCCCATGCCAGCCTTACTTTATTTTTCCTGAAGAGATCTATTACATCATTTTTGGCAATCTTAACCAAAATAGGGAATAGCGATTGTTCCACAACGAAACTGCACCTTCTTTCCCAAAAAGCAATGAATGTATTTTGCAGGATATCTTTTGTAGTTTCCTCATCCCTGATAATGGATTGTATAATGGAATAAAGCTTCTTCCAGTAAATGTCGAAAACCTGCCTGAAAGCTTGCTGATTCCCTTTCTGGATTGCTGATAGAAGCTGCTTGTCGTTTGGAATGTGCATCATTATTACAATCCAAAACTAGCTTCCCCATATTAAGCGATTGTTAAATCAGTCTTAACAACGTACTTGTTACGGTTATTGCTATATGCAACGTATTTAGGATTAGCCAAAGGAAAAGAATGTGGAGCAGCTTTAAATGCAAACGGGTTAATGCCCTGCAAGCGACATTAATATCTATCTAACCAGACCATGCAAAGCCGTTTGCGAATTTCAGTTGAGGTATTGCACAATTATATATAAACAAAAGGAAAATAAATTTGCGAAACCGAATAGTTGCGCATATATTTGCAACCGAATAGTTTCACATAAAGCATTTATTAATGAGAAGAGACATTTTTCAGGCAATAGCCGATCCTACAAGAAGAGCCATCATTGCTTTAATTGCGCTACAGGCAATGACGCCTAATGCTATTGCCGACAATTTTAATACGACACGACAGGCTATTTCAAAGCACCTGCGAATACTTACAGAATGCGAACTGATCAAACAGGAACATCAAGGTAGAGAAATCTATTATTCACTTGAAGTGGATAAAATGAAAGAGATAGACAAATGGCTGGAGCAGTTTAGGGCAATCTGGGAAACCAGGTTCAATCAGCTGGATGAATTATTATTAAACATGAAAACCCAATCTAAAAAATAAACCTTATGGAAACTAACCTATTATTCGAATCTACCGTTAATAAACCTGAAAAAACGGTATACATTACCAGAGAATTTGATGCCGAACTGCCATTGGTATGGGATGCTTTTACAAAAGCAGAACTCCTGGATCAATGGGTAGCGCCCAAACCATGGTCGTCCAAAACGAAATATTTGAACTTCGAAGTTGGCGGAAGAAGATTTTATGCGACGGTAAGTCCGGAAGGATTGGAGCGCTGGTCAATTCAGGAATATACTTCCATTACTCCAAAAACTAATTTTAAGATGTATAATTCTTTTGCAGATGCAGATGAAAATCCGGAATTGCCAGGTTCTTCCTGGGATTATAATTTCAGTGAGCAAAATGGCATCACCAAAGTAAATATCACCATCGTAAATGAATCACTTGCCCGTTTAGAAAAAATGATTGAAATGGGCTTTGAACCAGGCTTTAAAATGAGCATCGATAACCTGGATAAATTATTGGCATCATTATCGCAAAAATGATCTTCATTTTCAGTTGCCGCAAAAAGCAAAATTAATTTTGATCCCGATGATTGCGACAAGATTTTACGGATTGATAGGGAAGAAAATATAGTTTTGAAATAATCAATTACTAATTCTTCACAGGTTCCACTGTGAAGAATTAGAATGAGAAATAAATAACCTAATAGAATATAACGTTCAGTATATTGTGGATATACCATTGCATCTTCACCACTTCAAAATTACCTCCGGGTACTGCTGCAACAGTTTTGGCATCTTCTTTTTGGGCTGGTTTCACTGTTGAATCGACCACATCTGACTGGATTTCTGTAAATACCAAATCATCAGTCGATGTACTGTCCTGTGCGTAGCCTTTACAAATCATTGCACTGATAAAAAAGCTAATAATTAAAAGTCTTTTTAAAAAAACCATTCTTAATCAGTTTTATTTAACAACAACACTAAACTCAATCTCTTCCGGAGGCAAACATTGCTTGTCGTTACAAGTCATAAACTCAACCGTTCCTTTTACAGTGACGTTATTGTCCGTTAATTTTATCTTTTGTTGAAAAATTGCCGAATGCTCAAAAAAACTCACATCCATTTTAAACACTGGCTCATTCTTAGTAATTGCTTTTGGTTCTATTGTTTTACCCACAAGCGTGTATCCTTTTCCAGCCGGAAAAGTAAAAGTTGTTTTTACAGGCCCGCCTTCTTTAATCGTTTGCGAGTAAAGATGCCAACCCTGATCTATAGTTGCCTTAATATAGATTGTAGCGGTTGTAGCACTGGTTTTTTTAGCCGCGTATGACCATTTAACCGGTTTAAGTATTTGACTTTTTGCACCAAGGCTTATTATTGCTAAAAAGCAAATTAGAATAGCTATCTTTTTCATTATTTAATTGTTTTGTTAAGCCAGGTAATTATAATTTTTAAAACTTCCGGAGATACTGAATTCTTTGATGTCTGCGTTTCTGCCTGCGTGCATTTTTCGCAAGGCATTAAAAGGTGATTTACATTCTTTAATAAATGCGTTTCAACATTTTTATTTCCACCCGCAGCGATGTAATTTTTCCAGTTCTGCAGGTTGGGTTCGCCGATTACATAATTGTCTTTATCGCCGTTAATGGCCAAAACGGGCACTTTAATTTTCGACATTGTTTTTTGAGCATCGTATTTAATAAAATACCTGTACCAGGGACCAATAGCATAGTTTACGAAACTGTAAACGGGAAACCTGAAGTGATCAAACTGCACATTAAGTGTTTTAAAATAAATATCATCTTTGGCTTTCCAGGCTTTGTAAGTTTCGTTCAACTTCTCCTCCATATTGGTAGAATCAGCGTATTTTAAGGCAACATTAAACATCAATGTATTAATATCGTTTGAACGTGCCTTATCATAATCCGGCAACTGAGATTCGGCTACTATTTTTTGATTTTGTGACATCAACGCGTCGTAACCATTCATTGCCAAACCAGAAAGACTGATTAAATAGCGTACATCTTTACTTTGTGGTGCTGCAATAGACATTATAGCACCACCTTCACTATGGCCAATAAAGCCGATTTTTTTTGTATTGACTTGTTTATTGGTTTTTAAATATTGAACAGCCAATAATGCATCATTAGCAAAATCTGCTGTAGTTGCTGCTTCATAAGTACCTGAAGTTTTCCCTACTCCCCTATCATCTAACCTTAAAACTGCATATCCATTTTTAGCCAGTTCAGTAGCAATTTCTAAAAAAACTTTGTGGCCTGCCATTAAGCCGTCTCTATCTTGTTTACCAGTTCCTGAAATAAAAATCAAAGCCGGATATTTTTTATTACCAGTTGGCACTGATAATGTTCCTCCATAGGTAATTTTATTATCCGGAGACTTAAAGCTTACTTCCGTATTAGAAAAACTTTGGGCCATTGCCAGTTTAACAAAGCTGGTGATGCAAGCAAATAATAATGTAATCTTCTTCATAATTAATCAGCAGTTTTAGTTAATTCAATTAAATTCGACATCTCATCAGCCAAACTTGTAGCACTTCCATTAAAACCGATGGAAATGAACCTCAAAAAACCATTTTTATCAATAATCAATTTTTGTGGAATACCAGAAATGGTAAATGCTTTGCAGATTTTATTAAAAACTTCAGAATTTGTTTTTTCACCTGCAACCTTATTATCAAAAAGCACATTAAACGGATAGTTGTTATCTTTAATATACTTCGCATTTTCTGCTTTATAAGTTTCGCCACGCTCTTCTGTATCAACGAAATAGAACACTACATTTGGATCGTTCCTGTATTTCTCAACAGCTAGCTTCATTCCCGGAAAAGATGCTTTACAAGGCACGCACCAGGTAGCCCAGAAATCCAGAATGACGGTTTTACCCTTTAAATCGGCAGAATTAACGGTTTTTCCGTTTAAATCTTTCATACTCCACGCTGGCATTTCCTTTTTAATCATACTCGCTTTTACTTCTTCCGCATTATGCTTCTGGTTTGCCGGGTTTTTTAATGATTCGAAATAAGCATCGTAACCTTTTTCTGATTTATGTTTTTTCACATAAATATCTTTCAGCATTGCAATCATTTCTGTAGAACTCTGATTATTGAACATACTTTTTACCAGTACCTGTTCCAGCTCTTCTGATTTATTGAGTTTTTTTAAGGCAATTGCATATTCATTATTAATTTCAGCATTGCTATACTTTAATTCACGTTCAGCCTCTTCTGCATATTTTAAAGCCGTTTGATAATTTCCTTTATGGTTTAAGAGCCCAATATGTACAGCAGAAACATTGGATACAAAAACCCGCCTGTATTCTTTAGCCCATTCCATTGGCGATAAATAGCTCATACTTTCCGGACGGTTCTGCTTAAAATATTCGAACCTTTTTACTAACAGATCTGAGTAAGCTGCCAGTTTATTCAGATCGCCTTCTTTTCTATGATAGGCGATTCCAATTAACTTATAATAGATTGTGGGAAGAAAATTGTAAGATATAGAATCGGTGTATTGAGCAACATAGTCTGTTTTGCTATTTTTCATTGCGCCATATACCATCAGATTTTGGTAAACTACACCGTAAATAATGCGATTAGCGGCATCAAACTGAACATTTGTTTTATATTCAGGAAAATCCTGTAAAAATTTTGCATATACGATGATAACAGAATCGAGATCTCTATAGGTAGATATTTTACGATATGCGGCCAGGCGAGCTAAACTTCCGTTAGGAAATCTTTTCTTCAATACATCGTTTAAAGAATCAGTTAATTCTTTTTCGCCAGTGAGGTGTTGATAAATGTACCTTGCATTTAGTAAATCATTTTCAGACGCATCAGGGCGGCTTAAATATTTACCTGCTAAATCTAATTTAGGCTTTGCACTTTCCCCCATGTAAGCCTTTAGTGCCTTTGCATAATCTAAAGCCAGTAAAGATTTAGATTTTTGATTGAAGGATATTTCCTGGTTTAACCAATGATAGGTTGCAGTATCACTTATCCCTTTAAAATTGATATAGCCCGGAATATCTTTTCCATATTGCGGAGAACGTGCATATCCCCAACCAATATAAGCTCCGGGAGCCATTACACTTTCGCGGTCTTTATCATTCATGAGGATAAAATATCCCAGGTTTTTATTGTTATCAACGGAGTCTCCGGCGATAAACTTAAAACCCAGCAAACCACAGTCAGCCGGGATGTTGAAATCGGCTTTCCATTGTTTATTTTCTGCTTTAAACTTCAAGTCAACTGCATTCCATTTATAATTGATATACTGATAAACAACAGCCCTTACATCTTTCTTACCAGATAATGAAGTTCCGGCTGGATTGTAATAAATGGTTAAGGGTTTACCGTTATAAGCTTTTTCTGGTGTAAACTTAAAATTGTCGTTAGACTGTGCGAAAAGGCCGATGGAGAGCGGGGTTAAGAGTAAGAGTAAAGCAATTTTCTTTAACATGGTTTCGTAAATAAAGGCACAACAGTAAAGGTTGTGCCTGGTTAATTGTGTGTATTATGGATTTTGTTCTAATTCTGGATTTAAATTGCGAAGGTATTCTGCAATTGGAAAGGTATACCTATTGCTGTTAGGTGCTAACGTGTAAGTTGTGCCATTAAATATTCTGGTATAAGTTTTTTGAAAAAGCACTTCGTCTTTAAGTCTTCTCATATCCCACCAGCGTATAGCGGTACCAAAAAACTCTTTTCTGCGTTCATCAATTACTTTTGTGAGTGCGTCATTTACACTCGTGGCTACTAATGGCACATAATCAATGGTCTTAAATCTTTTTATTCTCAGGGCATTAAGGGCATTCATAGCACTTGAGAGATCACCGGCCCTCGCGTAAACTTCTGCACGGATTAACATCATTTCCGGCACAGATACACCTTGGTTTCTGGTTTCTCCAATTGCACCTTCTTTGTAAAAGAAACGGCCTGTATAAGTGGTGGAGATATTTGCTGCAGGAACAGTAAACAAGGTGTAGCGCTGATCTTTTGTACCTAACAAGGTTAAATATTCTTCACTTAATTTCAAGGCAGCTGGCGAAAATATTAACGATCCACCTAAAGATACTTTTGAAAGTAAAATCTCCGGATCATTAATCCGCCTCGGATAGTTTGAACTTGTAACGCTTGTAAGCGTAGATAAATCATTAACTGTGCTTCTCAGTTTTAATGCCTCATCTGCATATTTTCCTGCATTAGCATAATCTTTCATTAACAGATAACATCTGGCTAATTCGCCATATGCTGATGCTTTTGATGGCAACGTATTATATGCCTGAGTAACTGGCAAAGCCGGAATAGCCGCAATTAAATCATTAACAACCTGGGTATAAACAGTTTGAATGGTAGCTCTGTTTAAAGACTGACTGATGGTTTGCACAAGGAGTAACGGAACGCCAGAATCGGTAGATGCAGTAGCCGGATTATATGGTTTTGCATAAGTGTTAATCAAATTCAAATAGGCATCTGCTCTATGCACCAAAGCCTCTGCTGTTAAAGCATCTTTCTCTGCCTGACTACCATCACTTGCCGGGAGTTCGTTAATGATGGTGTTACTGCTTAAAACCGTTGCATAAAGCGCGTTCCAACCAGGATCTTGCTCATAAGCTGTACCAAACGGAAAAATAACAGGCTGCCAATTATAACTATTGCTAAAATAGCCGTTGGATTGAGAACCTGATAATGAACCTTGTTGTGTGGCATCATTTATATTGATATCTGATGATGCAAAATCTGATAAATTAGCAACACTTTCAAAAGCGCTTGTGCTGTTTAAAAGGTAACGGTAATTGATGGTTTGATTCGGCACTAAATTACCCTGGGTTTTAATATCTACAAATTTTTTACAGCCCGATAATGCGGCCGCCGCAAATAGAAAACCAAATATTTTATATCTTAAATTCATACCCGTTGAGGATTAAAAGTTAACATTAAGTGAAAAATTATAAGAAATTGCTGGCGGCAAACTTAAAGAAGTTGCACTTAGACCGGCCACAAAATCAGGATCAATTCCCTCTTTGTTGGCTGTCCACAATAAGCCAAGGTTTCTTACTGCAAAAGCAAAGTTAGCTGCCTTTACAAATTTGGTTACCCGTTCAACTGGCAACTGATAACTTAAGGAAAGTTCTCGCAAACGGATATAATCGCCTTTTAAAACATTTATATCAGATTACTGATAGCGTAATAAACTCTGCGCTGCAAAAATGCCTGCCGCACCTGGTACATTTGTAAAGGCCTCATCCCCTGCTTTAATCCAGCGTTTGGCCACATCTTCGTGTAAATCATATTTCACACCTAATCTTGCCGTTGGATATGAGGTAATGGTTGGTCTTAAGAAAATGCTTCCGAACTGATAGGAAGCCATAGCAAATAAGGTTAGTTTTTTATACCTGAAGGAAGTATTGAGATTGCCAAAGTAAGGAGCGGCCCGTCTACCTGCATAACTTAATGCATCAACAGCGCTAATGTTTTGACTGGCAGCAACTTTAGCGCCTTTCTCATTAAAAACCTGTGTTAGGCCTGTTGCATCTAAACCAGCATTTTTATAAACAAATAATTTATCTATTGGATATCCGGATAAATTTGGTCCGTAAGCCGGATTAGAATAAAATGAAGAAGTAACTGCAAATCTGGTATCTGTTACGGTATTGTTGTTGTAAGCAAAGTTAAACCCACTGTTCCACTCCATGTCAGTTTGGCGAATGATTGTACCTCTTAAATTCAAATCAACACCATTTCCAGATAAGTTGGTTGAGTTTCTGGTTAAGGTTGTTACACCGTAAGTTCCGTTGACAGGAAATTCATAAAATAAATCTTTCCCTCGCTTGCTGTAAATATCTGCAGTACCGGTAATTCTGTTATTTAAGAAACCAAAATCTACCCCTAAATTGGCTATATAAGTTTTTTCCCATCTTAATTCTGGATTGGCAGGAGAAATAATGGAAGCATAAGGTAAACCGGTAGTTAAATCTGTATTGGCTAAAGCAATATAAGTAAATGGAAAAAGTTGTGTGGAAATATTTCCATTTACACCATAAGTAGCCCGGATGCTTAAGTTGCTAATCCACTTCTGCTTATTAAGAAATGATTCTTTAGACACATCCCATTTAACTCCGCCAGACCATAATGGGGTTGCCCTGAACTTACGGTCCACTCCAAAGTTATTATAATCATCATAACGGATACTTCCTGAAAGGGTATATTTCCCTTTAAATGTATAGGCTGTATTGCTGTAATAAGACAGGTATCTTCTTGTTTTATCTTCCTGGGTTGAGCTGCCAGCAAGGTTGCCATTAAAAAAAAGGATAGTTGGATAAGGCGTAGAAAAATCTACCGGTCTTGAAAACCCTGTACCAGTATTATATCCATACATGGTGTTAAAACCCTGACCGATTTTTGTTTGACGGATTTCTGAACCTGCAATTAAGGTTAACTGATGAACCCCATTAAAAATATTATCATAGTTCAGCTGGCCTCTTAGCGTAAAGTTATTATTGGTAGTATTGATGTTTTTTAAAATACCTGAGCCAGGAGATAAGCCAATAGAATTAACAGCATTCCCTGATGTTGGGATAGGTGTATATGAATTTACTAAATTTCTGTATTCGTAGGTTTGCTCATTAAAATAATTCCTGGAAGTGCTGAAGCTTCTTTCATTACCATAAAATGCATTTGCAGAAAGGCCTTTAAAAATGGGAACATTTAAATTCAGATTGATAATATAATTATTGTCGTTCTGTGTGTTATCTGCATTATCAAGCTCATTAAGCGCATTATATTTCCAGTTTAAATAACCTTGATTTTGCAATTGATTTACCCAGCCAGAGTAATATTTCCTGGAATAACTAACGCGGTTTCCATTATCATCAACCAATTGGTTGTAAGGCATAAAGGTAGTTGCAGAAGGATTGAATAAGGTATTCAGGTTTTGTCCGTTATTCTTAAAGTTAAAAAACGAACCCTTAACGTTTGTTGATAATGTTGCTACCTTGAATATTTTAAAATTATTATTCATTGTTACTGTAAAACGTTGGCCACTAACCCCCACGGTATAAGGATTTTCCTTACTGTATGATGCAGAATAAAAGTAATCGCTGCTTTTACCACCGCCGCTTACCGATAAATCATATTGTTGATTATTGGATGGTTTTAACAAGTATTGGGAAATTTGGTCTCGACTATCAATAGCACTGAACCTGCCTATGGCTGCATCATAAGCTTCCTGTGTAATGGTCCCGGCTCTACGCCTGAAAGTTAAATCGGTGACATCAGAAACTGGCTGACCAAAAAAGTTATTTGCATTTGGCACCGTTATTAAATTCTTCGCTATTAGATCTTGTTCATAAGAAATCGCTTGTGCGGCATTCATTACTTTTAAATAATCCAGATTAGGTTTATTTGAAACCGTTGCTGATGCCGAAAAAGAAACTTTAGGCGCCTGGTTTGGGCTTCCCACTTTTGTAGTGATAACAATAACTCCGTTTGCTGCGCGTGTTCCCCATATTGATGCGGCGGCGGCATCTTTCAAAATAGTAATAGAGGCAATATCATTAGGATTAATTGTTGATAAATCCAATTCAGAAATAGCACCATCAACCACAACTAAAGGAAAAGATTCGCCTCTGATAGTACTTGTACCTCTGATAGCTATGTTATAATCCGTTCTTCCAACTGTACGGGTGCCTGAACTTATACCTACCTGGGTATTTCCGTAAGTAAACATATTATCACTAAGTACATCAACTTTTAAACCTGCAGCCAGATTCTCCAAACGCTGAACAAGGTTTGGAGATTTAATTTTCGCGATATCGGAAGCTTTAATTTCTACTGCAGCACCTGTAGAGCGCTCCTTTGGCAATACTTGGTAACCGTTTGAAATGATATTAACCTGCTCCAGTTGCATCGCTGTAGAAGGCTTTAAGGAAACCACAATGTGCTTTGTCCGCTGCGTTATTGTTTGGCTATAGCTCTGATATCCCAGGTATGAGAAGGAAACATCTGTTGTAGTTTTCGGCACAAAGAGGGCAAACTTGCCATCCCTATCTGTGATTGAAGCCCTGTTAGATCCGTTAGATTTGATGGTTACCCCAGGCAAGCCATCTCCGGTTTCATCAGAGATTTTTCCTGTTAAATAAATTTCTTCGCTATCGGCAATCGGACCATTTGTGGCCGATGGTTCGCTCCGTTGCTGAAACAATTTTTCATCTCTGCTTACAATTGTATAATTGCCCTCACTTACATATAAAAACAGCAGATTGTTATTATAAAGCACACGTTTTAAGGTTTCATATAAAGAATTTGCCTTCAAATAACCGCTTTCTGTAAATTTACCCTGAATGATGTTGTGCTCGTAGGCGAATTTAGTTTTGTACTTTTTCGAAATCGCGTTTAAAGCTTCTTCTACTGTAACTCGTTTTTCTTGAGCGGTAACCCGAAAACTCAGAGATAAAGAAAGTACTACTATCATGAGATAGTAGTGTGGTTTGATAAAATTTCTGATCATTGTTGGTTGGTTGTTTGGTTGGTTGGTTGTTTGATTGTGTTTTCAATCACGGCCTGGTTTGAAGCCTGATGACTTTGCCCTCTCTTTTAATATCTACATTGAGAATGCTGCTTAGGGTGAACAATAAATTTTGCTCACTTTTTATGGAAATACTTCCGTCGATTTTTTTGTTGCCCAAAGCCGGATTATCCAGGATAATCTTATAGCCGTATAAATCTTCGAAAGCGGTAATAATCTCTTTCACACTGGTTTGATTAATGACCAGCTTACCATCTACCCAGGCAGATTGTGTGGATGAGCCTTGTGGATTAACGATTATTTTACCATCTGCACTGTTTACCTTGATTACGTTTCCAGGTTGCATGACGTATTTTTTACCGGTTTTAATCGATTTAACCAGTACTCTACCATTGATCAGGCCAACGAGTGCAATACCATGTCGTTGTTTCAGGTTAAATTCGGTTCCAAGAACACTTACCTCTACGCTTCCGGTTACGGCTTCGAAAGCCTCACCACGCTTAATGTTATGGGTATCCTGGTTTAGGTGATTAACTTTAAAATAAGCTTCGCCTTCCAGCGACATGGAGCGGATCTTTTTCCAGGCATATGCCCGGGGATAAGAAAGTGTTGAGTTTGCATTTAAAATAACTTCAGTTCCATCTGTGAGTTTAAGGTTCTTCGTTTGTCCATAATCTGTATGAACAACTATGTTTCCTGTAAAATACCATACCGAAAAGATCCCCGCTATAATTGATGCAGCAATTGATGAAGACCATAAAAGATAGGTGGTAGATTTTCTTCGTTTGTTTTCTATAGTATCAATTGATTTATTGATATCAATCCAAAGCGCTGCCTGAAAGCCATGAGGAACAGGAATTTCCTGATGCGAAAAAATCATGAGCAGCTGGGCATAAGCTTCGTTATAGGCATCGATATTACCTGGTTTCCCCGAAATCCAGAGTTCCCAGAACGAAACGTCCGCTTCAGCACGGGATTTTACATACCTAATAAAGTTGTTATCCTGTAAAAAATCCTCAATGCTGTAAAACTGATATAATTCTTTGTTCATTTGGCTACCTTTTATAAGCTAATCATTACAAAGACAGTAAAAACGAAAAAATTACCCCATGAAATTCAGTTTATTTTCAAAAAAACAAAAAATTAATTAAAAAAGTATGCGATTATACTGAGAAAGGCAGGTAACTATATCAGATTAACAGAAATTACCCCTAGTTTTTGAGAGACAAAAGCATAGCCAATACCAGCGCCTTATCAACTCCCATAATCAAACGAAGAGACTCTAATGCCCTTGCACTAAGTTTATAGGTCCCCTTGATGGTCATATCCATTACCCCGGCAATTTCAGAATAGTCCATTTCTTCAAAATATCTGAGGTAAATGATTTCTTTTTGCCTGGCAGTAAGTTTGTTCATTGCAACGGATAGCTTAACTGCTTTTTCGTTATGCTCTTCTTTTTTAATAAGTTCAGACTCAACGGTAAACTTAAGATCAAAATGATCTTCTCCGTTCAGCTGCACAGATTCATGTTTTTTTTCTGATAAACGAAAATTGTTTATGCCATTGCGTAGTGAAGAGATCAGGTAATTCCGAAGATTGTTAATATCCGGTAGTTTATTTCTTTTTACCCATAGGTTAACGAACAAATCCTGCATACAATCATGAACGGCATCTTCATCCTGTAACATCCGCATGCCGTATTGGAAAAGAGAGTTGAAATATCTGGTATAGATTGAATCCAGGGCAGCTTTATTCCCGCCCCTCAGGGAATTCAATAATTCCAGATCATCAATACTTACCAAAACAATTTTAATTTAGAATTCAAATAACTTAAAAAAAACACACATATTCTCATAATGAGGATTATTTTTAAAGTTAACTGAATTTCCATGTCGGCAGCGGCCTTTCCAGTTCCGGGAAAGTATTTTAAAAACATCTCCCTTATAGTGAGATTGAGTGCTTTTCAAAATACCAAAAGTTGCTTTTTCTTTGATATCACACCTTCATCTCGCGCCCTAAAACCGGCAATCTGGCTTTTATAATCCCCAGGCTATTTTTGAGCGTTTCAGGCTATTTACCCTGATATGATTATTGAACTTTATGCAATAGATAATTTAATCACAATGGGATTTATAATGCTTAACTGTTTCAGCAAAGTATATTATGATCAGGCTAGCCTTTTTATTAACATGCCGGAAAGGCATGCGTAATCAGCAATTTGTTAATTACCGCCGGGATGTATCTGCTTCGGTTCTGCTTTCTATTTCGGAAACCAGAGATAATAAAACATAAGAATCGGAAGATTTTAGAAAACCCGGAAGCCAATTTCTATAGCGTTAATACAAGAGATGCTGTTGATTAACTGCATAACTGGGTACAGGAAAAAATTAAGGGATATTTTTTCCTTCAGATTTAAATTTTTAGGTAGGTTACTATAATTTGAAAAATCCGTATCCACTGGAAACCTCAACGGGCAGATTAAAAAGCCCACTTCAATAAATAACATAAAACCCTATTAATCAACGCGATAATATAACTAAGTTTTAAACCATAGGCTGAGGAGCCTAAAACGTTGGCTTAACCTCCTGATTCCAGATATCTTCATATTCATCGGGATGCCGTTTAAATTGCAAGGCTACATAGCTGCACAATGGAATCACTTTCAGCTGATTGGATCTGGCATAATCAGCCATGGCATCAAGTAGTTTTTTCGCATAACCTTTACCCGCCTGCTCATCATCTACTTCCGTATGATAAACTTTGAGATTATCGCCAATGGTCTCCACGATCATTTCTCCAATTTTTTTATCCTGATCGAACAAATTAAATGCATCAGGCGCTGCCCCGTCATTTTGAAATTTAACCTCTGCCATAATGCTTTTATAAATTATTCTTTGTCTGTATCGGTATTTGTTTCGCCTTCTTCGTAACGGTTTTCTCCGTCCTCATCTTCATGCACAATTAAAGAATTTGGTGTAGCGGCAGCAGGATTACTTCCCGTTCCGGTGGTTACGGGTGTACTTAATAAATCGTTATCGGTAGCTAAATCTTCAGTCGGTTCTGTTTCAGCATTACCCAATGCCTGCTGACTTAACTGCTCCTGGTCTTTTCTTTCGTTTACATCCTCCAGCGGAGATGAATTTGAATCTTGATTGCTCATATATTTTCTTTTGATTATAGGAACAACAACGTGCAAATGTGAAAGTTTCGATAAATGGTAAATGAAAAACAACTAAGGCTTAAAGCAAAAAAGCAGTATCGATGGCTGATACTGCTTTTTCTAAAGATTATTAGCTGTAAATAATCTGGTAGTTTACGTTTACCCTTTTAGGATAGTTGCTTTCTTTTTCATTTAAGGATACAAAGGCTGCGTTATTGTGAACCTTTGCTTTTAACGCGTGTTCGTAATGAAATTGAATTGTTTTTTCGTAATCTCTGTCGGTGTGCCTGGTTGTTTCTGCTAACAGATTCCGATCATTCAGATCTTCAGGCAATAAAGTGATGTCGCAATTTCCATCACTTATTTCTTTTACTAGATACTTCATCTTTTGTTTAAATGTTGGTTTCCGCTTTCTAAACTATCATCCGCGAAAGCACCAAAAGTATGTTAAGTCGGCGGGTTGCGTGTAATCTCAAAGTTAATTTTCAATTATTTATCCAATGGTCAAATTCAGCCTTCAGCAGAATATTCAGCATAAATGAATTGGCTTTATTTGGAAAGGTTGCCTCCGAAATCCGAATGCTAATCAATTTTCAGCCATCCGGTAATGCTCAGCCGCTGTTTGCTGGTTACCAATACCTCATGGGCCAGGTCTGAACTCTTGAAGAAAACGCTCTTCCCGTTATCTGGTGAAATGTTTTGGGTATGCGCCAGGTGGTAAATGCACAACTCTCCCCCATCGCCAAAAGCCCAGCCAATGTTCAAATACATAATCATAGAATACTGCCTACTTCCGTTATTTTTAAACTGATCAATATGTTTTTTATAGAAGGTACCCGGATCGTAAAGTGTGTAATGAAATTCATAACCCGTAATTCCCGTATAGCAGGTCTGATTTAGATAAAGCACAAACTTGTCCATCAGATCAAAAAAGTCATTCTCATACTGGTTCTCGTGAGTTCGGTCCAGCCAGTATATTACATCGCTTCTGACTAATTTATCCTGGCTCGCCACTATTGCATTACCTATGCCAGCACTTTTAAGTTGTTGGTTTGCAAATAATGTCTTAAGATTTTCCGTTAAATGTGCGGCCAGCGGAGCGCTCAAAAAATTTTCTGCAATGCCAACCTTATCCCTGATGTAACTATCAATAAGGCAATCAAATATTTCTTCCAACGGATAAGAACTAAATCAAAAAGCAGCATGCCTTAAGGCTGATAAGGTAGTCTTAATTAATGGCTATATTTTTTAAAACATTAACTTTAGCTCAAACTCCAGATCTGATGAAATTAGATATCTTCCCTGCCCAATACTCTACCTTATCTTCCACGGCACTTCAAACCTATATCATCAAAGCCTATGGGCTACCTGTTGACACCACCTGCAGGTTACTCATCAAAAATGTAAGTGATACTTATCTTTTGGAAAACCGCAAAAACAGGTTTATCTTTAAGATTTATCGTGATTCGCACCGGAAGCTGGAAGAAATTAAGGCTGAAGTGGAATTATTAAATGCGCTGAAGGCGGCAGGCAATCCGGTTTCTTACCCGGTTAAAGATTTGAACAGCCAGCAAATTCAACAGTTTAATGCCGTTGAAGGTACCAGGAACGGCGTATTATTTACTTTTGCTGAAGGGAAAGTTATGCTTGATCTTAATGAAAAGCAGCTGGTTACATTAGGCAAAGCCACTGCTAAACTCCATCAAACTACCTCGGCAATCAAACTGAATCATCCAAGACCTGCTTTTGATTTTCAAACCACCTTGTTTGATCCGCTGGAGACACTGGAACCCCATCTTAAAGAAATGCCGGAGGAACTGAATTACCTTAAGGAGATCTCAGACCGGCTTGTTAAGAAGTTCGCGTCTTTTGATACGCGTTTATTTTCTATGGGTTATTGTCATTATGATTTGTTTCCGAAAAACTTCCATTTCGATGAAACAGGGAATATTACTTTCTTCGATTTTGACTTTGCCGGTTATGGTTACCTGATTAATGATTTGATGTCTTTTTTAAATCACTATTTCTTTCATCAGTTGAATAACGCAATCACAAAAGAGCAGGCAGCGATCGATTTCGATATATTTTTAAATGCCTATCAACAAGTTAGAAAATTAACTACAGACGAAATTGAAGCCATTCCCTATCTCGGCATCTGCTTTCACATCTTTTTCCTGAAGTTTTTCTATGATAATTTTGACGACTGGTCAAACCCGTTCCTTACGCCAAAGTATACCAAACATAGAATAGATTTAATTCGCAAATGGGAATTGATGTATTGTAACTTTTAGCTCACCCAAAGGAAAATGCCTGCAGCATGTATATCTTGTAACTAACCAAAAAATAATTCAGATGGATCAGAAAATTATTACCCTTTACGATGAGTACACCCACAGTCAGCTAAACAGGAAAGATTTTATGAAGAAACTGGCTTTGCTTGCTGGTGGAACAGCCATGGCCATGACCATTTTACCTTTACTCGAAAACAATTACGCCGCTGCTGCATCTTTTACCAGCGATGAAATTCTAATAGAAAACATTACCTATGCAGGCGTGGACGGCGAGATGAAAGCAGTGCTGGCGAAGCCGAAAACTGATAAAAAGTTCGGCTGTGTATTGGTGATTCATGAAAACAGGGGCTTAAACCCACATATTATTGAGGTAACCAAAAGAGTTGCCGCAGAAGGTTTCATTGCGTTAGGTGTAGATGCCCTTTCGCCACTGGGTGGTACGCCGGCCGATGAAGACAAAGGCCGTGAACTGATTGGCAAATTAGATCCTGAAAAAAACCTTCAAAATTACCTGAAAGGACTTGAATATCTCCGCAACAGGAAAGATACGAACGGAAAAGTGGCTTGTATGGGTTTCTGCTGGGGCGGTGGCATGGCGAATAAACTTGCGGTTAATGATCCTAAATTACAGGCAGCCGTAGCTTATTATGGCGCACAAGCCAATCCTGCTGATGTACCCAAAATTAAGGCGAGCCTGATGTTGCATTATGGCGGTCTTGATGAGCGCATTAACGCTGGCATCCCCGCTTATGAGCAAGCATTGAAGGAAAACAATAAGGATTATAAAATCTACATCTACGATGGCGTAAATCATGCCTTTAACAACAATACCTCGCCAACCCGGTATAATGAAGTTGCCGCTAAGCTGGCCTGGAGCCGCACAATGGAGTTATTTAAAAATAAACTGGCTACGTTGAGTCGCTAGTTAAAACAATTCCGTTTTAAGCATGGCCTTTAAAATGTTCGATTGAACATCGAAATTATTAAGGTGATTTAAGAAATTAATATCCGAAATTTTAATGTAGCTATCTTCCAGTAACGCAACAATTTCTGCGGGGATAGCTACTTTAAGCATAGCTGCATTACTCTTGAGTTTATCATTTTTATACTCCAGCTCTTGCACAATCCGTTCTTTTTCTGATAAATTATTTTCCTTTTCTACGCCATTGAGCATGGCTAAATCGCAGAACAGGAATAAATTTCTACTTGGGAAAAACAGAAAATGCCTGTCAATATCTAAAAACTGATATACTTCGATAACCAGCTCCCCGGCCTTTAATCCAAATGCGAACTGCGTACGAAATTCATATTTGCATAGCAGCCCCATCAACTTACGTTCTATAATTGCATTAACATTGGTATATACCTGCTTCGTGCTAAAATCAATCAGCTTGGAAAGTTGATCGGTATTGAGGTCGAAATAGAAATCGTTGGCGTATCTGGAACTGAAAACACTGATATTTTTGGAAAAAGGGAAATCATTGCTGAGATCTGATAAAACGGCAAATAACCTTCTTAAAGACTGATTAACCTTTAGCGATTGCTTTTGCTTATCCAAACCAAATTGCTGCTGATTAATTACAGAGCCAGAAATTTTATTGATTAATTCTTCGTTTAAATCAATTTCATCATAAATCAGGCTGACATTTTTCTCGTTGCTTTTTTTAATTTTTCGCAGCAACGCAATTACACTTTCTGTAAACTGCACATGAAAAAGATCAAGCTTATCGATCTCCAGTTCTTCATTATTGGCAAATAACTGATGAATCACCTGGCTCCTTAAAAATATTTTATAGATAATCTCATCATCAAAAAACACCGAAAGCAACTGTAAACGGCTGATTTCGGTGCCTGATTTTTTTAAAATATTTAAACGGTAATCATCCATGCTTTAATTTAACTCACCCTGGTTACGTTCTTTTTCAGCTCTGCTTCTAAAGTTTTTAACTCTCCATCCAGCACTCTTCTGCTTTGTGCACCAGCTTCATGAATCTGTTTTACCTCATTCAGTGTTGCAATTAACGATGATGTTGTTATTTTCAGGGTTTCCAAAGATACAACCGTTTTTTCATTCTCCTTCGCAACATCGATACTGTTTTGTTTCAACATCTCTGCATTCTTTTGAAGAATGGTATTCGTGGTATCAGAAATTTTCTTCTGCATTTCTACATTGGCTTTTTGCCTTTGTAATGCCACCGCAATGGTTAACTGATTTTTCCATACCGGGATTGTAGTCGAAACAATTGATTGTGCCTTTTCTGCAATAGAGGTATTGTTATTTTGTACCACCCGAATCTGCGCCAGAGATTGCAACATAATGAAACGCACAATTTTCATATCTGCCAACCGCTTATCTAACCGACTGATAAAATCCCTCAGATCTGCAATTTCATAATCCTGATAATCTGCTGGTCTGCCTTCCATTTCTGCCAGTTTCAATGTCAGTTGGTTGTATTTTAACTGACCAGCAATAATCAGTTCCTCCATCTGGTGGATGTAACTCACATTGCTATCAAACATGGTTTGCAATGAGCTGTTATCTTTGATGGAATTTAGTCGGCCAGCTTTGATTTTGTTGGTAATTTTATCAATATTATTTACCACTACATCATATTTCTGGAAAAGCTTCTTCACATCTACAACCAGCGATTTTAAAAAGGGAATTTTGGAAATAAAACTTTTGAAACCACTTTGCTCCAGTTCAGAAATATCTATATAATTCAGTTCTGACAACAATTCGTTAATTAAGCCACCTACCTCGCCACTGTTATAAGTTCTTACAGATGACAGGAAATCATTACTGTATTTCTCCATCGAGTTTTGTGCATCACTTCCATAGTTTAAAATAGAATTGACATCAGATGGCTCCAGCGACTGACCAAGTGCTGCATATTTTTCGGTTTCCTGAGGGGTTATTTTCTCCAGGTCTACATTTCCGTCCTTATCCAGTTTTACTGGTGTTAAGTCTTGAGTAACGTTAGGGTTGGTTTCCATAGTTTAAATATTTGTTAAGCCAGGCTTATAAATAATTTTGAGTAACCGTTTTCACTGTATCTTCCAGTTTTTTATCTTTTGTAGGTTCACCGATGGCATTAAATTTCCATTCGTCGTTTTTCTTGTAAAATACACCCATCACCATCGAAACATGGCCTGCGAAGTTAGAACCATTGGCAATATCATATTTAGCAAAAACCTCAGTTACCTGTTTAGTGGTGCCTTCATAAATGCGGATAGAAGCAAAAGGAATGGTTCCAAAATCATGCCCTCTGAAGCTGTTCAGCACAAAAGCAACGTAAGAAACATTGGCCTCCAGCTTAGAAAAATCAAGGGTAATGATTTCATTATCCAGGCCATCATCGCCACCCATATCGCCGGTTAAATCATCACCGCTATGCTTTACAGACCCATTTTTAGATTTTAAATTGCCGAAGTAAACTACTTCTAAAAGTTGCTTATTCTCATTATATAATGTACAACTGCCATCTAAATCTACCGCTTCTTTTGATTTGCTTAAGCCAAAGAGCCCTTTTTTCTCAATTGCGCCCCAGTTAATTCCTACACAAATGTTTTGTAGTTTACTTCCGTTGCTTTTTTCAAGGCTAATGCGTTGTCCTTTTTGAAGATTGATTGCCATAATGTTATTGATATTTATTTAAATAATCCTGTAAACCACCTTTCATGCCCATTCCAACCGCTTCAAATTTCCATTTACCTTCACGTTTGTAAATTCTTCCAAATTCTACTGCAGTTTCTATAGAGAAATCTTCTTCCAGCTCGTATTTTAAAATTACTTCATTGGTAACTGCGTCGAAAATACGTACAAACGAGTTTCTTACCTGTCCAAAGTTTTGTCTTCTGTTCTCGGCATCATGGATGGTTACCACCACGCAGATTTCGCTTACTTTTGAATCAGCCTTGGTTAAATCAACCTTAATTTGTTCATCATCGCCATCTCCATCTCCGGTTAAATTGTCACCTGTGTGCTCAACGCTCCCATCAGGAGAGATTAAATTATTGTAGAAAACAAAATTTTCATCAGAGATTAGTTTTTTCTGATCGTTTAAAAGAAAAATTGAAGCATCTAAATCGAAGGCAGAACCTGTTGATGAGTTATTGGTATCCCAACCTAAACCTATTGTAAATTTGGGCGCATCGATATTTTCTCTCTGCCCCTTTTGCAAGTTTATAGCCATATTATATTAGTTTATAAGTATTGTCTTTAATGTAACTTTTAATGAGTTTTAAATTATCAGCATACGCATCCATCAAATGGTAGCTGTTGCCCAGGGCCAGATCGTAAAGCTGATGAATAAAATCGTGATCCATCCGTTCTAAAAAGATCGAAAAACTGCTAGATTCTGTGTTTAAAATATATTTCACTACCCTGGTATTGAAACAAAAATAACCGTTGCTGATGATTCTTTCCAGGTCAAAGATGGATTTTATCTGGTGGTAATTAAGAAAATTTTCTACGTTAGGATGGATCTCCTTATTTACCAGTTCGGCAAAATAAAGCATGTGCATCTCATTTTTTAAGCCATATTCCCTTGCCATTTTTAAAATCATGCGCTCATGACTGCCCGTGATCTTAATATCATCTAAAAACAAGAGTGTTTTACCTTCCAGGAAATCACGATCAATATGAAAAGAATCGTTGCCAATCAGGTTCATTCGTTCTTCTGCACTTAATTCACCGTAATCTTCTTTATAAGTGATGGTGCGGTGTACTTTTGCTTCCTGAATGGTAAGCCCACCATTTTCGGCCAGCCAACGGTTAAGTTGCGAAACAAAATAGTTCTTCATGGCAAAGGTTGCCGTTGGAATAAAGCTGTAAGGACTGGAGATTACTACGATCTGATCTGCAATTCGATTATCTGTCAGGTAGTATTTAATAAAACCATCAGCAAGGTCTTTTCCGAAGGATCGGGCAACTAAATCATCACCGAATTTGAAACGGCTGTAATCATTCGGATCGAAGCCAAAGTTGGCTGTGTTATCAATTTTATGAAGTGAATAGGTGTATGGAATCATGAGAGTAGATTTGAGATAGATAGATTATTAGAATGGATGAGCATGCTGTTAATACCCATCATTTGCGCTCCGCGGATATCGGCAAGGGGGTTATCCCCTACGTGAATGATTTCCTGCAGGACTAGATCCTGATGTTTTTCGCGATCAATATTATCAATCATTAATTGGAAGAAACCTGCATTTGGTTTAGACATCCTCACTTCATCAGAATACAACTGGAAGTCTATAAAGGCATCAATTCCAAGATGACTGATCACTTTCCTAAGCGTTTTTCCTTTTATAAAACCAGTATTACTTAAAATATTGGTTGACGTAAGGCCAGAGCTCTTTATTTTTGATAATACATTTAAACAGTTGTCGCAGTAGATTAATGGCATGTGGTTAAGTAGCAAAACCTCCATTTTCTGGTATAAATCTTCGAGATCGAGATCGCCGAAGTTGAAATCATAATCATTGATGATGCTGATCACAATCAGGTACATTTCATCGGCATCTACATTTTTACCGGTTTTCTCATTAATGGCATTAACCATTAAATCTACCTGCCTGAAAATGACCGCCACTTCCGCTACACTTTTCTTTTTCGAATTTAGGTTTTGATGAAAATAGTGTGTCCGCTCTATTTTAAAAGCTGGGTTCGACTTAATTAAGGTTAACCAAAGATCAAAAGAATAATGTTTATAAAAGCTCATTCACGGTAGATTTTCTTTTAGCTACAATTTCAAATCCTAATATTAAACATTAAACGTAGCTTTAAGATTTATTGTATGTAAGATTTTTATAGACAAGCAAGCCATACTGGTTAAGATTTATCCAAAACTTCGTCGGCTTTATCCACTACTTCAAGTTCAGCCTTAGTTTTTTTAGGATAGTTAAACAATAACGATGTTAAAACAGGCAAAATGAAAATAGCTACTGTAAATATCGAAACGAACAAATCTGTTTTTTCACCTTCTATGACATGAGAAATTGGCGACTCCGGGTTAAAGTGTGTAAACAGTGATGAGGTTAATTTGATTCCCAGAACACCAATTACAATAAAAGCTACCGTTTCTAAGAAGGTAAATTTCTCCATTAGCTTTACAAAAGCCTGTGCTACGAAACGCATGGCCAAAATCCCCACGAAAACACCTATATAAATAAGATAAATGTTATCGGTAAAGGCAACAGCCGCGAAAACGTTATCGATAGAAAAGGCCAGATCCATCACCTCTACTAATGCAACAGTTGCCCAAAAGGTACCTACTAAACCAACAGTTGATTTATAAATCCAGCTTTTGCTTTTATCAACTTCTTCCTCCTCTTCATTCTTTTTCGCATTTTTCTTCCGGAAATAATCAAAAGCAAGGTAAAGCAAATAAAGGCCCCCAAGCGGCTTTAACCACCAGATTTTAACCAGCCACGCCGCCAGGAACAAACAAATTCCACGAAAAACGTAAGCGCCAATAATACCATATTTTAGTGCTTTGTCTCGCTGGTCTTTAGGTAGATCCATCACCATTGTAGCCAAAACAGCAGCATTATCGACAGAAAGCAAGCTTTCGATTACGATTAAGTTTAAAATAATGAGTAGAGAAGCCTGAATGTCATCACCTAAAACAGTGTGCAAAAAATCCATAGAACGTTAGTGTATAAATTAAATATTTAGTTAACAAAGAAAACAAAATATTCTGGTTTGTATTGATTAAACGGCATATTTCGTAAAATCAATTTTAATGAGGTTTAGATGCATGTTCAGGAAAACTGTTACGCTTATTTAAGAAATATTTTATTTGCCAATTAACAACTCAAAAATACGCCCCTTTTCTCCAGCCAGGAAAATTCTATTGCCCTTTTTGGCTTTTTGTACGGCGTTAAAACTCTGATCATTGAGATGCTTCCAGTTCTGCCCGGCATCAGTTGAAACATCGGTTCCTGAAGTGCCTGTCGCTACTATAATATTCTTATTTACATATGCTACGCCAGATCGAAAACCCAAAACAGGGCTAACAGGCTTTGTCCACGTTTTACCGCCATCATTGGTTAGCAAAACATTATTGTCATTCGCTTTATCTTTCACATAGTTTCCGCCAACCACAATGCCATTTTCCGCATCATAAAAATCGATAGAAAATGGTCCTGTTGTGCTTTCACCTTGCCAGATCGGGCATTTAAAAATACTCCAGCTTTGACCGTAATCGGCAGAATAATAAATATTTGATGCGGTGCCACCGCTCGAAATCCAGACTTTCCCGCCTGCCAGCGTTTTAATGGTCGTGCCACTCGCAGCAAAACCAGCCTAACCTTTAGCCAATGGCTGCTTTAGATTGGCAGAAATATTCGTCCAGGTTTTTCCTGCATTTCCGGTCTTCAACAACTGCATTTTATCCTGAATGGGGTCGCCAAAAATAATCCCCCGGTTTTTATCCCAAAAACCCAGTCCATCTAAAAAAATGGCAGAATCTAAGTTTTTATAGTGCTCCGTCCAGGTTTTTCCGCCATCTGCCGTTTTGAGTACATAAGCCGGCGAACCTGCATTCACAATTAGTGCCTGTTTATCATCAAAGGCTTCAATATCCCTGAAATCTAATTGCTCATAGCCATTTGGCTTCATCCATTCCCAGGTTTTACCCCCATTTAGGGTCTTGCCTACAGATCCATTGCTTCCACTCACCCAGATTACCTGATCAGATACCGCACTTAAGCCACGTAAACTGGTTTTGGCAGGTTCATTTAAAGGCTTCAATTCGAACGACTGCGCGGCGCAAAAAAAAGGTGCCATTAGCAGGCACCAGATTATATTCTTCATTTTGATTATTTAACTCGCTTAAAAGTTTCTGATCTTCCTAACAAGGAAATGCCTATATAGCCCCGTACATTAAGTACATCATTGCCTTTCATAGTCATATTGCAGCTATAGGTTTTTCCACTTTTCGGATCGTAAATTGTTCCGTCGGTCCATTTGCCATCGTCATAAACGAAATCTTTTAACAGCTCCAGGTTTAGCAATGATCTTTTTTGTAAGGCTGCATTCGGGTTTTTAACGTCCAGTTTTGGCTTTCCGTTAATATTAGGTTCTTTAATCCAGGCCAATTTACCGAAGTATTTATCGCCTTTCTTATAGATTTCAATTTGTCCTTCTCCTGAGGGATTAAGCCATTTACCAACAATTGCATCCTTTTTTTGAGCAAATACTGAAAACGACATGGCTACAAAAAGTAGCATTAGCAATGGAAACTTTCTCATATTTTTATTATAGTTAGTTTTTAAAGATAGTGAATTGACCTTTGTATGCAAACAGTAAATAAAAAGAAAAAGTATTTGTCTAATGAAAGATTACTTTGAAACCAGTGGAAGATATTTTTGCCTGTAGGCAAAAAACAGCAAGACATTAAAAATAAGCATCACTGCAACCATTGGCAATTGTTTAGGCCCGAGGAAAGCATGATAAAGAAAAATGTTTAAGGTAACAGGAAAAATGATCAAAGCACCCAATGGCGCTGTTCTCCCGATGAGCAGTAAAATACCAGAAACCAGTTCTGTTGCTTTAATTAGCGGCATTAAGTATACCGATGCCGTAAGCCCCGCCATAAAGGTGGTTTGATCTGCCGTCATTGGTGGCATCTCAGTTGGCATTATTTTTAAAAAGTAAGGAATTGATGCAAAGAGGTACATGCCCCCCAGCAACACCCGAATAATAATAATTGCAATTTTCATAATATGAGGTTTGTTAATGATTTAAAATGCTGCAATCAAATAATGTGGTAATTAATCGCTTTTATCTTCTTCTCTAAAATCAATCCGGTGATTCACAAACTTTTTTAGTGCTGATTTTTCTTCTCCATACCTGCTAAACAGTTAAACCTTGCTGTGCCGCTGTCTTTTTCAGGCGCCTTGTAAAAAGGTGTTGTGCCTGTAGATGACAGCTTAGCTTTGGCATTTAAAATGATAAACCTTAACTGTTCGATTCCATTTTGAGTGGATAATCCTACTGATTCAATATTCATCAGCCTATTTCTTTATCTAATAATGCGTATTCATCACCCGGATATATTGAATATTAATCTGACTTCTATAAAATTACTAATCCTCTAATATAAAAATACCTGACGATTATCACAAAATAAAAATAGCGACTTTAAAAACATAAAAGGCTAACTATAAGCACTTAGCACCAAAATAAATATAAATATTGATAGTCAAAACAGAAAAATGTTGGTTTGACAATTAATCGGAAATTTAAAACAAAATCAGCTTGAGAAATATTAACTAAAATAGTTATCAACATTATTGACTTAATTCATTTTTTTTTCTACGTTTAGTAAAATAATTTACAAAAACTTAATGTTATTATAACCTAACCAAAACATCTATTATTATGAGCACATTCCTTTCCATCACAGCAGCCTTCTACATTGCTTCTTTTGCATTTATGTTATATTGCTATTTTTCAGCCGAGCAGATTCCGAGTGATGATGAAAAATTCTGATTCCTGAATTTACGAACTTAAATTAGCGCTCTCAAAAATAGTCTCCGTTTACTCCTTAAAGATAATATACAAATTGTCAGGCCTATTTTACCTGACATTCCTGATGTTTTAGTCTTTTTCGATCCAGTTTAATAAATCTGCGGCCGAACCGGTATACCAGATAATTGCAGAAATAATTGAAAGGGCCAATAAAATCCATAAAATTGGCCAACCTTCAAACTTGCGTTTGGGAGAAGAACGATTAAGCTCCTGAGAATGATTATGGTCAGATTCCATCCTATCGTCCATCTGCTCTGGGTTCGGATTAGATACATTGCTCATAAAGTAAATTGGTTAGTCATACAAAATTAAATTATAAACCGTACAATCAAAATAAAGTTGCAAAAATAGTTTCGTTTTTCTTCGAATCACGTATTTACCCGCTAAACCGAAAGCAAAATGAACCACATAAATACTCCGATATAGAATATGCATGAGCCTGGCTGGAATTAACCCACACTGGAATTTTATGAAGCAAAAATAAATGGATAAGGATTTACAAAAAATTAATTCATGCAGCAAATTCTGCCAAACAAGGCATTAAGTAATCAGAAATCACTAATTTTCGCTTCATTTCGGCTGATCTTAATAAACAAAAAACGGCCTTCAAAAATATCTGAAGACCGCCAAAGTTCGCTAAAAACTTAAAATAAGGGTTAATTCCAACCTCCACCAAGTGCATGATAAATATTTACCACTGCGTTAAGCTGTTGCTTTTTGGTTTCGATTAATTCCAGTTTTGATTGTAAGGCATCGCGTTGCGTCATCAATACCTCAAAGTAATCTGCCCTGGAAGATCGGAACAAGGCATTTGAGATTTCTATTGATTCAGTAAGCGCTTTAACCTGTTGATTTTTCAAATCATAACTTCTCTGCAGGTTATTGATATTAGACATTTGATTAGCCACTTCGATATAGCCATTCAAAATGGTTTTCTCATAATCGAATACGGCCTGCAACTGCTTCGCATTCGCTGTCAAATATTCGGCTTTTATGGCATTTTTATTAATGAGTGGTCCGGCTAAATCTCCTGCTAACGAGTAAATTATAGATTCGGGTGTTCTCAGTAAGTAACCAGGATTAAATGCCTGATAGCCTACTGTAGCTGAAATACCTAAAGAAGGATAAAACTGCGCTTTTGCAACCTTAACATCTAATTTAGCTGCTGCCAGTTCTAATTCTGCCTGCTTAATATCTGGCCGGTTTGCCAGCAACTGAGATGGAATACCTGATGCAATTGTTGGCGGAACCAGGTCTGTGAAATTTTTTCCATCCCTGATAATGGTTTGCGGATAACGACCTAAAAGAAAATTAATTTTGTTTTCTGCCTCTGTGATATCTTGCTCAATACTAAATTGCAAACTTCTGGAACTTAAAACTTCTGCCTGAAATTTCCTTACTGCAAGTTCTGTTACGCGGGTAGCTTCTTTCTGAATTTTCATCAATTCCAAAGCATCGCTCTGAATTTTGATGTTTTGTTTCACAATATCCAGCTGGTTATCAAGCGCCAGCAACTCATAATAAGAATTAGCTACTTCTGCTACTAAATTGGTAACTACGAAATTCTTGCCTGCAACAGTAGATAAATAATGGTTTACTGCTGATTTCTTTGCATTACGCAGCTTGTGCCAGATATCGGCCTCCCAGTTGGCCTGTACACCAAACCGGTAATCTGGCAGGATTTCTGGAACACCTTTACCGGGTGTAATCTCTGTAGATGCATCGCCTGCACCAGAACTGGTGTAGCGGCCAACCTTATCAATTCCGGCACCAACACTATAACCTAAAGTAGGCAGCAAATCGCCTTTTCTAGCTCTGATTTCATTTCTGGCGATCTCAATATCCTGTAAAGTGATGTTTAACTCCTGGTTGTTTTTTAAAGCCGTATCAATCAGGTTCACCAGGTTAGGATCTGTAAAAAATGTTTTCCACTGGATGTTTGCACTGTTCAGGCTATCTTGCGAATCGCTATAACCCGCCGGTACATTTTTATTTTCAGCACGTTGTGCAACCTCTGGCAGTTTACAAGCGGTATATGCTGCGCATATTACGGCTAAACCAAAGTATTTATAGATGCTTTTCTTAAACATTGTCTTCAATTTCTTCAGTTAATGGATTTTCCTCTTCAGTTTTGATCAGTTTGTGTTTCTCGGCAATTTTCCCAAAGATGAAATACAATCCCGGAATAATTACGACCCCGAAAATGGTACCGAAAAGCATTCCGCCGGCTGCTGCTGAACCAATTGTTCTGTTACCAATTTTACCTGGTCCTGAAGCAATCATTAACGGAATTAAACCGGCAATGAAGGCAAAGGAAGTCATTAAAATTGGTCGGAAACGAACTGATGCACCTTCCATGGCGGCCTTTAAAACGGTTGCACCCTGAGCATGCCTTTGTGTAGCAAACTCTACAATCAACACCGCATTCTTCCCAAGCAACCCGATGAGCATTACCATGGCAACCTGGGCATAAATGTTATTTTCCAGACCGAGCAATTTCAGAAATAAGAAAGCTCCGAAAATACCTGCTGGCAGGGAAAGAATTACAGAAAGCGGCAAAATAAAACTTTCGTATTGCGCTGCAAGCACCAGATAAACGAAGGCTAAACAAATCAGGAAGATATAAATGGCCTGATTTCCTCTCGAAACCTCATCTTTCGAAATCCCTGCCCAATCGATACCGAATCCCCTTGGCAACGTTTTAGCAGCCACTTCGGTTATGGCTTTGATGGCTTCCCCGGAACTATATCCCGGAGCAGACTGCCCACTAATTTCAGAAGCGTTATACATATTATGACGGGTAATCTCTGATAATCCATAAACCTTTTCCATTTTCATGAAGGCAGCAAACGGAACCATTTCATCACGGCTATTCTTAACGGAAAGTTTTAATATATCTTCTGGTAAAGCCCGGTATTGTGGTAAGGCCTGCACCATTACTTTATACTGACGATCATATTTAATAAAGCTGGTTTCATAATTACTACCCACAAAAGTAGAAAGCGTATTCATGGCGTTATCTATGGTTACCCCTTTTTGTTGTGCAATTTCATTGTCTATTTTGAGCATGTATTGCGGAAAACTCGCACTGTAAAACGTAAATACGGATGATAACTCTTTACGCTTATTTAATTCCCTTACAAAATCGTTGGCAACGGTTTCCATTTTTTTATAGTCGCCACTCCCCCCCTTGTCTAAAAGGCGAAGTTCGAAACCTCCTGCTGCACCGTATCCTGGTACTGCCGGCGGTTGGAAAAACTCAATGGTTGCCCCTGGAATTGATTTTGACTTTTCTTCCAGCTCTCTGATAATTTCTGAAGCAGAGTGCTTGCGTTCATCCCAATCTTTTAAGTTGATTAAACAGGTTCCTGAATTTGAGCCTGTACCTTCTGTTAAAATTTCATATCCAGCTAATGATGATACCGATTTAACCCCATCAATATCCTCGCACATTTTCTGAAGTCGCTCTGCAATCTGATCCGTCCGTTCCAGAGTTGATCCTGGCGGCGTTTGAATAATCGCATAAACCATCCCCTGATCCTCATTAGGAATAAAACCTGATGGCACACTTCCACTTAAACCCCAGATGCCCAGACAGAATGCGATTAATACCCCGAAAGTAAGCATCCTGCGGCTAACCACTTTGGTTAGCACAAACTCATACTTACCTGAAAGTTTTGCAAAGCCATGGTTAAAGCCATCTAAAAACTTATCTACAATGCTTTTCCTTTTCGGTTTTCCGTGGTTGTTTTTCAACATGATGGCACACAGGGCCGGCGTAAGCGTTAGCGCTACAATACCAGAAAGGATAATTGCCGTAGCCATAGTGATGGAGAACTGCCGGTAAAAAATACCAACCGGGCCTGACATAAAGGTTACAGGAATAAACACCGATGCCATTAAAAAGGTAATCGCTATAATCGCTCCACCAATCTCTTTCATGGCCTGCTGCGTGGCCTTGAGTACAGAAAGATGCCTGTCGGCTTCCATCTTGGCATGCACCGCCTCAATTACCACGATTGCATCATCTACTACCACACCAATCGCCAATACCAATGCAAAAAGGGTGATTAGATTCAACGTAATGCCAAAGAACTGCATAAATACAAACGTTCCAATTAATGATACCGGAACTGCAATGGCCGGAATCACTGTTGAGCGCCAGTCGCCCAGGAATAAGAAGACCACCAAACCTACCAAAATAAAGGCTTCTACCAGGGTATGCACTACTTTTTCTATGGATGCATCCAGGAATTTGGAAACGTCATAACTCACTTCATAATCTAAACCTTTTGGGAAAGAGCTGCCTTTAATCTCGGCCATTTTTGCCTTAACATCTTTAATTACCTGGCTGGCATTACTTCCGTAAGATTGTTTCAATACGATTGCTGCCGAAGCTTTTCCATTTAATGTAGAGTACAAATTGTAAGCTGCACTACTGAATTCCACATCTGCCACATCTTTTAGTCTAAGCAATTCTCCATCCGGGCTAGACCTTAAGATGATATTCTCGTAACCTTCTTTAGTGTTAAAACGGCCAGAATATTTTAATACATATTCAAATGCCTGAGATCTTTTACCAGAACTTTCTCCGGTTTTACCTGGCGAAGCTTCTAAACTTTGCTCATCAAGTGATTTCATTACCTCATCTACAGAAATTTTATAAGCCTGCATGCGATCGGGTTTCAACCAAATCCTCATGGCATAATCCCTGTCACCCAGAATATCTGCATAACCTACTCCATCAATCCGCTTCAATTCTGAAAGCAGGTTGATATCGGCAAAGTTGTAAAGGAAATTCTGGTTCATTTTCGGATCCTTACTGTACAAGTTAATATACATCAACATGTTAGATTCCTCGCGACTGATCTTCACACCCTCACGAACCACTAAAGGAGGGAGTTTATTGGTTACTGCAGCCACACGGTTCTGAACGTTTAACGAGGCCTGATTGGGATCAGTTCCTAAATTAAAAACAACCTGGATGGAAGCTTCACCATCATTACCGGCATCTGATGCAATATATTTCATCCCCGGAACGCCATTTAAAGCACGCTCTAAAGGGATCACTACAGATTTAATCAGTAATTCGTTGTTAGCACCAGGATATTCTGCAGTGATGTTAACTTTTGGCGGAGAAATAGAGGGGAATTGTGTAACCGGGAGATAACTTATTGCTAAGACTCCTAAAAACACAATAATAAGCGATATAACTATAGAAAGGACGGGCCTTTGTATGAACTTGCTAAACATAAAATAAGTTTTGAGGTGTAATTACTCGGTTTTCAATCTTAATTTGTTGATTACATCCTGCGGCTGCTGAAATTTAAAAGAGATCTTGTCATCATCTTTAACCTTTTGCACACCTTCCAGCAGAATTTTATCGCCGAGGCCCAAACCATCGCCAATAACATACAAATCCGGTAACTCACCTTTTATGGTAATGGGTCTGGAATGCACCTTATTCTTGCTATCAACTATGAAAACGTAAGTTTTATCCTGAATTTCGTAAGTTGCCTTTTGAGGTATAACCAATGCATTTTTCAAAGGAACAACCATTTGAATCTTTCCCGTTTCACCATTCCTCAGCAGGTTATCTGCATTTTTAAAACGCGCCCTGAATGCGATGTTTCCGGTTTCACTGTCAAATTCACTTTCAATCAACTCCACTTTACCTTTTGATTTTAACAATTCGTTATTGGCCAAAAGCAAGCTTACTTCCTGTTGTCCTTTTGCTTTAACAGCCGATTGATAGTTTAAATATTCGGGTTCTGAGACATTGAAATAGGCAAAAACCTGGCTATTATCAGACAGGCTGGTTAACAAAGCGCCTTCCTCTACCATACTTCCCAATTTCAAAGGAATTCTATCAATTGTGCCATCAAACGGGGCCCTGATTTCGGTAAAAGCCAAATGCATTTTAGCCATTGCTGTTTCGGCATTGGCCGATTGTAGTTTAGCTTTGGCCATGGCTAACTCGTTTTTAGAAACCACGTTTTTATCGGTTAGCAATTTTGTATTTTGAAGTTCTATTTCTGCTGATTTTGTTTCAGCCTGTGCTTTTGACAACTCTGCCTGAAGCATTTTAGGCATAATTCTAAATAGCACCTGCCCGGCGTGCACACAATGTCATTAAGTTAAGGATTTTTATATTGCATCTTTTTGATTTTTAGTTACTTTAGGTTTCACTCTGGCTCTGAA
>NZ_WKKH01000039.1 GCF_009674725.1 Pedobacter petrophilus | reverse complement strand
TTCTGCTTTTTTCAAGCAACAACTCTGGGGGTCAATTTAAAATTGGCGAAAGGGGGTCAAATTTATTGGTATATGCAATAAAAGACCAGATCAATAAAAAAATGATCTATCTCCGTGCTTACCCTAAACTGTCTGCCAACAAAGGAGAAGCCTTTTCCAAGTTCCAATAAAAATTGCTGCAAATTTTCTATTAATGCTGTTTCAATTTCAGACTCATTTGCAGTCGCAGGTTGCTGAATATTTAGAAATTCAAAAATATATGGATCTTTAATAAAATCTTCAGGTCTCTGTTTCTCTAATACCTTACTATCTTCTCGATTTATAGTTTTATCATTCGAAGATAGAAGCCTATGATAATAGAAGGTGTTAATGTTCCGCTCCAGAGTTCGAACACTCCAGTTCTGTTCAGCCGCTTCGTTTAAATAAAACCCTCTTGCAGCCTCATTTTCAACCCTCGTAATTAACCGGTTATGGCTCCATGTCAATTTGCTACACAGTGTGTAGCAAATCTCATTATCACGATAGGTGAGATAAAATTGGCGAAAATTACGCAAATTTGAGTAAGAAAAGCCTTTCCAAAATTCAGTTGTCAATGCTATAGAAAGTTCTTTCAAAATACCTTCTCCATAAACAGCTCTTTCTTCACTATGCTGTTCTTGCTCAACAATACGTTTTCCGATCAGCCAATATGCCTCAACCATAGCCGCGTTCACAGCAGTGTAAGCATTTTGTCTGGCTGCAGTTAGTATACCCCTGATTTCATCAATATAATTGGTCATACTTCAAATTTAAAGAAAACAATCGATGAGGCGCTAAACATATATAACAGATCAGGCTAAGGGAATGACTATAAAAAAGTGTTCTAAACTAATCTCCTACTCCCCCCTTACCAGACTGAACCATTAACAGGAATACTTTGAACAAGGTAGCATATGCTAAAACACCGATTTTGACATAAAAAACCGGACTTTGATCTGTTCAAAGTCCGGTTGTACCCAAGAGGAGATCCGATAGCTATCGGATCGAACTCCCACACCCATACAGGCGCCAGCCCCTCAAGCTGTTGCGTCTACCACCCCGATAGCTATCGGGGCCGCCTTAACGATATCGCTCAATAAGTTTAGCTACCAGCTCAGGATATTGCTTTAAGTTTTTAATATAAATTACACTTTTCATTTTTTTAATATGTAATTCGATCAATCGAAACTGTTTGTAATCGAGGTCATTTATAGTGAAAAATAGTTCCCAATCGTCTGTCTTAGATGTGAAACTATCCGTAAAAATTTTATCCTTATGCGATTGTAATCGCTCTAGCACATCCAGACAACTTCCGGTGTAAAAACGATTTAATTTTCCAGAAAAAAGGATATAAACTGTTGCCATAAACAAACAAAAAAGCTTCGGTGCTACCGAAGCTTTTAAAGTACCCAAGAGGAGATTCGAACTCCCACACCCATACAGGCGCCAGCCCCTCAAGCTGGTGCGTCTACCAATTTCGCCACCTGGGTATTTACTACATAATCGTTCCCGAAGGCGTTTACCATCCCGATAGCTATCGGGATCGCCACCTGGGTAAGTGGAGTGCAAATATAGTTTATTTTTGGATTTTGGAAATAGCAATTTTATAATTCTATTTTTAAACCATCATAAGCCAGCCTGATATTTGGCGGAAGCTGTTTTTCTACCTCCTCATGCAGGCCTAAATTATGACTGATGTGTGTAAGATAAGTGGTTTCTGCACCAACTTTTTCAGCAAATGCAATCGCTTCATCGAGCGTAAAATGAGAAATATGTGGTTCCTTTTGCAGGGCATTAATCACCAATATTTTAGATCCCTTTATCTTTTCAAAAGAATGATCAGGAATGGTTTTAGCATCTGTAACGTAAGTAAAATCTCCTATCCGGTAGCCGGTAATGGGTAGTAAATGATGCATCACCTCGAAAGGAATGATCGTATTTTCTCCTATTTTGAAGGCCTCACCATTATGAACAGTATGAAGGTTTATCTGCGGTAAGCCAAAGTATTTAGTATCGGCAAAAATATAGTAGAATTCACGTTTCAGAGCGGTTTGTACGCGTTCGGTTGCATACACATCTATTACCTTTTGAAGCAAATAATTGAAAGGCCGGATATCATCCAGTCCTGCAATATGATCTTTATGCTCATGTGTAAATAAAACAGCATCCAGGTCTTTTACCTTTTCGCGCAGCAGCTGACAACGAAAATCAGGACCGCTATCAATCACAATAGTTTTATCTGCCAGTTCTACTAAAACAGATGTCCTCAATCGGTTATTGCGCGGATCTGTAGATTGACAAACTTCACAATTACAAGTAATTACCGGAACGCCCTGAGAGGTGCCTGTACCTAAAAAAGTAACTTTCATCCTTTTATACTTTCCTTTTTAAATGCGTAATTCAAGTAATTTATAACCATCAAAATAATTTAGTTTGTTGTAATGAATGAAAGAACTGACGCTGTTTTTCATCTAACGTGTTTTCATCTGGATTGGTTTGCTTCACCAGACCTACCAGTGCAGCTATTTTACCTTCTAAATTTGAAAATTTATTGACAACTATAATTTTGTTATGTTCCAACAAACAAGAACCTGTTTTAAAATTTCCCTTTTCGTAACGAACCTTGAAACCCATTGCCAGAAGCAGTTGTTCCAATTTCTCCAAAGTATGATTTGTTAATGGCAACGACATTGGAACAAACTTAGAGAAATCTAAGGAGCATTCATAAATAGAACGTAAAAAAAATGACGCTTGAAGCTATGGTGCTTAAGTATTTCGGTGACTTTACTTATTGATCGATTAAAAGTTACAAATATCCGAGCCGCTCAGAAAAATGATATTCAATAAAAAAGGCTTCAGCTGTTAAAGTCTGAAGCCTTTTATCCAAATTAAGAATATTAAAAAATACGATTAAAAAGTCCTTTCACATTACCAGAACCCCCGCTACCCGTAGTGGTAATATGGCCCGTATTTCCATTGCCATCATAACCGCTTCCTTTGTTATTATTGGATGTACAGTTGGTAACCGTATGCGGAACATTCTGTCCGCCGCTACCTAATTTAAATCCATTTCCATCTCCATTGGCTCCATAACCATTATTGGTTGCAGTGCAATTGTTAATTACCACAGTATATGGCTGTCCGTATAAATCCCAGCCATCATCAGAATTATGATAAGCGTTACAAGAATTGAACTGATTACCTGCACCCGCTGATAGTTTACATGCGTAGCCATCTGCATCTTCACCGCCGTTGGCTACATCATAGTTATCATAAGAAGTAGAATTGTTGATGCTGTTGTGGTGTCCGCCATTATAGATTTGAAGACCAGAATCTTTATTGCCGTATGTGGTTACATTATTTACATAATTGTAACCACCCGTTTGGAACACGATGCCGCAGTCTGGCGCGTTTCTGATGGTCATATTGGTAATGTTCCAATAGCTTCCATTCACTTTAACTCCCCAATTTGCGCCTGAGACATTGGAACAATCCAATATCCCGCCGGTAAGGTTAATTTTTGAACCTGATGTGCCGCTTTTAATTAGTTGCAGAGTACTGGTTAAATAAATAGTTCCGCTAACTGTGATTACATCTCCCGGTTGTGCATTTGAAATAGCCGATTTTAAGGCAGCTTCTGTAGTTACAGTAGCACTTACCGCAGCGGCAGCATTTACAGCTAAATAGTCTGGCTGAACAATGAACTGACCACTTTCAATGTCAGCAATAGAAGTAGTGTCTTTTTTGCATCCGAGCATAGCAATAGCCATCCCGAGTACGAGAATACCTGAGTTTTTTTTCATTTCTAGATTTATATTTGGTTAGTATTAAAAGTGAAATTAACTATAATAATACAATATTTCATCTGAAAAAACCGTATTTCTATACAAACGTTACCATACTTACATTGACTTCTTAAGAATACAAAATTTATTTTACTATAGTTTTAAAAAATAACTTAATGAAACATTAAACGGCTAAAACAAAAAAAGGCCCGGACTGATACAGCCGGGCCATTTGTTATTATTTATATTTCTAAATTTATCTTAAATCTACCACCTCAACGCCAGGGTATTTTTTAGCGTCAAATGCGAAAGTAGTTTCCGGAACCTTTACATTAGGAGAAAATGTTTTAACGTTATAAGTGTATTTGTTTCCGTTTTTATCGAATAAAACAACGTTTGCAATTTGTTTTGCAGCCTTATCTATACTCAAACGAACTTTGAAGATTGCTTTTTTAGCATCAACAGGCGTTAAATCGATCATCTGATAAGTTTTCGCACCAATCTTTTGTTCACCGGTATAAATGTATTTAAATCCTTTTTCATAAACAGTGAAAATTTTAGCGGGGTTGATACCTTCGCCGCTATTATCAACATTGCTTACCTGAACTTCTTTGTCTTTTTTTAGATAAGTCCACTGACTCTTGCCATCGCTAAACAATTCTTGATTCGTCATCGCCACTTTGTATTTATTTGAATTGGCTTTAACATACAAGGTACCTTGCTGCGTTTCTTTTACTTTAGCTTTTGCATTATCTAATGTGAAGGAAAAATCGGTTTTAACAACATCATACGACTTATACTTTTTACTCACCTCTGCTAAAATTGCTTTAGCCTTTGCATCAGTCTGGGCATAGGTTGACGTTGTAAAAGCAACTATAACCATTGCTGCTGAAATTAATTTCTTCATCTTGTGTATTTTTAATTTTCTGTTGAAAGGTTAGAATAGATTTATCCGTAATGGTTTAATCTAACCTTTATTGTTCATATCATTCAAGAATTGTTCCAAAGAATACTCGTCAGGGTACAAAACTTCCCTGGCTTTACTTCCCTCAAACGGACCAACAATTCCTGCAGCTTCCAATTGATCGATAATTCTTCCCGCACGGTTATAACCCAATTTTAATTTTCGCTGGATGAGGGATGTTGAGCCTTGCTGGTGCATCACAATTAATCGTGCTGCATCTTCAAAATGTTTATCACGCTCATTTGGATCAAAATCTGCTTTGCTTCCTTCGCCAGCTTCATCAATATATTCCGGAAGCTGGTACGCATCAGCGTATCCACGTTGATTACCAATAAATTCAGAAATCCGATCTACCTCTGGTGTATCGACAAATGCACACTGTAGCCGGATTAAGTCGCTCCCTGTTGATAAAAGCATATCTCCCCTACCAATTAACTGATCGGCGCCACCACTATCCAGGATGGTCCGTGAATCAATTTTCGATAAAACCCTGAATGCTAACCTCGCCGGGAAATTGGCCTTAATTGTACCGGTGATAATGTTAACCGATGGACGCTGAGTAGCCAGTACCAGGTGAATTCCGATGGCCCTTGCCAGCTGTGCTAAACGGGCAATAGGTGCTTCAACTTCTTTACCAGCCGTCATCATTAAATCGGCAAACTCATCCACCACCAATACAATAAATGGCAAAAACCGATGACCGTTATTAGGGTTAAGCTTGCGCTTGATAAATTTATCATTGTATTCCTTTAAATTTCTCACCTGTGCATCCTTTAACAGATCATAACGCTGATCCATTTCAATACAAAGGGAATTTAAAGTATTCACTACTTTTTTAGTATCGGTAATAATGGCATCGGCCTCACCCGGAAGTTTCGCCAGAAAGTGCCGCTCAATTCTATTAAACAAAGTTAACTCTACTTTTTTAGGGTCAACCAGTACAAACTTTAATTGTGCAGGGTGCTTTTTAAATAATAGGGAAACCAGGATAGCATTTATACCAACCGATTTACCCTGACCAGTTGCACCGGCAACCAATAAGTGAGGCATTTTTGCCAAATCGGCAATAAATACTTCGTTGCTGATGGTTTTACCCAAAGCAATTGGAAGATCCATGGTGTTGGAAGTCCATTTTTCAGTATTTAAAATGCTTCTCATCGGCACCATTTCCGGGTGCTGATTCGGAACTTCAATACCAATTGTTCCTTTCCCGGGCATCGGGGCTATAATCCGGATTCCAAGTGCCGCTAATGAAAGCGCAATATCATCTTCCAGATTTTTGATCTTAGAAATTCTAACACCTGGCGCAGGAATAATTTCATAAAGGGTTACCGTCGGACCGATAGTCGCTTTAATCTTATCAATTTCAATGTTATAATGGTTGAGGGTTTCAACGATTTTATTTTTATTGGCTTCCAGTTCTTCTGCATTAACAGAAATCTTATTGGTGCCGTAGTTTTCCAATAAATCTACCGTTGGATATCGATAACCAGACAAATCTAATTTTTCGTCATAATTACCAAATTGTTCCACTAAGTCATCAGATTTTTTCTCTTCTTCGGTTTTTTCGATGGTAAAAGTAGGCTCGGCATCTTCTTCAATAACAGGCTCTACGGTTAGTGGCATGGCGACTGCGGCAGAAACGGCCATGGGCAAATTGGTAGCCATAGGCGATAAAACAACGGGGGCAGCTGAAGGCTCTTCAACCTCTGGTTGCTCATATCTGCTTGGTTGCAAAACAACGTTCTGCTGTTTTCTTTCCTTTACAGCGAGTGGTTTCTCACGAACAGGAAATTCAATTGGCGCAGAGGTTTCTTCTTCAGTCTCTCTTTTATTAGCAAACTTCTCCCTTACTTCATTAACAAAATCTGGCGTTTCATTATCGAGGTACACTTCTTTCTCTTTACGTTCAGGGAATTTAAAATCGATATTATAGGCAATAATCAATATGGTTAAACCAGCAAAAGCAATTAAACCTGCAACTCCCGCAGCTCCGATCTGAGCCGCAAGTAATTTATTACTCCAGTAGCCAAATTCGCCTTCAACATAATGTGGAGATTCTGCCCAAAAACTATGTGCAAAACCGAAGGTTAAGGAAATAAACAACAAAAAGAAGAAGCTGTAACCCAGTGTTTTTGAAATCGAAAGAATTTTAACTTTAAATAATAACCGGTAACCGATAATGAAGAATGCCAAAACAAATAGAAAAGATGCGATACCAAACCATTCGTAAATGAACTGATGCGATAACAACGCACCGAATTTACCCAACCAGTTTTGCACCACAGGCGTGGTTACGCCAGCATCTTTTAATTCTTCTGCTGTTTTAAATAAGTTTCCCCAACCACCATTTGCATCGATTACATAACTCTGGTCATCTTGCCAGGTAAATAAATATGAAGTAAAAGCGATTAAGAAATAAAGGGAAAGAATAACAAAAAACAGGCCCACAATTTTTATTGCGCGACCATCCTGCAAATCGAAATTTGGCAAATAATCTCTTGTTTCTTTTGGCTGGCGATTAAAAGATGACCTGCCAGATGCATTCTCAGCACCTTTATCTCTGAATGTGTTGGTTTTAAATTGGTTTCCCCTTACCGCCATTTTCTATCCTAATAATAATTAATGAACAAATATAAAATATATAGTTGTATGTATCATGATTTAAAATCCACAGGAAATTAAATAAAAGAATAATCCCCGGTTAAACCATAAACAGAAATATTCGTCTATTATTTCAACAGCACACAAGTTGTACGTTTTACAAATGAAACGGATTTTGTTTTAGGTTTTATCCCGTTTGGCCTGGAGGGGCTTAACGGGATTTTTTTAAGGAGTAGGATGCTGAAGCAACCTGTAATAAAATCAAAGACTAAATGAACGCCTGATGGCCTGGTTTTAACCCACGGCGATTAAGATCAGAGAAACTTCCATAAAATTAGATAATTACTTATTTTTTACTAATTTAAGTCAGTTTTTTACATAAGATTATTCTACATGGGCATAGCGCAACTAGAAGAACAGATTGAATCGGGCAATTTTCAGGCGGTTAAAGATATTTTGCTTGCGAACCCAAAACTAGCTGATACGAATACTTCACATCAAATTTCGCCACTGTTATTAGCTTGTTATTATAAGAAGCAACAAATTGCTGATTTAATCCTTGAATTTACAGATGACTTGACCTTATTCGAAGCCTGTGCCGTTGGTAAATTTGATGCCGCCACGTTGTTGATTTTTCAAAACCCTGCGAGTATTAATACTTTCTCTGAGGATGGATTTTCGCCTTTGGGCCTGGCATGTTACTTTGGTCATGAAGATTTAGCAAGATTTTTAGTATTAAAAGGCGCAGACGTTAACCTCGCCTCTAAAAATAGCTTTAATGTTTTTCCCATCCACTCTGCGGTCTCGGCTAATAATATTGGAATTACCAAAATGCTTTTAGATGCTGGTGCTTATCCAAATGTTTGTCAGAAGGCGGGTTTAGCTCCCCTTCATACCGCTGCGCAGCTTGGAAATATTGAGTTGATTATTCTCCTGCTGGAACATGGTGCAGAGGTAGGGTTACGCATGGAAGGCGGAAAACTTCCGGCCGATTTGGCTGCAGAAAAAGGCTTTAATGAAATAGCAGAGATTTTGAGGGAAGATTGATCACCCCCTAACCACCTGAAGGGGGAACAAACCCAAAAGTTAACCTGGCTTGCAATACAAAATTACTCCCAAATCCTCAATCGCATTCTTTTCATGTAAGTTCTGATATCCAGCACTACAGCTGCGAGAAAGTAAAATAATATAGGGAAACCTACGGCCAGAAAAGAAGAGTATATGAAAAACAGGCGTACTTTCGCTGTACTCATATTTAATTTACTCGCAAGATAAGTGGAAACACCAAAGCTCCGTTGCTCAAAATAGGTAATAATTCTCTGAAACATTTTTAGCTTATTTTAAATCTAAATCACTAGACAAATCAAATAAAGCGAAATAAATACGTCACTTCCAACACTAATCTAGTCATAATGTTCAAGCAAAACGCACTAAATCATCATGTAAAGAATAATTTAGATAGGCTAATTTAGAATGAGCTTCTCAAAATCCTGCTTATCTTCATGTTTGATAAAAAGAATCTGTTGATCATCTAAATGGGCGTATTTCTTTTTCAATTCATTTTTAAATTTTTCAATATCAACACCGGCCTTCAATATAACCGTTAAGGCATCAGCATTTCCCCTTACCTCAATAATTTTATCCGGATAATGCTCTCTAAGTTCGTGTGGAAATTCCATAATACTAAAACCGTAATTAAATAATAATGTTTGATTTGTTATTTTTAAATTTTTATGCCGACAAACATTCAATACGCACTTATATATGCGCAATTGAGAATTAAATTATCGCCAGTTAGAAGCAACTCATTAATTTATGTTCTTTAGGATTAATTTAACAATATAGTAATTACTTACGAGATCTTTATTTTCTGGTTAAAAGCGAAGGAAAAATCCTGAGATATTTCTTTTAAAAAAATTAAAGCCTTACATAATGCAAGGCTTTAATTCATAATCGGCTATCTATCCAAATAGCTAATTATTAATCTAAATAATGCGATTTCTTGCATTAGTTGTAAATCTAAATCGTCCCGTTGATTTAATTCTAACTACCACGAAGATAACGGATTATGTTTTGCGGGAACTACGCTATTTCGTAAAAGGGTAAATATACCTTTTGTTAATACCCAACATTTATATACTGAAATGTATATTTAGCAATACTTAAAATACCAACCCGTCAACCCTTATAATTACCTTTATCCAAATTTCCAGATCGATATAAAGCTTCAAATCTTCGTTATAAACCTGGAAATGAGCATGCTATTTTATGTTTGCCTGAATGTTTTTTTAATGGTTGATGTGAATTTCGGAAAATACATCAGGACTACCAGATTTATTAAACCTGCTTTAAGATCTTGATCCCAATGCTGCATGATAAGCATTTTTTCCGATCGCAATATTGTTTCTTCAATTGCAGGATAGCTTGTGAAGAGAAGGCATTATCGATGGTAACTCCTGCTTCAATGAATTTATCAATGATCGCATTTTTTTCCGCCGGCAAACTTTCTAAAAGGCGAATGGCCCTACTGATGTAAACCTGGGTTCCGGTATGTTTTCCATAAGCAAACAGAAATAGTGCAATGGTATTCAGCAGGATATTATCGACAGAACTTTTGCCGATCTGCGTACTTACACCCTCTGCCGTTTTCTTAAAATGATAGTGAGATTGCCAGTAAATGTTGACGGGCAGATTTTCAAACAGACTTCTTAAACCTACCACATCTTTAATCTCCATAATTTTGGAGAAAAGATGATTAGACCGGTAGATGAGTGCAGCAAATTGTGCCAGGCGAATGGTAGGAAAGTTTTGTGGCCTCATCCGCATAAACTTCCAGTTGGTTACTTCTATCGGTTTGATATGATATTTTCTTTGAAAAAACTGAAATTCCTTTTGTAGTAATCCGGGGTATTCTTCTTCGAAATGATCATTCAGAAATCCTGCAGCACCGAATACCAATGCCTCAATTTGTTGAGTATGGTCTTTATGCTTACCAAAAATTTGCCGGGGAATTGCTTTAGCCAAAAGCTCGAACGGAAATGCATTTACTTTAAATCCAAAGTTACGGGAGAGGAAGCGATAAAAGGTCTCATCCCAATTTCCTTTTGTTTGATCTAAAGTTTCAAATACAGCTTGCGTTTTTTGCTCAAACCGCTCAATCAAGGTTCTGGAAAGAAAGGAATCTATAATAAGCTGATCTACCGTATGAATCTGCGCAGCACAAGGAAAATCATTCAACGTCAAAAATAAGTTAGCATACCGCTCAATCAGATCGTTGGAGATTCTATTCTTCAAAACCAGCACCGGCAAAATAGAACCGTCAATGCGCTTTATGTCTACATCATTTTCATAGACTACATGTAAAATGACATTTTCATATGACTTATCAGTTTGATGATTATGTTTTAACCAATCAGATGATTTGATATGTATCTCTATATTTCCAGCCCAAACCGTCTCTCCTACCTGGATTTTGGCATTGCTAAAATCAGGACCTGCATTTTTATTTAAAAATCCCTGATGAATAATAGTTAAATCTTCTCCGCTCAATACCTGAAGATCTTTATAGTCAAAAGACTTAAATTGCCAAACGTAGTGCAGAAAATCTTCTGGAAAATTCATTCATGAAGGTAACGAAATATTCCTAAAGGTTTTACATTAAACGATTATATCATACATAAGTTGAAACGAGGGTAATCTAAAATAGAATGCAAGCCTGACACTGACTAAGGTGTTTCAATTGGTCATCACGATATCTAACAGAAAGTATAGCAATTTTAAACTTCTATACTGCTTTTAGCTCAGCCTTCTTTTTGTAATTTGTGATAAATACCCCGGCGATAATTAATACAGTTGCTACAATCAGATCCAGATCAACGTGTTCGTTCAAAATCAGCCATCCTAAAAATATAGCAATTACGGTATTGAAGTAGGTTAGAATAGAAACTTCAGAAGCCGAGACTTTTTTAAGTGCGTAGTGATAGCAGAAATAACCAAGCACCGAGCCAAAAATCGCCAGATAAACTGCGGCGAAAATACTTTCTGTTTTCCATGCACTAACATTAGCTTTACCTGAAAAAACAAGGGCCAGACCCAGTTGAACAATTGCCGAGAAGACAAACTGATAAAATAAGTTCAGAAAAATGTATTGTGGTTTTCCACTGTGTTTTTTGGAATAAATGGTTCCTATAGTCCAGCCGGAAACCGCAACGACCAAGGATAAGATCCCATTGCGGTACCCAGGCTCGAGCAAATCGCTTATGCCATCTCTAAAAATAAAAACAATCCCCAGGAAACCAACAAACACGCCAATAAATCCTTTCAGGCTGGCTTTTTGAATGCCCAGAAATACGCAGCCTAAAAAAACCAATAACGGACAAGTGGCATTAATTAAGGAGGTGAGCCCACTGGGAATGGTTTTCTCTGCAACAGTAGTCATGCCGTTTGCAATCACCACCATTAAAACAGAAAGCAGAATCTGCCTTTTGAAATTCGGCCAGCCAATCCATTTCAGTTCTTTCTGCTTAATAAGAATTACTAAAATGATTAAGGAGGCTATGGTTTGGCGAATGGCCGTTACGTACCAGGCCGGGATGGACGATACCGCAACGCGAATTCCCAGATAGGTGGTTCCCCAGATTAGTGCAACTCCGGTTAAGGCCAGTATAAGTTTTAAATCTATTTTAGGTTTCATGATTGGTTCAGATTAATCGTAAAGACACTAAGTTTTTACAAAAGAAAGTTTTACCACGGAAACACGGATTTGACGGAAAGTATCTTTCTCTTTTCCGTGTATTCTGTGTTTCCGTGGCTGGTAAGTAATAATTGACTTGAAAAAAATCTGCGAATCTGTGGCTAAACTAAATCTGCCTCAACTAAAATCTGTTCCATTTCTTTTTGCAATTTCAAAGCCTCTTCCCTGGCCTTTTCTGCAAAATCTTCCCCCTGCCCTGCGTAGATAATTCCACGGGAAGAATTGATGAGTAATCCGCACTGCGAATTTAAACCATATTGACAAACTTCCTTTAAATCTCCGCCTTGTGCGCCAACACCTGGCACCAAGAGAAAATGGTCTGGTGCAAGTTTACGTACATCGGCAAATGCAGCTCCACGAGTGGCCCCCACCACATACATCATCTGCTCATCAGTTGCCCATTCCTGAGAAGTTTTCAACACCTTTTCAAAAAGTTTATCACCGCCAACTTCCTGAAGCTGAAAATCTGCATGACCAGAATTGGATGTTAGCGCTAATAATATCACCCATTTATCTTTGAAAGTTAGAAAGGGGGTTACAGAATCGCTTCCCATATAAGGAGCAACCGTTACAGAATCGAAACTCATTTCTGAAGATTTTTCATTAAAAAAAGTCTTTGCATACCTGGCCGAAGTATTGCCAATGTCGCCACGTTTAGCATCAGCAATACTGAAAATATCCTTTGGAATATATTTCCAGGTTTCAATTAATGTTTCCCAACCTTTTTTTCCGTAACATTCATAAAAAGCGGTGTTTGGTTTATAAGCTACACATAAATCTTTTGTTGCATCAATGATCTGCTTATTAAATTCCAGAATCGGATTTTCGTACTTTAGCAAGTGCTGTGGAATTTTATCCAGCGAAGAATCCAGTCCGACACATAAAAAAGAACGCTTTTTTTGAATTTGCTCGAAAAGTTGTTGCTTTGTCATATAAGGGGTTATTTGCTGCAAATATGCTGTTTTTTAGGATTCCTATGGCAGGAAAAAGTCTGCACATTTATTATTTTTATAAACATTTTAAACTTTTTCTTGCGGATTACGTTTGAAATACATACAATTGCAACATAATTTCTCAGCCGTTTATCTGAATATCCCAGAAAAATCTATCAAAATTTGTTTTTAGTTACCATTTTTCAAAAGCGATTTATCGTTTTATTCAGCCGTAAACAATTATGAAACCATGTGAGTACTCCAAATAACCACTCATTTTTGGTTTTATAGCCTTAAGAATTTATACACAATGAAACCGTCTGGCTTTAAAATTAATAAATATTTAGTCCGGACAGATTTATAACAGACGCATCCGTTATAAAAAATGAAAAATTTCTTGAAACATATATATTCAGAATGTTTAGCAAAACAGAATTAAATGATAAACTCACACCCGAATTACGTGAGCTAGCAAAAACCTATGGCATAGAAAGTGCCGATTCCTTAAGAAAAATCGACCTTGTTGAAGTACTTCTGCACCAACAAGAAATTATGAACGCTGCACAAACAGGTTCAGATCCTTATAGTGAACCAGAAGTGGCAGAAGAAGCAGTTGCAGCTGCACCTGTTTCTAAAGCAAAAGCACCAAAGGCAGAAAAAACGCCAAAGGTTGCCGCATCTGTCACCACTACTGATAAGCCTGTAAAAAAGAGAGTTAGATTGAGTAAAGATGAACCCGCTGCTCCTGTAGAAAGAAGAAGAGATTCGGTTACTTTATTTGATGAGCCACAGCACCAGCAACAGCCTGAAAGGCAACCAGACAGACAACCCGAAAGAGTGATTGAATCGGAAGAAAGTGTGAAACCTATCTCTGCTTTGATAGAAGAAAGTGCCGAGGTATTGCCAGCACCAACCCAGAAACAAAAGCAAGAGCCCCGAGAGAAACAAGAAAAACCCCAACGGGAGGAGAACCGGGGGCAAAAGCAACCTGGAGGTGGCAATCACCATAAAAACGAAAACAGTTATTCTAATTTAGATTTTGATAACGTAATTACCAATGAAGGCGTTTTAGAAATTATGCCAGATGGATATGGTTTCTTACGTTCTGCAGATTATAACTATTTAACTTCTCCTGATGATATTTATGTATCACAGTCGCAAATAAAACTTTTCGGCCTTAAAACCGGAGATACCGTTAAAGGCAGTATCCGTCCGCCGAAAGAAGGCGAAAAATATTTCCCGTTGGTTCGTGTAGAAACCATCAACGGCAGAATCCCTGCAGAGGTTCGCGACCGTGTTCCTTTTGATTATTTAACCCCGCTTTTCCCAACAGAAAAATTAAATTTATTTACGGATAACAGTAACTACTCTACCCGTATTATGGATTTATTTACACCAATTGGTAAAGGACAACGTGGTTTAATTGTAGCACAGCCTAAAACCGGTAAAACCAATTTACTTAAAGAAGTTGCAAACGCAATTGCTAAGAACCACCCGGAAGTTTATTTAATTATTCTTTTAATTGATGAGCGTCCGGAAGAGGTTACAGATATGGCCCGTAGTGTAAGGGCTGAGGTAATTGCCTCTACTTTTGACGAACCGGCCGAGCGTCACGTAAAAATTGCCAATATCGTTTTAGAGAAAGCTAAACGTTTGGTAGAAAGCGGACATGATGTAGTGATCTTGTTAGATTCGATTACACGTTTAGCCAGGGCTTACAATACAACAGCACCTGCATCTGGTAAAATTTTGTCGGGTGGTGTTGATGCAAATGCCTTACACAAACCTAAACGTTTCTTTGGTGCGGCACGTAATATCGAGAACGGTGGTTCATTAACCATTTTAGCAACTGCCTTAACCGATACAGGTTCTAAAATGGATGAGGTAATTTTCGAAGAGTTTAAAGGTACGGGTAACATGGAGTTACAATTAGACCGTAAATTATCAAACAAACGGATCTTCCCTGCTATTGATATTACGGCATCGAGCACCCGCCGTGATGATTTATTACTGGACAGAGATATTTTGCAACGTGTATGGATTTTACGTAACCACCTTGCAGATATGAACAGTCAGGAAGCAATGGAATTTGTTCAGGCACAAATTAAAGGAACAAAAAGCAATGAAGAATTTTTAATTTCGATGAACAGCTAGTAAGTGATAAGTTTTAAGTGGTAAGTTTTAAGTAACATACCACTTAAAACTTATAACGTGTAACTTAAAACTTAATGAAAAGGCATATACCTAATGCGATTACCTGTGCAAATCTGCTATCTGGTTGCGTCGGAATCGTTTTTGCATTTAAAGGTGATTTACAAATTGCCGCTTACTTCGTGATCCTCTCCGGAATTTTCGATTTTTTTGATGGAATGATAGCGCGTTTATTAAATGTAAAATCTGCCATTGGCAAAGATTTAGATTCTTTGGCCGATATGGTAAGCTTCGGTTTTTTACCTGGCGTGATCATGTTTCATTTGCTGAAAGCAAGCGATTACGCTTCTGAATACCTTCCCTATCTGGGCTTCATTATCACCATTTTTTCAGCACTGCGTTTGGCAAAATTCAATAACGACGAACGCCAGTCAGAAGATTTTATCGGCTTAAACACCCCGATGAACACGTTGTTTATCTGCTCTTTACCCTACATTGCAGTTGATTATCCTAACGTAATCGGCTCTACGATACTCTTATTGGCCATTACCGCAATCACCAGTTTTTTACTGATTAGTGAAATCAAAATATTCTCACTAAAGTTTAGTAATTTCAGCTGGGCGAAAAATAAAATTAAATTTATCTTCCTTATTTTATCTGCGGCATTAATAGCTGTTTTACAATTTGCAGCCATTCCTTTTGTGCTGGTATTATATATTGCAATGTCTTTTATACACTTTAGGGGAATAACCAGCGATTCATCATCAGATTTGAATTAAAGGGCGGGTATCGGGCTTAAAATGTTTATCTTCTTGGCGTTAATCAAATCTTCTGATCCGGAAAGTTAAAAAATCACCTCATCAATAACCAGATATTAAGATCGTGATCTGATATTTTCTTTTTCCAATTCAAGCTGCGCATAAACCTGTTGCGATACGACCTTTAAGCGTTCTATATCAGATTTAACCTGCTCAACTACTTCGTTTCGGGCATTATACTCAATGGCCTGCATTAAATCCGTCACATCATTCCGGCCAATATAACTGAAAGTGGGTTTCATTTTGTGTGCACAATTGCTAACCTCTTTCCAGTTTCCGAGGGCCAAAGCTGCTTCGAGTTCTGCTAAATAAACAGGAGTGTGTTCGATAAAGGTGTCGAAAATCTCGATCATAAAATCTGGATTATGACCAACCATTCCGATGAGATATGATAAATCTAAGGGACGATTATCATTTATACCTTGCATATAACAAAGCTAGTTATTTACAACTTGCGAACGGTCAGTTCATCTGTAATATTTTCATAGATATCGAGTACAGTTTTACCTAAAACGGGATGTATCATTTGGGGAGCAATCTCTGCCAGAGGTGCCATTACAAACTTGCGAAACTGCATTTGAGGGTGCGGAACCTGAAGCAGATTTTCGATATCAATCACTTCATTTCCAAAGAAAATAAGATCGATATCAATTAATCGCGCTCCCCATTTTTCCTTGCGTACCCGGCCAAGCGTCTGTTCAATATTTAAAGCATTTTCCAATACCTGTACTGCGGTTAAATTTGTCTTCACTGCAACGGCCTGATTTAAAAAAGAAGGTTGATCATTTTTACCCCAGGCAGCCGTTTCATAAACGGAAGAAATCGCTTCCAGTTTACCCATATTGGCACCAATTAGTGAAATGGCCTGCTCTAAATTTTCTTCTCTGTTTCCTAAATTTCCACCAAGTAACAAATAAACAGCCGTGTACTCTAAAGCCTTATTAAGCATCATGTATTTTTATATCTTTACAGCACAAAACTAACATTTAAATGAAAGATTTTTTTAAGTATCTATTTGCCTCCATGCTGGGTTTCTTCCTTTCATTGGTTGTTATATTTATCATCGTTATTGTGATCGTAGTTGGTGCGATTTCCTCTCTGGATGATGACAAAACAGTCTCTGTAGCCAGCAATTCAGTTCTATTTTTAAACTTAGATCAGCCAATTACAGAACGGACACCCAAAAATCCTTTTGGTAATCTTCCGATTGTAGGAAGTGATGAAAAAAACGGAATCGGACTAAATGATCTTTTGAGAGCAATTAAAAGAGCAAAGAACGACGACAATATCAAATGCATCTATTTAAATGTTACCAGTCCGAATGCAGGTTACGCCACCATGCGTGAGGTGAGAAATGCATTGATCGATTTCAAAAAATCGCATAAAAAAATTATTTCCTACAGCGAAGTTTATACACAAGGCGCCTATTACCTGGCCTCTGTTGCTGATAAAATTTATCTTAATCCGGAAGGTTCTTTAGAATTTAAGGGCTTTAGTTCTGAGTTGACCTTCTTTAAAGGTACTTTAGAAAAAGTTGGTGTGGAGATGCAGGTGATTCGTGTTGGAAATTACAAAAGTGCTGTTGAGCCGTTTATTCTTGATAAAATGAGCGATTATAACCGCAAGCAGGTTACGGCTTATGTGGGTGGCTTATACAATACTTTTTTAACTGACATTGCCAAAAGCAGAGACATTAAAAGAGATAGCTTATATACTATCGCTGATCAATATCGGATTCAGCAGCCTCAGGATGCCTTAAACTATAAAATGGTTGATGGATTAAAATACAAGGATCAGATTTTAGAAGAACTTAAAGGCATTTCCGGCAGAACCAAAAGTGAAAACATCCGCTCGGTAGACATCAACGATTATTCGAAAAACAACACCACCTCTGGCGACAGTAAAAACAAGATCGCGGTAATTTATGCCAATGGGGAAATTAGCGGTGGCGAGGGAAATGACAATCAAATCGGCTCTGAAAGGATATCGAGAGCAATTAGAAAAGCCAGATTAGATGACGATATCAAAGCAATAGTGATTCGTGTAAATTCTCCCGGAGGTAGTGCTTTAGCTTCTGATGTAATCTGGAGAGAGATTGTCCTTACCAAAAAAGAAAAACCAGTTATTGCTTCATTTGGTGATGTTGCCGCATCGGGCGGATATTACATCGGCTGTGCAGCAGATAGTATTTTCGTTCAGCCAAATACCATTACAGGTTCCATTGGTGTTTTCGGACTCATTCCGAATTTTCAAAACCTGATGACCAATAAATTAGGGATTACTTTTGATGGGGTTAAAACTGGTCAGTATGCAGATATTATGGCGACTAACCGACCAATGACTGCCGGTGAAAAATTCATCATTCAAAATGAATTGAACCGGATTTACAGTGGTTTTGTGAGCCGTGTTGCAAATGGCAGAAAGAAAAGCAAAGCTTATATAGACAGCATTGGCGGTGGCCACGTATGGATTGGAACCGATGCTGTTCAAATTGGCTTAGCAGATAGAATCGGGAGTTTTAACGACGCCATTAATGCCGCTGCCAGGAAAGCAAAAATTAAAGATTTTCAAGTTTTAGAATATCCGGATGTGATTGATCCATTGAAGTCTTTTATGGATGAAAGTACTGATAAAATCAAAACCTATTATACCAAACAAGAACTGGGCGATAATTACATGCTTTATCAGCAAATGAAAAAAGTAATTGCAAGTTCCGGAATACAGGCCAGAATGCCCTTTGAAGCCGTAATCAAATAAATACTTTACCCTGAATGGTTGGTAGCTTACTAACCATTCAGGTAATTAAGACAGGGATTAAAAAGATGACTGCTTAACTTACTCTTTTCCCTTTTGACAGCATATTCAGTGCATCGCTAAGTGTTCCTGCCTGCTGCACCTCTCCTTCGTTCACAAAATAAATTTCATCAGCATTTTCGATTGTATTTAAGCGGTGTGCGATAATTACAAGTGTGGTTTCTTTTGATAATTTATTCAAAATGCTGCTAAGTAACTGTTCTGTAATGGTATCAATATTTGCAGTAGCCTCATCCAATATCAGTAACTCCGGATTTCTTAATACCGCCCGCATAAATGCAATGAGCTGTTTCTGACCTAAACTGATGCTATCAGAACCTGATGTAATTTGAGTATTCAGACCTTCATCAAAAATGGCCAGTAAGGCGTTTAAATTTGCATCTTCTATAATCTTCGTTAACTCATCATCGCTCACATTCCTGTATTGGCTATTTCCGTATAAAATATTATCTTTCACGGTCCCGGTAAAAAGAAATGGCTCCTGAAGAATAAATCCTATCTTCCGGGTGCGTTCTTCTGCACTAAATGAACGGATATCTTTTCCGTTTAGCAAAACAGTACCTTTTGTTGCATCGTACAAGCGGGAAATTAATGATGCGGTTGTTGTTTTACCACCGCCCGTTGGCCCGATTAAGGCGTACGTTTTTCCCTTTTCAAACTTCAAATTGATGTTATGGAGAATTTCTTTTGAGTCATCATAAGAAAAATGAACATTTCTAAATTCCAGCAAAGCATCAGAAGTGATTTCCGGATCATCTTCTACCTGCGCCAGATCAGTTTCCAGTAATAAGATTTGTGAAATTCTGTCCCAGCTGGCCATTGCAACCTGAAAACTGGTCCAAAGGGCAGCCAATTGCCTTAATGGATTATAAAAGTTGGTACAGTAAGAAATGTAACTCACCAATAAACCTAACGTAAAGTTTCCAATGGAAATTAAATAAATTCCGAAAAGCAAGACGATTAACTGTGCCGCACTGGAAAGCAAACCATAAACCGGAACAAAAATGTTATTGGCTAAACCAGCACCGATCGCAGTTTTATAATTCTCCTGATTTGCCTCATCGAAACGTTTTCTAAAATAATCCCGACGGTTGAAGGCGATAATCACTTTAAAATTATTCAGACTTTCCTGAATTTCAGCACTCATGCCGCCAACACTTTTTAGATTTTTTGCATTTTTACTTTTCACCCATGGCGATAAGACCATAGTAAAAATTACAATGACAACTGCAGGAGAAAGTGCCGCAGCACCTAGTTCAAAATTGATAGACAAGAGAAAAACCCCGGCGCCAATCATCGTGATGATACTACTTACAAATTGCATCAGTGACTGAGAGAAAAATTGATTGAGTTTATCAGTATCATTATTTACCCTGGAAATCAGATCTCCGGCCTTATTTTGGTTAAAAAAGGAAACTGGTAATTCCTGAAGCTTATTGAAAATTGCATTTCTTAAGGTATACAACATGCGCTGACCAACGCCTCCCATTAATTTGGTTTGGATGTATCCCGTAATCATGGCAAACATATACATCAACAATAATATTCCTCCGAATACCAGCACGCCATGAAATTGTTTGGTTCTGATATATTTATCGATGGTATGACCAACCAAAAGCGGCCCCAGCAACAATAAACCTGCATTTATTAAGATAGTAATCAGCGCAAAGATCAGATTTTTTCGTTCGGAAGAAATGAATTTAAGCAATCTCTTTAGCGCCTGATAGGTAGATTGCTTTTCCTGCCCTTCGGTAAGCTGGTTAAGATTGTAATTCATAATTGCTTGTGCTCTGTTGTGAGTTATAAATTTGAACATATTCAGGACTGCTCTGAATCAATTCCTGATGAGTACCGGAGGCGATGACTTCGCCCTGCATCATCAAAATAACTTTGTCGTAATTTTCTACGGATGCTATTTTCTGAGTAACAGATATTAAAGTTAAACCCGGATAGTTTTGCTGAATATTTGCAACAATCCGCTTTTCAGTGTTTGTGTCTACTCTTGCAGTAAAATCATCCAATAATAAAATTTTCGGATTTACGGCCAATGCCCTCGCCAGCATAATACGTTGTTTTTGACCCCCTGAAAGGCTGTTTCCGCGTTCAGATACAATAGTATTTAATTTATCCGGCAAGGCCTCAACAAAATCCTTTAACTCGGCGGTCTGTATAGCCTTTTCAAGCGATTCATCGGTTACCGTATCGCTGAACGCAATATTTTCACGGATGCTCATATTAAAGATGATGCTATCCTGAAAAACAAAGCCGACTTGCTGGTGAAAACTTTCCTGGTTATATTTCTTAATTTCTTTATGATCAAAGAGAATCTCACCCGTGTCTGGCCCGATTAATCCGGTTAAGATGTAAAGTAATTGTGTTTTCCCTGCAGCAGTGGGGCCGATAATGGCTGTTCTTGAACCTGCTTTTACAGAGAATGAAATATCTTTTAAAATTGGCTTCTGACCAATAGTTAACGAGATATTTTTTGCGTCTACATCTCCAATCAAAGTATCGGTGATGGTTCCCGGGTGCTTCACCTCTGGTGCGTTTAGCACACTTTCAATTCTCTGGTAAGATGCAGATGCCTGGGCAATAACATTGCTCATAAACCCAATTACCAGGATAGGAAAAATGATCAGCGCCAGGTAGCTGTTAAATGCTGCAAACTCTCCCAGTGTCATCTGATCTGAAATCACGAAGTGTCCGCCGAGCACCAGAATGGTTAATCCCGCCAGGTTAGAAACGAATATGATAATGGGAATTAAGCCGGCAAATAAACGCAAAATGGATAAGCCTAAATCCCTTGCTTTGGCATTCGCATCTAAAAACTTTTGATACTCCAGCTGTTGGGAATTGATCACCCGAATTAACGCGGAACCTAAAATACTTTCGCTGATTACCTTATTTAACCAATCAATTACTTCCCTGCTCTTGATAAAAAGCACCTTTACTTTTTTAAGAACCATAAAGAACGCAGTGCCAATAATGGGTACAATCGCAATGATGCATAAGGCCAGTTTCCAGTTAATCATTAACAGTAAAATACTTGCGCCAACGATTAGAAAAAGCGACGATGCCAGCGAAACAATTGCCTGCGACACAAACATTTTGATGGAATCTGCATCAGCAGTTAAGTTGGTCAGCAGCTTTGATGGATTTGCTTCGATAATATAAGCATGGCTCTGGCGGGAAATCTGACTGGAAAGTTTTGTTCTTAAATCTCGGGCAACACGTTCAGAAGCGTAGGTTTGAACAATACTTTGCAGATAGGTAAAAATAAAAACCAATATTATTGCTAAGGCAAACTGAAATAAAACCGACTGCAGATCGAACGTTTTATTGGTATACGAGTCGATCCCGTCAGCAATTATTTTAGGCAATAATAAGTTAATCCCGTTGCTGAGCAGCGCAAATAATATCAACAGAAAAATTAAGCCTTTATATGATGCAAGTAAACTAAAAACACTCGGTTTTTTAGCCTCTTTGGGTTTTGCCATAAGGTGAATTGAAATGGTGAGACATCAAATTTAACCCAATTATTTGACATCGTCTGTAAGAATATTATTAAAATTAGAGGAGTGAATGGTTAAGTTAAGCCGTAGAAAAAATCTTGCGCTGCAGATTAGCCATTCACCACCTGTATAATCAATTTATTTACTCTCTTTTAATACCATATCTATGGTGATTGCTGTTGCTACTATGGCAACTTTATGATTGCTTTCCGCGTAGCTTGGATCTATAGAAACGTTGTATTTATCGGCAGTGGTAAATACTTCTTTCAAAGCCCCTGCCCATTTTTTGCTGATTCTACCCACTTCGGCACCTGCATTATTGGTGATATTGAAATTCCAGGCTTTCCAATCGCCGGTTATTTTTGCAATCTCCTCGCCGGTAGCTGGCACAGAAATAGTGAAAGTTGGTTTAAATAATTTAAACTTTTGCCTGATAATTCCTACCTCTACTCCTGATGGATCTGTAACGATAATTTTCGACATCCAAAATGTCCAGCCTCTGCTGATGGTTGCCTGCAGTTGGTCATTAATGTCAGTAATTTCCAGTTTAAAAGGCATCATGCGCTTATCAACCAACAAGGTTAATGCTTTTTGCCAGCCGCTGATCCGCTGTTTAATAATTCCGATTTGAGTGCCCTTGTCATTGTAAACCTTATACTCATTGGCAAACTTCAGGAAGTTTACCTTTTCATCAATAAAATACTCGTCGCTTAAAAAGAAATTTGGAATCTGCTTGTTCATATTTGGGACATTTTTAGATAAGCGGCTAAATTAGATAAAAAATTTAAATCGATTGTTGCCTGCAAAGATTGCTACCTTTGCACAGAACCATTGAAGAAAATGGTTAACCCATACTATGATTGAAATAGGAAAATACAACGAATTAAGAGTTTTAAGCAAAACAGAGGCAGGCTTAAACTTAACTGATGGTGAGAAGTTAGTAATCTTACCTTACCAATATGTGCCTAACGGATTGGAAATAGGCGATAACGTAAGCGTTTTTGTTTACATCCAAAAAGATGGCCGCCTTACCGGAACCACTCAAAAAGCTTATGCAGAGGTAGGCGATTTTGCTTTCCTGAAAGTAGTATCTGATGGCGATGATGGCATTTTTATGGATTTAGGAATCGATAAAGACGTTTATGTACCTTCGAAAGAGCAAAAGAGACCTATGCAAAAAGGTTATAAATATGTAGTTTATTTGTATTTGGATGAAAACAGCGATCGCTTATTGGCCTCATCGAAACTCTACGACTTTGTTGAAGAAGAGAATTTTGAGTTCGAAGAAGGCGATGAAGTGAGTTTATTGATTACTGAAGAAACTGATCTGGGTTTTAATGCCATCATCAACAATACCTATATTGGTTTGCTTTACCATAATGAGGTTTTTGATAATATTCAGGTTGGGGAACAGCGCAAAGGCTGGATTAAAAAGATCCGTGTTGAAGGCAAAATAGACCTAACGTTACAACCTAGCGGCTATGGCCACATTTTAGATTCTAAAGAGATGATTTTAGCTGCCTTGAAAAAAAGTGGTGGCGTAATCGAACTTGGCGACAAAAGTACTCCAGATGAAATATACCATCGTTTTCAAATCAGCAAAAGTGCATTTAAGAAAACCATTGGTTCCCTTTACAAAGAACGGCTAATTGTACTTTCTGATGATTCTATCCGGTTATTAACTGATGACGACGCAGAATAAGACAAAATATTTCCAGTTAACCACAGATAAGAAGGATGAACACAGATGTAAATGATCATCGGTGTTGATGTTAACAAATCTGTGGTTAATTTAATTCAGATTAAATTTTTCATTCGATATTTTCACCACATTTGATGCAGAGATTATGGAGACAATCATCACTCCGATTAGAACTGCCAAAATCCCTTGTAAGGTGGAATAAATCTTTGTTCCGGAAACGAAGATCTTAGAATCTTTAATTAATTCGTTTCCAACTTTTGATTGAATTTTAATTAACGCAGAAAGTTTCGCCAACGTTTGATTGGTAATTTTTTGCCCCCTAGATCCATAAATTTTACTGCGCTCCTCTCCTTCGGAATTCAATACTTTCATTTCCAGTTGTTGTTGGAGCTTTAATGATTTTTTAAGTTCGTTCAAAAAAGTCTGCTCTTGTTCTACTAACAAGGTCATTTCATATTTATTGATTACAGAATCGATTCTGCGGTTATGCTTATTAATTTTTGAAATGCTATTTAAAGAGTGAGTGTTTTGATTCACTAAAGCATCTTGAAGAATGGCATTTTTATGGTAGAGATTTTCTGCAATAAAATACAGATCTGTTGCAGGCACTAAACGATCATTATACATCGAGATAAATGACTCGTTTATTTTGGCTACGCTTTTATCTTCAAGAACGCGAATAAGTAAAGTGCAACACATGATGCAGAAAAGAAGGAATGCAATTTTCAGTTTATTTTTAAGGCTAAATGCAAATTTCATAACATAAATTGGTTAACCACTCAAGGTAAGAATTTAAGCTTGCTTATGGACAGATTAATTTCGTTTCCCAGGCACTGAAATTATCTTAACTCCCTAAACACAGCAGATAATTTAGGCACTAATTTACTAAGCTCAGTTGTATGGGCAGATCGATATTTTTAGGCGCTATGAGCTTGAATGCCCCGATATGACTTAAACGGTAAAATATAAATGCTAAGACTTTTTAACCATAGAAGAAACTGCGCCCTGTTATCTGGCAATAGCTTGCATAGAAATCCAATCGGACAATAAAGTCCTGCTAAAAATACTCTTCCTGCGCTGTTTTAGCGAAAAGTTGCTGTGCAAAGTTGACCAAATACAGTTCTTTCTTTGCCCTTGTAACCGCAGTATATAACCAGCGAAGAAAATCAAGGTCGATCATTTCTTCTGTAAGGTAACCCTGATCAGCAAAAACTGCATCCCATTGTCCGCCCTGGGCTTTATGGCAGGTTACCGCGTAGGCAAATTTGATCTGTAAAGCATTATAAAATGGATCGGCTTTGATGGCCAGCATCCGCTGACGTTTATTTGCGATGTGTGCATAATCTTCGTTCAGGCCATCAAAAAGCTTCTTGTTTTGCTCATAAGGTAAGTTTGCAGATTCTAGATTTAGCGTATCCAGCATTACCTTGCAGCTGATCTGTCCCGCAGCAGGAAAATCCATAAATTCTAAAGTAGCATCAGCAAAGCGAAAACCATAACGTTCCTCTTCGCCCCTCACACGAATTACTTTAGCCATATCGCCGTTAGCAATAAACGCAGTCTCTTCATTTTCAGGCAACCAAAAATAGTTATTGCGCACCACCATAATCTGATCTCCACCAGTTAATTCCTCTTCGCGGTATAATAGCCTTGCCCTGATTTGCTGATTGTAAATATTTGCAGATTTATTCGACCGGCAAATCACCAAAGTATTCTCCATGCCAAATTTCCTATAAGCATATTCAAGGCCCTCTACCAGCTTGGCACCGGCCATGTTATAAATATCCTTGTAATTTTTGGTGAGAAATTTAGGAAGCGGATTTTCGGGATTTTTTGCAATTTGATTCCTCAACATTGTGGCATTAGCTAAAATACCCGATTTTTTTTCCTGGCGAACGACCTCTTTTAACTCTACGGAGGTGATCGTTAATGCAAATTTATCCTTTAAGTATTGTTCGTTCAGCGCCGGGCTTTCCAAACTTCCTACGGGTGGAAGCTGGGCCGTATCGCCTACAAAAAGGAGGAAGCAGTTTTTGGAATTGTAAACGAACTCCAGCAAATCGCGCAAAATGGAAGAACCGGTTTCATTAAATTCATCAGCAATCATCGATGCTTCATCGATAATAAAGAGTGTATTTTCGGAAAGATTTGGTGCAATTTGAAATTGCATTTCCGGTGATGCAGCCGAGCGCTTCCGATAAATTCGCTTATGAATCGTCAACGCTTTCTGATTCGAATATTGGCTCATTACTTTTGCCGCGCGACCAGTGGGTGCCAGCAACTCGCTTTTCAGGTTAAATTTTGCTAAAACCTTTACCAAAGCTGCAACTGACGTCGTCTTACCCGTTCCGGCATAACCTTTCAGTACAAAACAACGGTATTCATCATCTTCCTGCAAAAACTTCGACATTCGTTCACAAAAAAGCAATTGCTCTTTAGTTGGGGTGTGCTCATAAGCTTGTGCAATCAGTTGACTTTTATCTGCTAACATTAAAGTATATTTTCGTGTTGATCAATTGGTCAACTTTACAACAAAGATTTTCCATTACTGGTTTATATTTCGCACTGATTTTGAGCAAGCAAAAGATTATTATTGACAAGCATTAATTACTTCTAAAATAAGGATAGGTTGTTTATTAAAGTGCTAAAAATGATGTTTTTGCAAATGGCAAAACTACTCTAAGCACAATCAAATGTATTTCTTACACTCAAATCACATCCTTACCATTACAAAAGTAACGTTTCAATTCGATGTGCCATCACCATTTTTTGTTGTTTACTCCAGCTGAAAATTGTAAAATGACCATCCTGAGAGGCCACCAAACCGATAGCCTCGGGCTGATCATTAACGAATTGGGCAACAGAAAAATGCCGGGTACCGCCTAACTGTCCGGGATATAACAACTTATCTTCGCCACCTACTATGGGTTCAGAAAATGCAATTTGTTCTACAGTTGGCTTGCCTTTCGCCCGTCCTATTTTTGCACCGAAGGCAATTAAATCAAACTGATCGTTAATGATAGTAGCGCCATCAACAGCTGTTAAACCTGCTAAATGCTCAACTTCACGTCGCAGCGCACCTTGCGAAAAAATTTCTGTCTGGTTGCCGCTTTGTTTGGCTAAATTTGATAAGCCGCTAAAGGGCGGTTCAATTAAATATTGGATAGGGCGAATGATAGATTCCTCCCATTTGGTATTTTCTTTAGGTACAATAAGTAGTGCTCCTCCCCGCCCGTGGCCACGCATGGAAACTGAAAACTGAATGAGGATATTAATCGGATCGTTCCAGCTGGCAAGCACAGTTAAATCCAATAATGCTTTCAAAATCGGCGGACAATCGCGGTTTAAACAAGAAGTATCATCTACAATTCTGATTTGTTCGCCCTTTAAAACGGCTACATTAGTATATTTGCCGATGCCGTAAATCCGGCGGTGTTTAATCACAATTAAGCCGGGTTCTGAAACATCAACTACAAAACAAAAATTTGGAATGTTTAAGGTAGTTCCCCAGATATAAAGTTCACCGTTTTCTTCCCATACGCCAAGGTGAATGCCAGAACGTTCTATGCCTGGGGCTATTTTAGTCAGCGTATTTGCATTTAAAGGTAAGGGCTTCGCAAACTTTAATGGTTTTGAAGTTTGTGATGGCGGCAAAAAAGCGATTGAAATCCGAGGTGAATGTCCTTCTTCTTTACGCAAGCTACTCCAAAAAGCAACATCTATCAATGCTTCAATAGTATTCTTACCTGGCTGCGTAGCCAAATCTACCTCGCCTTGCGCTGCGGCATTCGAATGAAGCTTAATAAAATGTTGTTCTATTTTCGTTGCAACTGTTTTTGCTGCTCCATAAGTAGGCTTGTAACTCATGTTCCGAATTTAAGCTGAATATTTCAATTTTCAGATAAGCGAAAGGTTTGATTTTGGTAAAAAGATTTAGTTATAGTAACAGCGAAAAAAGTTATTGAAAAGCTAATGGTTTGCCACGGAAACACTAAAGGCACGGAAAAAGACACTTAATAGGTTACTAAAAGTTAACAATTTGCCACCGCAACACTAAAGGCCAGAAAAAAGACACTTAATAGATTACTAAAAGTTAACAATTTGCCACCGAAACACTAAGGGTACGGAAAAAGACACTTAATAGGCTACTAACAGTTAACAATTTGCCACCGAAACACTAAAGGCACAGAAAAAGACACTTAATAGGTTACTAACAGTTAACAATTTGCCACCGAAACACTAAAGGCACAGAAAAAGACACTTAATAGGTTACTAACAGTTAACAATTTGCCACCGAAACACTAAAGGCCAGAAAAAGAAGAGAACTCAACTATAATCCTCAGTCTGTGTTTTAGTGGCAAAACCTAAAAATTCTGATCACATTGAAACACTTAACCTATAAACGCTATTCATGTCAATCCGTTTATATCAATCCGTGTTTCCCTGGCAAAATCTAAGTGCATGTTTTCATTGTAAATTATCAAATATGCTTGCAACTTAGCGTCCTTTGCGAAAAAACTTTGTACCCTTTGCGGTTAATCTTTAAAAAACGCTATTTTTGCTTCAATGAGTAATAACAGTCTCTTATTGATCGACCCGGGTTTTAAAGCTGACGCATCAGTGAACTGCCAGTTATTGTTAAAAATAACAAATGATAGTTTCTCTTATGCAGTGGTTGATCAGCACTCAGAGCAGATCAGAATAATTTTCGATAAACAAGGTTGCACCGATTTGCATCAGGATTTAAAGTCTGCCTTCGAAACCGATCATTATTTATCACAGCCATATGGAGCAGTGAAAGCAGCCGTGCATACTTCAAATTTCATTTTCATTCCTCATGAATGGTTTGATGCCAATGATCTTTCAGTCTACTCAAATTTTTTAGGATCTGATGGAAAAGTTTATACCAAAACCCACGATCAACTCGGCTTTAGCACCGTTTTTTCCTTGAATGAAAAAGTAAAAGAAAAGCTTCCTGAAAATACCATATTCTACCCTCAGTCATCTCCTTTAATTGCATTATTCAATCGCCTCTCCGGGGATGCTTTATTGATTGATTTTACGGCATCTTCTTTTAATGTACTTTTCATAAAGGATCAGAAGATCAATTTTCAAAACCATTTTGAATCAGAAAATGCCGAAGAATTTAATTACTTTTTGTTATTAATTATGGAGCAGCTGGCACTAACAGATACTATTCCTGTTTATCTTCAGGGGATTATCAATGAGGATGATGATTACTATAACACTTTGTTAAAATATTTTAATAACCTATATTTCTTTCTTCCTGCTGAAAAACAAAACAGTGAGTTATTGGCCGATATGCCTCCACACTATTTCAGCGGACTACTTGCTTTACGTTTATGCGAATAATTGGAGGCAGATTAAAGGGAATTCGTTTGCAGCCACCTGCGAACTTGCCGGTACGTCCCACTACAGATATGGCCAAAGAGGCACTCTTTAACATTTTAAATAACAAATTCGATTTTGAAAGCTGTTCAGTTCTGGATTTATTTTGTGGCACCGGAAATCTGACTTTCGAATTTGCTTCGCGAAACGTTGAAAAGGTCTTGGCAGTAGATTTAGATTACGGTTGTGTAAACTGGGTTAAACACACTGCTCAAAAATTTGAGTTTGAACAAGTTGAGGTACGTAAAGGCGATGTTTTTAAAATGCTGGCGCAAATGACGGGTACTTATGACCTCATTTTCGCTGATCCGCCTTACAACATGCCTAACATTCCTCAATTGCCTATTTTGGTAAAAGAACGGCAACTGCTTAAACCAGACGGACTGCTCGTTGTGGAGCATCAAAGTCACATGAAGTTAAATAATCAGCCAGGTTATACAGAAACGAGAAAATACGGAAATTCATCCTTTAGTTTTTTTGAATATGTTGAAGTAGCGTAATTTATCTCGGTGCCAAGCTTTATACTTTAATCTTTGCATAATCTTTCATTCTTTCTCCTTTCCGCTTAAAAATCTATCTTTGAGTTATGAAAATAGCGCTATTTCCGGGCTCATTTGATCCGATCACCATTGCACACGTTAATATTTTGCAACGTGCCACTCCCTTATTTGATAAAATTGTAATCGGCATAGGATTGAACAGCTCCAAGCAAAATTTTCTGACAGCAGAGCAAAGGCTGCAAATTCTGGAAACGGTATTTGCTGATTATAAAAACATAGAAATACAGACATATCAAGGTTTGACAGTTGATTTTTGCCGGAAAATAAATGCAACTTACATGGTTCGTGGCATTCGCTCGGCATCAGATTTTGAATATGAAAGGGCCATTGCACAGATCAACCAAACCATGATGCCAGAAGTGGAAACGATTCTTCTTTTAAGTAAGCCAGAATATTCTGCAATAAGCTCTACAATAGTGAGAGATATATTAAGGAATAATGGCGATGTAAGCCCATTTGTACCAAAAGAAGCGCTAGGGTTCTTGTAAGCGAAACGCATTTTTAACCACAGATGGTCAGGACGGACACTGATAGAAAGGTTGGGTGAATTAACCACCCCGCCCTTCGGGCACCCCTCCTTAAAAAAGTGGGGAGTAGCAATCGCTATAAGAACTTAGCAAGGCCAAACCGCTGTTTCTCCGTTCTGCTCTGGTAAGCTATTAAATAATAAAAGTACTGGCAAGAAGGTAAAATCAGAAAACCAACATTACAATATCCCCCCAGCCCTCATCACATCCATAATAGATGGAAAAGTATTCTTAACCACAGGCAAAAGGTGATTTTTATCCAGCCAAACGGCCTCATCAATCCCTTCCTCCTTTTGTGGAACTAATTTTGGCTCGCCCTTAACCGTCATTTTGTACCAGTTGGTTTTTTTAATCACCATTTTTGATCCATTCTGATAAACATGATACGTTTTACAAAGCTTATCTTCACGTTTCAACACTTTAATTCCACATTCTTCTTCCACTTCGCGAACAGCGGTTTCTTTCATTTTTTCACCAAACTCTAGCTTGCCTTTTGGCAAATCCCATTTCTTATTTCTAAAAATAAAAAGGTAATTTCCATTTGCACTCTCCACTAAACCTCCGGCAGCCTTAATGATCTCACAATTCTTTTTAAGCTTCTTAAACGTTTCCTCCGGATTTTTAGTCAAAAAAAGATAACTTTTCTTCGACCCATTCTTTAATTTTTTATAAAATGTTTGCAGATCAAAATCTTGAAATTCAAGCTGTTGTATCTTTTCCTTCTGCTCTGGTAAAACTTCTGAGATAAACAAAGTGTTATCGTTAATATAAATTCTGTAATTTTGGGCCATGTATAATAAAAGTGATATTGAATTAAAGGTAGCGGAATTTTTATTACAAATAAAGGCAATTAAATTACAACCTAATAATCCTTTTACCTGGGCATCTGGTTGGAAGTCGCCAATTTATTGCGATAACCGAATTACCCTTTCCCATCCTCAGGTTAGAACTTACATCCGTCAAAAGCTTGCTCAGGCAATTCAGGAAGAGTTTGGTTCAGTTGATGTTATTGCTGGAGTTGCTACTGCCGGGATTCCACAAGGAGTACTCGTTGCTCAGGAACTCGGTCTTCCTTTTATTTATGTAAGAGCAAAAGCTAAGGAACATGGAACCGGAAGTTTAATCGAAGGTGAAGTGGTAGAAGGACAGCGTGTAGTTGTGATCGAAGACTTAATTTCTACAGGAAAAAGCAGCTTGCAGGCTGTTGAAGCATTAAGATCAGCTGGTTTATCAGTAGCAGGTTTAGCTGCAATATTCACTTACGGATTTGAAAAAGCAGATGAAAACTTCACTGCTGCAAAATGCCGTTACTTAACTTTATCAAGTTATGGTGCATTAATCGATTATGCTGCAGAACATAGTATTATCGCAAAAAGCGACATGGAGTTACTCAGCAAATGGCGTTTAAACCCATCAGAATGGGGCCAAACAGCAAGCTAAGCCGCTTGTTTCTCGTACCAAATATTTAAAAAACTTAAAAAAATACAATGACAATTATTGAAAGCGCTGTGGAAGTGAATAAACCCGTTGCCGAGGTTTATACTTTTCTTTCCAATATGAACAATCATCAAAGATTGATGCCAGAAAACATATACAATTGGGAATCGACAGAAGATGAAGCCCGTTTCACCATCCAAAACATGGCAAAATTAGCAATCGCGATCACTAACCGTGTTGAAAATCAGGAATTGACGGCAACACCTACTGAAAAAGCACCTTTCGAAATTGAGTTAAAATGGACAGTTGCCGAAAATGGCGCTGGAACGATCGCAAAATTAATCATCTCTGCAGATTTAAATATGATGATGAAGATGCTCGCATCCGGGCCGCTACAAAAGTTAGTTGATCACCAAACGGAGCGATTACAGGAAATTCTGGGATAGTTTCAATTCTTCCTACTAAATAATTTCAGCATCATTAAGATATAGCGAAGATTTTTCTTCGCTTTTTTTATGCAAAGAAATTTCAGACCGTATTAATCTATCTCATATTATTTAATAACTTAGTTTCGAATAAGCCCATAAATATGAGATTTCATTTCTTCAAGTTATTTACACTGCTCCCCTCTTTTTTCATCTTATCAAATGCAAAAGCACAATCATTAACAGCTTTAAAAACAGAATACCTTACCCAACCAATTGGTCTGGATAATGCGCAACCCCGCTTTACCTGGCAAATGAATGACGACAGTCAGGACGCGAAGCAAACGAGGTATAGAATTTTAGTTGACAGTGATTCCTCCATACTTACAAAAGAGAAAGCAAATACCTGGAATACCGGATGGGTTAAATCAGATCGTAATCTCGTAATTTATTCCGGCCAATCACTAAAACCTTTTACTAAATATTTCTGGCGAGTGGATGTGACCAATGGAAAGCAGCAAACTTTCGGCAAAATCGCAAGTTTTGAAATGGGCATGATGAATATGGCTAACTGGCAGGGTACGTGGATATCCGACAGTGAAAATATAAAACTTAAGCCTGCCCCCTACTTCAGAAATACATTTAGCACATCTAAAAAAGTGAAATCTGCCCGGGCGTATGTCGCTGCTGCCGGTTTATATGAGTTATCCATCAACGGCAAAAAGATTGGCAATCACCGGATGGATCCAATGTATACACGTTTCGACAGGAGAACGCTATATGTTACTTACGATGTTACCAATGAAATTAATCAAGGTAAAAATGCCATTGGTGTGCTTTTAGGAAATGGTTGGTACAACCATCAATCTACTGCCGTATGGGATTTCGACCGGGCACCATGGCGCAACCGGCCGGCCTTCTGCCTGGATCTCAGGATAACCTACGAAGACGGGACGGTGGAAACGATCAAATCCGGCCAGGATTGGAAAACGGCTTTAAGTCCCATTGTTTTTAACAGTATCTATACTGCCGAACATTACGATGCCAGGATGGAAAAAACCGGTTGGAATACTACAAATTTCGATGATAAAGATTGGAAGGAAGTCATAAATCGCTCCGCCCCATCGAAAAACATTGTTGCCCAGGCAATGCATCCTATTCGTAACGTAGAAGAAATCCCAACCAGGGTGATGAAAAAAATTAATGACACCACTTACCTTTTCGATTTAGGAAGAAATATTTCTGGTGTGAGCAAAATAGCGATAAGTGGTCCGGCAGGAACAATTGTGAAGCTGAAACACGGGGAACGTTTATATCCAAACGGAAGGTTAGACATTTCTAATATTGATGCACATTATCGGCCTACGGATAACACCGATCCCTTCCAAACTGATATTTTAATTTTAAATGGAAAAGGCAGGCAGAGTTTCATGCCGCACTTTAATTATAAAGGCTTTCAGTACGTGGAAGTGACCACTTCAACTCCTATCAACCTCAAAAAAGAGGATCTGTCAGGCTATTTCATGCACAGCGATGTGCCGGTTGCCGGTGAGGTGAAATCATCCGAAGAGGTTATTAATAAAATATATTATGCCACTAATAATTCTTACTTGTCTAATCTTTTCGGTTATCCTACCGATTGCCCGCAAAGAGAAAAGAATGGCTGGACGGGCGATGCACAAATTGCGATTGAAACTGGCCTCTATGGTTTCGATGGAATTACCATTTATGAAAAGTGGCTGGCAGATCACCGTGATGAACAACAGCCAAATGGTGTACTTCCATCCATTATTCCTACTGATGGCTGGGGTTATGAATGGGGAAATGGTCCGGATTGGACAAGTACAATCGCCATTATTCCATGGAATATTTATTTGTTCTATGGCGATCAGAAATTACTGGCCGACTGTTACGAAAACATTCGGAAATATGTGAACCACATTGACGAAACCTACCCCACCGGATTAACAACCTGGGGATTAGGTGACTGGATTCCGGTAAAATCAAAATCGCCGGTAGAACTAACCTCTACCTGCTACTATTATGCAGATGTGGTTATCCTGGCGAAAGCGGCAAATATATTAGGCAAAAAAGCTGATTTTGAAAAATACACAGCCCTGGCAGAAAAGATAAAGAAGGCTTTTAATGATAAATATCTGGATCAGCAAAAGGGCATTTATGGATCAGGCATTCAAACCGCTATGAGTGTACCGCTTTACTGGAAAATCGTCCCGGAAGAATCAGTATCGCTGGTTGCAAAGAATTTAGCGAAACAGGTGGAAGCCGATGGATTTCATCTGGATGTGGGATTGCTGGGTACAAAAGCCATCTTAAATGCCTTAAGTGAAAATGGATATCCAGATGTGGCTTATAAAATTGCAGCCCAAAAAACTTATCCAAGCTGGGGTTGGTGGATGCAAAATGGCGCGACTACGCTATATGAAAACTGGCCGATTGATGCTAAATCAGACATTTCAATGAATCATATTATGTTTGGAGAAATTGGTGCCTGGTTATATAAATCTCCGGGCGGCATCATGCCGGATGAAAGTCAACCTGGCTTTAAACACATTAAATTAACCCCGCATATTGTAGATGGATTAAATTCTTTTGAAGCCAGCCATACCGGACCATACGGCAAAATTGTGAGTGCGTGGAAAAAAACAGCAACTGGCGTTAACTATCATATTGTTGTACCTCCAAACTCCAGTGCCACAATTAATTTACCACTTATACGCGATATGGATATTTTTGTAAATGGTAAAATAACTTACAATAGTAAAATAGAATTAGCAGCAGGAACATATGCCATATCGCATAAAGGAAGTAACATAAAATAGTAATTTTAACGCCCAACTCCCCTCCTTTGGAGAAGTGTCCTCAGGATGGGGGTGGTTATTAGACAAAACCTTCTGTGCGTTCCGTGTTTCCCGGGCTAAAACATTTAATATGCCTTTAAGTACCGAAGGTACTTAACAAACTTCAGCACGACAAAAATTCAGCACAAAACCCTAAAAACCAGTCAATTATTCGCTTAATTTAATTCATTACAGACAAAATTTCCGATTGAAAAATCAAAATGGCTATGGCATCCGTTTTGATTCAAAGGAAAATATGAACTTCAACAATTATACAATAAAAGCCCAGGAAGCGATTCAGCAAGCTTCTGAAATAGCTCAGGGTAATCAGCAGCAGGCTATTGAAACGGCACACCTGCTTAAAGGTTTGCTAACTGTTGATGAAAACGTGGTTTCCTACGTTTTAAAAAAATTAAATGTAAACCTTAACTCCCTCAACCAGAATCTGGATACGGAGATTGCCAAATTCCCTAAAGTAAGCGGAAGCAATGTTTATTTGTCATCAAATACAAATAACGTATTGCAAAAGGCACAAACATTTTTGAAAGAATTTAAAGATGAATTTGTATCGGTAGAACACCTTTTATTAGGAGTTTTAGCGGTTAACGATAGTACTTCCAAGCTTTTAAAAGAGCAGGGTGTAAATGAAAAAGACCTGAAAAAAGCCATCGTAGAATTACGTGGCGATAACAGAGTGACTGATCAAAATGCCGAAGCCACTTATCAGGCTTTGAGCAAATATGCCCGCAACCTAAATGAATATGCGGAGAGTGGAAAGCTTGATCCGGTGATTGGTCGCGATGAGGAGATTCGTCGGGTAATTCAAATTTTATCCCGCAGAACGAAAAACAATCCTATTTTAATCGGAGAACCAGGGGTAGGTAAAACTGCCATTGCTGAAGGGATTGCCTTCAGAATCATTAAAGGTGATGTTCCGGAAAACTTAAAAAGTAAAACCGTATTCTCATTGGATATGGGTGCTTTAATTGCCGGCGCTAAATACAAAGGCGAATTCGAAGAACGATTAAAAGCAGTTATAAAAGAGGTTACCCAAAGTGATGGAGACATTGTGCTTTTTATCGATGAGATTCACACACTGGTTGGTGCAGGCGGTGGCGAAGGCGCGATGGATGCTGCAAATATTTTAAAACCAGCCCTTGCCCGTGGCGAATTGAGGGCGATTGGTGCAACTACTTTAGATGAATATCAAAAATATTTAGAGAAAGATAAAGCACTCGAACGTCGTTTTCAAAAGGTAATGGTAGAAGAACCCGATACCCAGGATGCCATTTCTATCCTCCGCGGATTAAAAGAACGCTACGAAACGCACCACAAAGTGCGGATTAAAGATGAGGCGATTATTGCAGCTGTGGAAATGAGTCAGCGGTATATTGCAGATCGTTTCTTACCAGATAAAGCGATCGATTTAATGGATGAAGCCACCTCGAAACTTCGGATGGAGATGGACAGCGTTCCGGAAAATGTTGATGCTTTAGATCGCGAGATTATGCGGCTGGAAATTGAGCGCGAAGCCATCAAACGTGAAAAAGATGACCGGAAGGTTCAGGAATTATCTGAAGAAATAGCCAATTTATCCGCAGAGCGTGATGAATTTAAAGCAAAATGGCAAGGTGAAAAAGACCTTGTAGATGCTGTAAATAATCAGCTGGAACAGATTGAGCATTATAAGTTAGAGGCTGAACAAGCTGAACGTGCCGGAGATTATGGTAAAGTTGCCGAAATCCGTTACGGAAAAATTAAAGAAGCGCAAGATGAGGTTGAAAAACTGAAAGCCAATTTAGAAAATCAGCAATTAGACAGTCGCATGCTTAAAGAAGAAGTTACGGCTGATGATATTGCCGGCGTGGTTGGCCGCTGGACAGGTATTCCGGTAACCAAACTGATTGCCAGTGAACGCGAGAAACTGCTCAACCTGGAAGAAGAGTTACACCAACGTGTTGCCGGACAGGATGAAGCCATCGAAGCCATTTCTGATGCGATTAGAAGATCTCGTGCAGGTTTGCAAGATAAGCGTAAACCAATTGGTTCGTTCATTTTCTTGGGTACAACAGGTGTGGGTAAAACGGAATTGGCGAAAGCATTGGCAGAATTTTTATTTAACGATGAAAATGCTTTAACCCGGATAGACATGAGTGAATACCAGGAGCGACATGCGGTTTCCCGCCTAATTGGAGCGCCTCCGGGATATGTGGGTTACGATGAAGGTGGCCAATTAACAGAAGCTGTAAGGCGGAAACCATATTCGGTAGTGTTGTTAGATGAGATTGAAAAAGCTCATCCTGATGTGTTTAATATTTTGTTGCAGGTTTTGGACGATGGCCGTTTAACCGACAATAAAGGCAGAACGGTGAATTTTAAAAACACCATCATCATTATGACTTCTAACATTGGCGCCCATCTGATTCAGGATAATTTTAAAGACCTGAGCGATGAAAACCGCGATGAAGTGATTGCGAAAACTAAAAATGAATTGTTTGAAGTATTGAAACAAACTATTCGCCCGGAGTTTTTAAACCGGATTGATGAGCTGATCATGTTTACGCCGTTAAACAGAAGTGAAATCAGGAATATTGTCGCTTTGCAATTTAGGAATGTAAAACAAACCCTTGCGGAGATGGGCATTGAGATTGAAGCAAGTGATGAAGCTTTAGATTGGTTAGCACAGCTCGGTTACGATCCTCAGTTCGGTGCAAGACCTTTAAAAAGGGTGATTCAAAAACGTATCCTGAATGAACTCTCAAAGGAAATCCTTGCCGGAAAAATAGATAAAGAAAGTAAAATTAAGTTAGATATGTTCGATCATAACTTTGTCTTTCTGAATCAAAAACAAGATTAATTTTTTAAATTACTATAAGAAGAGTCCGCATCGTTTTAATGATCGGACTCTTTTTTTTATATATTAAAGAAGTGCTTCCGGTTACTATGCTTTGCTCAACCTATGCTAAACTCCAATATGTCTCCCGGCTGGCATTCCAATACCCGGCAAATAGACTCGAGTGTTTCTAAACGAACGGCTTTAGCCTTACCGGTTTTTAAAATCGACAAATTAGACATTGTAATCCCAACCCGATCACTAAGTTCGGTTAAAGACATTTTCCTACGGGCAAGCATTACATCTAAATTGATAATTATCGGCATTGATGAATAGGTTTTTAATGGTCAGTTCGCTTTCTTGCTTAAGTTCTATTCCTTTCTTAAAAACAAAAGCAATAGTAAGAAGCGTTAGTCCGAAAATAAGCAACCAGATCTCAAAATCAACGTGTTTAATAATATCGCTGATTTGAATAGCATTATCACGGGATTGATGTAGATAGGTTATCGCGTTAAAGGCAAACAACAAAAATGGAATGGTTGTACAATAGAAACCCATTCGGCTAAGCCGCCTGGTATTTTCTTCACTAAACACATTTCCATCCTGTACAGAGTTGATGAACCGGTAAAGATAAATTAACACCCTCAACGTTAAAAAGCAAATTAATAGTAATAATAAACCATCCATAATGCTTTCCATGCCCGGCTTCCCCGCCTCGTTATAACCTTCTTCAAAACCACGTGCGGCGTCGTTGAATGAAAATAATAATGTGCTTGCCAGCGTAAGGATATATCCTGTTTTTATGATTAAAATCTGATGTTGTGTTTTCATTAGATGCTGTTATGGAGTTATTTAGTATCTGATTGATTAAGAACCGGTGATGCTATTACTAAAATTTAATATGAATTTCATATCTATTGCAAACTTGATTTACTTTTTTTATTACCTGGTTAGACAAAACATTCAAGTTTATATCAACATTATAATTTTAAAGATGCTTTTTAAATCCGACATCTGCCGGAAACCTAAAATGTTGACAGGAATGGTCAAGTTATCTATTAAGCGTCAAATTTAAGATGCAATAATAGTTAAATAAATTTTATATTCATCAATATTCAATATATATTTATTGTAATTCAATAAATATATATTACCATTCAGTAACGATCAATTCATTAATGCAACAGCAGACAAAAACATTATTGGAATGATTTTTGTTATAAGTAAAAGTGTAAAAAACACGTGCAAACAGCAACATTTTCAGTATTTTATCCTTTCGGATTGCCATACAATTTCGTAACTTTGCACACTTCAATAATTAAAGAGCACACAAAACGTATAAATGAGACAACTCAAGATAACGCAGTCGATTACCAACCGTGAAAGTCAATCACTCGATAAATACTTACATGAAATTGGTAAAGTAGATTTAATAACAGCAGAGGAAGAGGTAATTTTAGCAAGAAAGATTCGTGAAGGCGATCAGGCTGCATTAGAGCGATTAACTAAAACCAACTTACGTTTCGTAGTATCCGTTGCCAAACAATACCAAAATCAAGGTTTAACCTTGGGTGATTTAATTAACGAAGGAAATTTAGGTTTAATTAAAGCAGCTAAACGTTTTGATGAAACGAAAGGTTTCAAATTCATCTCATACGCTGTTTGGTGGATTCGTCAGTCAATTTTGCAGGCAATTGCCGAACAAAGTCGTATTGTTCGTTTACCATTAAACCAGGTTGGTTCATTAAGCAAAATCAGTAAGGCGTTTTCTAAGTTAGAGCAGGAATATGAGCGTGAGCCGTCTCCTGAAGAATTAGCTGAAATTTTAGAAACTACCGTTGATAAAATTTCAGATACGTTGAGTAATTCCGGCCGTCACGTTTCTATGGATGCTCCTTTTGTTCAGGGTGAAGAAAATACATTGTTAGATGTATTGGAAAACCATGAGCCAAATACAGATAGTTCGTTAATTAACGAATCACTGTCTGAAGAGATTAAACGTTCACTGTCTACTTTAACAGAAAGAGAAAGAGAAATTATTGTATTATTCTTCGGACTTGGCTCAAACCATCCCCTATCTTTAGAGGAAATTGGAGAAAAATTTAACTTAACCCGCGAACGTGTTCGTCAAATTAAAGATAAAGCGCTTCAACGCCTCCGTCATACTTCAAGAAGTAAAATACTAAAATCATATCTAGGATAACACTGCTTATCTCAAGCAAATCAAAAACGGACCGGCAATTGCCGGTCCGTTTTTGGTTATAAGCATTTTAGGTTTTTTCTATATATTTAAATATGTCGGTTAAACTCTTCAAAAAATCTTTAATAGCTTATAAACCTATCGTACTTTGGAATATTCTGGTCAACTTACTTATTGGTATTTTCTTCATTATTGATGGGCTTGAAAAACCAGGACCCTATGCAATGATCGTATTTATGAAACCGATCGGCTGGACATTCTCCCTTGTTATCGAAAGATTCTTTCTAAAAAAGTACACTATCTTCTACAAGAATATGGGATTAGGTTTTAGAAAAATATTTCTCAATCAAATCGTATGCGATGTTTTAGAATTTAGAGATCCGTTCTGAAACACTCGCTAACACCCATACTATGAACGGCCGTCATCGTAAGTTTGTATAAATAGGTTTTGAGAATTGCTGACAGGATATAATTTTGTTCAGCATAAAAGATCCAGCA
>NZ_WKKH01000038.1 GCF_009674725.1 Pedobacter petrophilus | reverse complement strand
TGCTGGATCTTTTATGCTGAACAAAATTATATCCTGTCAGCAATTCTCAAAACCTATTTATACAAACTTACGATGACGAGGTGGCTATAGCGCTCGTATCAGCATATTGCTATCGAAGAATCGTCCTGCTGAACTTGATTCAGCATCTTACAGAATACTCTTCCCAATCCCAAGAAGTAAAACCATACTTTACTTGTTTATTAAAATAAATTGCTAATGAAAACTTAGTAATACTATTATCATTGATAATTGTACTAGTGATCTCATTTATAATCCTTGAACCTGTTGTATACTCACAAAACTGTTAAGTTCATTTTTATATTTAATTGTTGTGCTCATATCAATTATATTAAACGGAACGTCAGAGTCTAAATCTAATCTTGATCTTGATTGGATAATAGATAACTTAGTTACACTTATCATGATGAAATTCAATTTATGAATAACTTTTCTACAACATTAAGCGGATCTGTATTCTTTTAAGATACCATCAGATTTCCATTTAAGTCGCTATCATCCTAATTGAATACCCCTCAAGCATTTTTATTAGACTGGTTAGAATCTACCGTCATGATCTCCTACAATTTCACTCCGAAATGCCCTTTGGTTAGACTATTCCGATAAAAAGTTTTCCACATCTCCCTGGCCTGAAATTGATTTTTGTCTATAATCATACTTTAAACTGTTTAAACCTATTTTTTGGTGACGGGATATAAAAAGTGCTTAAATTTTGATTACAGGCACATTTTACTAAATTTGAATTATACCAAAACCCAATTTATGTATCAGTTAACAGTACCTGCCGATCAAGTAAAGGAATCTTTAAGTAAGCACATTTTGGCCGATGGTTTCGACCTTACCTACGACATGGAAAAGAGTCATGGTGCTTACATTTATGATAGTAAACACAACCGGACCCTGCTTGATTTTTTTACCTGCTTTGCCTCTGTACCTTTAGGATATAACCACCCTAAAATGGTAAATGACGAAAACTTTAAAAAGAATTTACTGCTTGCTGCAATGGCAAATCCATCAAATTCTGATGTATATACCCAACAATATGCCCAGTTTTTAGAAACCTTCTCTAAAGTTGGCATCCCTGATTACCTGCCTCATGCATTCTTTATTGCCGGTGGAGGCCTGGCCGTGGAAAATGCCATTAAAGTAGCCATGGACTGGAAAGTACAGAAAAACTTTGCCAAGGGATATACCGAAGAAAAAGGTTTCAAGGTATTGCATTTTGAAAAAGCCTTTCATGGCAGAACTGGTTACACCTTAAGCTTAACGAATACCCTCCCCGATAAAACAAAATGGTTCGCCAAATTCGACTGGCCAAGAGTATCAGTACCCGAAGTTAAATTTCCGCTTTCGGGTGCGCATTTAGCTCATGCCATTGAGACAGAAGAGCTCTCTATCGCTCAAATCAAAAAAACTTTTGCAGAAAATAAAGATGAGATCTGTGCCATTATTGTAGAGCCCATTCAATCTGAAGGTGGCGACAATCACTTGCGCGAAGAATTCCTCATTCAATTGAAAACCTTAGCCGATGAAAATGAAGCCTTCTTAATTTACGATGAAGTGCAAACCGGTGTTGGCCTTACAGGCAAATTCTGGTGTCACCAGAATTTTAGTGAAAAAGCCAGACCGGATATCCTTGCCTTTGGAAAGAAAATGCAGGTTTGCGGCATCCTGGTTGGCAATAAAGTAGACGAAGTAGAAAACAATGTGTTCAACATCCCAAGCAGGATCAATTCTACCTGGGGCGGTAATCTGGTGGATATGGTCCGTTCATCGCAAATTTTGCAGATTGTAGCAGATGATCAGCTTTGCGAAAATGCAGAAACCGTTGGTAATTATCTGAAAGGAAATTTAGCAAATCTTGCACAAAAATTTGATCAGATGAACAACGTTCGCGGACGTGGATTACTTTGCTCATTCGACTTTCCAAATAAAGACATGCGCAATACCTTTATTGCTAAAGGACTGGAACAGAACGTGATGTTTCTAGGCTGTGGCGATAGAACAATCCGTTTCCGCCCCGCGCTCTGCATTGAACAAAAACATATTGACGAAGGCTTGACGGTTATGGAAAAAATATTGCCTTTATTGTAGGCATGAGTAGAAAATCGCTGATTTATATCATCACCGCAATCGTTTTAATTCTGGTTTTCTTTATGGTTAAGGATACGCTTAATCAACCAGGGGTTGAAGATATGAAAGCCGGCTTCACAGAAGTGGCAAAATTTAGAAATGCGAATAATACGGGGCCCGTTCAGCGTATTTATGTGGTTACGGTTAAAGATTCCGTTTGGAAAGAGCTGGAAGATTATGGCAACCTGATGCCGCACACCAAATATGGAAGTACTAAGGTTTACTTCTTTATGGAAAATTCAAATGTGCCGAAAACCTTACACCCGGGCACAGTCAATTTCGATCCTGCATTTAATAAAACTTGCATTGCCTTGTATGAGAAAAGTGCCATGAGCCAGGTAGCATTTAATAAAAATCCTTTTTAGCAAATAAAGTAAATCAATGATCTGTGAAAACGGATCATTGATTTACACCCGCATTTCAAACCACAGACTTTCTATAAAACGCTACTTAAATCCAATGCGCTCTATTGAACAAATGACACCAATGAACCAATAATACTATTGAACCAAACTACACAAATGCCGAAAATCCTGTTATTGCCCGGCCAACAATCAACGTATTAATTTCCTTCGTACCTTCATAAGAATATATGGCTTCGGCATCGGCTACGAAACGGGCCACGTTATATTCAAGCAAAATCCCATTTCCACCCATTACCTCACGGGCTTTACTCACCACATCACGGGTACGCAAAGAGCAGAAAACCTTCGCCAAAGAAGCATGTTCGTCTTTTAATAATCCCTGATCTTGTAACTGAGAAAGCCTGAAACACAAGGTTTGCATCGCCGTAAGGTTAGAAAGCATTTCCACCAGGTGGTTCTGAATTAACTGAAAGGAAGCGATGGGTTTTCCAAACTGTTTCCTGGTTCGGGTGTATTCCAAAGCATTTTCATAAGCACCACGTGCACAACCAACCGCTTGCCAGGCCACTCCTGCCCTTGTCATTTGTAAAACCTTCGCCGTATCTTTAAATGAATTGGCATTTTGCAAACGATCTGCTTCTTCTACTTCGCAATTGGTCAGCGTGATGATTCCATTTTGAACAATACGCAAGGCCATTTTATCCTGCATTTTTTCTACGGCAAAACCCGGATTATCCTTTTTTACGATGAACCCTTTTACTTCGCCATCTCCTTCATCGCGTGCCCAGATAATTAAGATATCGGCGAAAGTGGCATTGCCGATCCATTTTTTCTGTCCGTTCAAGATCCATTTTTCTCCAACTTTTTTACAAGTTGTCGTCAGTCCGCCTGCCGCAGCAGATCCTACCTCAGGCTCTGTTAATCCAAAAGCGCCGATAATTTTAAATTGCTGCATCAAAGGAAGCCATTGTTGCTTTTGTGCTTCCGATCCGCACAGGTAAATAGAACCCATCGCCAGGCCACTTTGCACCCCAAAAAAAGTAGAAATGGAAGTATCTATTCTCGCCATTTCCATCGCTAAAATTCCTTCCATCAGGTTAGATTTCCCCGGACAGCCGTAACCTTGGTAGGTTAACCCACAGATATTTAATTCAGCCAGTTTTGGAATGATCTCGAATGGAAACTCGGCTTTGTTCCAATAGTGATTAACAATTGGCTTCACTTCTTTCTCTAAAAACGCACGTACCTTTAATTGTAACTGGCGATCTTCATCTTTTAAAGCTTCATCGCCCAGATGATAAAAATCTCCTTCAATTGGGGGCAATTCCCTTTTTTTGCCAGGTCCGCCCATCATTTTCATCATGCCCTGAATTTGTTTTTCATCCAGACTGGAAATCGTTTCCACCATTTTTGGCAGATCCACTTTTCGCGATAAGGCATCCAATTTATCGAAATCTATATGTTTGAAAAGCTTGTACGCATTTTTAAGTGAAGAGAATATATTCGCCATTATTATTCGTTTGGAGAGTAACAAACGAGTGGTGATTTTGTTGGAGGTGGTGGTTTAACCGCAAAGGGCGCTAAGTGTTACACAAAGAAAAGAAGAAGAAAAAGATCTGGATGCAAATATTTAACCGCGAAGAGCGCTAAGTGTAACGCAAAGAAAAGGAAGAAGATTTAGACCGATAGCGATATGCACAGCTTAACCGCAAAGGGCGCTAAGTGTAACACAAAGAAAAGGAAGAAGATTTAGACCGATAGCGATATGCACAGCTTAACCGCAAAGGGCGCTAAGTGTAACGCAAAGAAAAAAAAGAAAAAATGGCTATGGCGTAGAAAAGTTTTAACCGCAGAGCACGCTAAGGAATACGCAAAGAGACACAAACAATGGCCTATAATCTTTTATTTTTAGCTCTGCACCTGACTTTGCATTCTTTGCGAAACCTTCTTTTTCTTTGCGGTTAAACCACCTTGCCATTAACCTACTTTTCACCCAGCTTGGCGTCCTTTGCGAGCACTTCTTTTGCTTTGCGGTTAAACCTTACCATTAACTTACTTTTCACCCAGCTTGGCGTCCTTTGCGAGCACTTCTTTTTCTTTGCGGTTAAGCCCTCACTTCAAATTAAACAAATCATCCACACCCAACAATTTCCTCGAAGTAAAACCTTCACCGAAAGTAGCGCCGATGCTTTTTCCGAATTCCCTCGAACGACCAATTACCGTTTCGAAAAATTCTGGTGAGGAGATGTAAGTTTGCAAACCGTCTACATCAGGATTATAAAATTGCGTTTTAAAGGCTTTGATAGACTCAATTTTCTTATCCATATGATCAGAAATATCAACGATAATATCTGGTTTCAAATAACGATCCTGAATATATTGCAATAATAATCTTGGTCTGTGTGCAGCCTGATTTATTCCATCCATTTCAGTCTCTATTTTTGGCAAGCCAGACAGGAAAACCGAATCATACACTAAATCACCCGCCCGGCCATGGTCCGGGTGACGGTCTTCCAGCGCGTTACTCAAAATGATTTCCGGTTGATATTTCCGAATCGCTTTTATTACCTCCAGGCGATGAAACTCATCATTCTGAAAAAACCCATCCCTGAAACGAAGATTTTCACGGGCATGTAAACCTAAAATCCGGGCAGAATCTGCAGCTTCTTCATCTCTGGTTTCGGCGGTGCCGCGGGTACCCAATTCGCCCCGGGTTAAGTCTACAATGCCAACTTTCCTGCCTAATGCAATGTGCTTTAAAATTGTTCCTGAACAGCAAAGTTCTGCATCATCAGGATGTACAGCGATAACTAAAATATCTAATTTCATGATTATTTCTGGAAGTTTTCGTTCAGCAATTGCTGAACTTTCTTTTTAATCTTCGAACTCAAAGGTTTGGTAAAAGGCATATAGAAATCTACCAGTTCTCCCTTTCTGTTCAAAATGTATTTATGGAAGTTCCAACGCGGTTTAGAACTTAGTTTCGAATTTTGTTTCTTATCGCTCAGAAATTGATAAAGCGGATGGGCATGCTCGCCACGAACCAATATCTTATCGAAAATCGGGAATTTAACGCCATGATTAATTTCGCAGAACGAAGCAAGTTCATTTCCCACTAAAGGTTCTTGTTTACCAAAGTCGTTGGTAGGAAAGCCTAAAATTTCAAAATCGGGATGATTGATTTCATCTTTTAACTGCTGCAACTCCTTCAATTGTGGCGCAAAACCACATTCAGAGGCCGTATTAACAATTAAAACAACTTTATTTCGATATGCGGAGAGCAACTGGTCTTCACCATTGATTTTTTTAACCTTAAATGAATAGATGTTTGGAATGCTTTCCTGCATTATATTATTGATAAAATCCAGAAGTGCGAATGATAGATTCTATGTCGCGATCTTCATTAGGATTGTAAGTACTTTTTAAATTATGACCAACCACGCGGGCAACAATCTGATAAGAAAAAGCAGCGAAACCACCCTTGGTTTGCTTTACAATATCGTAAGTCGTTCTTCCAACCTCCCTGTCAATCAGCTTGGTTAAAATTTGTCCCTGGGTAATCGTTAATTCCTTTATTTCGCGGTTAAACATGTCTTTAATTTCCTTGTCACATTGCTTAACCAGTTTTTTCTGGTCTTTTTTATCAGGCGTACGGGCAATATCTTCTTCCAGCTGCTGGTATCTGCGCTTTGCATATAAGGCGTAAGGCATCACCTTCAATACATTGTAGCGCAGCCTGTTGTAAGCCATTTGCTCTGCCGGAGATTTCCATCTTCTATTTGCGAAAATACTTACATCCTGCAACTGCATCCAGGGAATCATCACACCGTTATCGTTAGTAGAAGCCACCCTAATCGTATCCGTTTTACCCATTTTAGGAAAAACTGGTGCTACAGGCTCCTGGGCTTTTAGCGTTACACCAAAAATCATGACAATAAACAGAATGATTAGCCCTTTAAAATTCATAAATTTATACTTTAACAAAGTTAGGTGTTATTTCATATATTAGTCGTTTACCAGAACTAATATAAGTTTTATTCATAAATAAGACGCAAATTTTTACGCAAAAAAAACAAATGAAAACAGAGTTAGTGATTGATTTAGAGGCGGAAAAGAAGGAGATTTTAAAAAGGTACAGGGCATTATTGCGGGCCAGCAAATCTACGCTACAGAAAGGGGATAAAAAAGAAATCAGAAAAGCTTTCGATATGGCGCTGGAAAGCCATAAAGACATGCGTCGTAAATCTGGCGAACCTTATATCTATCATCCTATCGCTGTTGCGCAAATTGCTGCCGAAGAAATTGGCCTTGGTACCACCTCTATTGTATGTGCTTTGCTGCACGATGTGGTGGAAGATACCGATATTACCCTGGAAGATATTGAGCGTGAATTTGGAAAGAAAACGGCTAAAATTATCGATGGACTGACCAAGATTTCAGGTGTTTTTGACACCAATAGTTCCTTGCAGGCAGAGAATTTCCGTAAAATGCTGCTTACCCTGGCGGATGATGTTAGGGTAATTTTAATCAAGCTTGCCGATCGTTTACATAACATGCGGACGATGGATTTTATGCCCCGCCACAAGCAGCTTAAAATCGCATCTGAAACAATATATTTATATGCACCGCTTGCCCACCGTTTAGGTTTATATGCCATAAAATCAGAATTGGAAGATCTTTCGATGAAATATCTTGATCCTGATACCTATAAATTTATCGCTAAAAAACTTAATGAGAAAAAGGCGGAACGTGCGTTATTTATCAAGAAATTCGTAGAACCAATTGATGAAATTGTACATGACCAAGGTTTGGTAGCTGATGTTTATGGCCGACCTAAGTCCATCCACTCCATCTGGAACAAGATGAAGAAGAAGAATATTCCTTTTGAGGAGGTTTATGATCTTTTTGCCATCAGAATTATATTAGACAGTGGCTACGAAAACGAAAAGGCGGATTGCTGGAAAGCCTACTCGATAGTTACCGATTTATACCGCCCAAATCCAGATCGTTTGCGCGACTGGGTGTCGTCACCGAAAGGAAATGGCTACGAAAGTTTACACACCACGGTAATGGGGCCTCGCGGACAATGGGTAGAGGTACAGATCCGTACACAGCGGATGAACGAGATTGCTGAAAAAGGTTTCGCCGCCCACTGGAAATACAAAGAATCCAGTAATGACAATGGCTTAGACCAATGGATTCAAAAGGTGAGGGAGATGTTGAGTAATCCTGAGGCAAATGCTTTAGACTTCCTTGACGATTTCAAAATGAACCTTTTCTCTGATGAAATTTTCATTTTTACGCCAAAAGGTGCCTTACTTCAACTTCCTTTGGGTGCAACAGCTTTAGATTTTGCTTTCGAAATCCATACCGGCGTGGGCGCAACCTGTATTGGTGCAAAGGTTAACCATAAACTGGTACCTATATCTTATAAGTTGCAAAATGGCGATCAGGTAGAAATCATTACCTCCAGTAAACAGACGCCTAAAGAAGATTGGCTAAATATTGTGGTGACGGCGAAAGCTAAATCCAAAATTAAATCATCACTCAAAGAGGAAAAACGGAAAATTGCTGATAACGGGAAGGAAATTCTGGAGCGGAAACTTAAATCACTTAAAATTACTTACAATACCGATAATCTGCAGAAATTAAGTTACTTCTTTAAACTGCCCTCTACGCAGGAGCTTTTTGTAAATGTTGCGCTTGGAAAAATCGAGCTTAGGGATATTAAAGAATACCTCAACAGTGAAAAAGAAGTGGAAAGCCGTGGTCCGGAGCGGCCGGAAAATTTATCGGTAGATGGGATTAAGAGTAAAATTAAGGGTGGCGAATCTGATATTTTACTCATCGGCGAAGACATGCAGCGCATCGATTATACGCTTGCAGCTTGTTGTAACCCTATTCCCGGCGATGATGTTTTCGGTTTTATTACCGTAAGCGATGGCATAAAAATCCACCGGACAAATTGCCCGAATGCAGCACAGCTGATGGCCAATTACGGTTATCGGGTAGTTAAAGCTAAATGGAATAAACAGCAGGAATTAACATTTTTAACGGGTTTACGAATTGTTGGGATTGACGATGTTGGTTTGATCAATAACATTACCCGTGTAATTTCTACAGATTTTAAAGTAAATATGCGTTCGATCACAGTTGATACCAATGAAGGAATATTTGATGGATCAATTATGATTTTTGTTAACGATACGGAACACCTGGAAAACTTAATTAAGAATTTACTCAAAGTTAGAGGGGTGACCGGGGTGACAAGGTTTGATGCCTAGAAAGTCAGAAGTCATTAGTCCGGAGTCAGAAGTTTAAGAGCAGACTAATAAGTTTATGGCATAATGTTCAATTTGCAAGTGACTAAGGACTTTCGACTAAGGACTTAAATCACCGGACTTCCGACTTCCCAGCTTCCGACTTATTATAACATTTAAACAATAGAACAACATAACAATCAAACAATTTACCTACCTTTGAACGGAGTTTAAATACTATGTCTGAACAAAAAACAAATGAGCTTGTTCGCAAGATTTTTGAAGCTTATTTAGAAAACAAAAATCTACGCAAAACACCAGAGCGTTTCGCCATATTGGAAGAAATCTATTCAAGAAACGATCACTTCGATGTTGAAACCCTTTATATCCACATGAAGAATCAAAAGTATCGGGTAAGTCGTGCTACGGTTTACAATACTTTAGAGTTACTGGTTTCATGCGATTTAGTTACCAAACACCAGTTTGGGAAAAACATGGCACAATTCGAAAAGTCTTATGGCTACCGCCAACATGATCACGTGATCTGTATAGAATGCGGTAAAGTAGTTGAGTTTTGCGATCCCCGGATTCACCAGATCCAAACCATGGTTGGCGATCTTTTGAAATTCGACGTGAAACATCATTCATTAAACCTTTATGGCTTTTGCTCAGATTGCAGCATGGCGAGAAAAGTAAATGAAACTGCCAAAGCGGCTAAACCTGCAGCAAATTAAATCAATCACAAAATAAAACCAGCTTAAATTTTTAATAATGACGCAAGTAGATGTACTTCTCGGCCTGCAATGGGGCGATGAAGGAAAGGGAAAAATCGTTGATGTACTCAGTCCAAAATATGATCTTATTGCCCGTTTTCAGGGTGGCCCGAATGCCGGACATACTTTAGAGTTCGATGGCAAAAAATTCGTTTTAAATACCATTCCATCCGGAATTTTCAACGAAAAAACCATGAACCTCATCGGTAATGGTGTCGTAATCGATCCTATCATTTTAAAAAGAGAGTTAGATAACCTGAAAAAAGCTGGTCATGACCCTGTTGCTGAAGGCAAATTGGTGATTGCCCGTAAAGCGCACTTAATTTTACCTACTCACCAGTTATTGGATGCTGCAAATGAGGCACGCATGGGTAAAAATAAAATTGGATCAACGCTGAAAGGCATTGGCCCGACTTATATGGATAAAACCGGCCGTAACGGTTTACGCGTTGGCGATACTACCCTCCCGGATTTTGCAGAGCGTTATGCTAAACTGGTAGAAAAACATACCGAAATCCTGTCTCATTACGAAGGTTTTGAATATGAACTGGCAGAAAAAGAAGCATCATTCTTCGAAGCCATTGAATTCTTAAAAAGCATTCCTCACGTAGATAGCGAGCATTTTGTTAACGGCTATTTAAAAGAAGGTAAAGCTGTTTTGGCTGAAGGTGCACAAGGCACTTTATTAGATGTTGATTTTGGCTCTTATCCTTTCGTAACGTCTAGCAATACTACAACCGCTGGTGCCTGTACGGGTTTAGGTATTGCGCCCAACAAAGTTGGCGCTGTTTATGGTATTTTCAAAGCGTACTGTACACGTGTTGGCGGAGGTCCTTTCCCTACAGAACTAGACAATGAAGTTGGTGAAAATTTACGCGCGTTAGGTCATGAATTTGGTGCAACTACAGGTCGTGCCCGTCGTTGCGGATGGATTGATCTTCCTGCATTAAAATATGCCATCATGTTAAACGGTGTAACCGAATTAATTATGATGAAAGCCGATGTATTGGATACTTTCGAAACTATTTACGCTTGTACGCACTATGAATACAATGGTGAAACCATCGATTACATGCCATACGATATCATTTCTATCGAACCAAAACCAGTATTAAAAGCAATTGATGGCTGGGCTACAGATGTAACTAAAATCACTGCTGTTGACGAGATTCCAGCGAAGTTGAACGACTATATTGCCTTCCTGGAAAAAGAATTAGAAGTACCTATTAAATTCCTTTCAGTAGGACCAGATAGAGCACAAACTTTAGCATTACGTTAATACATCAGAATAGATCTTGAAATAACTTCAGGTTGATGATAAAAACAAAAAGCAATCCAATCGGGTTGCTTTTTTTATTAGCAGAGTTATTGACAAAAGTTGACCAGTATTAAAATGATTTTTAATGAGATTGCTTTGTCGTTCTCCTCGAAATGGCAATTTGTGGAGATTAATGAATCTTAAATAAAATCCCTCAATATAAAATTATTTCACATAATTATCAGCGCTATTTTTACCTTTGCCGCAGCTTGGAAAACCAAAATAATATACCTGATTTCAAACAGAAAGCATTGCGCTGGGCTAACCAGTTCGAGGTTTGCTGCCTTCTGTATTCGAATCAATACAAAGATCAATATTCATCCTACGACTTCTTAATCGCTGCTGATGTTCAGGAGGAGCTGGCCTGCAAAAGCGGAACCGCATTTGATCAGTTAAAGGATTTTCAGAAATCACATAAAACCTGGCTTTTTGGATTGTTTAATTATGAACTCAAAAATGAGATTGAAGATTTAGACTCGAATCATCCTGATTACCTCAATTTCCCGGAGTTGTACTTTTTCGTTCCTAAGTATTTAATTGGCATTAAAAACGGTTTGATAGATGTGCTGATTGGAAATGATTCCATTATTAATGAAATTAACCAATTCATCGTTAGCAACGATCAGAAGCAAGCGGCATTAAAAATTCAAAAGCGTTTATCAAAAGATCAATACCTGGGTAAAATAGAAGCTTTAAAAAACCACATTCTACGCGGCGATATTTATGAAATTAATTTTTGTCAGGAGTTTTTTGCAGAGAACGCAATAATAGACCCTGTACAAACCTTCGAAGCATTAAACCGCTTATCTCCCACCCCATTTGCTGGTTATTTTAAAATTAAAAGTCAATATATTTTATCGGCTACGCCGGAGAGATTCTTGTGCAAGCGAAATAACAAACTTATTTCACAGCCTATAAAGGGAACGGCAAAGAGAAGCAATGTTCTTCAGGAAGACGAAAACATTAAAAATCAGCTTAAAAATGATCTGAAAGAACAATCTGAAAATGTGATGATTGTTGATTTAGTGCGTCACGACCTTACCAAATCGGCAGTAAAAGGATCTGTTAAAGTGGATGAATTATTTGGCGTTTACACTTTCCCCCAGGTGCACCAGATGATTTCTACCATTAGCTGTGAGTTAAACCCTGATGTTCATTTCATTGATGCGATTAGAAATGCATTTCCAATGGGCTCCATGACGGGCGCCCCCAAACTCAAAGCCATGGAATTAATTGAAGCATATGAAGAAACAAAAAGAGGCATGTATTCTGGTTCTTTCGGTTGCATTAGTCCTGATGGAGATTTCGACTTTAATGTTGTGATAAGAAGTATCCTTTATAACTCAGCCAATAAATACCTTTCCTTCCAGGTTGGCGGGGCAATTACCTATCAATGCAATGCTGAAAAAGAATATGATGAATGCTTGCTTAAAGCGAGTGCGATTCTGAAGGTGTTAGGTTAGTCGTTAGTCGCAACAGCCTGTTCTGGGCGGTGTTTTAAAAAAAATAATTATTTTTTCGCTAACACTGGCAATCAACCGATAGTACATACTAGCTGAAAAAACATTACTAACAAAAAGGCAAGAACTTAGCACCTTGTTAAACCTTGACTTCTCAACTCTCAACCTTACTTTCAACCTTCAGCCCTTTTAATATCGGTTAGTGCATCACCTACCAAAAAATCTCACTATCAGGAGATTAATTATAAAAGAAAACAAAGCCTAGAAACCTTGATAAATCTTCAACCTAAGCCTTAACCTTACCTGATGTACAAACTTCACAGCTAAACTATAACAAAAAAGGTGGAGAACTTAGCCCTTCGCTATCTTCTCCACCTTTTAACTGTTAACTTCAACCTTACTTTTTATAATACTGTTGTGCTTCAGGTAAATATTTTTGAATCTGCGCGATACGCGTTGCATCACTAGGGTGAGTACTTAAAAATTCTGCTGGTTTTTGAGCACCGGCAGATGAAGCCGACATTCTGTTCCAGAAACTTGTGGCATTTTGAGGGTTATATCCGGCCATTGCCATAAAAATTAAACCTAAACGATCTGCTTCTAACTCTTGATTACGACTGAACTTCAGCATGGCAACCGGTGTACCTACACCATAAAGCGTATTGAAGATAGATTGTGTTTTAGGGTTTCTGGATAACGCTACACCCGCGGCAGCGCCAACTCCCTGGGCAACCATTTCCTGTGACATGCGTTCTGCCGAGTGACCTGCAATCGCATGAGCAATTTCGTGTCCCATAACAGTGGCTAAACCAGCGTCATCCTGTGTTACCGGAAGAATACCAGTATAAACAACAATTTTACCGCCTGGCATACACCACGCATTTTTTTCATTATTTTGAACTACGTTAACTTCCCACTGGTAATCAGCGATTAAGTTGCCGTAGTTATTACTGTTCATATATGATTTTACTGCGGAAATTAGTTTATTACCGACAGTTTTCACTTTCAGCGCCTGTGCATTTGAAGCAGATAATACAGTAGTTTTATTTTCTGTTAAGAAAGTACTATAAGCTTGAAATGCCATAGGTAAAACCTGCTCATTACTTACTAAATCAAATCGACTACGTCCTGTTAATGGAACAGTAGAACAGGAATTAAATAATAAGATGCCAGCAAGACTTGCCGTTAAAAATAACTTTTTCATAATTTAGTTTTAGTTTAGTTACCCTTCAGGCGAACCGAATTTTATACAGTAAGCTGCTGAATAAGTTTAATGATTGTGTTTTTGTTGCTAATTAGTTTTCTTCCTAAACAAATACACTTTTGATTCCTTGCCCTTAAGCAATCTTTCGAGATTTTTTTGATGCGTAACTAAAATTAAAACACAGACAACCATGCCGTAGAGCACTTCTGATTTTATAGAAACCTGAAACAAAAAGACAACACTGAGCGGAAATGTAAAGCCAGCGCAGATTGAACTTAATGAAACATATTTTGTTAATAGTAATACAATCACGAAAACCAGAACGCAAAGCATAGATGCTTCGAAGTTAACTGCCAAAATCATTCCAAAAAGTGTAGCCACTCCTTTTCCTCCCCTGAAACCAGCAAAAACGGGAAATAAATGTCCCATTACAGCAGTTACACCCAGGGCGAGCTGATAATTAACAAAAACAACTGAATTTTGCGGCCCGGTAACAGACATACCAATAATGTAGGCCAAATTGGTAGCGGTGTAGCCTTTTGCAATGTCAATAACCATTACAGCGATGCCAGCCTTTTTCCCTAAAACCCTAAAGGTGTTGGTTGCACCAGCGTTGCCACTTCCGTATTCCCGAACATCAATACCGTAAAAGGCCTGACCGAGCCATACGGCGGTTGGTATGGATCCAAACAGATACGCAAATAATAAAGCAGTGAGCGAATAAACCGTAACCATAGCCTACAATGATACAAAAAATAAGCTTTCAATTTTATAGCACATCACTTTTAGAATGCTTTTAAACTGATGTCGAGGCTTTTTACAGAATGTGTAAGCGCCCCCATTGAAATAAAATCTACTCCGCAAGCAGCATATTCTACTACATTTTCTTCGGTAATCCCTCCAGATGCTTCGGTTGTAAATCTTCCATCAATTAATGCTACTGCAGCTTTTAAATCGGTAAAGTTAAAGTTGTCAAGCATAATGCGGTCAACACCACCTACAGCCAATACCTGGGATAATTCCTCTATATTTCTTACCTCGATTTCAATTTGGAGCGTTTTGTGATGATCAGACAGGTATTTTTGGGTAGAGGTAATCGCATTTGCAATTCCACCAGCATAATCAACATGGTTATCTTTAATTAAAATCATATCGTATAAACCAATGCGATGATTAACACCTCCGCCAATTCTTACCGCCCACTTTTCAAGATACCGCAAACCCGGGGTTGTTTTGCGTGTATCTAAAATTCTTGTCTTGGTATCTTTTAAAAGGGAAACAATGTGGTGAGTTCTAGTTGCAATGCCACTCATTCGCTGCATGCAATTGAGCACCAAACGTTCTGCAATCAGAATAGCATGTGTACTTCCGCTTACTGTTAAACCAATATCTCCCACTTTTACTGCTACACCGTCCTGTAACAATACGTTAACTTTTAAATCAGGATCAACTGTGGCAAAAATTTCCAGCGCCAATTCCATGCCTGCTAAAATGCCGTCTTCTTTGATAATGAGTTTGGCCCTACCCTGGGTGCCGGCAGGAATTGTTGATAATGAAGTGTGATCACCATCGCCAACATCTTCAGCCAGGGCATTTTTTATGAATTGATGTATTAGTTGAATATCCAAAATATAGGTTTTATGCTGCAAAAATAAGAATTATTTGTTATCAGGCAATTTACCGGCAGATATTACGATAGGTTGATGGGGCGTTTAAGAAACATTCAGAGAGAAACAACCTAATCTTTAGCCGGTTCGATTCTTAACTCAGTAATCTGAAAGGTATTATTCACTTTTTTCATCGTAATAGAAACCCTGAATGTTTCTTTTGATGTATTGAGGATGATCACACCAAACCTATAATTCGGACTATTGTTAATTTTATGAAAAACACTTGTTTTAACAGGGGGGTGTTTGACGAAAAAATCTCGCAGAATCTGCTCACCTTGTGCTTTAGAATAGACATCTTCTTCATCAATAATGATTAATTCTATCGTGGAGGCAAAATTTTTAGCGATATCCTTGGCGTTTCCAGCTTTAAAATAAGATGATAAATCATCGATAATATCTGCCTGGATAGCAACAGGACGATATAATGATGTCAAACTAATAACAAGTAAAAACAAGCTCCGGATCATTTCTGTATTTTATACAGAACACAGTAGCTAAAATTATGCCATTAGCTTATCAAAAAACGATTTCTTAATTTGTATAACCTTCAATAAAGTTATATTTGCCATATGAATAAAACACTAAAACATGTTTTGAAAGAAAATGTTTTGGTATTGATGAATAAATTTTTCAATTAATATGGTAAACAATAAAAAACTCGCACTTATAATTTTAGATGGCTGGGGTTACGGAAGTCAGGATAACTCTGATGCTGCCTACGCTGCAAAAACACCTTTTTTTGATTCCTTGTTGCAAAATTATCCTCATTCAAAATTAGAAGCATCTGGTGAAGCGGTAGGATTACCTGCCGGACAAATGGGAAACTCAGAAGTTGGGCACATGAATTTGGGTGCTGGTCGCGTTGTTTATCAGGAACTGGGCAGAATCAATAAGGCAATTGCTGATAGAGAATTGCACAGCAACCCGGTTTTACTTGCCGCATTTGATTACGCAAAAGCCAACAATAAAGCAGTTCATTTTATTGGTTTAGTTTCTAACGGCGGAGTGCATGCACATATTGAGCATTTAAAAGCACTTTGTGATGCAGCAAACGAGGCTCACGTAGAAAAAACGTTTGTTCATGCTTTTTTAGATGGTCGTGATACTGATCCGAAATCGGGATTAGGTTTTATTACCGATCTTCAAAACCATTTGCAACATGGAAATGCAAAATTAGCGACCATGATTGGCCGATATTATGCAATGGACCGGGATAACCGCTGGGAGCGTGTTAAACAAGCTTACGATGTAATGGTAAACGGCGTTGGTGAGAAAACACAGGATGCTTTAAGTGCCATTCAAAGTTCCTACCAAAATGGCATTACGGATGAATTTTTAAATCCTGTTGTACTTACCCAATTTAACAGCGAACCTGTTGCAACTATTCAGCCGGATGATGTGGTGATTTGCTTTAACTTCCGTACGGATAGAGGTCGTGAAATTACAACGGCACTCACCCAAAAAGATTTCCCGGAACAACTGATGCATAAACTGCCATTGTATTATGTAACCATGACCACTTATGATGAAAGCTTCGATAAAGTGAATGTAATGTTAACCAAAGATGATTTGACGAAAACAATTGGCGAGGTTTTATCAGAAAATAATAAAAACCAGATCCGGATCGCGGAAACGGAGAAATATCCACACGTTACTTTCTTCTTCTCTGGTGGTAGGGAAACCGAATTCCCTAACGAGAAACGCATTTTAGTGCCTTCTCCGAAAGTTGCTACGTATGATTTACAACCGGAAATGAGCGCAGCTGGAATCACCGCAGCCATTACCGCAGAAATGGAAACCGGCTGGGCAGATTTTATCTGCTTAAATTTTGCCAATCCAGATATGGTTGGCCATACGGGTGTTTTCGACGCAGTAATAAAGGCAGTAGAAACTGCTGATAAATGTGCCGAAACAGTCGTAACCAAAGGACTTGAAAATGGTTATTCGTTTATTTTACTGGCAGATCATGGCAACTCTGAGTTTATGGTAAACGGAGATGGATCGGCAAATACCGCACACACAACCAATTTGGTTCCCTGTATTTTAATCGACAAAGATTATAAGGCTATTGCTGATGGAAAACTTGGCGATATCGCTCCTACTGTTCTTCGCATTTTAGGTGTTGATATTCCAGCGGAAATGACAGGAAACGTGCTGATATAATGACGAAAAAACTTTGCATTCTGGTATTTGCTTTCACGTTTTTCTCTTGTAACCAGAGGGAAGCAGCAAAAGCGAATACCGAATTATTATATTTTGACTTAAAAGGATATTTCGGCAAAGAAATTATCCGGCTAAAAAATGCCAGGGTTAAGGTTGATAAAACCGTCAGTATAAATGGCATTAGCGAAACCAAATCGTTATTAATCACTGATTGGGAAAAGGAACTTGCTATTTTTATCAATGCTGATATCAACAAAAATTCGTGGAAAGGAAGTTTTAAAGTTACGCAGCAAAATGGCTTACAGGTATACACTTCTGACAGTAAAAAGATTCCGGTTAAAAAAGTTTCAGTAAATAATAAAGGCTTAAAGATTAGTAAGGTTGAAATCATCATTAATAACAAAAACATCTTATACCAATCGCTTGATACCCTCACCTACTACCCGGAAATATTATATAAGATCAGAAAACAACAAAAAATACGCTTACTCGCTCCAAAAGACTATACTGTGGTAGCCAAATTTAATCCATAAAAAAAGCGGTTAGAAATTAATCCCTGACCGCTTTTTTATGTTTGAAGATTACTTTAAACTCGTTATTTGCGCTTTATTATAAGTAACCCAATCAATAATATCTTTCCTTAACGGCTGCATGGTTAATACTTTTTGAAAATCTGCTATTGAATTGTTAAACAATGCTATACAGGCCACTTTCTCAGTGCTTTTCTTCACTTTATAAGATTTAAAAATGGCATAATCTTTATAGGCTAAACCTCGATTCTGAAACATTTGCGTATCCTCATCACCGGTAATTTCAATCGCTTTGGTAAAATCTCTAATGGCAGCGGTATAAAAGTTCTCCCGCATGGTATTTAAAGATTCTTTTGGATCATTTGCAATATTTAACCTGGCTTTGCCGCGGTAATAATAGGCAGATACTTCTGCAGGCTTTAAGGTAAGTAAACGGCTATAGGTTGAGATACATTTTTCGTACTCTCCATTTTGAAAATAAGAATAACCCAGCATTTTTAACACAGCAGCATTATCGGGCGTTTTGGTATCGGCTTTTTCTAGTTGGGTAACCGCAGTTTTATAATCTCCTTTCATCATTGCCTGCATGCTTTTCTCATTCTGGGCAAATGTTGTGGTTGACGAAAAAATGATTAATCCTAAAATTGCTTTTTTAAAATAGTTCATGTATGAATAATAATTTAGATAACTCCAGCACCTTTCCAGGGCGATTTTTTTTTGCAATATAATCCTATTATGATAAATTAATAGTTTTATATTTTCTTAACTGCAAACGGAAAGCCCTTAACAATAAGTAAACGTTTAAAATAAAGAAATATGATATTGTCATCAATAAATATATTTCTCTGCCTTTTTAACATAAGATTAATATAGTTTTTACTTTGGCACAAGAGTTGAAATTATTATATTACTAACATAATTAAACAATGTGAATACGATTAAACTGCCAGTTTGTCGTTAGAGGAAACGTGATAATGAGTAAACAAGATATATTTGATTTTCATTCTGCTATGCCAATTATAAATGAGGATACCGAATTTTTCCCTTTGATGTCTCAACAAGATGAGGAGGAAATGAACAATGAGGATACGCCGGAAACCCTGGCTATTTTACCATTGCGAAACACTGTTCTGTTCCCTGGTGTGGTAATTCCAATTACCGTTGGACGGGATAAATCAATAAAATTAATTAAAGAAGCTTACAAAGGAAACAAGATTATTGGGGTAGTATCTCAAAAAGATGTATCTATTGAAGACCCTACTTTTGAGCAACTTAACAGTGTTGGCACCGTTGCCAACATCATTAAATTGCTGCAAATGCCTGATGGTAACACCACAGTTATTATCCAGGGGAAACAACGTTTCAGCTTAATTGAAGAAGTTCAGAATGAGCCTTATATTAAGGCCGTAGTTAAAAAGTTTGAAGAGCAAAAACACAAGGGAGATAAAGAATTTAAAACCTTAATTGCTTCGATCCGTGAGATGTCTGCGCAAATTATTCAGCTTTCTCCAAACATTCCCAGTGAAGCAAGTATTGCCTTAAAAAACATTGAAAGTAATTCATTTCTGATCAATTTTATTTCATCGAATATGAATGCCGAAATGGCCGATAAGCAAAAGATTCTGGAAATGAATAAATTGCTGGATCGTGCGCAGAAGGTAATGGAATTGCTGATGATCGAATTGCAGATGCTGGAATTGAGAAATCAAATTCAATCTAAAGTTCGTACTGATCTCGATAAACAACAACGGGATTATTTCCTTAATCAGCAATTAAAAACGATTCAGGAAGAATTGGGTGGTAATTCTGCCGACCTTGAATTCGATGCTTTGCAAGAGAAAGCAAAGTTGAAAAAATGGTCGAAAGAAGTTAATGAGCACTTTGAGAAGGAACTTGATAAACTAGGCCGGATGAACCCTGCTGCACCAGATTATTCTGTTCAGCTAAATTACCTGGAGTTAATTTTAGATCTACCCTGGAGTGAGTTTACCAAAGATAATTTTGATTTAAAAAGAGCCCAGCGCATTTTAGATAAAGATCATTTTGGTTTAGAGAAGGTTAAACAACGGATTATTGAATATCTGGCGGTATTAAAGCTTAAACGCGATATGAAAGCGCCAATTCTTTGTCTGGTTGGCCCTCCGGGAGTTGGGAAAACCTCATTGGGGAAATCTATAGCCAAAGCGTTAGGCCGTAAATATGTACGGATGGCTTTAGGTGGTATTCGCGATGAGGCAGAAATTCGTGGTCACCGTAAAACGTACATCGGTGCTATGCCTGGCCGCATTATTTCATCCATAAAAAAAGCTGGTGCAGATAACCCTGTATTTGTTTTAGATGAAATTGATAAAGTTGGAACAGATCACCGCGGCGATCCTTCATCAGCATTGCTAGAAGTTTTAGATCCGGAACAAAACAATGCCTTTTATGATCACTATGTGGAGATGGATTATAATTTATCGAACATTTTATTCATCGCGACAGCTAACTCGTTGAGCACTATTCAACCTGCTTTGCTCGATCGGATGGAGATTATAGAGGTTAACGGGTATACTATAGAGGAGAAAATTGAGATTGCCAAAAAATACCTGCTTCCGAAACAGAAAGAAAATCATGGCTTGCAGAATAAAGATATTACCCTTAAACCAGCATTGATTGAAAAGGTAATTGAAGATTATACGCGTGAGTCTGGAGTTCGTGGTCTGGAGAAAAGAATCGGTTCGCTGGTTCGTGGTGTAGCAACGAAGATTGCAATGGAAGAAGAGTATAATGTTACTTTAACCAATGAGGATGTTGAACGCATTTTAGGTGCACCGGTTTACGATAAGGATTTATACGAAGGCAATGAAGTGGCCGGTGTAGTTACAGGTTTAGCCTGGACAAGCGTTGGCGGCGATATTTTGTTCATTGAATCTAGCTTAAGCCCTGGTAAAGGAAAGTTAACCTTAACCGGTAATTTAGGTGATGTAATGAAAGAATCTGCAGTGATTGCACTTGCTTATTTACGTGCACATGCGGCAGAGTTTGGTATAGAATATTCTTTATTTGATAATTGGGATGTGCATGTTCACGTTCCTGCCGGCGCAACACCAAAAGATGGCCCATCGGCTGGTGTAACTATGTTAACTGCGTTAACTTCTGCTTTTACCCAGCGTAAAGTAAAACAACATTTAGCCATGACCGGAGAAATTACCTTGCGTGGTAAAGTTCTGCCGGTTGGCGGAATTAAAGAGAAAATTCTTGCCGCGAAGAGAGCTAATATCAAAGAAATTATCCTTTGTAAAAGCAACCGCAAGGATATTTTAGAAATCAAAGAAAGTTATATTAAAGACCTTACTTTTCATTACGTAACAGAAATGAGTGAAGTAATTGAATTGGCTTTAACCAAAAACAAGGTAAAAAAGCCTTTAGATCTGAGTATTAAGATTGCTCCGATTGTCAACTAAATGGTAAATCTTTTGGATGGCCTATCGAATATCCAATAACAATAAATACTTTTATAGCCCGGGTTAATCATCCGGGCTTTTTTATGAAATCATTTTTTACTACTGCTATCCTTTGCTTAATCTGCCTAACAGGTTTTGGCCAATCTTTTAAAAACGAATTTGGTTTCAAAACTGAAAATGATGCTTATTTAGCGACCTTAAATGACAGATATTACACTAACGGCTTATTTCTTTATTTCCGAAGAGCAATTGATCCTTCTAAGTTTTCCGATCAGATAGAAAAGAGAACCTACGAAATTTCGGCCGGACAAAAAATGTATACGCCATATTGGGGGCAGGTTGCCAGAAGAGAAGATCAGGACAGGCCTTTCGCTGGCTACCTCTATGCCGGGGGTGCTTATTCCGTTTTTTATAAAAATGAAAGCGTCTTAAAAACCAGCATTGAAATTGGCATGGTTGGCCCAAATTCTTTAGCGCAGGATGCTCAGCGCTTTCTCCATAAAACCGTTGGATTTTACAGCCCTGCCGGATGGGAATATCAAATTAAAAATGAAGTAGCTGTTAATCTGGCCGCAAATTATAGCAAGTTGCTACTTCGCTCCAATGATCAGATTATCGATTTAAGCGGACAAGGCTATTTGAATTTAGGAACTACATTTTCGGGTTTAGGTACATCGGTATTATTCAGAGCCGGAAGGTTGAACCAATTGTTCAACAGTGCTTACCATAATGCAGTAATAGGCAACTCAAAAACAGCTAGCTTAAATAAGTCAGAGCTTTTCTTTTATGCCAAACCGCAATTAAACATTGTGGCCTATGATGCTACAATTCAGGGAAGTTTATTTAATAACAATAGCCCGGTTACTTTTGATGTAAAACCAATTGTTTTTGAACAGCAATTCGGGGCTAATTATAGTTCAAAGAGATTTACAGCGGATTTTAATATCATTTTTAAAACCAAGGAAGTTAAAAGCGTTGCCAAAGCACAGAATTATGGTGGCCTGAGTTTGTATTATCGGTTTGGAAGATAAACATCCGTTGGCTAATTAGAATCAGGAGTTGATCTGTTTTTCTTTCTTTCGGAAGTGTAAGCTTTATTTTTCAATCTCTTTTCTATCACTCCTTTTGGAATTTTAGTTGGCTTCCTCTTTTTTTGAACATGAAGAGAATTTTTGAGCAGCTCGATTAGTTTTGCGATAGTTTTTTCCTTATTTAGAAGCTGACTTCGGTCTTCCTGAGATACGATATGGAGTAAGCCTTCAGTATCTAACCTGTTTTCCAGGCGTAATTTCAGCAAAGTTTTCTCCTCATCACTCAGGTATTCGTTCGCCGTTAAATCAAAAATCAATTCAACTTTACTGGAAACCTTATTTACATTCTGCCCACCTTTGCCTCCACTTCTGGAAGTTTTAAAAGTAACTGATCGTAAAATTTCTTCTCTGGTGGGTAGCATGTTCCAAAATTATGAAAGATAATCCAACTAAAAAAGCTAGTAACTGAACAGTCTTTTTTTACCTTTGTAGCAGAATGAAAAAGAACTTGGTTATAGCTATTGATGGCTATTCATCGTGTGGAAAAAGCACCCTTGCAAAGGCACTGGCTAAAAAATTAGGTTTTATTTATGTAGATAGCGGAGCCATGTACCGTGCTGTTACCTTATACTTTTTAAGAAACAATATTGATGCAAACAACGATGCAGCGGTTATTGATGCTTTGCAACATATTGAACTGAATTTTCATTCGAGGGATTATGAGTCGCATATTACTTTAAACGGGGAGGAAGTATCTGATGAGATTCGTTTAATGCCCGTTTCACAAAATGTAAGTGAAGTATCTGCTCATAAAATTGTTCGCCATGAGATGGTAAAACAACAGCAACGGATGGGCAAATCGAAGAGCATTGTAATGGATGGCCGCGATATTGGCACCACCGTTTTTCCGCATTCACCACTAAAATTTTTCATGACCGCTGATCCTAAAATCAGGGCTGAAAGAAGATTCAAAGAGTTAGAAAGTAAAGGCAACAATTTAACTACCCTGGAAGAGGTTTTCGAGAATCTGGCACATCGCGATTATGCCGATACGACCCGAAAGGAAAGTCCGCTTGTGAGGGCTGATGATGCTATTATTTTAGATAATACGAATTTAACGCAGGAAGAGCAACTCAATTTCGCCATTGCAAAAGTTGAACCACTGATGGCCGGATAGCATTTAAAATTTATCTCTTTATTTTAATTTCATACATTTAGTGGCAACAATTAAGCTACTATGAAATTAAAACATGCCACCCTACCCTTTCTTATTTTCGCTTGTTTCTCCATTCATGCCAATGCTCAAAAAGGCTGGATTAATCTCTTCAACGGAAAGGATTTGAAAGATTGGAATGTGAAAATTGCCAAACACAATTACAAGGAAAATTATGCCAATACTTTTCGCGTGGAAGATGGCCTACTAAAAGTCAGTTACGATGGCTATCAGGAATTTGATCAACAATATGGACATATTTTTTATAAAAAGCCTTTCTCAGCGTATCTTTTAAGGGTAACCTATCGTTTCGTAGGTAATCAGGCAAAAGGTGGAGAAGGCTGGGCAACCAGAAATAGCGGCGCCATGTTACATTGTCAGGATCCGGCTACAATGTTGAAAGATCAGGATTTCCCTATTTCTATAGAGGCACAAATTCTTGGTGGCGATGGTGAGCATGTTCGCCATACCAGTAATGTATGTACGCCGGAACCCTTATTAATTATCAAGACAAACTTTTCACCACACATTGCCTGGATTCCAGATCAAAGACCTATGCAGGTGATCAATGGGTAACCGCCGATTTCCTAGTGCTGGGCGATTCGGTAATTAAACATATTATAGATAATGAAGTTGTTTTAGAATATACCAAACCACAGATTGGCGGCGGCAACGTTACTAACTTCGATCCCAAAGTTAAAGTAGATGGCACACCGTTAAAGTCTGGCTACATCTCCCTGCAAAGTGAAAGCCATCCGATAGAATTCAAAACTGTTAAGCTTTTTGATCTGGCGCCTTACACTAAAAACAAGCAAAAGCTTAATCAGCTAGTAGCTCGATTGTTAAAAAATAAAATGTAATTAACCGTTCTTATCTAAAAGTCGATAAAAATTTAAATCAGATTTGCTAATGATGCTCTACAATCAGTTCTCACTTAAAAAGTTAACGATCCTATTTCTTTTATTTATTTCCACTACCACATTCGCACAAAAAGCCTATACAATAGCAGAAATTCCTGACCCTAAAAAGACTGGTGGTGGCTGGGTGAGCGACCCTGATAAAATACTATCCTCTACCGATATTGATGAGATAAACAATACAATTTCCGATTTTGAAAATAAAACGAACATACAGGTTGCGGTTGTTATTGTAAATAATTTTGACCAGAATCAGGAGGATTTTGATTTTGCGTATGAATTGTTCAACACCTGGGGAATCGGATCTAAAACGAGCAACAATGGATTACTTCTTTTCATTGCTAAAGACCGGCGTAAATACCGTTTTATAACTGGCACCGGCGTAGAAGGCGTACTGCCAGATGTAAAATTGAAACACATTGCTGAACAAAATCTGCTGCCTGCATTTAGGGAAAATGACTTCGGCGCAGGCATTATTAATACCATAAATGCAATAGGAATAATTGTTTTAAACCCTGAAAACAAATCTGAACTTAATCAACTTTTTACGCAGCCTGAAAATAATAGTTCACTGGAGAAAGTCTGGTTTCCAACGATAGCAATCATTCTTGTCTTTTTTGGAGTATTCAAGATCACTAACCGCCAGGCTAAAAAGCTGACTAAAAACGAAGTAAAACCTCATAACAAAGAAGACTACGATCCAGGTTTGATAAAGGGTTGCGCAGTTGCTATCCTGATAGGTTTTCTCTCCATTTTCGTCTTAGTCTTTTTTAGAGGATTTGGACTGCTGGAAAAAATTAAACTGGCGCATATCCCGGTAATTCTGTTTGTCGCTTTAGCATTAATACTTTATTTTAGGTATCTGTTTTTCATTTCAGCGTTAAGGAATACCTACAATGACGATCAAAACTTCTCGGATGCGGTGAATACATTTAATAAAAAGAATTGGTGGCTAATTCTTTTCTCTCCGTTAATTTTAATTTCCTTAATCCGCCAAAAAGCGAACAACGCTAAAGAATCCGACCGCTTTAAGTCCATTTTAGACAGTAAAAAAAATAAAATGATCCGTGTAGATAGAGATGAAAATATAGAGGGAGCGCCTTATTTAACACCAGGGCAACGAAAGGAGGAAGTGATTAAAGCTTACGATTACGACATCTGGCTTAGTACAGACGGGAGAGAACATATTATTAAGGCGTGGCCTGCAGAAGAGTATACAGATTATACCGAATGTCCATCTTGCGGGTTCCGAGCCTATAAGACGGATAAACAGATAACTACCAAATCTGCAACATATAGTCATGAAGGGCAGGCAAAAATTATAAATGAATGTAGCTTTTGTAAAAAAACAGAGTTTATTAGATGGGTAACCTTGGCCATGTTGGTTAAATCTAGTTCAGGTTCATCTTCATCAGGCAGTAGCAGTTCGTCTTCCTCCAGCAGCAGTTGGGGCGGTGGCAGAAGTAGTGGTGGCGGTACCGGCGGGAGTTGGTAGAAATTACATTTCGATTCTTTTACACCACTAATTGAAAGTATTTTATAATTTTGACCCGCTTAGCACGATGTTTGCGCTTTGCGTAGTTGCAGAATTACCCTAAACTGATTGCAGAAATTCCATCATGATGAACAAAATTTTCTTTCTAATAATTGCGCTTTTTATTTTCTCTAACCGTTTGCCCGCTCAGGATTTGTACCGCGTAAAAGCAGACAAACTAAGGGTTAGGGAATCCAAAGATGCAAGCAGTAAAATAATTGCCAATATCATCCAGAATGAAAAAGTTACCATTTTAGATGCCAGTGATGCGAAATTTTTTAAAATTAAACTTAGAAATAAAGAAGGCTGGGCGAGTAAAGATTTTCTCGAAAAAATTCCATCCTCAACGCAAACACCAGCAGCATCATCTGCAAATACACCTCAACCCAATACATCAGCTGCTGTTTCTGAAGATGTAATCTATCGGGTGACAACTGATAACTTAAGGGTTAGGCAAAATGCCGAACCTAAAAGTAAAGTTATAGGATACCTTCCGGAGCACGAAAACGTTGTCGTTCTGGACTCCGCGAATGCCAGCTACTTCAAAATAAAGGTTACCAATGGCGAAGGCTGGGTAAGTAAAGAATTTTTAGTAAGGGTATCTCCTGTTAAAGCCGTGGTTAAGAAAAGCGCGGTATCCGTTGAGGTACCTAAAGTTGCAAAGGATTATTCGAATCTCATTTTATTTGCAATTGTTGCATTGGTTTTTGGAACAATCCTGTTCTTCATTTTCAAATATTCTAATCAAAATAAAATATTAATTGGTATTTCTGCAATATTGGTGCTGGTGGTTATTTATTTTTGCTTTGTTACCTTTATCCAGGCGAAAAAAGTTTCAGGAACATTCGTAAGCGATACCGATACCCAGTATAAAACCTTTGATTTCAAGGCTAACGATTCTGTTGTAGTTAAAGACACTTACACCGACTCTACCTTCACTGCAAAATATGTGATTGAAGGTGATATGATTAAACTTTACGATCAGCAGAATATGATTTTATTGTTAATCAGAGATGAGCAAACGCTCGTTGGCGAAGGCTTTACAAGGGGAACTTTTACGAAGAAATAGCGGTTAAATTTTTTTTATCGATTAAACAAAAGATTATCTGCGCGCAAATAAGGAAACCATCAAACCTCGCAGGTTTTTAAAACCTGCGAGGTTTATTTCATAGCACAACCGCTGACAGATTCCCTATTCAATTTTGTTTAAGTTTTTAAGAAAACTAAGTTAATCTTCTAAATATATACTGAAATAAATTCAGGGGAACGACCGAAGGCAAGCGCTTAAATCTTAATAACCTTAAAATCAGCAACATTTATTAAAAAAATCTTTTCTATTAATTAAAAAATTTTTACCTTTGCAATCCCTCAATAGGGAAAAAAGGAGATAATTAATTAATGGCTAAAAAACAAGTAGCAGAAAAAGAATTAGCAGCTAAAACAGCTGAACTTCAGGGAGAAGGCGGACGCCTGACTGAAAAAGAAACGATTGAATCAGAAGCTGATTCAGTTTCGATCGAATCGATCAAATCATCATTAGCTACACCAACGGAAGATTTCGATTGGGATGCAGATGAAAAAGTTTTTGGTAACTATAATGACGCAGACCGTAAAAAGTTTGAAGATATGTATGCCGGAACATTCAATCAGATCACCAAAGGTGAAATCATTAGCGGTATCGTTGTTTCGATTAACAACAAAGATGTAGTGTTAAACGTAGGATTTAAATCAGACGGTTTAGTTTCTACTTCAGAATTCCGTGATACACCAGATCTTAAAATTGGCGATTCAGTTGACGTTTTCGTTGAAGCACCAGAAGATGCTAACGGTCAGTTGATCCTTTCTCGCAAAAGAGCAAAAACCCAAAGATCATGGGAAGCAATTAACGAGGCTCTTGAAAATGATAGAATCATCAATGGTTTCGTTAAGAGCCGTACTAAAGGTGGTTTAATCGTTGATATCATGGGCGTTGAAGCTTTCTTACCAGGATCTCAAATTGATATCAAACCTATCCGCGATTACGATGTATACGTGGGTAAAACAATGGAATTTAAAGTTGTTAAAATTAACCATGAGTTTAAAAACGTAGTAGTTTCTCATAAAGTGTTAATTGAAGACGATTTAGAAAGCCAAAAAGTAGAAATCGTTTCTAAATTAGAAAAAGGTCAGGTATTAGAAGGTACTGTTAAAAATATTACTGATTTCGGTGTGTTCATCGATTTAGGTGGTGTTGATGGTTTACTTCACATTACTGATATTTCTTGGGGCCGCATAGAGCATCCAAAAGAAGTATTATCATTAGATGAAAAAATCAACGTTGTTGTTTTAGATTTCGATGATGAGAAAAAACGTATCGCTTTAGGCTTAAAACAATTAACTCCACACCCTTGGGAAAATTTAGATGCTAACTTAGCTGTTGGTTCTAAAGTAAAAGGAAAAATTGTAACTGTTGCAGATTACGGTGCTTTCTTAGAAATTATCCCAGGTGTTGAAGGTTTAATCCACGTTTCTGAAATGAGCTGGTCACAAAACTTAAGAAATCCTCAGGAATTCTTAAAAGTTGGTGATGAGATCGAAGCTGAAGTTTTAACTTTAGATAGAGACGACCGCAAAATGAGCTTAGGTATTAAACAATTATCTAACGATCCATGGCAAGAAGTTGCTGCTAAATTCCCTGTTGGAAGCAAGCACCAGGCAACTGTTAAAAACATGACTAACTTTGGTGTTTTCGTTGAAATCGAAGAAGGTATTGATGGTTTAATCCACATCTCTGATTTATCTTGGTCTAAAAAAGTAAACCACCCTAATGAATTCACTAAAGTTGGTGATGTGTTAGACGTAGTTGTTTTAGAATTAGATGTTGATAACCGCAAATTAAGCTTAGGTCACAAACAATTAGAAGAAAACCCTTGGGATACTTTCGAAACGATCTTCACTTTAGATTCGGTTCACCAGGGTACAGTTGTTAAAGTAACTGATAAAGGTGCTGTTATTGCTTTACCATATGGTGTAGAAGGTTTCGTACCTACTAAACACATGGTTAAAGAAGATGGTTCTTCAGTTAAAGCTGAAGAAACTAACGACTTCAAAATCATCGAGTTTAACAAAGAGGCTAAACGCATCGTTGTTTCTCACGCCCGTATTTGGGAAGAAGTTAAAGCTGAAGTTCTTGCAGAAGAACGTGCTACTAAGAAAAAAGAAGCTAAAGCATCTATCACAGCAGTGAAAAAAGTTAAAGATTCTGTAGAGAAATCTACTTTAGGAGACTTAGACGTATTGGCTCAATTGAAATCGCAATTAGAAGGCGAAGAAAGCAAAGCTAAAAAAGGCTAGTTCTTTTTAACTGATATATTAAACGCCTCGAAGTAATTCGGGGCGTTTTTTGTTTACCGTCGGCTGAAGCCAGACGGTAATGAATTTACATTCTGTGAATACTAACGCGGTTTTCAAGGGATCGTTACGAAGCCAATTCTTCTTTGGCTGAAGCAATCTTTCTGTACAGGCTAAATGAAAGAGCTAAAAAGCAAAGCGGAAAGCAGATTCTTCGTTTACCGTCGGCGCTGAAGCCAGACGGTAATGAAATTGCAATCTGCGAATACTAATGCGGGTTTAAGGGATCGTCATTGCGAAGCCAATTCTTCTTTGGCTGAAGCAATCTTTCTGTAAAGGCTAAATGAAAGAGCTAAAAAGCAAACCGGAGAGCAGGTTATTCGTTTGCCGTCGGCTGAAGCCAGACGGTAATGAAATTGCAATCTGCGAATACTAATGCGGGTTTAAGGGATCGTCCTTGCGAAGCCAATTCTTCTTTGGCTGAAGCAATCTTTCTGAAAAAGACTAAAATTAAAAGCCAAACAAACCGGAGAGCAGATTCTTCGTTTACCCTCGGCAGAAAGCCTTTCCGCAATAACAGGCTTTCTTGAAATTATCACTGTAGAACAACATAACTTTCTACAACAACCGAAAACGAACTTTAACAGCGAGCCATTTTTACTTACTTTTGCACTCACCCCCATTTGTTATGAAAATATTTACTTCCGTGGCGATTTTTCTATTAATTACGTTCGGAGCTTCTGCACAAGAAGTGAACCTTATTCCAATGCCTGTTAAACTAAATATTAAATCAAATATTACTCCTTTCACGCTTAATCAAAATACGGAAATTATTGCAACAGATTCTTTAAGCAACAGCAGCTCGTTCTTAAAGGATTACCTTTTCAAATATTATGGAATCGCCATACGTACCGATAGTACTTCAGGCAAAAAAGATAATAATGTAATTAAGCTTTTGCTCAACAATGTTAAAAGTGAAAATGCAGACCGATATGAGCTTTCATCAGATGATAAGCAAGTTACGATTAGCGCTTCTTCATCCAAAGGGATTTTTTACGGTATCCAAACCTTAATTCAGCTTCTACCCTACTCAAATAAAGCCTTCCCGATTCAAATTCCGGCGGTTTCTATTATTGATTATCCCCGTTTTGACTACCGGGGTATGCACCTTGATGTAAGTCGCCATTTTTTTGATGTGGCTTTTGTAAAACAGTATATCGATTATCTGGCCCTCCATAAAATGAATTATTTCCATTGGCATTTAACTGATGATCATGGCTGGAGAATTGAAATTAAAAGATATCCGAAACTAACAGAAATCGGTGCCTGGCGTAACGGAAGTATAGCAGGATTGTGGCCGGGTAAAGGAAACGAGAACATCAAATATCAGGTACTGCCTACTCATGTAAACATCACGCCAAAAGATGCCGTTATTCAAACCGATGGTATCCGACACGGCGGTTTTTATAGCCAGGATCAAATTAAAGAGGTGATTGATTATGCATCAAAGCGCTATATCACGATTATTCCGGAAATCGAAATGCCTGCACACAGCATGGCCCTGCTTGCTGCTTATCCAGAATTAGGTACAGAACCAGAAATGAAATATGAGGTTGCCCAAACCTGGGGAATGATGAATAAGTATAATAATGTGCTCCAAGCCTCTGATACAACATTCAAATTTTTAGAAAATGTGTTAACCGAGGTGATGGATTTATTCCCATCAAAATACATTCATATAGGTGGCGACGAAGCATCAAAAATTTGGTGGAAAAAATCAATAGTTTCTCAGCAAATAATGAAAGCCAATGGCTTAAAAACAGAAAGCGAATTGCAAAGTTATTTCATCAGAAGGATAGAAAAATTTGTAAACAGCAAAGGGAAAACCATTATCGGCTGGAATGAAATTCTACAAGGCGGTTTAGCGCCAAATGCGGTGGTAATGAGTTGGCAAGGCGAGAAAGGTGGAACTGAAGCTGCCAAACAAAACCACAAAGCAATTATGACACCCGAAAACAAAATGTACTTCAATCATGGTCAATTTGCTAAAGAAGATAGCTTAACAGCGAGCACGCCATCATTTCTGGCAGATGTTTACCATTACGAACCCATCCCTGCAGAATTAAACGCAGCGCTGGCTAAGTTAATTTGGGGTGCCCAGGGTTGCCTTTGGAGCGAGTACATTACTAACCCGGCAAAGGTGCAATACCAGCTTTTTCCGAGGTTAGATGCTTTGAGTGAAATTTTATGGAGTCCGAAAGAAAAGCGAAACTATCCGGATTTTCGAAAACGGTTAAGAACTCAGTTTAAAAGATACGATTTGATGGGAATTACTTATTCTAAAAGGTACTTAGAAAATTAATGTCTTTTTTAAACGAAGCGTCTTTTAACGTTGGTCTATTATAAAAATAAATGCAATCTTTGCATTAAAAATTAAACCATGCGTAAACTATTTGCCGTCCTTTCTACTATCCTAACCCTATTTGCCATTAAAGAAACGGTTTATGTATTTACTTCTACTGAAGCAGACATGATTAAGCAAAAAGCCATCACGATTGTAATCGCTTTAAGCATTACCATACCATTAATCATTTTAACGCTTTGGCTTTGGTCGCCGAGGAGCAAAAAAAGTGGGAATAGCTAAAATTAGCTTTTGCCACTCTAGAAATAAATACAAGACAAAATCATACTGATTCCATCTTGTATCTTAAATGAAAGCACTTATTTAGTAATTGTAATTAACACGCGAGAGCTGAAATAGGTATTATAACCATAAAGCGAAACATACCAGGTACCCGAACCCGGGTTGGAGAATGTACAGGTTTCATATAATCGATTTTCTCGTATCCCACTACAATCTGCAGTCCAGCTATACGCAGGCCTGATAGGTTGGTGGCTTCGGCCCCGCTACCACCCGTTGGAACAGTAAACGAAAAAGTTTTTAATTCATAGTTGTTCACTTCAACATCCTTATCAACCAATGTTGTTGTGGTTGTACCTCCAGTACCCGGTTACTAATCATAATTTTGAATATTTGGTGTTGCAAAAACGTTCTTTAAGATACGCTTATATTTATTCATTACCGACAGAATCCTGTTAATAAACTGATGTGAGAAAGCCGAAAGATAAGAATAACCGTAGGCGCTGAGGTTAAAAAGTATCATTATAGCTGCAAAATATCTTAAACCCATAAATATGGCAATATTTAAATGAAGTATAATCACTAAAATAAGGTGTATGCCCCTCATTTTTTTTATGTTAACAAATATTGGATAGGAGATTTCAATAAAAACAACAAACAAACCTAACAATTTTAGGACTAAAGGATAGGCTGCTATCCAGCTCATATCAAATTGCTGAAACTGGGGCTGTTCAATACTTCTCCATATCGCTTCGCCATTTAACCAGTGCGTTCCTTTTATCTTTCCTAATCCACCGAAAAAATAAACAATGCATAAATGAAACTGTAAAATCTTAACCGAAATAAACGGTATCAGGTCATTTTTCGTTTCGTTAATTACCTTTTTACTTATAGCAGCAAAATATCCCGTTGGCATTATCACGCAATAAAACAGGCATATTTTAGTAAACTGTTCTACTCCATAGTTAAAATGAAGTGCACTATTGATCAAAATCAGGTGAAATAACCATGACAATGCAGAAAACAATCTTACCCTATATCCTACTGTTAGCAACAGTAAAAACAGCACGTAGATATAAAAAACCAGGTAACTAAACAGTTCTGCGGATAAATAAGGGGATAGATACGGGTACAAGTTTTGAATATTCGGACGGATTAATACATTACTAATAAATGCATCGCCGATTTCTGAGTTGATCATTCCATTGGCACCATATAATTCTAATAGATTTGGATAAATTGCCATCGCCTGAAAAATGCAAAACAAAGCAATAATAACTCTAAAAAAAGAAAGTTGTTTAAGATAACTTTCGCTGGGTTTAAGTTTTAATTCCATGTTTTCAATATTAATTAAGCTCAAATTCTGTGCTGTAAAATAATTCCCAATAGGCCTTTGCTTTATTTTGGTATTGCCTGGTAGTAGGTAGTTGGTAAAGAAATAATTCTATTTTGATTTTAGAACAATCGGGATAATTTTTTAGCACACCGAACGCAAGGGAGCGGGCCATTAAATCTCTTGATTCTTCTATCCTATAAAAATAATTATACATGGTGTATAACCTTTGCCTGCACTCTTCATTCTTCATCTTTAATCTAAATTTTCGATCCACCATCTCCCTTTTATACAAGGTATATACCACATCAAAATCATCAGAAATATTTGGTGAGAAATAACCATATTTAGTATCAGTACCTGATAAGGTACAATAAGTGAGGTACAGTTTATTTAGTGTTTTTTGCGTCAAGGAATTTATGCCTAAAGCGTTTAAAAGCACTATTGATAAATGTAAAACCGCAAAGGCAATGAACAATATTATTTTCTTTTCCATCTTTTTAAAATGATGCATAGCCTGTTAAAGGCTATGCAAATGAAATTGATTAAGAAACTATGAAATCCAGAACATAATAAATTTTACAGTTTGTTATATTTTTTTGTGAGTGCATCCAATTTCTGTAGCGTTAAGCGGTCTAGCTGCTTACCATTGTTGATGATAATCGCTTTATCCAAAAAGGCACTCATTCCATTGTTAATGATAATCGCCTTATCTAAAAAGGCAGAACTACCGCCTTTACTTTTTAGAATATCTTTATTTACAAAGACATTTTTTTGATTAAGTGAGCTTAGTGACAGCCTTGATGTGCCACTTTTTGTTGTGGTAACTCTACCTTTGCTTTGTTCATTTAATTCTAGCGTATAAGAATCATTAGGCAAAGCGCTTACTATCTCTTTAAGTTTACTGGCATCTGATGCCGATAAACCTTTAAATAAATAACCTTTGGTTTGTGCTTTTAATGATACAGCACTGATTAAAAATAGTGCAAAAACTAATGTTAACTTTTTCATGATGTTTAATTTTAAGTGATTAATTGATTGATTTTATCTGAATACATAATTTTAAGCTTTAATCCTACAGCTGCTTATTCATGCTGCCGTACTTCAATACCTGAAGTGAATGGAAACCAAAATTAGGGGGATGGAGATCGATAATCATCAGTTAAAAAACTAGTTTTAACCCGTACTTCAACTGAATTTTATTTCAGTTATTCAACCATATCTTTTGGGTGTTCTACACAATAATTTTTCAGTGATTTAACAAAATTGTAATTTCAATTTTTAGAAAACCAAACTGTTAAAACTAGGCTAGAACGGTTCAACTAGTGAATTTTAACTCTTAATAGTTGTAGAAACTGCACACCCGGCTCATATTAAAATGAAACAGCAATTGCTTTTCAAAAAACATTACAATAAGAAAACCAGATTTTTAAATGTTGTGACAGAACTATTTAGCAGTGAAACAATAAAACAATATGCATTCAACTTTCTTACCTTAAAACATTTTTATATATTTGCCCAATCCTTCTTCAATGCAAAAGAAAACACTTCTTGACGGACAGAAAATTCAAATTACAATTAAGCGGCTTTGCCATCAATTAATTGAAAACCACGACGATTTCGCAAATACCGTTTTAATTGGCATCCAGCCGAGAGGAATCTTTTTGGCCGATCGAATTCAACAGGAACTTCAAATCATCCTAAAGAATAAAAAAATTCTGAAGGGGAATCTCGACATCACTTTTTTTAGAGATGATTTTCGCAGGAAAGATGGTTTGGTAACCGCAAGCAGTAATTCTATCGATTTTATTATCGAAGGGAAAAAAGTGATCTTAATTGATGATGTACTCTGGACCGGCAGAACCATTCGCGCAGCACTTGATGCTTTATTGGCTTATGGACGACCAGAAAAAGTGGAATTGCTGGTTTTAATCGACCGCAGGTTTAGCAGGCATTTACCAATTGAACCAGATTATATCGGCCACAAGGTGGATAGTTTAAACTCGCAGCAGGTAAAAGTAACCTGGGCAAGTGAAGGAGCAGAAGACAAAGTGATTTTATTATCTGAAAAACAATAATATAGAAAATGGCAGCAGACAAACTATCAACCCGACATCTTTTAGGCATTAAAGATATTAACCGGAATGATATCGAATTGATTTTCGAAACTGCAGATAATTTTAAAGAAGTGATTAACAGACCGATTAAAAAGGTTCCATCGCTTCGAGACATTACCATCGCCAATATTTTCTTTGAAAACTCTACCCGGACGAAGCTTTCATTTGAACTGGCTGAAAAAAGACTTTCGGCCGATGTGGTTAATTTTGCTGCATCTTCCTCTTCAGTAAGTAAAGGCGAAACCCTGATTGACACCGTAAATAACATCCTGTCGATGAAAGTTGATATGGTGGTAATGCGTCACCCCTATGCCGGCGCTGGTCAGTTTTTAAGTAAGCACGTAAAAGCACAAATTGTAAATGCAGGAGATGGTGCACACGAACACCCCACTCAGGCATTGCTTGATGCTTTTTCTATTCGTCAGAAATTAGGTGATGTTGCCGGAAAAAAAGTGGTCATCGTGGGAGACATTTTACACTCCAGAGTTGCCATTTCAAACATTCTTTGCTTGCAGCGTTTAGGCGCTGAAGTGATGGTTTGCGGTCCGACAACGTTAATTCCAAAACACATCCATCAACTGGGCGTAAAAGTAGAACATAACCTCATTAAAGCCCTGAACTGGTGCGATGTTGCCAATATGCTTCGCATTCAACTGGAACGGCAGGATATTAAATATTTCCCTTCACTTCGGGAATATGCCATGATGTACGGCTTGAATAAACAAATCTTAGATAACCTCGACAAAGAAATCATTGTCATGCATCCAGGCCCAATTAATCGGGGTGTTGAGATTACGAGTGATGTTGCCGATAGCAAACAATCTATCATTCTGGAACAGGTAGAAAACGGCGTAGCGGTGAGAATGGCTGTTCTTTATCTACTGGCAAGCCAGGGTTAAGGCCGGAGTTTTGAGTTGAGAGTCGTAAGTCTATAGTCTTAAGTCAGTAGTCGTTTGGTTGGGAGTCTAAAGTCTTGAGTCAGCAATTACTTTATAGGATTGCATAGCGATGAGCCTGTTAATCTACAAATAACCGATATTCGAAAAACTTATCAGACTGAATCTCATCAAAAACTTACTAAAAATGAGTGAGCGCTTGCCTGGAGAACAGCTTGCTTAACAACCAAATTAACTTATATCCAATGAACTAACCATTCATTTTTAACAATCGTATCCTAACCGATACCAAACCAGAAAACCCATCGTTTAATTGTGTTATTAACAGATGTTAATTACTTATGTTGATAAACGTTGTTACAATTTCTAATTTCGTAGCGACCATATTTGAAATCAATGCACGCCTTATGATTTTAGCAGTTGCTGTAAATATCATATTGTTTGTATTGCCAATGAAAAAAGATAAAGAATAATGAAGAAAAAATACTTACTAATTCCGCTACTTTTAGCAGGAAGTTTTAGCACGTATGCGCAGGTTAGCGCGGTGCAAAACCTCAATAGAAACTATCAGACCGGCTTAGAATTATTAGACAAAGAGAAGTACACCGCGGCGGCGCATCAGTTTAAACTTGTTGAACAATTGCGATACAAGTCTTCCACTCAAACGGAGAGCAATGCCGAATTATCCCTTTTAAAAGAAAATGCAAAATTCTATGCCGCCGTTTGTGCGCTGGAATTAACCAATAGCGATGCCGAAAGTTTATTTCAGGCTTTTATTCGCGATTATCCTTTAAATCCAAATACCAAACTTGCTTATTTTTATGTTGGAAAGACTTATTTCGGTCAGAAGAATTATAAAAAAGCATTAGAATGGTTCGAAAAAACTGATCCTTCTACCCTTTCTGCCAAGCAGAGAAATGAATACCAGTTTAAACAAGGTTACGCTTACTTCGAGCTTAAAGATTACGAAAAAGCAGAACCTTTATTTGAACAGGTTAAAAAAGAAGAGGGCGATTTTCAGGAAAGCGCCACTTATTACTTTGCCTATATCAACTACCTGAATAAGGAGTACAAAACGGCACTTGCTAACTTCGAAAAGCTAAAAGGCTCTCCTACTTATGAAGCGAGTTATCCATACTACATCACTTCAATGTATTATTTAGATGAGCGCTACGATGATGTGATCAGCTATGCGCTGGAATCTATTCAAAAAACAAAACAACAGTTTGAGCCTGAAATGCTGAGTTTAGTTGCAGCTTCTTATTTTGCAAAATCTGACTTTAAAAATTCGGAAAAATATTTCGCTGAGTTTTATGCTAAGGATAAAAGTGAAACCAAAAACAACCTGTTTATTTATCAATATGGCTACTCATTGCTCCAGAATAAAAAATATAAAGAATCTGTTGCGGTATTAGAGAAGTTAAATACTGATGATGTTTATCTTCAAAACGGGATGCACACGTTGGGTAAGGCATTTATCCAGCTGGGCAACAAACAAAAAGCACAAAGCGCATTCTTCAGGGCATCCCGCTTAGATTTCGATAAAGGAATTCAGGAAGAGGCCTGGTTAAGTTATGCGAAACTAAGCTATGAACTTGATTTCCATCAACAGGCTTTAGAAGCAACTCAGGGGTTTTTGAAAGCATTCCCAAAATCCCGTAAAATAAACGAAGCCAAAACATTATTGGGTGAGGTTTTATTAACCACTAAAAACTATCAGGCAGCGGTAGATATCCTGGAGCCAATTCCAGATAAAACTTTAGAAGCCAGAGAAGCTTATCAAAAGGTTACTTATTTCCGTGGTTTGGAATTCTATAATGAGCGGGCATTTCCAAATGCTTTATCCATGTTTTTACGTTCAGATAAATATCCGGAAGACAATGAAATTGAGGCGCTAAATACGTATTGGAAAGCAGAATCCATGTATGAGTTACGCAAGTTTGGTGAAGCAGTATCCACTTTTGAGAAGTTCCTTAAACTTCCAGATGCAGATAAAACAGGTGTTTACAACTTTGCAAATTATGCATTAGCATATGCTGCTTTCGAAGATGAAAAATACAGTAAAGCGGCTAACTATTTTGAGAAGTTTTTAGCTGGAAATGATAAAGACCAGAAAACAATTGATGATGCAACGATCCGTTTAGCCGATTCTTACTTCGTAAATAAGAGTTATGGCCAGGCGATGGCCAACTACAATAAAATTATCAGCAGGCATACTTCTTCTGAGGATTATGCAACATTCCAGAAAGGGATGATCCAGGGCTTGGAAACGCAATACGATGCAAAAATTGCTACTATGCAGGGTTTGCTATCGCAATTTCCAAACTCGAATTATGCTGATGATGCTGGTTTTGAAACGGCTTATACTTATTTCAACAAAGGCGATTTCGATAAATCAAAATCTGATCTGGTGGCTTTGGTGGCGAAATATCCACGAAGCAGTTATGTGCCGAAAGCGCTGGTTACAATCGGTTTGGTTCAATACAACCAGGATCAGGATGATGCCGCTTTAGAATCGTTTAAGAAAGTGGTTACAGAGTATCCTGCAGTTGATGAATCTAAACAAGCAATGGAGTCTATCAAGAATATTTATGTAGACCGTGGCGATGCAAATGGATTTATTACTTATGCAAACACTACTCCGCTTGGAAATTATTCTAACAGTGAGCAGGATAACATCATTTTCTCGGCAGCAAATAACCTTTATTTGAAGGGCGATGCCACTGGTGCTTTTCAGGCTGTTAACGCTTATTTTGATAAGTTCCCGAAATCCATTCATGAAAAAGAAGCCAAATTTATCAGGGCAGAATCTTTAGTCAAAATGAATCGTCCGGATGAAGCCATTGCCGATTATGAATTTATTTTAAATGACTGGACAAGCGATTACACCGAACGTTCACTGGTGAGCATTTCGCAGTTGTTCCTGAATCAGAAAAAATATAACGAAGCGATTGTTTATTTAAAACGTTTAGAAACCACAACAGATTACAAATCTCACTATGGCTTCGCCATCAACAACTTGTTAAAGGCTTACACGGCCCTGAACATGCCTGATGACATGATTAAATATGCGCAGTTAACAAAAGAATCTGAAAAAGCATCTGAAGAAGAAAAAAACAGTTCTGGTTTATTCTCTGGTAAGGCTTATTTATTGAAAGGTGATACCACTACTGCAGTTAAAGAATTTAAAAATGTAGTGGCTAAAACCAAAACAATCGCCGCAGCTGAAGCGAAATATAATCTTGCATTGGTAGAATATAATAAAGGTGATTACAAAACATCTTCAAAAACATGTTTCGACCTGGTTAACAATATGGCATCTTATGATTATTGGGTAGCGAAAGCGTTTATCCTTTTATCTGATAACTATGTTGCATTGAAAGATAACTTACAGGCAAAAAGTACGCTGTTAAGTATCATTGATAATTATGAAGGCAAGGATGATATCATCCCTACAGCCAAAGAAAAACTAGAAAAACTAAACCAGAAGAAGTAGTATTATGAAGTCGATTAAATATATATATAGTTCACTGTTTTTTATAGCTGCAGGTTTAATGAGTGCTCAGGCACAGGAAAAAAAGGCAGAGGAAAAGGCAGTTGTTAACGAAGAAATCGAGGTGGTTCGCCCCTATAAGCCGATACTTGCTGAAGCGGTGAAACTAAGAAGAAGTCCGAATCTGGATGATGTTAAAATTTATAAAGCCAAACTTAATTACAGTATTACGGACAGAAAGCTGGAACTTAACAGTGACATTCAAAAACTCCAGGCGCAGGCAGTGGCCGATGAAAAGGAGAGCATCCTGATTAATAATTATGTGAAAGGTGGGGTTGGCTCCCTGGGAACAATTTTAGGTGAAGCTTATTTTAACAATGGAAAGGATGAAGGTTTGCAATTTGGTGGATACTTCAGGCACTTTAGTCAGGAAGGGAAATTAAACAAGCAAAATAGCAGCGACCAGCAGTTAAGCATTTTCGGTCGTAGCATTTTAGATCAGCATACTGTAAGTGGCCGCATTAATGTACAACGCCATGGCACAAATTTTTACGGAATAGATTCGGAAAGGCCAACTTTTAACACAGATCCGCAGAAGCAGGCTTTAACTTTTGTTGAGCTTGAAGGTGAGTTGGTGAAAAACTTTACCGAAGATCCTGACGCTTTAAGTTATGCGCTGAAAGCCAATGGATATATTTGGTCTGATAAGTTTGAGGCTAAAGAAAACTACCTAACCTTAAACGGTTATTTGAATAAGCGAATCAGTTCTTTCAATTTAGGATTAGCAGCATCTACCGAATTTGGAAACACTAAAGATGCCTTGACCAGTGTTGGCAACAACTTACTCCGCTTAAATCCTTATATCCGTTTGCAGGTTAAAGGTGCAAAAGTAACTGCCGGTGTAAACTTTGTTCAGGAGTTTGGTGCTTTCAGCAGCACCAGGATTTTCCCTGCTGTAACTGCAGATTTCACGTTGATTCCTGATTACTTACAGGTTTTTGGTGAAGTAAAGGGCGATGTAAACCGTAATTCACTGAAAGGTTTTACCGATGAAAACCCATGGTTGAACAACAATATCTTAATTAAAAACACCGTTGAAAAATTAAGTTTCAGTGCAGGCATTAAAGGAACTGGCGGACCAGGTTTTGGTTACAAAGCAAGGGTTTACGTAAAACAATTTGATGATATGCCGCTGTTCATCAACAACTTTGATAACCTGAATAAATTCGATGTGATTTATGATTTCGGTAAAACGAAATTAACGGGTATTGAGGGCGAACTATCTGTACAGGTTAGTGATGCATTAAAATGGACAGGAAAGCTAAACGTTGATGACTGGAAACCAGCTCAGGAAACCTACTCATGGTTTAAGCCGGGATTAAAAGTGAGTTCGAACTTCCTTTACACTTACAACAAAAAATTAAGTTTTAATGCTGCTGTGGTAATTCAGGATGACGTAAAAGCAAAAGTAAACGTGCAAACTCCGGTTAATCCATTGCAGTATCTAGTGCCTAATACCGGAATCGAACGGATTGAAACGGTTAAAGGTTTTGTTGATTTGGGTATCGGTGCAGATTACAGAATTAACAATAAATTCTCTGTTTTTGCAAAAGCGAACAATCTCCTGAATAGCAAGTACAATAGATTCTTGTATTATCAGGTAAATGGTTTAAACGTTTTCGGCGGATTGACTTATTCGTTTTAGATAAGCGTTAAAATTCATCAAAAAGAGGCGGTATCATTGATAATTATGATACCGCCTCTTTTTTTGGTAGCCTTTGGCTTGTAAATGAAAAAGTTCTGCATATTACTTCTACCATTCGCATCAACGATGGGTTATCACGGCCGTCATCGTAAGTTTGTATAAATAGGTTTTGAGAATTGCTGACAGGATATAATTTTGTTCAGCATAAAAGATCCAGCA